>NZ_JBHVPP010000022.1:162156-218708 GCF_042887295.1 Streptomyces sp. NPDC057950
CGGCTGGGGTGGGATGTCGGGTCCGAGTCCGGGACCTGCGGTGTTCGGTACGGGTGTGGCACCTTCGGTGGGCCGGACGGCCGGGGCGGGGACCTGCGGTGCTGGGTGGGGATGTCGGGCGAGGCGGCACGCGAGGTCTGAGTCCGGGAGCCGCGGTGCGCGGTACGGGCAGCGACTCGGGCGGGCAGGGCGGCCGGAACGGGAACCCTCGGTGCCTGGCACGGTCGGCGGTTCAGGCGGGCCGGCAGATCCGACTGACGGCCCGCGGAGTTCGGACGGGCGGCGGCTCGGGTACGCCGGTTCGAGCGGGGAAGCACCGGCTCGGGTACGCCGGTCCGAGTGGGGAAGCACCGGCTCGGGTACGCCGGTCCGAGTGGGGAACCACCGGCTCGGGTACGCCGGTCCGAGCGGGGAAGCACCGGCTCGGGTACGCCGGTCCGAGTGGGGAAGCACCGGCTCGGGTACGCCGGTCCGAGTGGGGAAGCACCGGCTCGGGTACGCCGGTCCGAGTGGGGAACCACCGGCTCAGAACGGGTACCAGCGCACCGACTCGTCCCCGTCCCGCAGTGACGCCACCCGCCGTTCGAACTCGGCCAGCGCCTTGGGGTTGGCCGGCGCGTGCTGGGCCACCCACGCGCAGCTGGCGGTCTCCCGCGCACCCCGCAGCACGGAACAGCCCTCCCACGCGCGCACGTCCCAGCCGTAGACCCGGGTGAAGGAGTCGTACGCCTCGGCGGGCATCCCGTAGCGGTCCCGGGAGAGCGCCATGACCACCAGATCGTGCTCGCGCAGATCGGCGGAGAAGGTCTCCAGGTCGACCAGGACCGGGCCGTCGGGACCGACGTGGACATTGCGCGGCAGCGCGTCCCCGTGGATCGGACCCGGGGTCAGGTGCGGGGTGAGTGCGGCGGCGGCCGCCGCGAAGCCGTCGCGCCGGGCGCGCAGATAGGCCGCGTCCGCCGGGTCGATCGCGTCGCCCGCGAGACGCAGCCAGCGCTCCACACCGCCCAGCAGTTCGCGGGGCGGCAGGGAGAAGGAGGGCGAGGGCAGCGCGTGCACCACCCGGAGCAGTTCGGCCAGATCGCGCGGCTCGGCCGGGCGTACGGGCTCGGGCAGCCGGTGCCACACCGTCACCGGATGACCGTCCACCAGCAGCGCCTCAGCCTCGGCCGCCCGCACCGCGGGGACGTCCGCCTCGGCGAGCCAGGCCGCGATGGCCAGCTCCCGCCGGGCGCGGTCGAGGAGTTCGGCGTCCCGCCCCACCTTGACCACCAGGTCACCGGCGGCGAACACCGCGTTCTCACCCAGCGCGAGGAGCGCGGACTCCCCGGCCGGCCCCGGCAGTACGTCCGCCGCGGCCAGTACGTCCCGCGCCCGTGCCTCGTCCATCCGTCGCCTCCGTCTCCCCGCGCGGTGCCCGCGCGGTCCTCGCGTCCGGGCGGTGCGTTCCGTACGGGGCGGTCCGCACGGGGCCGTCGCGCACGGCGTCGCGTTCACGCCATCCGCCGCCAGTCTCGCATTCGCACAGGTCGCGCCATGTGCACGGTGTCTTGACGGTGCCCGCCGCCTTCACGACCATGACGAGGGCCGCCGGGACGGCCGGATCCGCACGACCCGTCCGAAGGAGCCGTGTCCATGACCTTGGCGAGCGCGACGAGTCGGCCGGCCGGGCGCACGCCCCGCCGGGGCGGTGGCCGGCGCCCCCTCGACCACGGAGCCTGGTTCCTGGTGCTGCCCGCGCTGATCCCGATCCTGGTGCTCAGCGTCGGACCGCTGCTGTACGGGATCGCGCTGGCGTTCACCGACTCCCAGTCGGGCCGCACCGCCCCCACCCGCTGGATCGGGGGCCTCAACTTCCAGGACCTGCTACACGACACCCTCTTCTGGGACTCGTTCCGGATCGGTCTGGTGTGGGCCGTCGGGGTGACCGTGCCGCAGTTCCTCCTCGCGCTCGGCCTCGCCCTCCTGCTCCACCAGGAGCTCCGCTTCCGCTGGCTCGCCCGCGCTCTCGCGATCGTCCCGTGGGCCATGCCCGAGGTGGTCGTCGGCATCATCTGGCGGCTCGTCTACAACCCCGACGCGGGTGTGCTCAACGAGACGCTGCGCGACGTCGGCCTCGGCGACGGCCGCGACTGGCTCAGCGGCCTCGGCACCGCGCTGCCCGCGGTGATCGTCGTCGGTGTCTGGGCCGGCATGCCACAGACCACGGTCGCGCTGCTCGCCGGACTGCAGAACACCCCGCGCGAACTCCACGAGGCGGCCGTGATGGACGGCGCGGGTGCCTGGCGCCGCTTCCTGACCGTCACCTGGCCCGCCCTGAGACCTGTCGCGCTCGCCATCACGGCGCTCAACCTGATCTGGAACTTCAACTCCTTCGCCCTGGTCTACGTGCTGACCAACGGCGGCCCCGGCGGCCGTACCCGGCTGCCGATGCTCTTCGCGTACGAAGAGGCATTCCGCTACGGGCAGTTCGGCTACGCGGCGGCGATGGGCTGTGTGATGGTCGCGGCGGTCGCGGTGATTCTCGCGATCCGGCTGGCGGCCCGGCTGGGCGGAGGTGAGGACGCGTGAGGACCCGCAAAGGAGTCCGCGCGGGCCAGTACCTCGCGCTGCTGGGCTACCTCGTCTTCCTGGGCTTCCCCTTCCTGTGGCTGATCTCCACCGCGTTCAAACCGGCCCGCGAGCTGGCCGGCCTCCACCCCACCTGGATCCCCCGGCACCCCACCCTCGCCAACTTCCGGCAGGCCTTCGACGAGCAGCCCCTGCTGCACGCCGCGCTCAACTCCCTGCTCGCCGCGCTCGGCGCGGCGGTGATCGCCGTACTGATCGCGACCCCGATGGCCTACGTCATGGCCCGTCGGCGCACCGCGCTCGCGAGGGCCGCCACGGGCTGGGTCGTGGTCAGCCAGGCGTTCCCGTTCGTCCTCGTGATCATCCCGCTCTTCCTGATCCTCAAGAACCTCCACCTGATCGACTCCCGCGCCGGGCTGGTCATGGTGTACGTCGTGTGGGCGCTGCCGTTCGCGCTGTGGATGCTGGTCGGTCACGTACGGGCCGTGCCCACCGAGCTGGAGGAGGCCGCCGCGGTCGACGGGGCCGGGCGGGTGCGCACACTGGTCTCCGTCACCGCGCCGCTGCTCGCGCCCGGCATCGTGGCGACGGCGCTGTTCGCCTTCGTCAGCGCGTGGAACGAGTTCTTCTTCGCGCTCGTCCTGCTCAAGACGCCGCAGAAGCAGACGCTGCCGGTCGTCCTGACGCATTTCATCGGTGCGGAGGGGGTCGCGGACCTCGGCCCGCTCGCCGCGGCGTCGTTCCTCGCGACCCTGCCGTCGCTGGTCGTCTTCGCGGTCATCCAGAAGCGGATCACGGGCGGCATGTTCGCCGGGGCGGTGAAGAGCTGATGCGGACGAGCCTGTTGGTGTGTACGAGACAGTTGGTGCGCAAGAGACTGCTGGCGGTCCTGGCCGTCATCGGCCTGCTGCTCACCTCCTGCACGGCCGGCGGGGGCGGACCGCGAGGAGCGATCACGCTCCGTTTCCAGTCCCTCGCCTGGCAGCAGGAGTCCGTCACCGCCAACAAGGAACTGGTGAAGGAGTGGAACGCCGCCCACCCGGACGTCAAGGTCGAGTACGTGCAAGGGAGTTGGGACAGCGTCCACGATCAGCTGCTCACCTCCTTCGAGGGCGGTGAGGCGCCGGACATCATCCACGACGCCTCGGACGACCTCGCGGACTTCGCGTACGGCGGCTATCTCGCGGATCTGCGCGGTCTGCTGTCCGAGCGGCTCACATCCGACATCCCGCGGCGGAGCTGGGAGGCGGCGACCTTCGGGGGAGGGGTCTACGGCGTGCCGTTCCTGCAGGAGCCGCGTGTGCTGATCGCCGACGCCGACCGGCTGAAGAAGTCGGGCGTCCGCGTCCCGACCCCCGAGAGGCCGTGGAGCTGGGGCGAGTTCCGCACGATCGTGAAGCGGCTGAGCGGCAAGGGCACCTACGGTGTGGCCTGGCCGCTCAAGGAGCCGGTCTCCGCGACGCTCAACCTCTCCCTCTCCGCGGGCGGCCGGCTGTTCCACCGGGGCCCGGACGGCAAGGTGACCGTGCGCTTCGACGAAGCCGACGCCGTGGTTCCGAGGACCGTGCACGACGAGGTGAACACGGACGGGAGCGCGTCGGGCGCGACGCTCGGCATGGGCGGCTCGGACACGCTGCCCGGGTTCTTCGGCGGCAGGTACGCGATGGTGCCGCTCGGGTTCTCCTACCGTCAGCAGATCGCGCAGCAGGCCCCCGAGGGCTTCCACTGGCAGGTGCTGCCCGCCCCGGCCGGCGCGGACGGCCTCACCCAGGGGGTGAGCCCGCAGACCCTGTCCGTCGCGGCGGACAGCCCGCACAAGAAGGAGGCGGCCGCGTTCGTGGACTTCCTGCTCCGGCCGAAGAACATGGTCAGGCTCGCGCTCGGGGACTGGATGCTTCCCACGGGATCGCGGGCTCTGGAGGACCCCGCCCTGCACACCGCCGAGGACGGCTGGGCGACGGGCACCGCCCTCGCCTCGCACCTCCGCCCGGCGCCCGCCCAGTCCGTGCGCGGCTACCCCGAGTGGAAGGACAAGGTCGCGACCCCCGCCTTCCAGGAGTACTACAGCGGGGCGATCGGCCTGGCGGAACTCCGCAGACGACTGGTGAGGGACGGCAACCTGGTGCTGGCCCGGTACCAGCGCTGAGCGACGTACCGGGCGACGCACCGGCGCCGGGTGGCCGGTGCCGCGCGTGATTGAGGTTGCACGAGACGTATCGTCTCGCCTACGGTCGGGGCATGACCACCCGACGCGCCCACATCGCCATGTTCTCCATCGCCGCCCACGGGCATGTGAACCCGAGCATCGAAGTGATCCGCGAGCTCGTCGCGCGCGGGCACCGGGTCACGTACGCCGTTCCGCCCGCCTTCGCCGAGATGGTCGCCGCGACGGGGGCGGAGCCCAGGACATGGCACTCGACGCTGCCGACCGACGACGACCCGGACGCGTGGGGGACGGAGACGATCGACCACCTCGAACCGTTCCTGGCGGACGCTCTGCAGGCCGAGCCGCAGCTCGCGGCGGCCTACGGGGGCGACGAGCCGGACCTCGTGCTGTACGACATCACGGCCTACCCGGCCCGGGTCCTCGCGCATCGCTGGGGTGTCCCGATCGTGCAGCTCTCCCCGAGCATGGTCGCCTGGGAGGGATACGGGGAGGAGGTCGGCAAGGCGGTCTTCGAACCGCTCAAGCGGACACCGCGCGGCCGGGCCTTCTACGACACCTTCGCCCGGTGGATCGCCGGAAACGGCATGGAGCTGAGCGTCGAGGACTTCATGGGCCGCCCCGACCGCTGCCTCGTCCTCATCCCCCGGGCCCTGCAGCCGAACGCGGACCGTGTCGACGAGGGGCGCTACACCTTCGTCGGCGGCTGCCAGGGCGACCGCGCCTCCCAGGGGGACTGGCGGCGGCCCGCGGGAGCCGAGAAGGTGCTGCTCGTCTCGCTGGGCTCCAGCTTCACCAAACAGCCCGGGTTCTACCGCGAGTGTGTGAAGGCCTTCGGGGATCTGCCGGGCTGGCATGTCGTGCTGCAGATCGGTGGCTTCGTCGACCCCGCGGAATTGGGCGACGTGCCGGGAAACGTCGAAGTGCGCCACTGGGTGCCCCAGTTGGCGATCCTGCGCCAGGCCGACGCCTTCGTCACGCACGCCGGTGCGGGCGGCAGCCAGGAAGGTCTGGCCACCGGCACGCCGATGGTCGCCGTACCGCAGGCCGTCGACCAGTTCGGCAACGCCGACATGCTCCAGGCGCTGGGAGTCGCCCGGCACCTGCCGATGGCGGAGGCGACGGCCGGCACCCTGCGCGAGGCGGTCCTCTCCCTCACCGGCGACCCCGAGGTGGCGCGGCGCCTGCGGGACATCCGCGAGCAGATGGCGCAGGAGGGCGGAACACACCGGGCGGCCGATCTCATCGAGGCCGAACTGCCCACGCCCGCTCAGAAGGAGGGCGTCCCTCACCGGTAGGCACCGACGGGCGGGGGCGGCATCGGCCAGGGGCGCCCCCGTGCCGAGCAACCGATCAGCCGCGTCAACACCGCCGCCCGCGTACCAGCCCGTGCTGGTGCTGGAGGAGCAGGATCACGAGGAGCGGTTCACGCTCCCGGCCGCCGACCAACTGCACAACTGTCTGGCCGAGTTCGCGGCGGCGGTCCGGCGGGGCGACACGGGCGGCGTCGAGGAGGACGACAGGCGCCGGGCCGTGGTGGCGGGCACATGGACCTGGTCGACCTGGTGAACAAGGTGGCCGTGACCCGGCGGGTCGACGCACCTAGCGGATGAGGGTCGTCTTCGGCCGGACCACGCAGAACTCGTTCCCCTCCGGATCGCGGAGCACGGTCCACGACTCACCGCCGCTCTGTCCGACGTCCGCCCTGGTCGCGCCGAGCGCGAGGATGCGTTCGATCTCCGCTTCCCGGTCCTCCGCGGCGGACGTCAGATCAAGATGCAGACGATTCTTGACGACTTTACGGTCCGTCACCGGCATGAAGCAGATGCCCACCGGCGCGGTTTCGTCCGGTCCGATCACGACCTCCCGCTCCCGTTCGGAAAGGATCCGCCAGTCCAGTACCCCGGCCCAGAACCGGGCCAGGGCGGGCAGGTCATGGGCGTCGATGACGATGTGATGCAGTGAGGCGGGCATGTCCGCCAGTGTGCCCGGTGGCCGCCGAGGTCGCGCACGGCGCGGACCGTGCGCCGCACGAACCGCATGAACCGCATGAACCGCATGAACCGCATGAACCGCATGAACCGCATGAACCGCACGAACCGCACGAACCGCACGAACCGCCGGGATCGCCCGGATCGGCCGGGCCGCCCGTCCGTTCGGGCCCGCCCTGCGCGAAGGGCCCGTCGGTTCCTCCCCGGTGGGGACCGACGAGCCCTGTCGCGGCCGGAGTTACACCCCGGCCCGTTCGTCCTGCCTGGCGGGCGGCAGCGCGGCCCCCGGTGACTCGTCGTGGGTGAGGTCCGGAAGGCGGTTCAGCCACTTCGGCAGGTACCAGTTGCGCTCGCCCAGCAGAGCCATCACGGCCGGCAGCAGCACCCCGCGGATGATCGTCGCGTCGATGAGCACCGCGGCCGCCAGGCCCACACCCATCTGCTTCATGGACTGCATGGACAGCGTCCCGAAGATCGCGAAGACGGCGACCATGATGACGGCGGCGCTGGTGACGACACCGGCCGTGGTGACCACCCCGTGCCGGATCGCGTCCTTGGTGTCACGCCCCCGCAGCCGCGCCTCACGGATCCGTGAGACCACGAACACGTGGTAGTCCATCGACAGCCCGAAGAGGATCACGAAGAGGAACAGCGGCAGCCAGGTGACGATGGCACCCACCCCCTCCGCGCCCACCAGCGAGGCGCCCCAGCCGTGCTGGAAGACGGCGACGAGGATGCCGTAGGCGGCAGCGACCGACAGGAGGTTGAGCACGATCGAGGTGATCGCGATCGTCAGCGAGCGGAACGAGAGCAGCATCAGCAGGAAGGCGAAGACGACCACGAACGCGAAGACCGGGGTCACCGAGCCCACCAACTGGTCGTTGAAGTCGTGTGATCCGGCGACCTGCCCGGTGATCGGCGCCTGCACCCCGTCCACCTTGCCGAGCGTGGCGGGCCGCACCGTGTCGCGCAGCAGCTCGAGGCTCTTCTCCGCCTTGTCCTGGTCCGAGCCGCCCACGAGCGGGACGTAGACGAAGGCGACGTTCTGCGCCGCGTGCACCTTGATGTCGACGGGGCCGCGCGAGGCACCCGAGGAGATCGCCCGGGTACGGAAGCCGTCGAGCGCGGATCGCACGTCGGCGGCGTCGATGTCGTGCGCCTTGACGACCACCTCGGCCGGCTCGGAACCGCCCGGGAAGGCGTCGTTGACCCGGTTGTACGTCCCGACGATCGGCAGCGAGTCGCCGAACTCCTTGTCCAGCGTGAGCTGCTGGGTCTTCATGCCGAGAGCGGGGGAGGCGATGGCGAGCAGCACCCCGGCCGCCACGACCAGGGAGATTCCGGGCCTGGCGAGCACGACCCGCAGCACGGCACCCCAGAAGCGGCTGCCCTCCTGGCCCGGCCGGCCGTTGCCCCGGCGGCCGCCCGTGCCCCGCTTGTCCGGGTGCAGGAACGGGATGCGGCCCTTCTCCACCCGCTCCCCGAGCAGCGACAGCAGCGCGGGCAGCACGGTGACCGAGCCGACCATGGCGACGGCCACGACCATCAGCGAGGCCAGCCCCATCGCCTCGAACTCGGCGAGTCCGGTGAAGAGCATGCCGGCCATCGCCACGCAGACCGTGACACCGGAGACGACGATGGCCCGGCCGCTGGTCGCGGCGGCGATCCGCAGGGCGGTCTGGGCGTCCCGGCCGGCCTCGCGCTCCTCGCGCTCACGGCGCAGATAGAACAGGCAGTAGTCGACCCCGACGGCCAGACCCACAAGCAGCATCACGGAGTTGGCGGTGTCGCTCATCGGCTGCAGATGGCTGACGATGCCCATCAGGCCCATCGTCGCGACGATCGCGGTGACCGCGAGCGCCACCGGGAGCAGTGCCGCCACCAGCGCGCCGAAGGCGATCAGGAGGATGCCGAGAGCGACGGGCACGGCGGAGAGCTCGGCCTTCTGGAAGTCGTCGCCGAACGCGTCGTCGAAGGTCTTCTGCATGCTGGCGCCGCCGATCTCCTCGATCCGCAGCCCCGTGTGCTCCTTCTGCACCCCCTTGACGGCGTTCAGCACCGGCGCGACGCGATCGCCCGCGGTCTCCGAGTCGCCCCGCATGTCGAACTGCACCAGGGCGCTGCGGCCGTCCTTGGAGATCGTCTTCGTGTCGTACGGCGAAGTCACGTCCGTGACCTTGCCGGTCGCGCCGACGGCCTCGACGACGGCGGCGACGGCGCCGCGGAACTCGGCGTCAGTGGAGGTGACGTTCCCGTCCTTCGCCTGGATCAGGACGCTCTCACTGGAGGGTTCCTTGATCCCCGAGTCCTCGATGATCTTCGCGGCGGTGTGCGTCTCGCCCTTGAGCTGATCGCTCTCGTTGACGTCCACGCGGCCCGCGGCCGAGCCGAGCCCCATCGCCAGTACGACGAACAGCACCCAGATTCCGACGGCGGCCCATCGGTGCCGGGCGCTCCAGCCGCCTGCCCGCGCGGCGATGCCCCGCACCCGTATGTCTCCGTTCCCCATGACGGGCCAGCCCCCTTGTGCGCGGTGACAGCCCCCTGCCGCCACCTTCCGTTATGAAGGTACGGCCCGGACGAGACCGTCTCCTCGTACTGCCCGGTGAACCGTCCGGCCCCCGGCTCCTCCCCGCGGACCCCGCCGTCTCCGCACTGGGGAGGATAGAAGCCCCTTACATACGGGGAGGGTTCTCGGGGATCGGGGTCAGGGTGCGGGTGTTGGTGCGGATGCGCCGGACGGCCGTCCTATGGTGAACGGATGACGACGACGTACGCGGCGCTGCTGCGCGGGATCAACGTGGGTGGCAACAAGAAGGTGCCGATGGCCGAGCTCCGTACCCTTCTGCAGCGGCTCGGCCACGGCGGCGTGGGCACCTATCTCCAGAGCGGGAACGCCGTCTTCTCCTCCGACCGCGGTGACGAGGACTCCCTCGCGGCCGAGTTGGCCGACGCCGTGGAGAAGCACTTCGGCTTCACCGTCGGCGTGCTGGTCCGCGACCACGCCTACCTGAGGGCCGTACGGGACGCGTGCCCGTTCCCGGCCGCCGAACTGGAGGCCAAGCAACTGCACGTCACCTACTTCTCCGCCCCGGTCGACCCCGGACGTTTCGCGTCGGTCGACCCGGCGGCCTTCCTGCCGGAGGAGTTCGGGTTCGGCGACCGCGCCCTGTACCTGTACGCCCCTGACGGCCTCGGACGCTCCAAGCTGGCCGAGGCCCTGGCCAAGCCCAGGCTCCTCAAGGGTGTCACCGCCACCACCCGCAACTGGAACACCGTCGTCAAACTCGAGGAGCTG
This sequence comes from Streptomyces sp. NPDC057950, assembly GCF_042887295.1. NCBI lineage: Bacteria > Bacillati > Actinomycetota > Actinomycetes > Kitasatosporales > Streptomycetaceae > Streptomyces > Streptomyces sp. NPDC057950. Next base: position 172,181 of record NZ_JBHVPP010000022.1, read on the forward strand.
ACAGGTGCCTGACCGCAATCCCGCCGTGGAGGCGGCCATCGAGGGCGAGCTGAGCCTGCTCGACGCGGAGGTCCGCCGATCGCCGGAGCGGCTGGGAGCCCTGCTGCACCCCGGCTTCCGCGAGTTCGGCTCCTCGGGCCGGCTGTGGGACCGCGCCTCGATGCTCGTGCATCTCACCTCGACGACGCGGCCGGGATCACGGCCCATCACCGCCTCCCGCATGAAGGGCGTCCAGCTGGCACCGGACCTGGTCCACGTCACCTTCGACACGGAGGGGGACGACGGCCGTCTGGCGCATCGGAGTTCGCTGTGGTGGCGGACGGCCGACGGCTGGCGGCTGTACTTCCACCAGGGCACCCCGTTCAGTGCGGAGCCCTCGGACACGGAGTGACCTTCCGCGCATCCCGACAGGCCGGTGCCAGGCGACCTCGCCCCGGACGGTGAGGCGTGGATCCCGGGGCCCGGCCGTCCCAGGGCGGCGCCTCGACCCCGTCGCGGCCGCCAGGGGGGCGGGGTCAGCCCAGGGCCCGCATGTCCTCGGCGGTCAGCCGCACCGCGGCCGCGTCGAGGTTCTCCTCCAGGTGGACGAGCGACCCGGTGCCCGGCGCAGGGCAGAGCACCGGGGAACGGTGCAGCAGCCAGGCGAGCGCGAGCTGGCCCGGCGTCGCCCCGTGCGCGGCGGCGATCTCCGCGCGGGCCGTCGCGGCGGTGAGCGAGCCGTTGCCGAGAGGGAACCACGGCAGAAAGGCGATACCGCGCGCCTCGCACAGCTCCAGCAGCGGCTCCGAAGCACGGTCCAGCAGGTTGTAGCGGTTCTGGACTGCGGCGATGTCGGTCAACGCCAGTGCCGCTTCGAGCTGTTCGGCGGTCACGGTGTCGAGCCCGATGTGCCGGATCTTGCCCTCGGCGCGCAACTCGTCGAGCGCGCCGAGCTGTTCGGCCATCGGCACCCGCGGGTCCAGGCGGTGCAGCTGGTACAGGCCGATCGTGTCGAGCCGCAGCCGCCGCAGACTCGCCTCGCACATCGCCCGCAGCGTCTCCGGTCGCCCGGACACGTGCCACGCGCTGCCGCCGGTACGGACGACGCCGCCCTTGGTGGCGATCAGCAGATCTCCGGGGTAGGGACGGAGGGCCTCGGCGATCAGCTCCTCCGCCACCGACGGGCCGTAGTTGTCGGCGGTGTCGATCAGCGTGACCCCGCGCTCGACGGCCCGCCGCAGTACGGCCACCGCGTCCCGGGCGTCCCCGCGCGGGCCCCAGTAGCCCGGTCCCGTCAGCTGTGCCGTGCCGTAACCGAGCCTGCGTACCGGCAGCTCGCCGCCGAGCGTGAATCGTTGCGGAACCATCCACGGAGGCTACAGACACCGGTGCGGGACGACTGTGCGAGGCTCGTCCCATGCGCTACGTCATCATCGGAGCGGGAGCCGTCGGCGGCGCCGTCGGCGGCCGGCTCGCCGAAGCGGGACACGACGTCGTCCTGGTCGCGCGGGGCGCCCACCACGAGGCGCTGCGAGCCTTCGGACTGCGCCTCACGACCGCCGAGGGCACCCGCACCCACCTGCTGCCCGTGGTCGACGAGCCCGCGGCACTCGGCGCGCTGCGTGCCGACGACGTCCTGCTGCTCGCCGTCAAGACGCAGGACAGCGAGGCGGCCCTGGCGGCCTGGGGTGCGGCCCCCGTGGCCGGCGGAGGCACGGCCGCCGAGCGACTTCCGCTGGTCTGCGCGCAGAACGGCGTGGAGAGCCAGCGCTTGGCACTGCGCCGGTTCCGGCGGGTGTACGGGGTCTGTGTCTGGCTGCCCGCCACCTTCGTCGAACCCGGCGCCGTGTCGGCGGCCGGCACCCCCCTCACCGGCATCCTGCACCTCGGCCGGTATCCGCACGGCACCGACGAGACGGCCCGCCGGATCGCCGCCGACCTGGAGAAGTCCTGTTTCGAGGCGCCGGTGGTGCCCGACGTGGCGCGCTGGCAGTACGCCAAGCTGCTCGGCAACCTCGCGAACGCGATGGAGGCGGTCAGCGGCCCGGTGACCGGCGAGGAGGGCCTGGAGCTCCTCGGACGGGTGCGCGCGGAGGGCGAGGCGGTGCTCGCCGCCGCCGGGATCGCGTACGTGAGCGAGGAGGAACAGCGGCGGGTCCGCGGCGACAGGATCCGCCTCCAGCCCCTCGACGGCTCCCCGCGCCGTGGCGGCTCCTCCTGGCAGTCCCTCGACCGCGCCACCGGCACCATCGAGGCCGACCACCTCAACGGCGAGATCGCCCTCCTGGGCCGGCTGCACGGCGTACCGACCCCGCTCAACGACCTGCTCCAGCGGCTCGCGAACACCTTCGCGCGCGAGCGCAGGGCGGCGGGTTCGATGCCGTTCGCCGAGCTGGCGCGGCTGGCCGGGGAGGCCGTCGCGGCGGTTCGCGAGGAGCGGCCCCCGCGTCCCTGAGGGCCCTCCCGTCATGGCCGGTGGAACCGCGCGCGGCGTCGGACGCGGTACCTCGCCGGGCCGAGGGCGGCCCTCATCGCGGCGCGTGCCGGCCCGTTCAGGGACGGGGTGCCGTGTCCCAGCTGGCCAGGATGGGCAGGACGCGGGCGGTGGGAGAGTCGGGCTCCGTGGTGTAGACGACCAGCCGCTGGTCGGGCTCGTGCGGCGCGCGGACGATCTCGATGTCGAAGGACATCGGGCCGGCGGCGGGATGCTCGACGCGTTTGGTCACCGACGCGTAGTCGCGGACGGTGTGGTCGTCCCACCACCGGGCGACATCGTGGTCGGTGACGCGCAACTCGTCCACCAGCGCCGTGAGGAGGGTGTCGTACGGGCGCCGGGCGATCTCCCTGCGCATCGTGGCGACGGTGGCCGAGGCGAAGTCGGCCCAGTTCACGATCCGTTCGCGGGCGACCGGGTCCTGGAACATGAAGCGGACGAACGACGTCCCGGGTTCCAGCGGACGGCCCAGTACCGCCGTCAGCAGGTTGTTGCGGGCCACGACCTCGCCGCGGTGGCCGAGCAGCAGCACCGGGACATGGTCGAGCGTGCGCATCAGCCGCAGCAGGCCGGGATCGGGGCGCTGGGCCGCCCGCGGGCTCGCGGTGCGGTGCCGCGCGGTGGGCGCGGCGAGGTCGTGGAGATGCGCGCGTTCGACCTCGTCGAGGCGCAGTGCGCGGGCCGGCGCGTCGAGCACCTCGGTGGAGATGTTGGCCTGGCGTCCCTGCTCGAGTCGGCTGTAGTAGTCCGGGCTCAGACCGGCCAGCACGGCGAGCTCCTCGCGCCGCAGCCCCGGCACGCGCCTAGCCCCGGGGAAGGCTTCGATGCCCGCCTGCGAGGGGGTGAGGCGGTCCCGGCGGGAGCGCAGGAACGCTCCGAGCGCGGAGCGGTCGCGTGACATTCCTCCAGGGTAGGCGAGCCGTCGGAGCCCTGGGTGGTCCTGCCGTGCCCAGGTTCGTCCTGTCCTGGCCCGACACCCGGGACCGCCATAGAAAGGGGCTCCTGACTTCTTCACTTCACACGAACGACAGCACCCCTGCCGCCCCCGGCTCCCGGCTCACCGGCCGTACCGCCGTCGTCACCGGCTCTACCAGCGGGATCGGCGAGGCGATCGCCCGCGTCCTGGCCGCCGAGGGCGCGCACGTCGTGGTCAGCGGCCGGCAGCGGACCAGCGGCGAGCGGGTCGTCAAGGAGATCGCCGGTGCCGGCGGCCGCGCCGACTTCGTGGCGGCGGACCTGGCAGGCGGCTACGAGCAGCTGCGGGCCTTCGTCGCCGAGGCCACGGAGGTGCTCGGCGGCCGGGTCGACATCCTGGTCAACAACGCCGGCATCTACCCGGCGACACCGACCGAGGACCTCCCGGACACCGACCTCGACGCCATGCTCGCGGTCAACGTCCGCGCCCCGCACGTCCTGGTCGCCGCGATCGCCCCGGCCATGGCCGAGCGGGGCGGGGGCGCCATCGTCACCATCGGCTCCTGGATGGCCCGTCTCGGCACTCCCTACGGGGCGATGTACAGCGCGACCAAGGCCGCCGACGAGCAGCTCACCCGGAGCTGGGCCGCGGAGTACGGGCCGCGCGGCGTGCGGGTCAACACCGTCGCGCCCGGAGCGACCCTCACGCCCGGCAACGAGCGGGCCCGCGCCGAACTGGAAGCCATGACCGCCACCACTCCGGCGGGCGTCGTCGTCCGGCCGGAGGACATCGCCAAGGGAGTCCTGTACCTCGCCGGCGACGACGCGGCCATGGTGCACGGCGTCACGCTCTACGTCGACGGCGGCATCTCCGCCACCCGCCCGGCCTGACCACCACGCGCCGACCACGGGGAGCGCCCACGCGTACGGCGGACACGATCTACGCGCCGACCGCGGCCAGTGCCGGCAGCCGTGCCTGGTCGTAGCGCTCCAGCAGTACCCGTGCCACCTCCGGTGCCGGGCCCAGCACGTCCGCCAGTACGTCCGCCCCGGCCGCGCCCCGGGCGATCCGGTCCGGCAGGAAACCAGGGGCCAGGACATAGGGCGCGACGGCCACCCGGGCGCAGCCGAGCGCACGCAGCTCGCGCACCGCGTCCTCGGTGCGGGGGAGGGCGGCGGAGGCGAACGCGGGCCGTACGGCGCGCCAGCCGGTGCGCCGCCACTCCCGCGCGATCTCCGTGATCACCGCGATCGCCTCCGGGTCCGTGGACCCCGCCGAGGCCAGTACGACCCCGGTCGAGGACTTGTCGGCCGGGGTCAGCCCCGCCTCGTGCAGACGCCGCTCGAGCGCGTCCGTCAACAGCGGTGACGGGCCCAGCACCGGCGCCTGACGGATGCGCAGCCGCGCGGGGGCCTGCCCCAGCACCGCCGGGATGTCCGACTTCGCGTGGAAGGCGCGGGTGAGCAGCAGCGGCAGAGCCACCACGTCCCGTACGCCCTCCGCCGCCAGCGACTCCAGCACTCCGTTCACCGACGGGACGTTGAAGTCCAGGAAGCCGGTCTCCACGCGCAGGCCGGGCCGCCGCGCCCGGACCCGCCGGACGAGGGCGTGGACCGTCGCGGCATGGCGCGGGTCGCGGCTGCCGTGGGCGATGACGAGGAGGACCGGGCGGTGCATGAGGGGCTCAGCTCTTCACGAGGAGACCGCGACCGCGCAGCACCCGTCGTTCCAGGGGGCTGAAGACGAGCAGGTCGATCGCGATACCGACGAACAGGATGAGGAAGATGGCGAGGAACACCATCGACATGGAACTGGCGTTGCGCCCGTTCTCCAGCAACTGGCCGAGTCCGACACCCAGATCGGGCGAGGACGCGATGATCTCGGCGGCCATCAGCGAGCGCCAGGAGAACGCCCAGCCCTGCTTGAGACCCGCCAGATAGCCCGGCAGCGCCGCGGGCATGACGATGTGCCAGGTGCCGCGCAGCCCGGTGGCACCCAGCGTCCGCCCCGCGCGCAGGAACAGCGGGGACACCTGGTCGACACCCGAGACCAGGCCGTTGGCGATCGAGGGGACGGCGCCGAGCAGGATCACGGCGTACATCATCGAGTTGTTCAGGCCCAGCCAGATCACGGCCGGCGGCACCCAGGCCACCGAGGGCAGGGACTGGAGGCCGGACAGGACCGGGCCGATCGCGGCGCGGACGAACCTCACCCGCGCCACCAGCAGGCCCAGCGGTGTGCCGATCACCAGCGCCAGCAGGAAGCCGAGCAGGCCCCGGGAGACGCTGGTCCAGACGTAGTCGAGCAGTGTTCCCTGCAGCCACGCGGACTTCGCCTCGTCCCAGACGGCCGAGGGCGAGGGCAGCTTGCTGGGGTCGGTGACGATGTCGAACGAGACGAGCGACTGCCAGACCACCAGCACCAGCGCGACGGCGACGAGGGGCGGCAGGACCTTCGCGACGAAGATCTGCCGCAAGGAGGCCCGGTCCGGGTGGACCGCGGCCTCCAGGGCATCGAGGCCCGCAAGGTCGTTGTCCGCCCTGACGGCCGCGTCGTCCTTGGTCTCAGTGCTGGCCATGACGGCGGATCTCCCCACGCAGTTGTTCGGTGATCTCGACGGACAGCTCCGCCACGGCGGTGTCCTCGATGCGGCGGGGCTGCGGAATGTCCACGGTCCACTCGTGCGCGACCCGCCCGGGGCGCGAGGAGAGGAGCACGACGCGCTGCGCGAGCCGTACCGCCTCGCGCACGTTGTGCGTGACGAACAGGACCGACACCCGCGTCTCCCGCCAGATCCGGGTCAGCTCGTCGTGCAGGACGTCCCGGGTGATGGCGTCCAGCGCCGCGAACGGCTCGTCCATCAGCAGGAGTTCGCTGTCCTGGGCGAGCGCGCGGGCCATCGCGACGCGCTGGCGCATCCCGCCGGACAGCTCGTGCACGCGCTTGCCGTACGCGCCCTTCAGCCGTACGAGCTCGAGCAGTTCCTCCGCCCTGTCACGGCGTTCGGACTTCGCGACGCCCCGCAGACGCAGGGCGAGTTCGATGTTCTTGCCCGCGGTCAGCCACGGGAAGAGGGCGTGCTCCTGGAACATCAGAGCCGGGCGCCCGTTGGTCGTGATGCCGCCCGTGGTCGGGGCGTCGAGCCCCGCCACCAGATTGAGCAGCGTCGACTTCCCGCACCCCGAGGCCCCCAGGAGGGTGACGAACTCGCCCGGTGCGACATCGAGGGTGATGTCGTCGAGGACGAGCTGGGGTCCAGCCGGTCCTGCGAAGGACTTCGACACGTGCTCGATCCTGGCGGCGTGGTCGACTGCTTCGGCGCTGTCGACGCTGCCGGCGGTCTTGGCGAAGGTCGTGGCCATGGTCGTCACCTCCTGGGAACTCATCGGGATACAGCCCTACTTGACGCCGAGACCGGCGTCGTCGACGGTGCTCTCGCCCGCTGCCTTGAGGACCTTGTTCAGCAGGGTCAGGTCGTAGATACCGGTCAGGGTGGGCTTGTCCAGCAGGCCGGCCTTCACCGCGTGGTCCGCCTCGGTGTTGAGGGTGGACGCCAGCGGGTCATCGGTGACCTGGATGGACTTCCAGGCCGGGTCGAGCACCTCGGCGGGCAGCGCCTTGCCGGAGTCGGCCTCCAACTGCTTGTTCGCCGCCGCCTTCGCCTCGTCCGGGTTGGCGTTGATCCACTTGTTGGTCTCGACCGAGGCCCTCAGCACGGCCTCGACGGCCTTCGGGTGCTCCTTGAGGAACTTCTGCGACACGATGATGTTCGTGATCACGAACTTCTTGTCGGGCCACAGGTCCCGCTCGTCGAGCAGCACCTTGCCGCCCTCGGCGACCAACTTGGACGCGGTCGGCTCCGGCACCCAGGCGCCGTCGATGGAGCCGGACTTGTAGGCGTCCGGGGTGATCTTGTTGTCGGTGCGGACGACCGAGACGTCGCCCTTGCCGCTCTGCGGGTCGACCTTGTAGCCCTGCTCCGCCGCCCAGTTGAGGAACGCGACGTCCTGCGTGTTGCCGAGCTGCGGGGTCGCGATCTTCTTGCCCTTGACGTCCTTCAGGGTCTTGATCTTCTTCGGGTCGACCACCAGCTTCACTCCGCCGGACGCCGAACCGCCGATGATGCGCAGGTTCTTCCCCGCGGACTTGGTGTAGCCGTTGATGGCCGGGGAGGGACCGATCCAGCCGATGTCGATCGAGCCCGAGTTCAGTGCCTCGATCTCGGAGGGACCGGCGTTGAAGATCTGGTACTTGGCCTGAGTGGCGCCGAGCTCCTTCTGGAAGTAGCCCTTCTGGTTGGCCACCAGCGCGGTCGCGTGCGTCAGGTTGCCGAAATAGCCGATCTTCACGGCGTCGAGGCCGTCGATCTTCTTGGACCCGACGGCGACCTTCGCCTTCGAGTTGTCGCCCTTGGACTCGGAGCCGTAGCTGCACGCGGCGAGGGCGAGCAGCGGGAGTGCGACGGCGGCGGCTATGCCACGGCGTGCGAGGGTGGAGCGGATGGCAGGCACGGGAGGTTTTCCTCTCGTTGGCCCGGCGGTCACGTTGTCAGTTCGTGGCCGGGAGGTCGGCAGGTCTTCGGACGCTCAGGCTGTGGGGGGACGGGGCGCGCAAGCGGTGCGCGTACGTCAGAGCGCACATCGCGCCACCCCGCCCTGCCCGCTGCCGAGGGCGCCGCTGCCGACGCGGCCGCCCTCCTTGGCGAACGTGGAGTAGAAGTCGGTGGACGTCATGTCAGAAGTCCCACCCGTCGTCGTCGCCCTCGTTCTTGACCGGCTGTGGCGCGGCGAAGGACTCGCCGACCATGCCCGCGGTGAGCGTGGTGCCGTCCGAGGGGTCGATCAGGATGAACGCGCCGGTGCGCCGGGAGTCGGCGTACGAGTCGAGCGGGAGCGGCTCGGCGGTACGGATCTTGACGCGGCCGATGTCGTTGGCGACGAGCCGGCCCGGGTGCGGGTGCAGCGAGAGGTCGTCCAGCGTCAGCCGGGACGGGATGTCTTTGACGATCGCCTTGACCGTGCGGGTGCCGTGCTTGAGCAGGACCCGGTGGCCGACCGTGAGCGGCTGGTCCGCCACATGGCAGACGGTCGCCTCGACGTCCTGCGTGGTCGGGGGCGCGTCCTTGCTCGGTACGAGCAGGTCACCGCGCGAGATGTCGATGTCGTCCGCCAGCAGGAGGGTCACCGACTGCGGGGTCCAGGCGATGTCGACCGGCGTGCCGAGCAGATCGATTCCGGCGACCTTCGAGGTGCGCCCGGAGGGCAGCACCGTCACGCTCTCCCCGACGCGGAAGGTACCGGCCGCGATCTGGCCGGCGTACCCCCGGTAGTCGGGGTGCTCGGCGGTCTGCGGGCGGATCACGTACTGCACGGGCAGCCGCGCGTGGCAGTGCGCCAGGTCGTGGCTGACCGGGACGGTCTCCAGGTGCTCCAGGACCGTCGGGCCGCCGTACCAGTCCATGTTCGCGGACGGTTCCACCACGTTGTCACCGGCGAGCGCCGAGATCGGGATCGCGGTGATCTCGGGGACGCCCAGCTCGGAGGCGTACGCCGTGAACTCCTCGGCGATCGCCGCGAAGACGGACTCCCGGTAGTCGACGAGGTCCATCTTGTTGACGGCGAGGACGACGTGCGGGACGCGCAGGAGCGCGGCGACGGCGGCGTGGCGCCGGGTCTGCTCGATGACGCCGTTGCGGGCGTCGACCAGGACGACGGCCAGGTCGGCGGTCGAGGCGCCGGTGACCATGTTCCGGGTGTACTGCACATGGCCCGGGGTGTCGGCGAGGATGAACCGGCGACGCGCGGTGGCGAAGTACCGGTAGGCCACGTCGATCGTGATGCCCTGCTCCCGCTCGGCGCGCAGGCCGTCGGTGAGCAGCGCGAGGTCGGGGGTGTCCTGGCCGCGGTCGGCCGAGACCCGCTCCACGGCCTCCAGTTGGTCGGTCAGGACCGACTTGGAGTCGTGCAGCAGACGGCCCACGAGCGTGGACTTGCCGTCGTCGACGGAGCCCGCGGTGGCGAAGCGCAGCAGCGTGGTCGCCGACAACTGCTCGACCGACAACGGCTCGGTGGGTTCGGTGGCGCTCGTCATGACTAGAAGTACCCCTCGCGCTTGCGGTCTTCCATCGCGGCTTCCGACATCTTGTCGTCGGCGCGGGTGGCGCCCCGCTCGGTGAGCCGGGAGGCGGCGATCTCGGTGATCACGGCGTCCAGCGTGGTCGCGTCGGAGTCGACGGCGCCCGTGCAGGACATGTCGCCGACGGTGCGGTAGCGGACCTGCCGCTTCTGGACCGTCTCGCTCTCCTTCGGCCCGCCCCACTCGCCGGCGGTCAGCCACATGCCGGCGCGCTGGAAGACCTCGCGCTCGTGCGCGAAGTAGATCTCGGGGAGTTCGATGTGCTCGCGGGCGATGTACTGCCAGACGTCCAGCTCGGTCCAGTTGGAGAGAGGGAAGACGCGGACGTGCTCGCCGGGGGCGTGGCGCCCGTTGTAGAGCTGCCACAGTTCGGGACGCTGGCGGCGCGGGTCCCACTGGGAGAACTCGTCGCGCAGGGAGAAGACGCGTTCTTTCGCGCGGGCCTTCTCCTCGTCGCGGCGTCCGCCGCCGAACACGGCGTCGAAGCGCTCCGACTGGATCTTCTCGGTCAGCGGCACGGTCTGCAGGGGGTTGCGGGTGCCGTCCGGACGCTCCTTGAGGACACCGCGGTCGATGTAGTCCTGTACGGAGGCGACGTGCAGGCGCAGGCCGTGGGCGGCCACCGTGCGGTCGCGGTACTCCAGGACCTCCGGGAAGTTGTGTCCGGTGTCGACGTGCAGCAGCGAGAAGGGGACGGGCGCGGGGGCGAAGGCCTTCAGCGCCAGGTGCAGCATGACGATGGAGTCCTTGCCGCCGGAGAAGAGGACCACCGGCCGCTCGAACTCGCCCGCGACCTCGCGGAAGATGTGCACCGCCTCGGACTCGAGCGCGTCCAGGTGCGACAGCGCGTAGGGGCCGGCGTCCCCCGAGTCGCCGGCCGCCTCGGGCACAGTGGCTGCGGTCGTCATGCGAGACCCCTTTCGGTGAGCAGCGCGTGCAGCGCGGCCGCGGACTCCTGCACGGACTGGGTGTGCGACTCGATGCGCAGATCGGGCGACTCGGGTTCCTCGTAGGGGTCGTCGACGCCGGTCAGTCCCGAGATCTCGCCCGCGGCCTGCTTGGCGTACAGCCCCTTCACATCACGTACCGAGCACACCTCGACCGGGGTCGCCACGTGCACCTCCAAGTACGCGGTGCCACCGGCCCGGTGACGCCCACGTACCGCCTCCCGGCTGTCCGCGTACGGCGCGATGACCGGCACCAGCGCCTTGACGCCGTTGCGGGAGAGGAGTTCGGCGAGGAATCCGATGCGTTGCACGTTGGTGTCGCGGTCGGCGCGCGAGAAGCCGAGGCCCGACGAGAGGAACTCGCGGATCTCGTCGCCGTCGAGCACCTCGACGCGGTGGCCCTCCTCGCGCAGCCGTCCGGCCAGCTCGTACGCGATGGTGGTCTTGCCGGCACTCGGCAGACCCGTGAGCCAGATGGTGGCTCCGGTCACTTGGTTCTCCTGGTTGTCCGCGATCCCGGTCATGGTCAGCCGTGCAGCCCGCACTCGGTCTTGGAGCGTCCCGCCCAGCGACCGGCGCGCGCGTCCTCGCCCTCCAGAACACGACGGGTGCAGGGTGCGCAGCCCACGGAGGCGTAACCGTCCGTCAGCAGCGGGTTGGTGAGCACGCCGTGCTCGGCGACGTAGGCGTCCACGTCGTCCTGCGTCCAGCGGGCGATCGGTGAGATCTTGACCTTCCGCCGCTTCTCGTCCCAGCCCACGACCGGGGTGTTCGCCCGGGTCGGTGACTCGTCCCGGCGCAGCCCCGTCGCCCAGGCGTCGTACGACGTCAGGCCCTCTTCGAGGGGTTTGACCTTGCGCAGGGCGCAGCACAGGTCCGGGTCGCGGTCGTGCAGCGCGGGCCCGTGTTCGGCGTCCTGTTCGGCGACCGTCCGCCGGGGGGTGAGGGTGATGACGTTGACGTCCATCACCGCCTCGACCGCGTCCCGGGTGCCGATGGTCTCGGGGAAGTGGTAGCCGGTGTCGAGGAAGACGACGTCGACCGGACCGCGGGCGGGGCGGGCACGGGAGGCGAGATGGGCGACGACCGCGTCCTCCATCGAGGAGGTCACGCAGAACTTCCCGCCGAAGGTGTCCAGGGCCCACCGGAGGATCTCCAGGGCGGACGCGTCCTCGAGGTCGCGTCCGGCCTGTTCGGCGATGCTCCTCAAGTCCCGGGTGTCGCGTTCTTCCTGAACGGTTGTCATATCTCGTCCCCTCCGCCTTCGTCGCGCCGGACGATCCCCTGGTGCGAGGCGCGGTTCACGCCCTGGGCCAGCAGCCCGAGGAACTTCAGCTGGAAGGCTCGGTTGCACGCCGCGCATTCCCACGCGCCGTGGCCCTGTTCGCTGGGGCGCAGGTCCTCGTCCCCGCAGTACGGGCAGTAGAACGGTGCGGCGCGCTCGCTCATGTCAGGTCCTCCTCGGAGGCCCGGGAGGCCCAGGCGGCGAAGCGTTCGCCGTCCGCGCGCCCCGCCTGGAAGCGCTTGAGGACCCGCTCGACGTAGTCGGGCAGCTCGTCAGAGGTGACCTTGAGGCCGCGGACCTTGCGGCCGAAGCCGGCCTCCAGGCCGAGCGCGCCGCCCAGGTGCACCTGGAAGCCCTCGACCTGTTCGCCCCGGTCGTCGAGGACCAGCTGGCCCTTGAGACCGATGTCCGCGACCTGGATACGGGCGCAGGCGTTCGGGCAGCCGTTGACGTTGATGGTGATCGGCTCTTCGAACTCGGGCAGACGCCGTTCGAGCTCGTCGATGAGGGAGGCACCGCGTGCCTTGGTCTCGACGATCGCAAGCTTGCAGTACTCGATACCGGTGCAGGCCATCGTGCCGCGCCGGAAGGGCGACGGCCGGGCGGTCAGGCCGAGGGCTTCGAGACCCTCCACCAGCGAGTCGACCCGGCTCTCCTCGACGTCGAGCACGATCATCTTCTGCTCGACGGTGGTGCGCAGCCGGCCGGAGCCGTGGGCCCCCGCCAGCTCGGCGATCTTGGTGAGGGTGGTGCCGTCCACCCGGCCGACGCGCGGGGCGAAGCCGACGTAGAAGTTGCCGTCCTTCTGCCGGTGCACTCCGACGTGGTCGCGCCAGCGGGCGACGGGCTGCTCGGGCGCGGGGCCGTCGACCAGCTTGCGCTCCAGGTACTCGTCCTCCAGGACCTGGCGGAACTTCTCCACGCCCCAGTCGGCGAGAAGGAACTTCAGGCGGGCGCGGGTGCGCAGGCGGCGGTAGCCGTAGTCGCGGAAGATCGAGATGACGCCCTCGTGGACGTCCGGGACCTCGTCCAGCGGGACCCACGCGCCGAGGCGCTGTCCGATCTTCGGGTTGGTGGAGAGGCCGCCGCCGACCCAGAGGTCGAAGCCGGGGCCGTGGTCGGGGTGGTTCACGCCGACGAACGCGATGTCGTTGATCTCGTGGGCCACGTCCAGCAGCGGCGAGCCGGAGACAGCGGACTTGAACTTGCGGGGCAGGTTCGAGAAGTCCTTGTTGCCGATGATCCGGCGGTGGATCTCGTCGATCGCGGGGGTGCCGTCGATGATCTCGTCCTCGGCGATCCCGGCGACGGGCGAGCCGAGGATGACGCGCGGGGTGTCACCGCACGCCTCCGTCGTGGACAGGCCCACGGCCTCCAGACGGTTCCAGATCTCCGGGACGTCCTCGATGCGGATCCAGTGGTACTGCACGTTCTGCCGGTCGGTGAGGTCGGCGGTGCCGCGCGCGAACTCCTGCGAGATCTCGCCGATGACGCGCAGCTGTTCGGTGGTGAGCCGGCCGCCGTCGATACGGACGCGCAGCATGAAGTACTTGTCGTCCAGCTCCTCCGGCTCCAGGATCGCGGTCTTGCCGCCGTCGATCCCGGGCTTGCGCTGGGTGTAAAGCCCCCACCAGCGCATCCGTCCGCGGAGGTCGTTGGGGTCGATCGAGTCGAAGCCCCGTTTGGAGTAGATCGTCTCAATGCGCGTCCGCACATTGAGACCGTCGTCGTCCTTCTTGAACTGCTCGTTTCCGTTGAGCGGGGTGTAGTGCCCCACGGCCCACTGCCCCTCACCGCGGTGACGGCTCACCTTGCGGCGGGGCGCGGCGTCGGGATTCTGCGGGGTGGCGGCCATGGTTGATACGTCCTTCGGGACTGCGGGACAGGAAGGAGGGCGCTCTCGAGCGCGCATATGGGCGCGTACGGAAGTACGCGCGCGTCATTGCGTGGAGAGAGGCGAAAGGGGGATGCCGGCTCGGTCGGGGCTGTCAGCTCACCGGACAGATGGCGCTGGACATGCGGCCGAGGTCGACGTGCCGCCGACTCACCAAGGCAATTCCAGTTCCAGACATGACGGAAGCGTGTCACGGGCATCTCGGGGGAGTCCACCATCATCCATCATGTGGACACCCTTGTCCCGAGTGGTGGGACAAGGGCGGTATCGGTCACCCGGTCGGCCCCTCCCGGGCGCCGCGTGGCAGGTCAGACCGTCCGCGCTCCGGACCAGGGGCCGGGGGTGGCCACGTCCGGCTTCTCCTCGACCTCGGTGTCGAAGAGCTTGAACCCGCGCCGCAGATAGTTGTCCATGGCGTGCTCGCCGTCCAGGCTGCAGGTGTGCAGCCAGACCCGCTTGGTCTCGGCGCGCCCCGGCACGCGATCCGCCAGGTCCCAGGCCCGTGCGACCCCGTACGAGAGGAGGTGGCCGCCGATGCGCCGGCCGCGGAAGGCGGGGATCAGGCCGAAGTAGACGATCTCCACGACGCCGTCGTCCTGCGGTTCCAGCTCGACATAGCCCGCGGGCGTCCCCCGGTCGTAGGCGACCCAGGTCTCCACGCCCGGCCGGTCCAGGAACCGCTCCCACTGCGCGTACGTCCAGTCCAGCCGGTCGGTCCAGAGGATGTCGGCGCCGACCGAGGCGTACAGGAAGCGGCTGAACTCGGGCGAGGAGACTTCGGCGCGCACGATCCGGACGTCCCCGTCGGGCGCGACCGCGGGGAGCAGGTCGGCCGGGGCCGTCTGCTCCAGGGACCAGGTGGTCACAGTGACGTTGCTCATGAGGTCAGGGAACCACGGCGGCTCGGCCCCCTCCAAGGCGGACCCCGCGGCCCCTGGCGGTCGCCGCGGACATCCGGGCCGGAGGGTCCCGGCCCTCGGGGCGATGGCCGGGACCCTCCGGCCCCCGGGTGGCGCGCTAGCCCAGTGAGTCGTCCACCGAAGACAGCGGCACCGCGTAGAGCGTCCGCTCCGGCGTCGTGTCCGTGCCCGCGCCGCTCAGGGTCCACAGCTCGCCGGTCTCCTGCCAGTACGACAGGGACGCGGTGTGCTGCCCCCAGCAGGCGTACGACTGGTCGCCGCTGCACCGCACCGCCTCGGTGCCGCTCGCGCTCTGCCGCCACAGGGTGCCGTGCCGGCCGCCGCTGTCGGGGGTGTGCCCGACGTACCAGTCGGCCCTGCGAGCCCCGGCGGGTGTGTGCGACAGGACGCCGGACAGACCGGCGGCCTTGGTCGTGTAGGCCTCGTCGGCGTCGACCCGGCCGAGGGAGTCGCTGCGGAGCAGGCCCTCGCGGCCCGCGGCGGCGCTGTAGGGGTAGCGCCAGATCCGGGTGCGCTCGCCGCCGCCCGCCCCGGTCGCCTCCGTGGCGACCAGGCTGTCCGGCGTCGACGTGCGGTCCAGCGAGAGCGAACCGAAGCAGGGGACCGTCCCGCCGGCGGAGCCGCAGGTGCCGCCCGCCGGGCTGTACGAGCCGACGGCCGGCAGGACGTACTGGTAGCCGTGCGCGGAGTAGCCGCCCCGCACCCTGCCGACCGCTCCGCTGTTCACACCGGCCTTGAGGATGTGGTGCAGGTCGAAGACGAGCAGCGCGTCGTCACGGCCCGCGCCGCCTCGCCCGGTGACGATCAGTTTGCCCTGGTACCAGACCATGCCGCCCATCCGGGAGCGGACCGCGCCGAAGTCCCGGCCCCCGTCGCGCGGCGCGACGAGCAGCACCCAGCGGTAGGCGAGAGCCCGTGGGTCACTCGCGTCGATGAGGGCGATGCGGGCCAGACCCCGGTCCTCGGCCGTCGTGCCCGCCGCCCGGTCGTCGTGCGTCCAGCCCGCCATGATGACGCGCTGCCCGCCCCACTGGCCGTCGTCGTCGGCGTCGCCGGAGGTGGTGACGGACGCGGGCCGCCACTGCCGGGTGCCGGCGTCGTCCGCGGCCCAGCAGTACGCCCGCGTGGCAGCGGGTTCGAGGGGCAGCGCGGCCCGCTCGGCGCCGGAGCACTGCGCCCGGTCACGCATCACGTGGTCGGTGTCCGCCAGGACGCCCGAGACTCCGACGTTGCCGCCCATGCTCCTGGTGAGCGCGGCGAGGGTGTCCGCGGGGAGCAGGTTCTCGTGCAGCCGGAAGCCGCCGGACGCCGCCGCGGAGCTGAGCGGGGTCAGTGATCCGGGGCTGTTGCCGCCGGTGGCCTGGGAGGTGCTGATCAGCGTGGCGGCCGCGGTGAGCGCCAGGGCGGTTCCGGCCAGGGTGGCGCGCAGCGCCTGTCCCCTCCGTTGTCGGCGGTGCCTGCCGCGCTGCTTCATGCGTCCTCCCGAGGAAGGCCAACTGCCTCTCATGATCAGTACGTTGACGGAGAGACGGGTGGGGTGGCCTGTGAGGGGATGCTACGGCAGGGAGCGGCGTACCTGGTCGAGGACCCCGGAAGACGGTCCCGAAATACGCTCCTTGTGGTTCACCGGGGACACGGCGGCCCCCGGTGCGGTACAAGGGGGTCCCGCGGCGCGCGCCCTGCGTACCGCCGGCGCCGTCGAGTGGGCGAGCAGGTCCCGGGGATCGTCGGGGAGGGCCAACTCCACCTCGATGTCGTCGCAGAAACGATACGGCCGGTGTTCCAGGAAGGCCCCGAGGTATCGCCGTACGCGCGACATCTCCGCCCGTACCGTCACCGTGCGGCCGGAGTCGCCGAACAGGTCGTCGGCGAGACCCGCGGCGCTGCGGCCGGCGGGGCGCGCCGCCAGCAGATAGAGCAGTTCGGCGTGCCGGGGCGTCAGTTCCTGGCACCAGGTCCCCGCGTCCGAGGCGACCGTCACCGACCAGTGGCGCGGACGCGCCAGGTCCAGCACGATCCGCGCCGGCCGCCGGGGCGCCGGATCGTCGGCGGCCCGCACCAGCCAGCCACCGGGCAGCGGCTCCACGAAGCACGTCCCGAGCGTCGGCAGCCAACCCCGCCCGGTGCTCGGCTCCTTGGGAAGCGCGAGCCGGTTCGTGTACGGCATCCCGGTGACGGCGGCGGTCCAGCCGTCCCGGTCAACGGCGATGGCGCGTCCGCCGACCCGGGCCAGCACCGGCGCCGCCACCGCGCGCAACCGCTCCAGCGAGGTCAGGTGCAGCTCGCGCAGCCGCGCCTCGGCGAGTCCGGCCACCGAGCCGACCAGCGCCAGGGTGGCCGGGTGCAGGGTGTCCAGCGGTCCGCTCACGTCCACCACACCGAGCAGACTGCCGTCGCGCGGATCCGTGACCGGGGCGCCGGCGCAGGTCCACGAGTGATGGGTGCGCACGAAGTGCTCGGTGGAGAACACCTGTACGGGTTGGCGGGCGATCAGCGGAGTGCCCACCCCGTTGGTGCCGACGACGCTCTCGCGCCAGTCCGCGCCGGGCTCGAGACCGAACCCGTCGGCCTTGCGCAGTACCGACGCGCAGCCCTCGCGCCACAGGATCCGGCCCGTCCGGTCCGCGACCACCACGATGTGATGGGCCGCGTCCGCGACCGAGAGCAGCCCCTCGCGCAGCACCGGCAGCACATGCCGCAGCTCCGAGGTCTGCCGCCGCCGCTCCACCTCGTCGCGGGCGAGCAGCCCCGACCGGACGTCGTGGTCGGGGTCGACGCCGCCGCGCAGCATGCGCTCCCAGGACTCCCCGATCACCGGGCGCGGCGCGATACGGGCCGGATGTCCGGCCAGCGTGGCCTCGCGCACCTCGCCCAGCACCCGGGCCGCCTGCGCGGCGTCCAGGCCGGCGAGCCGTGTCACGTCGATCGGCGGGTGCGCCACTCTTCCTCCCCTGGCGGACGGCGCACGGCGGCGGACGACCGGACGCTCGGCCCTTTCCGGCCAAGGGAACTCCACCCCGTACTGACTGCGGTTCTCATGGTGCCGCCCGGCGGCGACGGAGGGAGACAGTCCGCACACACTCCGCAGGAAAGTTGCAACCCTCTGCAACCCTGGCGAACAGTCGTACGGGGTCCGAAACTTGAGCGACGCCGCCCGTGCGGCGTTCGTGCTCCTCGCGACGGGGCCAGAGAGCGGGGGTGGTGCCGTGTCGGCGCAGCACCACCCCCGCGCCACCGGTTCAGGACACCGGACGCGCCCGCTCCACCACCGTGGCCAGATCCAGACTGTGCGGCAGGGTCCCGAAGGCCGAGCCCCAGTCGCCGCCCAGGCGTGAGGCGCAGAAGGCGTCGGCGACTTCCGGGGGCGCGTACCGGACGAGCAGCGAACCCTGGAGCACCAGGGCGATGCGCTCCACCAGGCGGCGGGCACGCGCCTCGATGCCGTCCAGGTCGGCGAGTTCGGCCAGCAGGTTCTTGATCGCGCCGTCCAGCCGGTGGTCGGCGCCGCGGGCCAGGCCCACCTCGCGCAGGAACGCGTTCAGTGCCTGCGGCTCGCGCTGGAGCGCGCGCAGCAGGTCGAGGGCCTGTACGTTGCCGGCGCCCTCCCAGATGGAGTTGAGCGGCGACTCGCGCAGCAGCCTCGGCATGCCGGACTCCTCGACGTACCCGTTGCCGCCCAGGCACTCCAGCGCCTCCACCGCCACCGGCGTGCACCGCTTGGTCACCCAGTACTTGGCGGCCGGCACCGCGAGCCGCAGGAACGCCCGCTCCTCCTCGCCGCCGTCGTCGTACGCGGCCGCCAGACGCATCGCCAGCGTCGTGGCCGCCTCCGACTCCAGCGCCAGGTCCGCCAGCACGTTGCGCATCAGCGGCTTGTCGATCAGCTTCCCGCCGAAGGCCTCCCGGTGGGCGCTGTGGTGCACGGCCTGCGCGACGGCCTGCCGCATGAGCGAGGCGGCGCCGAGCACGCAGTCGAGCCGGGTCGCCGACACCATCTCGATGATGGTGCGCACCCCGCGGCCCTCGTCGCCGACCCGGCGCCCCCAGGTCCCGTCGAACTCGACCTCGCTGGACGCGTTCGACCTGTTGCCGAGCTTGTCCTTGAGCCGCTGGACGCGGAACACGTTGCGGGTCCCGTCCTCCAGGACCCGCGGCACCAGGAAGCACGTCAGGCCGCCCGGGGCCTGCGCCAGCACCAGGAAACCGTCCGACATGGGCGCCGAGCAGAACCACTTGTGGCCGGTCAGCGCGTAGGTCCCGTCCTCGGCCAGCGGCCGTGCCTCCGTGGTGTTGGCCCGTACGTCGCTGCCGCCCTGCTTCTCGGTCATGCCCATGCCGAAGAGCACGCCGGCCTTCCGGGCGGCGGGCCGCAGCCCCTGGTCGTAGACGGTCGAGGTGAGGCGCGGCTCCCACTCGGCGGCGAGCGCGGGGTCGGTGCGCAGCGCGGGGACCGCCGCGTGGGTCATCGACAGCGGGCAGCCGTGGCCCGCCTCGGCCTGCGTCCAGACGATGAACCCGGCCGCCCGCCTCAGGTGTCCGCCGGGGCGCGACCAGGCGGCCGTCAGCCCGGCCGAGACGCCCTTGCCGAGGAGCCGGTGCCAGGAGGGATGGAACTCGACCTCGTCGATCCGGTTGCCGTAGCGGTCGTGCGTGCGCAGCTTCGGCGGGTTCTCGTTGGCGAGCACCCCCCACTCCTGCACCTGCGCGGAGCCGGTCGTGCGGCCGAGCGTCGTCAGCTCGTCCCGGGCCTCGTCGAGAAGCTGTGGATCCAGGTGTCGTTCGACCGCCTCCACGAGGGCCCGGTCGGCGGCAAAGACGTCATATCCGACCAGGGGCGGAGCCTGGTTGGTCACGGTGTGGGTGCTGGCTGCCATACGGATACGGTAAGGATGTGCACCAGGCAAAAGAAACACCTGAACGGCCTCCCTCGGGCCGCTTCCACCGCGCTCGCGCGCTGTACAGGAACGTGTCGAAGCGCAGGACCGCCTGGCTGCTGCTCAAGGACACCGTCAACTCCTGCATGGAGTACCGGATCCTGGGGCTGGCGGCCGAGTCCGCCTTCTTCACGCTGCTGTCCGTGCCGCCCCTGCT
The DNA here is from genome assembly GCF_042887295.1 of Streptomyces sp. NPDC057950. Lineage (NCBI taxonomy): Bacteria > Bacillati > Actinomycetota > Actinomycetes > Kitasatosporales > Streptomycetaceae > Streptomyces > Streptomyces sp. NPDC057950. The sequence continues at coordinate 191,842 of NZ_JBHVPP010000022.1, forward strand.
GCTCAGCCTGATCGGGCTGCTCGGTTACGTGGACGACTGGACCGGCGCGCACTCGATCGCCAGCCTGGAGTCCAACATCCTGGAGGCGTCCCGCACGGTCCTGACCGACAAGGGCGTGCACCAGATCGCCGAACCGATCCTCCACGACGTGATGAAGGGCGGCCGCCCCGACGTCATCTCCATCGGCTTCCTGTTCGCCCTGTGGTCGGGCTCGCGCGCGGTGAACGTCTTCGTCGACACCATCACCGTGATGTACGGCCTCGACGGCACCCGCGGGATCGTGAAGACCAGGATGATGTCGTTCCTGCTGTTCGTCGTGGCGCTGCTGATCGGCTCGATCGCCCTGCCGCTGATGGTCGCGGGCCCGGACGCGGTGGTGCAGATCGTGCCGTGGTCGGCGACGCTCGTGCAGGTGCTGTACTGGCCCGTCGTCATCGTGCTCTCGGTCGTCTTCCTCACCACGCTCTACCACGTCTCCGTGCCGGTGCGCTCGCCCTGGGTCGAGGACGTGCCGGGCGCCCTGGTCGCGCTCGCCATGTGGGTGCTCGGCAGCTTCCTGCTCCGGATCTATCTGACCAGCACGGTCGAGGGCCCGACGATCTACGGTTCACTGGCCGCGCCCGTCGCCGTCCTCCTGTGGATCGGCGTGTCCGCGTTCGCGGTGCTGGTGGGCGCCGCGGTCAACGCGGCGATCGACCGGGTCTGGCCGGCCGCCGCCACGGCCGCCGCCCGTGCCGCCAACGAACGGCTGCGCCACGAGCAGGCAGCGGAGTACGTGGCCCGCGCGGCGGCCTCCTTCTCCGCCGACCCCGACCCCGACGACCCGGACATGCCCTCCGAGTTTCCCGAGCGCTGGTCGCGCTTCCTGCCCCCGGAGGACCTGACGTCCCGGCTCCGGGGTCATGTGAAGAGCACGCACCACCCTCACAGGAACCACGACGGCGAGGGCGGCCCACCGGCCGAGTGACCTCCCGGCCGGTCTCGTCCCGGCCGGTCTTGTCCCCGGCCGGTCTCGTCCCGGCCGGTCTTGTCCCCGGCCGGTCTTGTCCCCGGCCGAGAGCGTCCCCGAACGGCTCGCCACCGAACGGCTCGCCACCGGTCGACCGGCCTCCCCCTCCGCTCCCGCCGACGACGCGGGCCCCCGGTGCCCTCAGGCCTTCCACACTCCCGCCGCCGCGGCCTCCCGGGCGAAGTCCGCGAAGTCGCGCGGCTCACGGCCCAGGACCTGCCGCACACCGTCCGACAGACGGGCGTTGCGGCCGTCCAGGAGGCTCCCGAAGAGCCCGACGAGGAACTCGGCCTCCTCCGGCGGCACCCCGAAACCGGCCAGAGTCTCCCCGTACTCCCGCGCCGTCACCGGGACATAGACCAGGTCACCGCCGGTCGCCCCGGCGATCTCCGCGACCGCCTCGCGGAAGGTCAGCAGCCGGGGCCCGGAGACCTCGAGATCCCGGCCCACGTACCGGTCGCCCGCAGTCAGCGCGGCCACCACGACGTCCGCGATGTCCCGCACGTCGATGAACGGCTCGCGCACCTCGCCGGCCGGGAACACCAGCTCGCCGTGCCGGAGCCCGTCGAGCAGCGGGCCCTCGCTGAAGTTCTGCGCGAACCAGGCGGCCCGGACCACCGTCCAGTCCGCGCCCGACGCCCTGAGAGCCTCCTCGGCCGGGCCGGCCTGCTCCTCGCCCCGTGACGACAGAAGCACCAGGCGCCGCACACCGAGCCCGACCGCCTCCCGCGCCAGGGCGCCGACCGCCCCGGCCGCGGCGGGCGAGCCGATGTCGGTCGGGTGGGCGAGATACGCGGCGTCGGCTCCGCGCAGGACCGCGGCCCACGTCGACCCGTCCGTCCAGTCGAAACCCCGCGCGCGGGAGGCCGCCCGCACCGTGAGCCCGGCCGCCCGCGCGGCCCCCGCCACCCGGCGGCCGGTGCGCCCCGAGGCCCCCGTCACCACCACCGTCATGCCCCGCGCGCCCCGGATGTCCTGATCATGTGCCCTGTGATCCGTCATGCCGTCAGTCAAGCGCCGCGCGCGCCGGGGTCCCATCGCCGAAGGGCTCGTTCCCATAAGCGGACGTCCACGACGGCGCGGCGGGGCCGTCTACGCTGACGCCATGGACGCACTCGCCGGCCTGTTGGAGGGCCCCCGGGCACGCGGCGCCTTCATGATCAGAGCGGCCTTCGACCCGCCCTGGTGCGTACGCGTCGAGGACCGCGCACCCCTGACGATCATGCTCGTGGTCCGCGGCCGGGCGTGGATCACGCCGAGCGAGGGGGAGCGGCTCCTGCTGCGCGCCGGCGACCTCGCCATCGCCCGCGGCCCGGACCCGTACACCTGTGCCGACGACCCCGAGACCCCGCCGCAGGCGGTGATCCTGCCGGGCGGGGAGTGCACCTACCCCGACGGACGCTCGCTCCAGGGCCACTGGGACCTCGGTGTGCGCAGCTGGGGCGAGCGCCCCGACGGCTCGACGGTGCTGCTGATCGGGACGTACATGATGCGGGGCGAGATCAGCGGCAGGCTGCTCGACGCGCTGCCGCCGCTGCTGTCCCTCACCCAGGACGTGTGGGACTGCCCGCTCACGCCCATCCTCGCCGAGGAGATGGCCCGCGACGAACCGGGCCAGGAGGTCGTCCTCGACCGGCTGCTCGACCTGCTCATGATCGCCGCGCTGCGCGCCTGGTTCTCCCGTCCGCAGGCGGCGGCCCCCGCCTGGTACCGGGCGCTCGCGGACCCCGTCGTCGGACGGGTGCTACGGCTCCTCCAGGACGACCCGGCGCACCCCTGGACGGTGGCGGCGCTCGCCGCGAGGGCCGGGGTCTCGCGGGCCGCGCTGGCCCGGCGCTTCGGTGAACTCGTGGGCGAGCCCCCGATGACGTACCTCACCGGCTGGCGTCTCGCCCTGGCCGCCGACCGGCTGCGCGAGACGGACGACACCCTCGAGGCGATCGCCCGCCGGGTCGGCTACGGCAGCGCGTTCGCCCTGTCCAGCGCCTTCAAACGGGTGTACGGGATCAGCCCGCGGGAGCACCGGACCAGGGCGGCGTAGCCTGGCGTCCGTGTACGTGGAGCGTGCGTCCCGGTTGCCCGGCGCGGTCGTGTGGAGCCGCGTCGTGTCCACGCCCGCCGCGGCCGCACGGCCCGTGCTCCCGGACGGCTGCATGGACCTGCTCCGGACCGAGGGCCGGCTGCTGGTCGCCGGCCCCGACACCCGCGCCCACGTTCCCGGCGGCGCCCCGGCCGACTGGGCGGGGGTCCGCTTCTTCCCCGGTACGGCGCCCGCCCTCCTCGGCGTCCCCGCGGACGAACTCCGTGACCTGCGGGTGGACCTGGCCGATCTGTGGCCCGCCGCCGAGGTACGGCGCCTGACCGAGCGGATCGACGCGGCGGCCGACCCCGTCACCGCGCTCGAAGAGGTCGCGCTGGAACGGTCGGCGGGCGCCGCGCCCCCCGATCCGCTGCTGCGCGAGATCGTGGCCGCCCTCGACGCCGGAAGGCCGGTGGCGGCCACGGCCGACCGACTGGGCCTGAGCACACGCCAGTTGCACCGCCGCTCCCTGACGGCCTTCGGTTACGGACCCAGGACGCTGGCCCGGGTCCTGCGGCTGCAACGAGCCCTCGCCCTCGCCTGGGACGGTGTCCCCTTCGCGGAGGTCGCCGCCCGGTCCGGCTTCGCCGACCAGCCCCATCTCGCCCGGGAAGTCAAGGAGTTGGCGGGCATACCATTGGGTGAACTGCTCGCACGCTCCTGAGAGCCCCCGACCGGAGGGCCGCCGCCGGGTGCGGGACTATTTCTCCGGGAGCCGCGCGAACAGGTCCACGGAGTTGCCGTCCGGGTCGTGCACGACCGCGTACCGCATGCCCCACACGGCGTCCCACGGCTTGAGCTCACCGTGGTGGCCCGCGCCCACCAGATCCTCGTACACCGAGTCGACCTCCGCCGGGCTGTCGCAGAGGAAGGCGAGCGACGTGCGGCCACCCCCGGAGGCGCCCGGCCGCCATGCCGGGTGGAACGACCGGATCGTCTCCTCGGTGTCGATCGCCAGCCGCGGGCCACCGGGCAGCGCGGCCTCGACATGCGGCTGGTCCTCGGCACCCTCGGGGAAGACGAGACCGAGGCGGCGGTAGAAGGCGAGCGTGGCGGCCATGTCGGAGGCGACCAGGCCGATCACATCGAATCGTGGAGTCATGAGGGCACGGTAGGCCGACGACGGGGGGCGGGTCTTGAAGGAATCGGACGGCCGGGGAGCCGGGCCGCGGCGGAATAGGCTCACCACCATGGCCCACCGCGTGCTCGTCCACACCCGCACCACCGCCTACCGGCACGACTCCATCCCGGCCGCCGTGGCCGCCGTACGCTCCCTCGGCGACGCCCACGGGTTCGACGTCGTCGCCACCGAGGACCCGGCCCTCTTCGAGCGGCCGCTCGACGCGTACACCGCCGTGGTCTTCCTCTCCACCAGCGGCGACGTGCTGACACCGGCGGGCCGGGCCCGGCTCGCGGCGTACGTCGAGGGCGGCGGCGGGTTCGTCGGTGTCCACGCGGCCGCCTGCACCGAGTACGACTGGCCCTACTACGGCGAACTGCTCGGCGCGCGCTTCGACCGGCATCCCGACCTCCAGCCGGGCCGGGCCCTCGTCGTGGACCGCGCGCACCCGGCGACCCGACACCTGCCGCCGGTCTGGGAGTTCACCGACGAGTGGTACGACTTCCGCCCCGGGCCGGACGGTTCGGCGCGCGTGCTCGTGCGCGCCGACGAATCCTCCTACGAGGGAGGCGGCATGGGCGACGACCACCCGCTCGTGTGGTGCCGCGAGCAGGGCGCGGGCCGGGTCTTCTACACCGCGCTCGGCCACACCGAGCGGGCCTACGAGGACCCGGACTTCCGTCACCACCTGCTCGGCGGCATCACCTGGGCCGCCCGCGGCCGGGCCGATTCCGTCTAGACGATCGATCCCAGGGGGGGCAGCGATCGTCAGCCGGACGTTCGGCTCGGCGAGCCGGTGCTCCAAGACGGCACCGAAGCAGTTCCTGTCGCCGTGCAGCGTCCGCCCGGGGCGCGAACCGAGCCTGGTGCGGCTGGCCGGCCCCTTGGCCTCAGCCGGCTACGCGGCGGCGCGGTCGGCCGACGCGCGCCGACGGCCCGCGGTGTCGTCGAGCGCGGGCGGCCGCCAGGCACCGTCCGGGTGGTACAGGTCGACCCCCGGTGGCACGATCTCGTCGATCCGGTCGAGTGCGGTGTCGTCGAGCACCACTGAGGCACCCTTGAGGAGGTGCTCCAGTTGCTCCTGGGTGCGCGGCCCGATGATCACCGAAGTGACGGCGGGGTGCGTGACCGGGAAGGCGACCGCCAGCTCGGGCAGGGTGCAGCCGATCCCGGCCGCGACCTCGGTGAGCTGCTCGACCGCGGCGAGCTTGGCCGCGTTCACGGGGATGGCGGGGTCGAACCGGGCAGGGGTGAGCTGGGCCCGGCCGGTGGAAAGATCGACGGGCCGGCCCTGCCGGTACCTGCCCGTCAGGAACCCGGAGGCGAGCGGACTCCAGGTCAGCACACCCATGCCGTAGCGCCGGCAGACGGGCAGCACCGAGGCTTCGATGCCCCGGGCGAGGATCGAGTAGGGCGGCTGCTCGGTCCGGAAACGCGGCAACCCGCGCCGCTCAGCGACATGATGGGCCGCCACGATCTCCTCGGCCGGGAAGGTCGAGCACCCGAAAGCGCGGATCTTGCCCTCGCGCACGAGGTCGCCCAGGACCCCGAGCGTCTCCTCGATGTCGGTCGTGTGGTCGGGGCGGTGCACCTGGTAGAGGTCGATCCAGTCGGTCCGCAGTCTCTTCAGGCTTTCCTCCACCGCCCGGACGATCCAGCGCCGCGAGTTTCCGCTCCGATTGCGTCCTTCCCCCATCTGGAAGTGGACCTTGGTGGCGAGTACGACATCCTCGCGACGGCCCCGCAACGCCTTGCCGACGATCTCCTCTGACTCGCCCGCGGAGTACATGTCCGCCGTGTCCACGAAGTTGACCCCCTCATCGAGGGCCGTGTGGATGATGCGGACGCAGTCGTCGTGGTCGGGGTTGCCGACCGCGCCGAACATCATGGTCCCGAGGCAGTACGTACTTACCTCGATGCCGGTGCCGCCGAGGACGCGGTAACGCATGGCTGGGCTCCCTTGCTGGCCAGTTCACTGTGCGCCGCACTCTAGGAGCTCGAGTCGACTCGAGATCAAGCCCGTATCCTCGGCGGCATGGCTGAGAGCAAGGGGAACCTGAGCATCGGACAGGTCGCCGAACGCACGGGATTGAGCGTGCACGCGCTGCGGTTCTACGAACAGGAGGGTGTCCTGGTCAATCCCGTGCCACGGGACCCCGGCGGCCGGCGCGTCTACAGCGAGCAGGACGTGGACTGGCTGAACCTGTGCATCATCCTGCGAGCCTCCGGTATGGCCCTGCCGGAGATCCGCCGCTACACCGAACTCGCCAGGCAGGGCACCGGCAACGAGCCGGAACGCATCGAGCTCCTGCGGCGGCACCAGGGTGAGGTGGCCGCCCGGATGAAGCAGCTCGAGCAGTGCATGGACATCATCACCTTCAAGGTCCGGGTGTACGAGGACATCATCGACAGCGCGGACGGGCAGTCGTGCCACGCCCCCGCACGGCTGGAGGACGAGGAGCGCCACCGGGCCACCGGCCCCTCGCCACAGCGGGAACCGTCGGAAGCGATGTGATGCCCGGCCGGGAAGGTGCGCGAGCGGCGAGGAGCTGGTGATCGGATGGCGACGGACGCGGTACGGCAGACGGATCCGGTGGTCACCACCCCCTACGGAGCGGTGCGGGGCAGGTACGAGGGCGCGGTCGCCGTCTTCCGCGGCATCCCCTACGCGGCCCCGCCGTTCGGCCCGCGCCGCTTTTGGCCGCCGGTGCCCCCCGAGCCCTGGGACGGGGTGCGCGACGCGGGCGCCTTCGGGCCGACGCCGCCCAAACCGCCGTACTCGGAGGCGTTCGCGCGGCTGCTGGCCGACCCCGTCGTGCCCGGCGACGACTGCCTCAACCTGAACGTGTGGACGCCGGAACCGGGCCCCGGTGCCCGGCTCCCCGTACTGGTGTGGATCCACGGTGGGGCGCTGACCCGCGGTTCGTCGGCCGTGCCCGTCTACGACGGCCGCGCCTTCGCCCGGGACGGGGTCGTCCTGGTCTCCCTCAACTACCGCCTCGGTGTGGAGGGTTACGGCCTCTTCCCGGACCGCCCGGCCAACCCCGGTCTGCGCGACCAGCTGGCCGCCCTGGAGTGGGTGCGCGCGTCGATCGCGGGCTTCGGCGGCGACCCCGACCGGGTGACCGTCTTCGGGGAGTCCGCGGGCGCCGTCAGTATCGGGGCGCTGCTCGCCGGTCCCCATGCCCGGGGACTCTTCCACCGGGCGGTCCTGCAGAGCGGGCCACCGGAGGCGGCCGACCGGGACAAGGTGCGCCGGATGGTCCGCAGGATGGCCGCCCGGCTGAAGGTCCCGGCGACGGCCGAGGCGTTCGCCGCCGTCGACCGCGGTCGGCTGCTGCGCACCCAGGCCGAGGCGAGCCGGCTCGGCAGCCCCGTGCTCGGCGGGCCCTCCTTCGGCATCGTCGTCGACGGCGACCTGGTCCCGCGCGACCCGCTGGAGGCCCTCCTGGAGGGCGCCGCACCCGGCGTCGACCTGCTTCTCGGCTGGACCAGTGAGGAGTACCGCCTCTGGCTGGTCCCCGGCGGCCTGCTGGAACGCGTCGACCGGCTCGGTGCCGTCGCCGTCGCCGGTGCCATGGCCCGCTGTCGTTGCGGCCACGAGGTGCCGCGCGGCTACCGCGCGATCCACCCGGCGGCGAGCACCGGCGACCTCGTCGGCCAGATGGTCACCGACCACCTCCTGAGGGTTCCGCTGCACCGGCTCGCGGACGCCCGCCGCGGGCACTCCCGCTCGTACGCCTACGAGTTCGCCTGGCCCTCGAACGTGCCCCGCCTCGGCGCCTGCCACGCCCTGGAGCTCGGCTTCGTCTTCGACACCGCCGAGGCACCGGAGTCGGCGATGCTCGCCGGGGAGGGCGCCCCGCGGGAACTCGCCGACACCATGCACGCGGCCTGGGTGCGGTTCGCGGCCGAGGGCGACCCCGGCTGGCAGCCCTGGGACACCACCCATCCGGTACGGGTGTTCGGCACGGCGGGACCGCACATCGTCCAAGGGCCACGTGATCGTGAACTCGCCCTCTGGACGGCGGAGTCGAAAAAACCGGCGAGCGCCCGGGGTCCGTTCGGCGGTCCGGGGTCCCCACCCGCGTCGCGCCCTCGCGCCGCTTCGCCCGCCCGGACAGCCGCTCCGCTGTCGGCCGTACGCCGTCTGCGTCGCTCCGGCGGAACCCCTCGGTCCTGACGACGGCCACCCCGGGTCCGCGGACGAGGTCCCGTCGCCCGTCCGCGGGGTCGCCCGCGCGGGGCCGGCGTGAGCGACCGGCGTGGGCGACCGGCGGGCCCGGGGGCTCCCTCACCCGCCCGCGTCGCGTCGTACGGCCGTCAGCCTCCGGGGGCCAGCGACTCCCTGATCCTCGTGATCGCCGCAGGGCCGACCCGGCAGCACCCGCCGACCAGCCGGGCCCCGCCCCGCCGCCAGCCGGCCACCTGCTCGGCGGTGAACGTCGAGCACCCGCTCCACGCACGGGCCCCCGCGTCCCACACCTCGCCGCTGTTCGGATAGACCACGACCGGCTTGCCGGTCACCCGCGCCGCCGTCGCGACCGCGCCGTCCACGTCCTCGGGCGCGCAGCAGTTCACGCCGACCGCGATGATCTCGTCCGATTCGGCGGCCACGCCGAAGGCATCCTCCAGGGGCTGCCCGGCCCGGGTACGGTCACCGGCGACGCTGTACGACAGCCACGCCGGTACGCCCAGCCCGCGCACCGCCCGCAGCAGCGCACGGGCCTCGTCGGTGTCCGGCACGGTCTCCAGGGCCAGTACGTCGGGCGAGGCGGCGGCCAGTACCTCCAGGCGCGGCCGGTGGAAGCGCTCCAGTTCGGCCACGCTCAGCCCGTACCGGCCCCGGTACTCCGAGCCGTCCGCGAGCATCGCCCCGTACGGGCCGGCCGACGCGGCCACCCACAGGGGCCGTGTGACACCCTTCGCGCGCGCCCGACGGGCCGCCTCGCGCGCCGATCCGACGCTGAGGCGCAGCAGTCCGGCCGCCCGCTCGCGCGGGATGCCACGCCTGGCGAAGCCCTCGAAGGTGGCCTGGTAGCTGGAGGTGATCGCCACGTCAGCGCCCGCCTCGAAGTAGGCGAGATGGGCCTCGGTGATCGCCTCCGGCCGCTCGGCGAGAAGCCGCGCCGACCACAGCTCGTCGCTCAGATCGTGTCCGGCGGACTCGAGCTGGTTGGACATCCCGCCGTCCAGGACCACCGTTCCCGACGCGAGCGCGCCGGCGAGGGTGGGGGGTCGGCCGCTGCGGGAGGCGTCACTGGTCATGTCACGACGCTAGCCGATCCGCGGGGCGACGCCCGCCGGGCCCCGTTGACCTCCCCGTACCCCACCTCTACCTTTTCGTCGTTCCCACGGCACGGATCCGTTCATCGGATCCGATGAACAGACGCCGATGAACAGACGCCGACGAACAGATCCGATGAACAGATCCGATGACACGGATGCCACGGCACAGAAAGGAAGTCCGCCGATGCCGCCCCTTTCACCGCCGTCGTTCCTCGCACTCCCCGAGGACCGCGCCCTCAGCCCGTACACCGGCTGCACACGAGCCCACTGGGAGGCGGCCGCCGACTCCCTGCTCGCGGCGGTCGCCCCCTACGCCACCGCCGACGGCGCGCTCTACCACCTGCCCGCGGACCGCACGAGCTGGTCCGGCAGGCTCTCCGACGGTCTGGAGGGCTACGCCCGCACCCTGCTCCTGGCCGCCTTCCGCCGCGACGAGAAGGTCCTGGAACGCTACGCCGACGGCCTCGCCGCGGGAACGGCCGGTGTCTGGCCGCGGGTTCGGGACCGCAGCCAGCCGCTCGTCGAGGCCGCGTCCGTCGCCCTGGCGCTGCGGCTGACCCGGCCACTGCTGTGGGACCGCCTGGACGACGCCGTACGGCAGCGTGCGGCGGGGTGGCTCGGCGACGCGCTGACCGCCGAACCCTGGCCCTGCAACTGGGAGTTGTTCCCGGTGACGGTGGGCGGGTTCCTGGCGGAGATCGGCCACGAGCCGCAGGCCGCGCGCGCCGCGGTCGACCGCGGCCTGGACCGCATCGAGCAGTGGTACCTCGGCGACGGCTGGTACAGCGACGGTCCCGGCCGGGCCTTCGACTACTACAACGGCTGGGCGATGCACCTGTATCCGGTGCTGCACGCCCGGCTGGCCGGCGACGAGCGGCTGCTCGACCTGTACGGCGGCCGGCTGGCGCGCCATCTCGAGGACTACGCACGGCTGTTCGGCGCCGACGGTGCCCCGGTGCACCAGGGCCGCTCCCTGACCTACCGTTTCGCGACCGCCGCGCCGCTGTGGCTGGGCGCGCTGACGGGCCGTACGCCGCTGGCGCCGGGCGAGACCCGGCGCCTCGCGTCCGGTGCGCTGCGCCACTTCCTCGACCGGGGCGCGGTCGACGGACGGGGGCTGCTCACCCTCGGCTGGCACGGCCCCGACGAGTCGGTCCTGCAGGGCTATTCGGGCCCCGCGTCCCCGTACTGGGCGAGCAAGGGCTTCATCGGCCTGCTCCTCCCGTCCGACGACGAGGTGTGGACGGCCCGCGAGGAGCCCGGCCCGACGGACCGCGCCGACGCGGTCACTCCTGTCGGCCCGCCCAACTGGCTGCTCCAGACGACCGCTTCGGACGGCCTGGTCCGCCTGCACAACCACGGCAGCGAGGACGTCCGCTACGACCCGTACTACACGCGGCTGGCCTATTCGACGCTCACGCGGCCCTCGGCGCCGGAGGAAGCGGGCGCCCCGAGCCACTCCGGTGCTCCGAGCCACTCCGGTGCCTCGGCCGACGACGGTGTCCCGACCGGCGACCATCCCTGTCACGACAACAGTGTGATCGTCGGCGGTGACCCGAGCCGTACGCACATCGAGCCGCTGGGTGCCGGGAGCGGCTGGGCGGCGTCCCGGCACCGGAACGGGGACGGCGTCCGGGTCACGAGCCTCGTCGTCGCGCACGGCGCGGTCGAGGTGCGGGCGCACCTGGTCGCGGGAGCGGCTCCCGGGACACCGGTACGTGTGACGGGCTGGCCGCACGGTTTCGCGCCGCGGTCCGAACTCCTCTCCCTGCACGGCCTTGTGGAGGGGGCCGGTGCGGCAGGAGACGACGCGACCCTCTTCGTCGCCCTCGCCCGCCTCACCGCCGAACCGGATCCCCGGCCCCTCGACGAGTTGGTGTCCGTGACGGTGGAAGGGGCGTACGACGTAAGTGTGAGCTGGGCCTCCGGTCCGGCGGCGCGCTTCCGCTTCAGCTCCGCGGACGGGCGCTGCACGGCGTCGTCGTGGTCGGTGGCGCCCCTGTGATCGCCCGTTCGCGCCGGTGACCGCCGGTCCGCGCCGGTGACCGTCCGTCCGCGCTCCGGCGGACACGGTTCGGCCGGCGCCGAAGGGTCGTGGCACTAGCGTGGGGAACATGAACGCCGATCAGCCCACCGCGGGGATCCGGCGCCCCGCCTCCCGCCCGACGCCCTTCGCCGCACTCCACCACACCGGCGCCCCGCTGCTTCTGCCCAACGCCTGGGACCACGCCTCCGCGGCGCTCCTCGCCGCCGAGGGCTTCGAGGCGATCGGGACGACGAGTCTCGGTGTGGCCGCCGCCGCCGGGCTGCCGGACGGTGCCGCCGCGACCCGGGACCTGACGGTGCGCCTGGCCCGGCGGCTCGCCGCCGGGCCGTACCTGTTGTCCGTGGACGCCGAGGACGGCTTCGCACAGGACCCCTACGAGGTGGCGGGGCTGGCACGCGAACTGGCCGCCGCGGGCGTCGTCGGCGTCAATCTCGAGGACGGGCTCGGTCCCGCCGAGTCGCACGCGGCGAAGATCGCGGCGGTCAAGGCCGCCGTACCGGACCTCTTCGTCAACGCCCGCACCGACACCCACTGGCTCGGCGACGGCGAGGACGCACGGGAGACGCTCCGCCGCCTCGACCTCTACCGACAGGCGGGCGCCGACTGCGTGTTCGTCCCGGGCCTGACCGACCCCGCCCGGATCTCCGCCCTCGTGGCGAGCCTCGACGTGCCGCTCAACATCCTCTACTCGCCGTCCGGGCCGTCCGTCGCGCACCTCGCCGACCTCGGCGTACGCAGGATCAGTCTCGGCTCGTTCCTCTACCGGCGCGCGCTGGGCGCGGCCCTCGACGCCGTGCGGGACATCCGGGCCGGCCGTCCGGCGCGGGGCACGGCGCCGGCCTACGACGCGGTACAGGCGCTCGGCCAGGAAGGTGCGGGGCAGTCCGGCGGCGACCGCTGGAGCCCCCGGCCACCCCGGTGAAGAGGGCCGTGAGCCGGTCCGCGAACGGGACGGGGTGCTCGACGACGCCGATGTGCTCACCGGGGAACTCGGCGGAGCCGGCGCCGCTGAGCTCCGCGGGCGAGGCCGCGGTCCGGTAGGGGAGTTGGCCCCCGTGAGTCGAGTCCGGCGCCGGGGGTGAGGCGGGCGGAGCGGCCTTCGGCGCGGGCAGGTCCGGGGTGCGGGAGGCGAAGGACCGCAGCACCCGGGTGACGAAGACGCCCGGGGAGCGTTCTCAGTCGGTGTCGGTGTCGGTGTCGGTGTCGGTGTCGCTGTCGGCGATGCGGTCGAGCCACGCCTCCATGAGGCCGCGTTCGGGGGCGGTCAGGGCGTCGGTACGGGGGAGTACGGCGCGCAGGGTGACGGCGGCCGCGACGGGGCCCGGGGCCGCCGTGGCGGGAGCGTCCGTGGTGATCGCCGCGATGACCGCCTCGCGGGCGGTGCGGGACAGCTCCGGGTCGCGGCGGTCCGCGGGGGTGGCGATGAGCGTCAGCGTCGTGCCGGAGCCGGCCGCGTGGACGAGGGCCGCGGCGCGGTCCTCGGGGACTGCCAGCCGGCCCGCCTCGGCGACGCGCCGGATGTGCCGGGCCAGCACCGCGAAGGCGGCGACGGCCGCGGGCGAGGACGTGCCGGGGCGGTAGCGGCCGTACATCAGCGTGTACAGCGCCGGGTTGGCCAGGCCGAGGCCCACGTGCAGGTCCCAGCCGGTGCGCAGGTCCTCGACCGGGTCGTCGGTCGGCTCCCGCGCTGTCTTGCTGGTCAGATAGGCCGTGAAACCGTGGGCCACGACCGCGTCGAGCAGGCCCTCCTTGTCGCCGAAGAGCCGGTAGATGGTCGGCGGCTGCACCCCGGCCGCGGCGCTCACCGCCCGGGTCGAGACCGCCTCGGGGCCGCCCTCGGCCAGCAGCCGGGAAGCGGCCGTGACGATGCGCTCGCGGTGCCCGTCCGGGGGCGTGACGTCGACGTTCTCCATGTTTCCGACGATAACAGAATCGCGTTAGCACTCCTTTGATTCCGGTGATACTGTCATTCTGTTATCAGTGGAAACACCCAAGGAGGTCATCATGATCATCATCACCGGGGCCGGCGGCCAACTCGGCCGGGCGGTCGTCGAACAGCTGCTGGAGCGCGTGCCCGCCGGGCGGATCGGCGTCAGCGTGCGCGACCCGGAGCGGGCGCGCGGCCTCATGGACCGGGGCGTACGCGTCCGGCGCGGCGATTTCGCCGACCCCGCGAGCCTCGCGCACGCCTTCGAGGGCGCCGCCAAGGTCCTCGTCGTGTCGACGGACGCCACCGGCGAGGCGGCCGTCCGCCACCACCGCACGGCCGTCGAGGCCGCGGTGGCGGCCGGCGCCGGGCACGTCCTCTATACGAGCCACATGGGCGCGAACCCGTCCTCGCCCTTCCCCCCGATGCCCGACCACGCCGCCACCGAGGCGGCCCTGCGGGACTGCGGCGTCGCCTTCACCGCGCTGCGCAACGGCTTCTACGCCACCTCGGCCGTGATGCTGCTCGGCGCGGCGGCGCGGACGGGTGAACTGGTCGCGCCGGAGGACGGACCCGTCGCCTGGACCGCCCACGCCGACCTCGCCGAGGCGGCGGCGCTCGCGCTCACCGGGGCGGGCCCCGACGGGGTGACGCCCGCCCTCACCGGTTCCGAGGCGCTCGACCTGGCCGGTGTCGCGGAGATCGCCTCGCGGCTGACGGGCCGCCCGGTCCGCCGGATCGTCGTCTCCGACGCCGACTACCGCGCGGGCCTGGTCGCGCACGGGCTCCCCGAACCGACGGCCGACCTGCTCGTGGGCCTGTTCGCCGCGAGCCGCCAGGGCGGGTTCGCGCCCGCCGACCCCACGCTCGGCCGGCTTCTCGGGCGGCCCACGATCCCCTTGGCGGACGTCCTGAGGCCGGCGCTCACAGGGGCCCGCTGACGTCCGCTCGGCCCGCGTGCCCACGAAGACCCGCCCCGACCGGGCCGCCACGGCCCCTGTGCGGGGTCAGCCCTCCGTCTCCGCGAAGAGGAAGGTGAACTCCGCGGGAGCGGCGGGCAGTCGGTAGGGCGGCAGTACACCGGGGCCGCACGACTGGGAGCCGATGCCCTGCTGGCCGTGGTCTAGGTTGACCCACACCGTGTCGCCCGCCGACAGGTCGGTGAGGTGCCCGGCGGCGTCGAGCTGCTCCGACGTCCAGCGGCGCGCGGTGAACCAGAACTCCGGTTCGCCGTCGACCCGCAGTCCGCCGATCTCCGCCCACCGGACGTCGGGGCGGGCGCCGTTCTCCTGCGGGCGGACGTACGGCGTCTGGAGCCCGTCGACCGTCGACTCCCAACGGGCCACGACCGAAGCGGACTTGGTGTCCGGATATCCCTCGCCGGGGCCACCGCCGAACCACCTCACCCGGTCGGCCGTGCCCGCGAGCCCCAACCGGACCCCGAGCCGGGGCAGCGGCAGCGTCCAGTCGCCCTCCGGGGCCACGGACACGGTCAGCCGCAGCCGGGTCCCGTCGGACGTCCACCGGTACGCGGTACGCAGGGCCACCTCCGTCGCCGCGGGCGCCACCCGGGTCCGTACGGTCAGCGCGTCCTCGCCCGCCTCCACCGCCTCCAGGCGGTGCCGCATCCGGTGCAGGCCCAGCTTCCGCCAGAGCGGGCCGAGGCGCGGATCCGCCTGCCAGGCGGCACCGTCGTCGTTGTCCGTCGGCGCACGCCACACGTCCAGACGCAGCCCGGTGACCGCCACCCCGCCGACCGAACGCAGCGCACCCGTACGGGCGTCGAAGGCGGCGGGCCCGAGGGTGATCAGGCCGTCGCCGAGGACCGGACGCGCACCGGCGGTCATGGCGATCGGCGCGCGCCCGGTGACCGGGACCTGGGCCCAGGCCACCACGTGGCCCTTCTGCCCCCACGCCGTGTCGGCGGCCAGCAGTGCCCGTACCGTCCACCCCGTCTCGGCGCCCCCGCCGACGGCGGGCCGCTCCGGCAGCTTCACCACGGCCGACTCGCCCGGGGCCAGGGCGGGCACGGCCAGCGGGCCCGCCCCGACGGTCCCACCGTCGGCGTGGAAGGACCAGGTGAAGGCCAGCGCGGAGAGGTCCGCGAAGTCATGGGCGTTGGTGATCCGTACGGTGCCGTCCGCGCCGCGGCCGTCGATCAGGACCGGCTCGATCACCTTCTTGAACTCGGTCAGTCCGGGCGAGGGCGTCCGGTCAGGGAAGACCAGTCCGTCGCAGACGAAGTTCCCGTCGTGCAGTTCCTCGCCGAAGTCGCCGCCGTACGCGAACCCGTACCGCCCGTCCTTGACGCCGTGGTCGATCCACTCCCAGACGAAGCCGCCCTGGACGCGGTCGTGGGAGGCGAACAGGCGCTGGTAGTCGGCCAGTCCACCGGGGCCGTTGCCCATGGCGTGGCCGTACTCGCAGAGAACGAACGGGAGCCCGCGCCGTTCGGGCGGTCCGCCGTCCAGGCCCCGGCCGATCCGCTCGACCTCGTCGTGGGCGGTGTACATCCGTGAATACAGGTCCGTGTCACGGCAGTCGTGGTCGCCCTCGTAGTGGATGAGCCGCGAGCGGTCCCGGCCGCGGATCCACTCGGCCATCGCGGTGAGCCCGCGGCCGGTGCCGGCCTCGTTGCCGAGTGACCAGACGACGACGGAGGGGTGGTTCTTGTCCCGCTCGACCATGCGGGCCGCGCGGTCGAGCAGTGCCGGGGTCCAGCGGTCGTCGTCCACCGGGTTGCCGCGCCAGGCCTGCGCGACGAAGCCGTGGGTCTCCAGATCGCACTCGTCGATCACCCACAGGCCCAACTCGTCGCACAGGTCGAGGAAGGCGGGGTGCGGCGGGTAGTGCGAGGTCCGGACGGCGTTGATGTTGTGCCGCTTCATGAGCAGCACGTCCGCGCGCATGGTCTCCAGGTCCAGGGCCCGGCCCCGCTCCGGATGCCACTCGTGCCGGTTGACGCCCTTGAAGAGGATCGCCGTGCCGTTGACCCTGATCAGGCCGTCCTCCAGGGTCACCGTGCGGAAGCCGATCCGCAGCGGGACGCGCTCGCCCCCGGTCGCCAGCATCCCGTCGTACAACCGCGGTGTCTCCGCGGTCCACGGCCGGACCGGTCCGGTCACGGACTCGCCGGTCGCCATGTCGATGCCGAGGGCGGGCACGGTGACCCGCCCGTCCACGTCGGAGTCGACGCGCAGGGTCCCGGTGCCGGTGGCATGGTCGTACGAGGCGTGCACGAAGAAGTCGAGCACCGCGCCCGCCGGACGGTGCAGCAGTGTGACGTCACGGAAGATGCCGGGCAGCCACCACTGGTCCTGGTCCTCCAGGTACGAGCCCGCCGACCACTGGTGGACCCGGACGGCCAGCACATTGTCCGTGGGTTTCAGCAGATGGCCCACCGCGAACTCGTGCGGCAGCCGTGAGCCCTTGAACTCCCCGACGTCGGTGCCGTTGAGCCAGACCCGGGCGCAGGACTCGACTCCGTCGAAGCGCAGCACCGCCGCGCCGTCTGCGGGCCACCCGGACGGCAGGTCGAAGGTGTGCAGATGGTCACCGGTCGGGTTCTCGGTCGGTACGTGCGCGGGTCGACCGGGAACGGGTAGCGGTGGTTGGTGTAGATCGGCGCGCCGTGTCCCTGCAGCACCCAGTGGCCGGGCACGGACACCCGGGCCCAGTCCGCGGCGTCGTAGCCCTCCGCCGCGAAGGAGTCGTCCTGCGCGTCGGCGGTGGAGGACAGCCGGAAGCACCAACTGCCGTTGAGTGAGAGGGACATGGCGTCCGAGGACGTGTACCGGGCGCGCGGCGGGAGTGCTTCGCCGCTGGGTGTGACGTCCTCGACGTAGTCGACGGCGGACGGATGCTCCTCGCGGCCGGGCGCGGCCGGGAACCTGGGCGGACTGCGGAAGGACATGGGTCTCCCGGTGTCAGGACAGTGGTGCGGTACGGCTTCGCGCGGGGACGGAGCGGCGCACGGCGGTCCTGCCGTGCACGGGTCCGAGCCCCACCGCGTCGAGGGCCCCTTCCAGGGCGAAGGTGGCGGCGCCCAGACAGACCGGGTCGCCGGGGACGGGGGAGAGGACGATCTCGGTGGCGGCCAGCGGCCGCCTCAGCGCGTGCCGGGCGACGGCCGCACGCACCTCGCGCAGCAGCGGCTCACCGAGCGCGGCGGCGACCCAGCCGCTGAGCACCACGACTTCCGGGTTCAGCAGGTTGACGAGGACCGCGATGCCCGCGCCGAGGTGACGTGCCGTGTCCCGGACGACCTCGACCGCCACCGGATCGCCGGCGGCGACCGCGCGCGCGAGCGCGTCGATCGTGGCGGTCTGGTCCCCGGGGCGCAGCAGCGGACTGCCCGGGTGCGACTCACGCAGGCTGAGCATGATGCCGGGCGCCCCGACGTACGTCTCCACGCAGCCGTGATTGCCGCAGTGACAGGGCCGTCCGTCCAGGACCAGTGTCGTATGGCCCCACTCGCCCGCGCTGTTGCTGACCCCGCGGTGCAGCGCGCCGCCGAGCGCGAGCCCGGCACCGACCCCGGTCCCGAGATCGACCACGACCGCGTCCCCGCGCCCCCGGGCCGCGCCGAACCACAACTCGGCGACCGTGCAGGCGCGCAGGGGATTGTCGAGGTGGAGCGGGTACGCGAGGTGCTCGGAGAGCAGGTCGAGCAGCGGTACGTCGTGCCAGTCCCAGTTCGGGGCGTACGCGGAGATCCCGGTGTCGCGGTCCACCTGACCCGGCACGCTCACGCCGACACCGAGGACGCGCGCACCCATGGGGCCGGCCTGGGAGACCACCGATCGCACGGCCGTGACGACATGTCCGACGACCTGATCCGGGCGGCTCCCGCCGGGCCGCATGTCCTCGGCGGCGCGGGCGAGCACGTTCAGCGCGAGGTCGAACAGCTCCACACGGACGTAGGTCTCCGCGATGTCGACGCCGATCAGCGCGCCCCCCGACGCGTCGACCGCGACCAGACCCCGCGGGCGGCCTCCCGCGGAGTCCTCGAACCCGACCTCGGTCAGCATCCCGAGGCCGAGCAACTCGCCTACGAGCGTGGCGACCGTGGCCAGACTGAGCCCGGTGGCCGCCGCCAACTCCTGGCGGGAGGTGGGGGACTCGGCGATGATCTGGCGCAGTACCTCGTAGCGGTTCGCGGTGCGGATGTCGCGTGATGTGCGCTTCACGGGCCTTGCCACGTCGGTCCTCCGAACCACGAGCGGGCCCCGGGCGGTCGTCGCCGACGCGTGACGTACGGTGCGGACCGGGGCCCGGGACGGGGCGCGTGAGCCCCGGCGCGGCGCAAGGCTACGGCCGGGGAGAGGCGTTCGACAAGGGGTTAGGAAAGGGGGTGGAGGAAGTCCGACACGAAGGCGTTGGCGAACTTGCCCGCCGGGTCCGTCGCACGGGCCAGCGCCCGGAAGTCGTCCAGTCGCGGATAGCGCCCGCGCAGCACGTCCGACGGCACGGTGAACACCTTGCCCCAGTGCGGCCGCGGATCGAACGGCTCCAGCGCCGCCTCGACCCGCCGTACCACCGGCAGTACGGCGTCGGTGTCCTCGACCCAGGTGAAGTGCAGGGCCACGGTGTCCCGTCCGTAGGCGGGGCTCAGCCACTGCCGGTCGGCGGCGACCGTCCGCACCTCGCAGATCTGCAGCAGCGGAGCGACGATCGCGCGGATCGTGCCGATTGCGCGCAGCGCGTCCGCCGCGTCCGGGCGTGGCAGCAGGTACTCGGACTGCAGCTCGGACCCGCTGCTGGGGGTGAACTCCGCCCGGAAGTGCGGCAGCCGCTCGTGCCAGGGGCCGGGGACACCGAGCTGTTGGGTGCAGTTCACGGCGGGCATGCCCGGGACCGGGTGCATCGCCCCGGTGGCCGGCGTCCCCCACGGGAACTCCGGCAGCGGCTGGTCGGTGCGGCGCTTGAGCCACGCCTGCCGGAAGCCGGGCCGCCCCCAGTCGGTGAACAGACTCACGCTGTAGGCCGTCGCCGCCACCGTCTCGAAGTCCGTCCCGTCCTCCGGGAGTTCGGTGAACACGTGCTGGCTCACCTCGAAATCCGGCTCCAGATCGAGGGTGAGCGCGGTGACGACGCCGAGCGCGCCGAGCGAGGTCACCGCCCCGTCGAAGCCGGTGTCCTCGCGGCCGATCGTCAGCGCCGAACCGTCGGCCGTGATCAGCTCCACCTCGCGGACGGCCGAGGCGAGCGAGCCGTTGCGCAGGCC
Source organism: Streptomyces sp. NPDC057950 (assembly GCF_042887295.1). Lineage (NCBI taxonomy): Bacteria > Bacillati > Actinomycetota > Actinomycetes > Kitasatosporales > Streptomycetaceae > Streptomyces > Streptomyces sp. NPDC057950. The sequence continues at coordinate 211,540 of NZ_JBHVPP010000022.1, forward strand.
CGAGCCGTGCGTGCCGGTCGCCACGGACCCGGCCACCGAGATGTGCGGCAGCGAGGCCATGTTGTGCAGGGCGAGCCCGTGCTCGTGGACCCGGCGCGCCAGCTCCGCGTAGCGGACGCCGCCCGCGACCCGGACCGTACGCGCCGTCGTGTCGACGTCCACGACCGGGGGCAGCGCGGACAGCGAGAGCAGGACGCCGCCTCGGCCCGGGTCGGCGATCCGGTTGAAGGAGTGCCCGCTGCCCAGCACCCGCACCCGGTCGCTCTTCGCGACCAGTGCCGCGAGCGCGTCGTGCGACTGCGGCCGGTGCAGTTCCTCGGCGGTGTACGTGATGTTTCCGGCCCAGTTGGTCAGGGGCTTGGTCATTCCTGTCGTCCCTCTCCGGGGAGTCGCCGTTCGTGGCCGTGCGGTGCGCGGCGGCCACTGCTGGAAACTACCTCGTCGCCCCGGGCGTCCCGGCGGCCCGTCCATTGACCCTCTCACGTGGCGCCGCCTAACGTAGAGAACGCTTTCCCCCGAGGTCGCCGAGCCGGAAGGCCGACTCCTTGTCCGAGCGCCCCGTCGCGATGTTCGCCATGACCGCGCAGAACGTGCCGCGGATCTTCCCGCCCGGGGTGCTGGCCCGGCTGCGGGACCTCGTCGACATCGATCCCGGCGTGGTCGCCGAGGACTTCACCCGGCCCGCCGTCCGCGAGGCGCTGGCCGGGACCGAGATCCTGATCAGCGGCTGGGGGTGCCCGCCGCTGGACGCGGCCGTGCTGGAAGGGGCGCCGGAACTGCGTGCGGTGCTGCACGCCGCGGGCTCCGTGAAGGGTTTCGTGACGCCCGCGGTCTGGGAGCGGGGGCTCGTGGTGTCCTCGGCGGCCGGGGCCAACGCGCTGCCCGTCGCCGAGTACACGCTCGCCATGATCCTGCTCGCGGGCAAGAACGTCTTCGCGTACCGGGACCGCCTGCGCACCGAGCGGATGTTCCCGCACCAGGGGGTCGTCCCCGGCATCGGCAACCTCGGCCGCCGTGTCGGCGTCATCGGGGCCTCGCGCACCGGCCGCCGCCTCATCGAACTGCTGCGGCCCTTCGATCTGCGGGTGAGCCTCGCGGACCCGTACGTGGACGAGGCCGGGGCCGCCGCGCTCGGGGTGGCGCTGCTGCCGCTCGACGCGCTGCTCGGCGGCAGCGACATCGTCAGCGTGCACGCACCCGAGACCGCCGGGACACGGCATCTGATCGGACGTCGCGAACTCGCCCTGATGCCGGACGGATCGGTGCTCGTCAACACCGCGCGCGGCTCGCTCGTCGACCACGACGCGCTGACCGACGAGCTGCGGGCGGGGCGGATCGCGGCGATCCTCGACGTGACCGAGCCCGAGCCGCTCCCGGCGGACTCCCCGTTGTACGACCTTCCGAACGCCTTCGTCACGCCGCACCTCGCGGGTTCCCAGGGCAACGAACTCGCCCGGCTCGGCCTGGTGGTGGTCGGGGAGGCCGAGCGGCTGGTCTCCGGCCGGGTGCCGGAGTTCCGCGTGGACGAACGGGAGCTCGGGCGGATGGCGTGACGGGGGGACGCCGGGGACGCCGGCGGGCGTGACCGCGGTGAGGGCTTCCCGCAGGCGTCGGTGCGAGTCAGCAGCAGTGACGGATTCCGTCGAAAATGACATCCGTGGCTGCTGATTCCGTCGACTTATGGATCCATGTCTGCGCTATCGGTAATATTCGCTTCATGGTCCACAATCCGCTCCCCGAGACCGACCTCACCCGCCACCGCCGTCTGCGCGAGCAGGGCTCCCTGGACAGGGGCGAGCTGGACGCCATCCTGGACGCTGGATTCGTCTGCCATCTGGGGGTGGTCGTCGAGGGCCGCCCGGTGGTCGTGCCGACGGTCTACGGACGGGACGAGGAGTCGCTGTACGTGCACGGGTCGGTCGCCGGCCGGAGCCTGGCGGCGGGGTCGCCGGTCTGCGTGACCGTCACGCACGTCGACGGGCTCGTCCTGGCGCGGTCCGTGTTCGAGCACGGGGTGAACTACCGGAGCGCCATGATCCACGGCGTACCGCGGAAGGTGACCGACCCGCAGGAGAAGACGGAGGGACTGCGCCGGCTCACCGAGCACGCCACGCCGGGCCAGTGGGCCTACGCCCGCCGCCCGAGCCGCCGGGAACTGGCCGCGACCCCCCTCCTCGCCCTCTCCCTGGAAGAGGCCTCCGTGAAGATCCGTACGGGCGCCCCGGGCGACGGGGACGGCCCGGACGCGGCGCTCGGACTCTGGGCCGGGACGCTGCCGCTCACGACGGTCTGGGGCGCACCCGAGCCCGACCCGCTGCTGCCGCCCGAGCTGGTCGCGCCCGCGCACATCGCGCGACGCGAGGGGACCCGGCACGGCTGACGCGCAGGCAGGGGCATACCGTGAGGAGTCGAGCCACAGGGCTCGGCACGAGCCGGGAGCGAGGAGAACGGGATGGGCGGCAGCCGCACCGCGCTGGTCGAGGATCTGATGGAGCGGTTCCCGCACGTACCGCGGGAAGCCGTCTTCAAGGAGGACCTGCTCCGCGGGGGTGTGGCCTTCGACGCCTCGGCGCTGAGCGATACCACCAACGAGGCGGCCGGTGACGTCAAGCCCAAGTCGTACTTCATCTTCTCCTTCGACCACGGCACCCTGCCCGAGCTGGGCGAGGCGGCCCTGAGGCGTCCGCCCGAGGAGATCATCCTCACCGGCGGCCCGTACGACCTGCGGCGGACGGTCGTGTCCGTGCGCGTCAACCCCGCCTCGCCGTACCGGGTGGCCGCCGACGAGGACGGCATGCTCGGGCTGTACCTCGACGGCAAGCGGATCTCCGACGTCGGCGTGCCGCCGATGCCCGAGTACTACCGGCACACCCTCTCCAACGGGAAGTCCGTGATGGAGGTGGCTCCCACCATCCAGTGGGGCTACCTGATCTACCTCACCGTCTTCCGCGTCTGCCAGTACTTCGGTGCCAAGGAGGAGTGCCAGTACTGCGACATCAACCACAACTGGCGCCAGCACAAGGCGGCCGGACGCCCGTACACCGGCGTGAAGGACGTGGAGGAGGTCCTGGAAGCGCTGGAGATCATCGACCGGTACGACACCGCCAAGGCGTCCACCGCGTACACCCTCACCGGCGGCGCCATCACCTCGCGGGTCGCCGGCCGCGACGAGGCCGACTTCTACGGGCACTACGCCAAGGCCATCGAGGAGCGGTTCCCGGGGCGGTGGATCGGAAAGGTCGTCGCACAGGCGCTGCCGCGCGACGACGTACAGCGGTTCAAGGACTACGGGGTGCAGATCTACCACCCCAACTACGAGGTGTGGGACCGCCGTCTCTTCGAGCTCTACTGCCCCGGCAAGGAGCGCTACGTCGGCCGCGACGAGTGGCACCGGCGGATCCTCGACTCGGCGGAGATCTTCGGCGCGCGCAACGTCATCCCCAACTTCGTGGCGGGCGTGGAGATGGCCGAGCCGTTCGGCTTCACCACGGTCGACGAGGCCATCGCCTCGACCACCGAGGGGCTGCGCTTCTTCATGTCGCACGGCATCACCCCCCGCTTCACCACCTGGTGCCCCGAGCCGACGACCCCCCTCGGGAAGGCCAACCCCCAGGGCGCGCCGCTCGAGTACCACATCCGCCTATTGGAGGCGTACCGCTCCACGATGGACGACTTCGGGCTGTCCTCCCCGCCCGGATACGGCCCGCCCGGACCGGGCAACGCGGTCTTCTCGGTCAGCTCCTTCATGGACAGCCTTCCGGCGCTGGAGCCCGCGGCCGCCGACACGAGTGGGTCCGCCGTCTCGTGAGATCCGCCTGAGACCGAGACTTTCCGGCCTCCCTCCCGTACCACGGGAGGGAGGCCCTTGCGTGGCGCCATGACCGGTCGCGGTGCCCCGAGGGACACCGTGATCGACCGCCGCATGAATTGAATGCCTCGCTTGTCAGTTGTGCGGAAACCGTGAAAGGCTCGGGCCCCGTCGTTGAGATGGCTACCAACTCTCCAGTACAGAAGACGAGTTGGAATTTGCGTTCTTTGACGTAGCACATGGAAGCAGTTGATGCAGGACCCCCCCATGCCCGACCTGCCGACCCCCCAGGACGCCGCCGAGGCCGCACTGCTCTCGGAGTGCTGGGACGCGGTCCTGTCGTACGCCGATCTGTGCACGTCCGGTTCGGCCGCGGCCACGCACCTGGCGACCGAGGCCTTCACGCACGGCATCACCGAACTGCGCGCCGCCACCGCGGCATCGAAGAGCACCGGCACCGGCCGCAGGGTGCTCCGGCTGCCCCGCATTCCCCTGATGCTGACCTCGGTCCGGGCCGCGGCGGCCGCCTGGGAGGCGGGCGGCCTGGGCCACCGGCTCGACCCCGACCTGCGGCTGTGGCTCAACTCCGAGAAGGCCGCGCGCTACACCGGTCCGCCGCTGCACCGCCCCGTCGCGCTGCGCGGCCTGCAGGACATGCAGGAGCCGGACGCCGCCCTCCTGTGGCTGGCCGAGGTCGAATCGCTGCCGCTGCCCGCGGTGGCCCGGCGGCTCGGCCTGGACCCGTCGTCCGTGGGTACCGAACTCACCCAGGTGCGGGCGCTGTTCCGGGACCGTTGCCATCGCAACCACCTCGACACCCCGATGGACGCCGACTGCCGCAGCTACGCACGGCTCCTGGACGCGGTCACCCGCTCGTCCGGCGCCGAGACCCCCGGGGACCTCTCGCGGCATCTCGCGCGCTGCGTGCGGTGCGCCGAGGCGGCCGCCTGTCTGCGGCTGCACGGCGGTGGGCTGCCCGCGGCGATCTCGGGCGGCGTGATCGGCTGGGGCGGACTCGCGTATCTGGAACGGCGGCGCCGCGCCGCGGAGGCGGGACGGGCCGGCGGCCGTACGGACGCGACGGTGGACACGGGCCTCGCCGAGGGCGGGCCGGTCCGGCCCCGGATCGGCCGGACCGGCATCCTGGTGGCCGCCGCCGTCGTGTCGGCGCTGACCCTCACGGTCTCCCTGATGCCCTTCGGCGGTTCCCACGGCGGCGGTACGCCCGCGTCCGGCGCGCCGGACGAGCGGCAGCCGGTGGCGGAGCCCGTGCCTTCCCTCCCGGTGGCCACGTCGGGCTCGCCCGCCACGGCCACCGCCACCGCGGCCTCGACGGCACGGCCGGAGGCCGGCTCGGACCCGGAGGCCCAGGGAGAGTCCTCCGAGCCCGCGGACAAGTCGCACCGGCCGGCGGACGTCACCAAGAGCGCGCCGGCGGACTGCGAGGTGAAGTACGAGATCGTCAAAGAGTGGCCGGACGGCTTCCAGGCCACCGTCACCGTCACCTCCGCCGAGGCCCTCGGCACCTGGCGGCTGGGCTGGACCTTCGACGACGGCCAGCGCGTCGGCCAGATGTGGGACGGCACCTTCGCCCAGGACGACGCCAGGGTCACGGCCACCGCCGCCGACTACAACAGATCCGTCGCCGCCAACGGCACCTTCGCCTTCGGCTTCCTCGGCTCGTGGAGCGGCGCCAACTCGGCCCCGCACGGCTTCACCCTCAACAACAGCCGCTGTGACGACGGTGGTTGAGGGGGCGTCTGCTGGACGGCGCCGGTCTAGGGCGCCGGTCGGGGAGGGCGGCCGGGAGGGCGGTCGCATGGGCCCACCTCCGGCCCGCGGTGACGTGTGCCGGTCCGGTGCCGTGCCGGAGCGGAAATATCCGGTGGCGCCGAGAATCGGCTCTCTATACAGTGAGGACCGCTTCACACGGTGGCCGTCGGCCGCCGCTGCCGGCTGAGCGATGAAGGAGGTGTGACCGATGGCTGTCACTGAGATGGGCGCTGCCCGCATCCAGAAGTTCATCAAGTCCACCTCCGTGGCCGCCGGCTGACCTTCCACCTTCCTCGCGCCCGAGTGCGCGTGCCGGGGCCACCCTTGTGAAGGGTTTCCCTTGACTTCCTCCGTTTTCCCCGTGGCACACCCTCTCCAGCCGTACGGCTGGGACGACGCCTGGGCGGACGAGTTCGCCCCGTACGACGCCGAGGGGCTGCTGGCCGGGCGGGTCGTCCGCGTCGACCGCGGGCAGTGCGACGTGGTCACCGCCGACGGTGTCCTGCGCGCGGACACCGCGTTCGTGACCCCGCACGATCCGTTGCGGGTCGTGTGCACGGGCGACTGGGTCGCCGTCGAACCCGGGGGCCACCCGCGCTACGTACGCACGTATCTGCCGCGCCGTACCGCCTTCGTGCGCTCCACCTCCTCCAAACGCTCCGAGGGACAGATCCTCGCGGCCAACGTCGACCACGTCGTCGTCGCCGTGTCGCTCGCCGTGGAACTCGAACTCGGCCGCATCGAACGCTTCCTCGCGCTGGCCTGGGAATCCGGCGCGCAACCCGTCGTCGTCCTCACCAAGGCCGACCTGGTCCCGGACCCCGTCACCCTCGGTCACCTCGTACAGGACGTGGAGACCACCGCGCCGGGGGTCGCCGTACTCCCGGTGAGCGCCGGCACGGGGGAGGGGCTCGACGTACTGGCGGCCGTCCTCTCCGGCGGCACGACCGTGCTCCTCGGACAGTCCGGCGCGGGCAAGTCGACCCTCGCCAACGCCCTGATCGGCGAGTACGTGATGGATGTCCAGGCCGCGCGTGACGTGGACGGCAAGGGCCGCCACACCACGACGACCCGCAACCTTCTCGCGCTCCCCGGCGGCGGCGTCCTCATCGACACACCCGGTCTGCGCGGCGTCGGCCTGTGGGACGCCGAGTCCGGGGTCGGGCAGGTCTTCTCGGAGATCGAGGAACTCGCCGCGGACTGTCGTTTCCACGACTGCGCGCACGTCGCCGAGCCCGGCTGCGCGGTGCTCACCGCCGTCGAGTCCGGCGCCCTGCCCGAGCGACGCCTCGACAGCTACCGCAAGCTCCTGCGTGAGAACCAGCGCATCGTCGCGAAGACCGACGCGCGGTTGCGGGCGGAGATCCGGCGGGACTGGAAGCGGCGGGGGGCGGAGGGAAAGGCGGCCATGGAGGCCAAACGGGGCCGTTGACACTGGGTCTGAGCAGGCGGGGGTGGTGTCCGGGCCGGGCTCGCCCCTCGCCTGCCCCGGGGGCTCCGCCCCCAGACCCCCCCCGGGGGCTGCGCCCCCAGCCCCCCCGGGGGGCTTCGCCCCCAGACCCCCCCCGGGGGGCTTCGCCCCCAGACC
>NZ_JBHVPP010000023.1:0-210739 GCF_042887295.1 Streptomyces sp. NPDC057950
TCCCAGTCCATCGGTGCCGACCTCACGTACGCGTGGCCCACCAACGAGATCGCCGTGATGGGCGCCGAGGGCGCCGCCAACGTCATCTTCCGCCGTCAGATCGCCGACGCCGCCGATCCTGAGGGCATGCGTGTGCGCATGGTCAAGGAGTACAAGGCCGAGCTCATGCACCCGTACTACGCGGCCGAGCGCGGCCTGGTCGACGACGTCATCGACCCCGCCGAGACCCGCGAGGTCCTCATCCGCTCGCTGGCGATGCTGCACACGAAGCACGCGGACCTGCCCTCCCGCAAGCACGGCAACCCCCCGCAGTAACCCTGCGGCTCCTCCGCGGCAGCGCCGCGGAAACCTCTCTCACGGAGACTGACACCTATGAACGACCCCGAGATCCGCGTCGAGAAGGGCCACGCCGAGCCCGAGGAGGTCGCCGCCATCACGGCCATCCTCCTGGCCCGTGCCGCCGCCCAGCCGGACACCACCCCCACCCACCGAGGCCGTGCGAAGGCCGGCTGGCGCCGTCTGGAGCGTGAGCCCGGCTTCCGTGCCCCGCACAGCTGGCACGGTTAGCCCGCGGCGCCTGTACGTGACGAAGGGGCCCGCTCCGGATACGGAGCGGGCCCCTTCGTCGTGTCCGGGCCCGTGGTGCCCCGGCCCGTGGTGCCCCGGGCCCGGGGGATTCGGGGCGTGTCGCGACGCACGACGAGGTTTCTCGCCCCCGCCGCCCCTACCCGTCCCATCCCCTGGGGGCTCCGCCCCCGTACCCCCGCTGTCGCCCGAAGGGCTCGTCCTCACACGCCGGACGGGCTGAGGGCGCGGACCTGCGCCGGAGGGCTGGGTGCGGGCTGATGGTGCGGCCCGTGCCGGAGGGGTCGGGGCGGGCTGGAGGTGCGCGCCTGGGGCGGAGGGCTGTGGTCCGGGCGTCAGGCTTGCAGCGCGGGCCCGCACCCTCAGCCCGTCCGGCGTCTCAGGACGAGGCCCTTGAGGCCGAACGGGGGTCCGGGGGACGGAGGGGCGCGGAGAGCGGCTGAGGGCGGCTTCTCCCCGCGGGGAGAAGCCGCCCTCAGTTGGCGTGCGTCGCGCGGAGCGGCTAGCGCAGGCGGGCCATGAGCGCGTGCTCGACCAGGGTGATGAGCGCGCTCTTCGCGTCCGCGCGGTGCCGGGCGTCCGTTGTGATGATCGGAGCGTCCGGGCCGATCTGCAGCGCCTCGCGGACCTCGTCCGGGTTGTACGGCTGGTTCCCGTCGAAGCCGTTGAGGGCGATGACGAAGGGGAGACCGCTGTTCTCGAAGTAGTCGACCGCGGGGAAGCAGTCGGCGAGACGGCGGGTGTCGACCAGGACGATCGCGCCGATGGCGCCGCGGACCAGGTCGTCCCACATGAACCAGAAGCGGTCCTGGCCAGGGGTGCCGAAGAGGTACAGGATCAGGTCCTGGTCCAGGGTGATGCGGCCGAAGTCCATGGCGACGGTGGTGGTCGTCTTGTCTCCGGTGTGCGTGAGGTCGTCGATGCCCGCGGATGCGGACGTCATGACGGCCTCGGTGCGCAGCGGGTTGATCTCCGAGACGGCGCCGACGAACGTGGTCTTGCCCACGCCGAAGCCGCCCGCCACCACGATCTTCGCGGACGTGGTGGAGCGGGAAGGCCCTCCGCTAGAGCTTGCGAAGTCCACTGAGCACCCTTTCGAGCAATGTCACGGCTGGCTGGCCGCCGGCGCTCTCGTCGCCGCCCGGCTGATGAATGGCGACCAGGCCCGCCTCCGCCAAGTCGGCGACGAGAATCCTGGCCACGCCGAGAGGGATGGTCAGCAGGGCCGAGATCTCGGCCACCGACTTGATCTCCCGGCAGAGATTGCAGATCCGCTGATGCTCGGGCAACTGGCCCTGCATCTGGTGCGGTTGTGCGGTGGTGTGCACCAGCGCCTCGATGGCGAGCTGGTAACGGGGCCTGGTGCGGCCGCCCGTCATGGCGTACGGACGCACCAGAGGGTTGTTCGACGAACCCGCGGGCGCCGCCTCCGGCGTGCGTCGCTGCGGCTGCACCGGCTGGATGCGCGGCGCCGGGGGCTGGTCGTACGGCGAGGGGCCGGGGCCCTGCGGCGTGTACGGCTGCTGGCGTCGGTGGCTTGGCGCGGAGGGGAAGTTGTAACGGTTCGGGTTCTGAGAACCGTCACCCTGGCCCTGCCCCTGGCCGGGGCCGTACGACCAGTTGCCCGAAGACGAACCGCCTGGGGGTGTTGCCACTTTCTCCTCCTCCGACTGTGCCTGGCACCCATCAGTGTGGGACCGCGTCCCGAAACCTTACGGCCCCGGGACGCCAAAACGCACGGTCTGACTGTTAGTTGAGAAGGCTCCCTTGGAGCTCCGCTCGTAGATCCGGTGTCAGGACCGTACCCGCACGGTCCACCAGAAGGGCCATCTCGTACCCGATGAGACCGATGTCCGCTTCGGGATGTGCAAGGACCGCGAGCGATGAACCATCGGAAACGGACATGATGAAGAGGAATCCTCGCTCCATCTCCACAACCGTCTGGTTCACGCTGCCGCCCTCGAAGATGCGGGACGCGCCCGCGGTCAGCGAGGTCAGACCGGACGCGACAGCCGCGAGCTGGTCGGCGCGGTCACGGGGAAAGCCTTCGGACATCGCCAGAAGGAGTCCGTCGGCGGAGACCACCACGGTGTGGGACACCCCGGGGGTGTTGTCCACGAAGTTGGTGATCAACCAGTTCAGGTTCTGCGCCGCCTGGCTCATCGGGCTCACACTAACGCTCCTGGTTGTAGGTGCTGTCAGAACCGAAGCCCTGACCGTTCGTGTCACTACTGGCATTGCGCCCCTGCTGCACGCCGCGGCGCAGGTTGCTGAGCCTGCCCCGGATGTCCTCGGGTGCGCGGGAGACCTGGGGGCCGCCCTGCGGGGTCGATTCCGCGGTTCCCTCGACCAGGTTGGCCTTGGGGACCCGACGCGGCAGCCCGGACGAGGTGACCCCGCCCGCCTTGGGCTTCTTGAGCTGCTCGGCACGCTGCCAGCGGTCGTCGTTGTTCGAACGCCAGTCGTCGGTGCCGTTGCCCTCGCCGTTGCTCGCGGTGGCCACGGGCGGAGTCTGGATCCCCTGGGCACCCGGGTCGACAGGGCGCCGGCCGTTCGCCCCGCTCGCGGCGGAACCGCGGCGCGGCAGACCGGCGTCGGTCATCTGGTGAGCGGAGGAGGGCGCAGGTCCCGGACGGCCGAAGCCTACGCGGTCCTGCTCACCCGCGTCAGCGACCTGCGCGGATTCCCCATTCGGAGCGTACCCGGAGCGGACGTCGTTCTGGTACGCGTCCTGTTGCGGCCAGTCGTCCTGGTAGGACGGCTCCTCGAACGCGGAGAAGGTCTCCGGGGCGGTGCCGCGGGCCTCCACGGGCTCTTCCCTGGACTGCTCCGGGTACCCGGGTTCCGGGTAGCCGCCGTTCGTCGGGAAGTACGTCTCGTCGTACGCCGACTGCTGCGGTGCCTCGTACGCCGACTGCTGGTCGTACGTCGCCGGCTGCTCCTCGTACGAGCCCTGTCCGTTGCCGTACGGGGGCTGTGCGTCATCGAAGGACGGCTGAGCGCCGTCGTAGCCGGGCTGGGGCGCGTTGAAGCCCTCCGGGTACTGCCCGGCCTCGAGAGCGTCCGGCTGGCCCGTCGTCTGGGCCTCCAGGGCCGCGCGGCGCTCCTCGCGGATCAGGGAGCGGCCGACCGGGTCCAACTCGCGGATGTCATCCGGGACTTCGGTGTAGCGGCTGTCGTCGAAGCCGAGCTCCGCGGCGGTGCGTGCCGACTCGGCCTGGAAGGACTCCGCCTGGAAGTTCTGCTGCTCCGGGATGATCTGCGAGACGGTGAACTCGTCGCGCTGCACTTGCTGTTCGCCTCCACCACCGTGGGTGATCGCGTCGGGGAGCATGACCAGCGAGGTCGTTCCCGCCTGCTCGCCCGAGGGACGCAGCTGGACGCGGATGCCGTGCCGGTCGGACAGCCGGCCGACCACGAACAGGCCCATGCGCTGGGAGATCGCGGCGTCCACGGTCGGCGGGTTGGCCAGTTTGTGGTTGATGTCCGCGAAGTCCTCGGCGGTGAGGCCGATGCCCTTGTCGTGGATCTCGACCATGACGCGGCCGTCCGGGAGGCGGGTCGCGGTGACGCGGACCTTGGTCTGCGGCGAGGAGAACGTGGTGGCGTTCTCCAGCAGCTCGGCGAGCAGGTGCACGAGGTCGGTCACGGCGCGGCCGTGGATCTCGGCCTCAGGGACGCCGGAGAGCTCGATGCGCTCGTACTGCTCCACCTCGGAGGAGGCGGCGCGCAGGACGTCCACGAGGGGCACCGGCTGGTCCCAGCGGCGGCCGGGCTCCTCGCCGGCGAGGACGAGGAGGTTCTCGCCGTTGCGGCGCATACGGGTCGCGAGGTGGTCCAGGCGGAAGAGGTTCTCCAGCTGGTCCGGGTCGGCCTCGTTGTTCTCCAGGTCGGTGATCAGGGTCAGCTGGCCCTCGATCAGCGACTGGTTGCGGCGCGACAGGTTGGTGAAGATCGCGTTGATGTTGCCCCGCAGGAGGGCCTGCTCGGCGGCCAGTCGGACGGCCTCGCGGTGGACCTGGTCGAAGGCGCGGGCGACCTCGCCGATCTCGTCCGTGGTGGTGATCGGGATGGGCTGCACGCGGGTGTCGACGCGGCCGGGGTCGGTGCGCGAGAGCTGGTCGACCAGCATCGGCAGACGCTGTTCGGCGACACTGAAGGCCGCGTTGCGCAGCTGGCGCATCGCGCGGCTCATCTGGCGGGCCACCATGCCGGCCAGGACGAACGCGGCGAGCAGGGCGAGCACGACGGCGCCGCCGGTGATGAAGGCGTCGGTCTTGGCGTTGTCGGCGATGTCGGCGGCCTCGGCCACCGCCTTGTCGGCGAGGTCCGACTCGATCTGCCGGTAGCCGTTGTACTTGGCGGTGTTGACCGCCCACCAGTTCTGCGGGGTGACGCCGCTCGACGCGAGCTCGGTGAGGTCGGACTGGAGCGGCGACTTAAGGCCGGCGACCTGCGCGACCATGTTGTCCGGCGGGGGGACGTACTTCTCGCCCTGGGCCGCGGCGGCCGTCGCGGCCTGGGTGCCCTGGCTCTTGAGCTCGGCCGTGATCTGCTTCGTGATCGCGTCGAGCTTGGCGGCGTCGGCCTCGGTGCCACCGCCGAGGTACTCCTCGACGGCGATGCGCTCCAGGTAGGCGTACGAGGAGAGGGCGGTGCGCTGGGTGGCGAGAGCACTCAGACCCGGGCCCGGCTTGATCAGGAGGTGCATGCCGATGGACCGCTCGAGGGACAGCGCGGCCTTGGAGAGCGAGATCGCGTAGACCGTGCGGCCGTAGCTGGTGATGTTTCCGGTGCCCAGACCGAGCTCGTTGGCGAACTCCATCAGCGGGTGCTGGATCTGGAGGTAGCCCTCTTCGGTCTTGACCTTCTCGAGCGTGTAGGCGGCCTTGCGCAGGTTGCCGAGACCGGGCTCCACCTTGCGGAAGTTGGCCAGGCGGCGCTCCAGACCCGGCGTCTTCGGCATGTTCTGGGCCGCCCGGTCGAACACGACCGCGGCCTGGTCAGTGTCCTTGTAGGCCTTGACGACCGTGGGGTCGCTGGCGCCCTTGCCGTTCTTGTTCTCCAGCAGCGGCTGGGCCGTGACGTCACGCTCCACGAAGAGCTTGTCGCCGTAGGCCAGCGCGGCCTGCACCAGACGGGCCGTCTTCTCCGCGTCCTGGGCCTGCTGCCAGGTGTTGATCGAACTCTTCACCTGGAAGCCGCCCATGACCAGGCCGACGACCACGGGTATGAGCAGGATCGCGTTCAGCCTGGTGGGTACACGCCAGTTGCGGGGGGACAGACGACCGCCGCTCGGCGCGGGCGCCGGCACGGGCTCCGGAACAGGCACCTGTGCGGGCGCCGCTCCGCGCGGCGGCGGGGTGAAGTTGCCCCGTGCCGACGGCTCGGGACCGTTCTTGCTTCGCCTCACTCGACCAACAACCTCTCGGCGTCGGCACCTACGTTGTGCCGCGGTGTCTCCAGCGCCCTTGACTACTGGGCAGTTCAGCGCATTCCAGCACGTCAGGCAGCGCCCTTCCAAACACTCGGAACCGACGGTTCCGAGTGATGCATCCCCCAGATAAAACGGTCATAAAGAGCGAGCCCCGTCAAAAGACGGGGCTTTTATGAGCGCAGCGGCACCGGGTGACCGCGATGCGTGTTGGTGCCCATCGAATTTCATGTCGAAACGTTATGAACACTGTGGCCGGCCGTGTCAAACGACACAGCCGGCTCCAATGCGTCTACGACAACTTCCTTATGCACCTGTCGACTTGGTTGCTAGCGCAGACGTGCCATGAGCGCGTGCTCGACCAGGGTGATGAGCGCGCTCTTCGCGTCCGCGCGGTGCCGGGCGTCCGTCGTGATGATCGGAGCGTCCGGGCCGATCTGCAGCGCCTCGCGGACCTCTTCGGGGTTGTAGGGCTGGTGTCCGTCGAAGCCGTTGAGGGCGATGACGAAGGGCAGCCCGGAGTTCTCGAAGTAGTCGACCGCGGGGAAGCAGTCGGCGAGACGGCGGGTGTCCACCAGGACCACGGCCCCGATGGCGCCGCGGACCAGGTCGTCCCACATGAACCAGAAGCGGTCCTGACCGGGTGTACCGAAGAGGTACAGGATCAGGTCCTGGTCCAGGGTGATGCGGCCGAAGTCCATGGCGACGGTGGTGGTCGTCTTGTCTCCGGTGTGCGTGAGGTCGTCGATGCCCGCGGACGCGGACGTCATGACGGCCTCGGTGCGCAGCGGGTTGATCTCCGAGACGGCGCCGACGAACGTGGTCTTGCCCACGCCGAAGCCGCCCGCCACCACGATCTTCGCGGAGGTGGTCGCCCGACCTCCGTCAGAGCTTGCGAAGTCCACTGAGCACCCTTTCGAGCAAAGTCACGGCCGGCACGCCGCCGTTGTTCTCATCGCCGCCAGGCTGGTGGATGGCGACGAGTCCGGCTTCCGCGAGGTCCGCGACGAGGATCCTGGCCACACCGAGCGGCATGGACAGGAGGGCCGACACCTCGGCCACCGACTTGACCTCGCGGCACAGGTGGCAGATCCGCTGGTGCTCCGGGAGCAGCCCCATCAACTGCTGGGGGTCGGCCGTGGTGCTGATCAGCGCCTCGATGGCGAGTTGGTACCGCGGCCGGGTCCGGCCGCCGGTCATCGCGTACGGACGTACCAGCGGCTGGTCGCCCTCGTCCCCGTACGGCTCAGCGTACGGATCATGAGAGGCGGTGGGCGGGGTCATGAATCCTCCGGGCGGGACAGCATGTCGGTCAGTCGTGCCGTCTGTTGGGGCCGGTGGGGGGATTGTGGCGGCCGGACGGTGATTTCGTGCAGTCGGTAGAACCAGGAGCCGTCAGTGGAGCAGACTTCCCTGTAGTTCGGCGCGCAGGTCCGGAGTGAGTACAGCGCCCGCCCGGTCGACGAGCAGTGCCATCTCGTAGCCGACAAGGCCGATGTCGCACTCCGGGTGGGAGAGGACCGCCAGGGACGATCCGTCCGAGACGGACATGAGGAAGAGGAAACCGCGCTCCATCTCGACGACCGTCTGGGCCACCGTGCCGCCCTCGAAGATCCGGGATGCCCCGGCGGTCAGTGAGGTCAGCCCGGAGGCGACGGCCGCGAGCTGGTCGGCGCGGTCGCGCGGGAATCCTTCGGACATCGCCAGAAGGAGCCCGTCGGCGGACACGACGACGGTGTGGGACACCCCAGGGGTGTTGTCCACGAAGTTGGTGATCAACCAGTTCAGGTTCTGTGCGGCCTGGCTCATCGGGCTCAACTAACGCTCCTGCTGGTGAGTGGGGCTGGGGAAGCTGCCGGTCTGGCCGGTACCGGCCTGGCGACCCTGCTGAATGCCCCTACGGAGATTGGTCAGCCGGCCGCGTACGTCATCGGGCGCACGGGAGACCTGCGGACCTGTTTGGTGCTGTTGCTGCTGTGCCGTGCCCGCGACGAGGTTGGCTCGCGGGACCCGGCGCGGCAGGCCGGAGGTGGTGACCCCGCCTGCCGACGGTTGACGGACGCGCTCGGCCTGACGGACGAGGTCGTCGTTCGGGGACGTCCGCCAGGAGGCGGAGGCCTGAGGAGTGGCGGCCCGCTGGGGGGCGACGGGAGCCTGGGGCTGCTGCTGGGGAGGCTGCGAGCCGTTGAAGTGGGCACCGTTCTGAACGCCGCCCTGGGCGCCGTTCTGAGCGTTGTTGGGCGCTCCGTTCTGGGAGCCGTTCGCCTGACCGTGGAACCAGTTGGTCTCCAGCGTGTCGTACAGCGGCGTACGTCCGTCACCGGGGCCGGTGGCCGGCGGCAGCGCCTCCGGCTCCTGGGCACGCGCGGGCCGCTGCTGCGGCCGCTCGTACTGTCCGGTGGACGAGGGATCCTGGCCGTTGCCGTAGCCCGGGTTGGCGAACTGGCCGGTGGACGAAGGGTCCTGGCCGTTGCCGTAACCGGGCCGCGCGAACTGGCCGGTGGACGAGGGGTCCTGCGGGTTGCCGTAGCCCGGGTTGGCGAACTGGCCGGTGGCCGAAGGGCCCTGGCCGTTGCCGTACCCCGGGTTCGCGAACTGGCCCGTGGAGGACGGATTCGTGGTCGCGGTGCCGTAGACGTCCGGGCGCACGAACTGGCCGGTGTTCTGGCCGTGGTTCTGCCCGTTGTTCTGCGGCGCGCCCATACCGGGGCGGGGGCCGTCGAAGTCGGGGCGGGCGAACTCGGAGGTGGCGGCGGGACCGTGACGGTCGTCGATGCGCGGCATCTCCGAGGTCGAGGCCGGGCCCTGCCGGTCGTCGACGCGCGGCATGCGCGAGGTGGTGTCGGGCTCCTCGTGACCGCGCGGCGAGTCGAGCGAGGCGCGCGGTACGGGCGGCTGGGCGTTCTCGTCGCTCCAGCTCGGCCGGGACTGCTGCGGGCTGCCACCGGGCAGCTCGGCACGCGGACCACCGCGTCCCGGCAGCTGCGGCCGGCGACGGCCGCCGCCCTTGTTGTTGCCCGCGGGCTGCTGCGGGGGCGTCGCCGCGGGGGCGCTGTCACCGAAGTTGAAGCCCTGGCGGTTGCCGGGTCCGTCACCGAAGCCCTGGGGCGTGCCGGCTCCGGTGGACTGCAGGCCCTGCGAGGCACCCGGCGCGTTCTGCCCGAAGACACTCGCACCGGCACCGGCCGGGGCCGGCCTGCCCTGCTGCGGGTTGCCCGGACCCTGCGGTCCGCGCGCGCCACCCGGAGCACCGGGGTGTCCGCCCTGGCCGCTGCCGGGAAGCGCGGCCCGCGGACCCTGTCCGGCGCCGACCTGGCCGCGCTGCGGCGCACCGCCG
Organism: Streptomyces sp. NPDC057950; assembly: GCF_042887295.1. Classification (NCBI taxonomy): domain Bacteria; kingdom Bacillati; phylum Actinomycetota; class Actinomycetes; order Kitasatosporales; family Streptomycetaceae; genus Streptomyces; species Streptomyces sp. NPDC057950. The sequence continues at coordinate 9,357 of NZ_JBHVPP010000023.1, forward strand.
AGGAGACCGCCGCCGGCGGCGGGCGCGCCCGCTCCGAGGGACGGACCGCCCTGGCCGCCTCCGCGGCGGGCCGCGGCCACACCGGCCGAGGCCTGCGCGGCGGCCGGGCCGCCGGAGGAGGGAGCGCCCTGGCCCGGCTTGCCCGGAGCCTTCTTGCCGCCCTGGGCGACATCGACGGGGAGCATGACGAGCGCGGTGGTGCCGCCGGAGTCCGACGGACGCAGCTGGATACGGATGCCGTGACGCTGCGACAGACGACCGACCACGAAGAGGCCCATGCGCCGGGAGACGGAGACGTCCACGGTGGGCGGCGCCGCGAGACGCTCGTTGATCGCCGCGAGGTCCTCGGGCGACAGGCCGATACCGGTGTCGTGGATCTCGATCAGCACCCGGCCGTCGGGCAGCGCGTGACCGGTGACCTTGACCTTGGTCTGCGGGGACGAGAACGAGGTGGCGTTCTCGAGGAGCTCGGCGAGCAGGTGCACGAGGTCGTTGACCACCCGGCCGGCGACCTGCGTCGTCGGGACCGAGGCCAGCTCGATGCGCTCGTACTGCTCCACCTCGGAGGCCGCGGCGCGGAGCACGTCGACCAGCGGGACCGGGCGGGTCCAGCGGCGGCCGGGCTCTTCACCGGCGAGAACGAGGAGGTTCTCACCGTTACGGCGCATGCGGGTCGCGAGGTGGTCGAGCTTGAAGAGGGAGGACAGCTGGTCCGGGTCGGCCTCGCGGGACTCCAGTTCGGAGATGAGCGAGAGCTGACGCTGGATGAGGCCCTGGGAACGGCGCGAGAGGTTGGTGAACATCGCGTTGACGTTGCCTCGCAGGAGGGCCTGCTCGGCGGCGAGGCGGACGGCCTCGCGGTGCACGTGGTCGAAGGCCGCGGCCACCTTGCCGATCTCGTCCCGGGAGTGCACACCGACGGACTCGACGGAGGTGTCGACGTCCTGCGGGTCCGACTCCGAGAGCTGCTTGACCAGCTCGGGCAGGCGGTCCTGGGCGACCCTTGTCGCGGTGTCCTGCAGCCGGCGCAGCGAGCGGATCATGGACCGGGCCACGACGAAGGCGCCGACGAGGGAGACGCCGAGGACGAGGAGGATCAGCGCACCGGAGATGATCGCTTCCTGCTGGGAGGCGTTCTTCAGCTCACGGGACTTCTGCGTCATCTCGCCGAGCAGCGAGATCTCGATCCTCGCCATCTGGTCGATCTTGGCGGTGTCGGAGTCGAACCAGTCGCTGTAGGACTGCTTGTCCTGGGTGCTCAGGCCGCCCGCCGAGTCCAGCACGCGCTTGGCGTACTGGTCGGCCACCTGGATGGTCGGGTTGGCCTCGTCGATCGGCTTGGTCAGAGTCTCGGCACCGGCGCCGTAGATGCTCGCGAAGCTGGTGCGCTCGGAAGCCTCGCTGTCCTGGGCCGAGGTCGCGTACAGCCGGTCGTTCTCGGAGAGCTTGCCGAAGGTGGTGTTCCGCGTCGGCAGCGCGGCGGCGATGATCGCGCGCTGGATGGACGCGTACTCCTTGGCCGAGGAGAAGGCCGACAGGGCGCGGGTGCGCTGGATCATCTCCGGGTTGCTGGTCGCCTCCGCCATGTCCTGCGAGAGGTTGATCAGCTCGGTGATGAGGCGGTGATACCCGTCGACCGTCTGCGAGGCGTTCTGCGGGTCGGTGTAGGCCGCGTTGCGGATGGTGCCGAGCTTGTTCAGCTCGCCCGCGATGGCGACGAGGCTGTCACGGACACCGGAGAGCTGTCCGCTCGCGCTGGCGTCGTCGATCTCCTGGGTGCCGGAGAGGAACTGCGTCTTGGCCCGGTCCGTAGCGTCGCGGACCAGCGTGATCCGGGCGTCCTTGACCGAGACACCGTGCGCCAGGGGGCCGGCCGACCCGTCGCGCTCCTTCTGGAGCGCCGCGGCGAGCTCGGTCGCCTGCTTGGTCATGTCGGTCAGCAGCTTCATGTTGTCGAGCTGCTGGATGTCGTCCATGGACTGGTTGATGCGCAGCGCGCCCAGCGTGGTCGCGGCGACCACGGGGAGCGCGAGCAGCGACACCAGTCGCGTGGAGATGCGCCAGTTGCGCAGGGCCACGCGGGGGCCGGGACCCGGAGGGGCCTTCGGCTTCACGGGCGGCGTGTCGGGAGCCGTAGCGCCGGGGCGCGTGGAGCGCTCACCACCGCCGAGCTCTGATTGTCCCGGGTTCTGGGCGTGCTGGGGCGAGGAACCGCGGTCGGTCCCGCCGTGCGGCTCCGGCTCCGCCGAAGCGCTGCCATCCCTCTTGAAACGTCCCTGCACTAGCGTCGCAACCTCTGGACCAGGCGCCCCTCCGCGCAAACGGCGGGACGGTGTCGGCGTCGTTCAGGGGCGCAGACGCGCCCCCTGGTGTGGTCGTGAGTGACCGGCGCTGCTCCCCCTCCCCGCCGCCACTCGGCGCTGAGTCGCGCCTCCTGCGCGCCGGTTCGATCCCGCGGCGGTTCGTGGAATTCCAGCACAGTGCAGGATCTCCAACAAGGCCCGTGTACCAGGCTGTGACCACCGTGACAGCTTGTGAGTGCAAGGTCACGACACGTAGAAAGTGATCTCGTACATTCCGGTCTTATCCCTACGATCCAGCGGGGTGCATGGGGTGTCCCAGTCGCCATGATCAGGAGCGGAATAATGGGTTCAGTGGAGCAATGTCCGTTTCGCCGAGGAGGGTTGGCGGCCTGAATTGACCGGTTTGGCAGCCCCCTAGTGAGCAAACTCACACGCCGATCATGAGGTCTTCACGGCTTCCACCGGGAATCGGATGTTTAGCCTGGCGCTTTACAGGGATGGCAAATCCGACAACCTGCGCCGACGCGGGGGCTCTTGAGCCCACCCGGCGCCCGCTCTGACGAGGTCGAACGCAACAGTGAAGACGACGATGATGTTCCGCAACATAGCCAACCCGCGACGCACCACGCTGGCGCACCTCGAGGACGCCGACGCGATGCAGGCGCAGGAGCAGCCGGAGCACTCGATCGACCTCCCCGCCCAGACCGCCAACCCGCGGCGCACCATCCTCATGGAAGCCCCGGTCGCGGCCTCCGTCGCCGACTAGTACGCGCGCCGGCCGCCGCCCGCTCACCGCGCCGACGGATATGCGCGGGGCGCGGACCCCTCTCCGCGTTAGCCTGGAGCGTCAGACTCCAGCCAGCTCAGTGAGGGGCGCAAGGATCCCGTGCGCATCGCCAGGTTCTCCATCGACGGCAACGTCGCGTTCGGCGCGGTCGAGGGCGACAAGCCGGACGAGCTCGTCCTCGACATCATCAAGGGCATCCCGTTCGCGGACTTCGAGCTCTCCGGCACGAAGGTCCCCCTCAGCAAGGTCCGGCTCCTTCCGCCGGTGCTCCCGAACAAGGTCGTGGCCTTCGGCCGCAACTACGCGGAGCACGCGAAGGAGCTGGGCAACGAGGTGCCCGACGCCCCGTTCGCCTTCTTCAAGCCGTCGACCTCGGTGATCGGCCCCGGCGACGACATCCAGTACCCCTCCTTCTCGAACGAGCTGCACCACGAGGCCGAACTCGCCGTGGTGATCGGCCGGATGTGCCGCGAGGTCCCCCGCGAGCGGGTGAAGGACGTCATCCTCGGCTACACCTGCGCCAACGACGTCACCGCGCGCGACGTCCAGAAGCGCGAGAAGCAGTGGGCGCGGGCCAAGGGCTTCGACAGCTCCTGCCCGCTCGGCCCCTGGGTGGAGACGGACCTGGACCTCACCGCGGTCTCCGAGGGCATCACCATCCAGTGCACGGTCAACGGGCAGCAGCGCCAGCTCGGCCGCACCAGCGAGATGACCCACTCCGTCGAGGACCTGATCGTCAACATCACCGAGGCCATGACGCTGCTCCCCGGCGACGTGATCCTCACCGGCACCCCCGCTGGGGTCGGCCCCCTGAACGTCGGCGACGAGGTCGCCGTCACCATCGAAGGCATCGGCACTCTCACCAACAAGGTGATCAAGCGTGGCTAACGCGTCCGTCCGCGTACGTTTCTGTCCGTCCCCGACCGGCAACCCCCATGTGGGCCTGGTCCGTACGGCCCTGTTCAACTGGGCGTTCGCCCGGCACAACGAAGGCACTCTGGTCTTCCGCATCGAGGACACCGACGCGGCCCGCGACTCCGAGGAGTCGTACGGCCAGCTGCTCGACGCGATGCGCTGGCTGGGCTTCGACTGGGACGAAGGCCCCGAGGTCGGCGGCCCGCACGCGCCCTACCGCCAGTCGCAGCGGATGGACCTCTACAAGGACGTCGCCCAGAAGCTGCTGGACGCCGGCCACGCGTACCCCTGCTACTGCTCCACGGAGGAGCTGGACGCCCGCCGCGACGCCGCCCGCGCCGCCGGCAAGCCCTCCGGCTACGACGGCCACTGCCGCGACCTCTCCGCCGAGCGGAAGGCCGCGTACGAGGCGGAGGGCCGCACGCCGATCGTCCGCTTCCGGATGCCCGACGAGGCGATCACCTTCACGGACCTGGTCCGCGGCGAGATCACGTACCTCCCGGAGAACGTGCCGGACTTCGGGATCGTACGAGCGAACGGCGCGCCCCTGTACACGCTGGTCAACCCGGTCGACGACGCCCTGATGGAGATCACCCACGTCCTGCGCGGCGAGGACCTGCTCTCCTCCACCCCCCGGCAGATCGCCCTCTACAAGGCGCTGACCGAGCTGGGCATCGCCAAGGAGACCCCGGCCTTCGGCCACCTCCCGTACGTCATGGGCGAGGGCAACAAGAAGCTCTCCAAGCGCGACCCGGAGTCCTCGCTCAACCTCTACAGGGAGCGCGGGTTCCTTCCCGAGGGGCTGCTCAACTACCTCTCCCTGCTCGGCTGGTCGCTCTCGGCGGACCGCGACATCTTCGGCATCGACGAGATGGTCGCCGCCTTCGACGTCACGGACGTGAACCCGAACCCGGCCCGCTTCGACCTCAAGAAGGCCGAGGCGATCAACGCCGACCACATCCGGCTGCTCGACGTGAAGGACTTCACGGAGCGCTGCGCCCCCTGGCTGAAGGCCCCCTTCGCCCCCTGGGCGCCGGAGGACTTCGACGAGGCGAAGTGGCAGGCGATGGCCCCGCACGCGCAGTCCCGGCTGAAGGTCCTCTCCGAGATCACGGACAACGTCGACTTCCTGTTCCTGCCGGAGCCGGCCCACGACGAGGCATCCTGGACGAAGGCGATGAAGGAGGGCTCGGACGCGCTCCTGCGTACGGCCCGCGAGAAGCTGGACACGGCCGACTGGTCCTCCGCCGAGTCCCTCAAGGAGGCCGTCCTGGCCGCCGGTGAGGAGCACGGCCTCAAGCTCGGCAAGGCCCAGGCCCCCGTCCGTGTCGCCGTCACCGGCCGCACGATCGGCCTGCCGCTCTTCGAGTCCCTGCAGGTCCTGGGCAAGGACACGACGCTGGCGCGCGTCGACGCTGCGCTGACGAAGCTCGCGGCGCGATAGCGCCCCGCGGCGGACCCACGGCACAGCGACAGCGGGGCGGCGTCCGGTTCGGACGCCGCCCCGCCGCCGTACACCCAGTGGTCGCCGGGAGTTCACCGGTCCCGTCAACTCCCGCTCCCCGAAACGCGTTTGGATGTTCGAGCAGGCGTGTGACGCGCCTGAACACCATGTTCCAGGGGAGGCGAACGTGACCCGTTCACGAAGATTTGTCGGGCTGGCTCTCGGCGGAGCTGTGGCTCTGACCTGTGCGGTGCAGACCGTGCCCGCCCAGGCCGCGCCGACCGCCGACACCCCGGTCGCCACGGTCCAGCTGAACCAGGTCACGCCTCCCGAGGTGCTCTTAGGCTGGGCGGGAGCCTCCGGCTTCCGCTACACGCTGCCCGACACCGGATCGCCGACGGCGCACTGGGCGGACTACCCGGGCTACACGCCACCCGCGCACGCCGGCCCGGACGACCTGGCCACCGGCACCGACGTGATCACCACCGTGGGCGTCGGCACCGTCACCCAGAAGCACCAGTCCACCGGGGTGAGTGTCACGCTCACCGTGCCGCAGGGGCAGACCTACAAGACCGCCGTCGGCTGGAGCGTGCTCACCCAGGGCGCGGACGGCGCCCTGCACGTCCTGCGCGCGGCCGGCGACGGCACGACCACCGACCTCCCGGTCACCGGCCTGCCGTCGGGGGCGACTCCGGACGGCGTGTTCCGCACGGGCGGCTCGGTGCGCAGACTCGCCGTCGGCTACACCCTCGACGGCGTCGACTCGCTCGGACTGCTCGACCTCGCCGACGGCACCTTCCGCTCGTACGTCACCGGCGTCACCACCACGGGAGCGGTCAGGTTCAACGACCGCTGGCTCGTCGCCGGGAACAAGGTGGCCCAGGTGGACGCGGCACCGGGCACCGACCCCGTACCCACCCCCACCTACGGCGACTACAAGGTGCAGGGTGTCGTCGGCGACCAGCTGATGCTCGCCGACCCGTCCGTGGTCTTCAGCCCCGACACCTACCGGCTGGTGGGCATCTCCCTCGCCGACGGCACGCGGACCACGGTCATCGACCGCTCCAGCGGCAGTTACACCCCCACCCTCGACGGCGGCCTGCTCGCCACCGCGGGCCCGTCCAGCGCCGACTGGCACGTCTACCGGGTCACGCCCACCGAGACCGGCGCCACCGCCGCGCAGGTGCTCGACGTCGAGGCGAACCGGTCCACGATCGGGGGCATGATGCTCTCCGGCGGCGAGCTCCTGATGTACGGCAACGTCACCGACCAGGGCGGCTACGACTCCGTCCACGGTGTCCAGCTCGACGCCGCCGGCCGCCCGGCCGGGCCCCAGACCTACCGCGCCTCGATGCTGAACCTCTCGCCGTGCCTGGCAGGGGACGTGGCCTGCCCCCAGTTCGAGGCGCTCGGCGACGGCGGTTTCGCCTACCTGTCCACGGGCGCGGACGGCAAGGAGTCCGTGCACGTCACCGGACGCGAGCCCAACTCGTACGCGGCCGAGCCCACCGGCGCCTCCGGCGGACGCATCGGCACCGGCACCGGCCGCTACGTGCTGTACAACGGCGGAACGCCCGGTGTGCAGAAGGTCGCCGACTTCCCGCGCGGCGCCGACGGCCGGACCGCGCTCGACCGCACCCGCACCGCCGCGGCGGTATGGGGCCAGCGACTGTGGACGCCGGGCACCTCCCAGGGCAGCGTCGTGGGGTACGACCTGAAGTCGGGGAAGAACGTGGCCACCGTCGCCACCGGCGCCCCGTGCACGCCCAGCGAGATCCAGGCCGTGAACGCGTGGCTGTACTGGAGCTGCGGCGCGTCCGGCCCCGCGGGCGTCTACGACCGCGCGACCGGCCGCGCCATCACCGTGCCGGCCGGCCAGGCCCGGCTCGCCGACGGCTACCTGCTCCGCGAGAACCGCACCACGCACGAACTGCTGCTCACGGACTTCCACGCGGGGTCGGCCGTCACCCGCACGGCGGCCGTGCTGCCGACGACCGACCGGGACACGGGCGGCAACACCGGCCGCTGGACCGTCGACCGCTTCGGCGGCAACGTCGCCTACCTGACCGACCGCGGCCAGGTGGCGATCGTCACCGCGGGCGTGCCCACCTCGCCGCTCGCGCAGATGGAGGCCCAGACCGACGCCGCGCCCGGCCCGACGGCCGCCGAGCCGTGGCTGCCCGTGTGGCAGTTGAGCAAGCCCTCGGCGTGGACCCTCCAGCTGATCAGCACCACCGGCACGGTCGTCCGCACCCTCACCGGCACCTCCACCGCCGCCGCGGTGCGCGCCTCCTGGGACGGCGCGACCACGGCGGGGGGCAGGGCGCCCCGGGGGTCGTACACCTGGAAGCTGACCGCCGAACCCCGTGACCACGAGGGGCCCGGCCTCCTCCTGACCGGCACGACCACGGTCGACTGACGGACGTCCCGGCCCGCCCGGGGTTACCGTCGGACCATGACTGTGAGGGCCGTGGTGTGGGACGTAGACGACACGATCTTCGACTACACGACCGCGGACCGGGCCGGGATGCGCGCGCACCTCGCGGCCGAGGGCCTGCTCGACGGCTACGCGTCCGTCGAGCAGGCGCTCGCGCGCTGGCGCGAGGTCACCGACGCGCAGTGGGCGCGGTTCTCGGCGGGTGAGACGGACTGGCACGGCCAGCGCCGGGAACGGGTCCGGGTGTTTCTGGGGGAGTCGTTGGGCGACGCCGACGCCGACGCCTGGTTCGACCGTTACATCACGCACTACGAGTCCGCCTGGACCCTCTTCCCGGACGTCCTGCCCGTCCTGGACGATCTCGTCGCCAGCCACCGGCACGCGGTCCTGTCCAACTCCAGCCTTCTCGTGCAGGACCGCAAGCTGCGTGTCCTCGGTGTGCACGACCGCTTCGAGGCGATCCTGTGCGCCGCCGAACTCGGCGTCGCCAAGCCCGCCGCGGCCGCCTTCCACGCGGCCTGCGAGGCATTGGGCCTGCCGCCGCACCGGGTCGCCTACGTCGGCGACCACCCGGAGATCGACGGACGGGGTGCCGCCGAGGCGGGACTGCTCTCCGTCTGGATCGACCGTGAGGGCACTCACACCGCCGCCGGCGGCCCGCCGACGGGTCCGCACCGGATCGTCTCGCTGGCCGAACTCCCCGCGGTCCTCCGCGCCGATACCCGTTTTGGAGCGCCGTCCACCTTCAGGTAATGTTCTTCCTGCGCCGCCGAGAACGGGCCGTAAGGCCGGAGCTCGGAGGCGCAAGCTAAAACAAGATCCCTGCAGGGGATCGAGTTTCAGTGGCCTATGGTGTAATTGGCAGCACGACGGTTTCTGGTTCCGTTAGTCTAGGTTCGAGTCCTGGTAGGCCAGCTCGCAGAGCTCATCTGCAAACGCGGAGATCGATTCCGCAACGCCCCCGTTGTGTAGCGGCCTAGCACGCTGCCCTCTCACGGCAGTAGCGCCGGTTCGAATCCGGTCGGGGGTACAGATCCTTCCCAGGAAGGCAGTCCGGGTCGCACCCGCTGCCTCTCATGCAGGATCGCTAGGGCCCCCGTTGTGTAGCGGCCTAGCACGCTGCCCTCTCACGGCAGTAGCGCCGGTTCGAATCCGGTCGGGGGTACTGGTCTAAACCATCTGATGGTTTAAACCGCTTTGGGCTATGGTGTAATTGGCAACACTACGGTTTCTGGTACCGTCATTCTAGGTTCGAGTCCTGGTAGCCCAGCTCGGATCTGCGGAAACGCAAGATCCTAGGCCCCCGTTGTGTAGCGGCCTAGCACGCTGCCCTCTCACGGCAGTAGCGCCGGTTCGAATCCGGTCGGGGGTACAGAGTCCTACGGGCCTCCACTTCGGTGGGGGCCCGTAGGCGTTTCCCGGGGCGCGGCCCCGGACCCCGTCGTACGGTCCGACGCGCCCCGCCCGCAGGGCCGGTCACTCGATGCCGTACCGCCGCGCCGACTCCTGCTCCTGCGCCAGCCGGTGCAACGCCCGCAGCACCGGCTCGAAGAGCACGGCCGAGGCGACCGCCGTCTCCACCCGCTCCGCGTCGGACGTGTGCGTCTCCAGGTAGTCCAGGTCCCGCGCGGCCACCTGGTGCATCAACTCCGCGTACGGCGCCAGGAGTTCGGCATCCCAGGAATAGCCGAGCCGGATCAGCGTGGCCACCGCGGCCACCAGCGAACGGTGCACGGGGGAGAGCGGGGCGAGCTCCCGCGCGGTCTCCCAGCCCAGGTCCGCCAGCAACTGGTCCACCTCGCGGCGCGCGGACCGGACGGCCGGGTCCTGATCGTCCGGTTCCGGCTCCTGCGGCAGCGCCCACAGGGCCGCCCCCAGCCGGATCGTCCGGCCCAGGGACTCGTCGTCGACGTGCCCGAGGACCTCCCTGGCCGTGGCCACCGGCACCCGGCCCACCTGGATCAGGGCCCGCACCAGCCGCAGCCGGCGCAGATGACTCTCTTGGTAGTCCGCCGTCGTCGCGTTGACCTGCCGTCCCGGCGTCAACAGCCCTTCCCGCAGGTAGTACTTGATCGTCGCGGTGGACACCCCGCTCCGCTCGCTCAACTCCGCAAGCCGCATCCCTTGCGCCCTTCCTCGGGTGGCGCCACTATCCAAGCATGGCGCCATCGGATAGCGCCGCTCACCAACGGATGGGGACGAGATGCCCGGCACCCGTGGGACCGCAGGCCGTACCACCGCAGCCGCCGAGGGGGACGTGGTCGTCCTGTTGATCGGTATGCGCGTCAACCACTTCTGGGCGGTGCACCAGTGGGTACCGGTGTTCTTCGCCATGCTGCGCATGGTGCGGGACCTGGAGAAGGAGCCGGGCCGGGGCCTGCTCGGCCGCATCCTGCTGACGGCGTCGCCACGCACGTACTACGTCGTCCAGTACTGGGAGTCCAAGGAGAAGCTCTACGCGTACGCGTCGGCGCCCGACATGTTCCACCACAAGGCGTGGGGGATCATCAACCGCAAGGAGCGGGCGGGCAAGCTCCGGCAGCACGTGGGGATCTGGCACGAGACGTACGTCGTGCCGGAGGGGTCGTACGAGTCGATCTACGCGGACATGCCGCCCTTCGGACTGGCCGCGGCACACGGCTCGCTGCCGGTGGAGAAGCGCGGGCGGCGGGGGGCGGACCGGTTCGCGTACCGGGCCGCTCGCGCGGGAGTGGAGACGGGGGCGGAGACGGAGGCGGAGGCGGAGGTCGGGGGTGGCGCGGGTTGATCGGCCTGTGCCGGTCGTTCGTGGCTGAGCGCGCAGTTCCCCGCGCTCCCGGGGGGCGATGGCCGGTCGGAGGGTGATGGTTGTTCGTGGCTGTTCGCCCGGATTCCCGCGCCCCCACGGGGCCGCGGGGCCGGGAGTGTCCGGGGGCGAGCCTGCCGCGGCGTTGAGGCCGGCCCGTTCCCTTGACGTGTCCGCAGTGCGGGTCAGCCGGTGCGGCGCAGGGCCTCCGAGAGGCGGCCGGCGGCGTCGATGACCGCCTGGGCGTGCATCCGGCCCGGGTGCCTGGTCAGCCGCTCGATCGGTCCGGAGACCGAGACGGCGGCCACCACCCGGTTCGACGGCCCGCGCACCGGCGCGGAGACGGAGGCGACGCCCGGCTCGCGCTCGCCGATCGACTGGGCCCAGCCCCGGCGCCGTACGCCCGACAGCGCCGTCGCCGTGAAGCGGGCGCCCTGCAGGCCGCGGTGCAGCCGCTCCGGCTCCTCCCAGGCCATCAGGATCTGGGCCGAGGACCCGGCCTTCATGGTGAGCGTGGAGCCGACCGGCACCGTGTCCCGAAGGCCGGACAGGCGCTCGGCCGCGGCGACACAGATACGCATGTCGCCCTGGCGGCGGTAGAGCTGGGCGCTCTCGCCCGTGATGTCGCGCAGGTGCGTGAGCACCGGCCCCGCCGTGGCGAGCAGCCTGTCCTCACCCGCGGCCGCGGCCAGCTCGGAGAGGCGCGGTCCGAGAATGAAACGCCCCTGCATGTCGCGCGCCACCATGCGGTGGTGTTCCAGCGCCACGGCGAGACGATGTGCCGTGGGTCGTGCCAGTCCGGTCGCCGCGACCAGGCCCGCGAGGGTGGCCGGACCGGACTCCAGAGCGCTCAGGACAAGGGCTGCCTTGTCCAGAACGCCGACGCCGCTACTGTTGTCCATGAAACGATACTCGCGTCTCACTCTGTGAAACGCAAGTTCAATTTCCGGTGGAACGCGCCACCCTTGTAGACACAGCGGCCCGCGGACCAACGGGCCTGGCGGACGACGTCCGGACGAGGGGTACGGACGTCTGCCGCCCCGGAAATCTCTAGTTGGGCCGGCGCCACACAGGCCGGCCGGAGGGAAAGCGATGGGTAGGACACTCGCGGAGAAGGTCTGGGACGACCACGTCGTCCGGCGCGCCGAGGGCGAGCCCGACCTCCTCTACATCGATCTGCACCTGCTGCACGAGGTGACCAGCCCCCAGGCCTTCGACGGTCTGCGTCAGGCGGGGCGCCCGGTGCGCCGTCTCGACCTCACCATCGCCACCGAGGATCACAACACCCCGACCCTCGACATCGACAAGCCCATCGCGGACCCGGTCTCCCGGGTCCAGCTGGAGACGCTGCGCAAGAACGCGGCCGACTTCGGTGTGCGCCTGCACTCCCTCGGTGACGTCGAGCAGGGAGTCGTCCACGTCGTGGGACCGCAGCTGGGCCTGACCCAGCCGGGCACCACCGTGGTCTGCGGCGACTCGCACACCTCCACCCACGGCGCCTTCGGCGCGCTGGCGTTCGGCATCGGCACCTCGCAGGTCGAGCACGTGCTGGCCACCCAGACGCTGCCGCTGGCCCGCCCCAGGACCATGGCCATCACGGTCGACGGCGAGCTGCCCGAGGGCGTCACCGCAAAGGACCTGATCCTGGCGATCATCGCCCGGATCGGCACCGGCGGCGGCCAGGGCTACATCCTGGAATACCGCGGCTCCGCCATCGAGAAGCTCTCGATGGAAGCCCGGATGACCATCTGCAACATGTCGATCGAGGCCGGCGCCCGCGCGGGCATGATCGCCCCCGACGAGACGACCTTCGCCTACCTCAAGGGACGCGCCCACGCGCCGGAGGGCGAGGACTGGGACGCGGCGGTCGCGTACTGGAAGACGCTCAGGACGGACGAGGACGCGGTCTTCGACGCCGAGGTCGTCATCGACGGCCCCTCGCTGGCCCCGTTCGTCACCTGGGGTACCAACCCCGGTCAGGGCGCGCCGCTTTCGGCGTCCGTCCCCGACCCGGCTTCGTACGAAGACGCTTCGGAGCGCCTGGCCGCCGAAAAGGCCCTGGAATACATGGGGTTGACCGCCGGACAGCCGCTGCGCGACATCGAGGTCGACACCGTCTTCGTAGGTTCGTGCACCAACGGTCGCATCGAGGACCTGCGGGCCGCCGCCGCGATCGTCGGGGGCCGCAAAGTCGCCGAGGGCGTACGGATGCTGGTGGTCCCCGGCTCCGCCCGGGTCGGCCTGCAGGCCGTCTCCGAGGGCCTGGACGTGGTCTTCAAGGAGGCCGGCGCCGAATGGCGGCACGCGGGCTGCTCGATGTGTCTGGGCATGAACCCCGACCAGCTGGCCCCCGGTGAGCGCTCCGCGTCCACCTCCAACCGCAACTTCGAAGGCAGGCAGGGCAAGGGCGGCCGTACGCACCTGGTGTCCCCGCAGGTCGCCGCCGCCACCGCCGTGCTGGGCCATCTGGCCTCGCCGGCCGACCTGTCCGACGCGCCCGCCGCCCGTACGCCCGCTGGAGTCCGATAAGCCATGGAAGCATTCACCACGCACACCGGCCGGGCCGTGCCGCTGCGCCGCAGCAACGTCGACACCGACCAGATCATCCCCGCTCACTGGCTCAAGAAGGTGACCAGGGACGGTTTCGAGGACGGGCTCTTCGAGGCCTGGCGCAAGGACTCCTCCTTCATCCTCAACCAGCCCGAGCGCAAGGGCGCCACGGTCCTGGTCGCCGGCCCGGACTTCGGGACGGGCTCCTCGCGCGAGCACGCCGTCTGGGCGCTGCAGAACTACGGCTTCAAGGCCGTCGTCTCGTCGCGCTTCGCGGACATCTTCCGGGGCAACTCGCTCAAGAACGGCCTGCTCACAGTGGTTCTGGAGCAGAAGACCGTGGAGGCGCTGCAGGAACTCACCGAGAACGACCCGCAGGCCGAGATCACGGTCGACCTGGAGGCCCGTGAGGTGCGCGCCGAGGGCATCACCGCTGCCTTCGAGCTCGACGAGAACGCCCGCTGGCGGCTGCTGAACGGCCTGGACGACATCTCCATCACCCTCCAGAACGAGGGCGACATCGCGCAGTACGAGACCAAGCGGCCGTCGTACAAGCCGAAGACGCTCCAGGTCTGACGCCCGGCGCGCGGCGCGATCCGCCGCGCGGCCGTCGCACGGCTGATTTCAGCCACCGCAACACCCCTCTGTACCCCCAATCGTGGACGGTTGGGGGTACAGCTGTGTCTGCCCCCTGAGGGCCTCCGCGCACCGCTTCGAAGGGCTCCAACTACCGCAGGCGCAAAGGGAATTGCCTGGACAGAGGCTTCTCGTGGCGATGGCGCCCGGAGGCATCCAGGACCCCCTGGGGGCGCGGCAGTTACCCCCTGGGCAGGCGACAACTCGCCCCAGATGGCACAATCTGTGCATGGAACACGACGGCCAACTCGAGCTCTATACGGCAGTCGCGGTCCAACTCAAGGAAGCGCACACAAGAGTGCGTGCACTGCAAGTCCCGGAGGGCGTACGGATGGCGCTGACCCGGAAGCTGCTGGTCATTACGGCCGTGGCCAAGCACGATCTCGCCGACGCGGCAAGGCGGCTGGAGAGGTTCACCACCGACCTCGACGAGGGCCGATTCCTCGAAGGGGAACGCTGAGGAACTGCGCTGCAGCCCGAGTTCGTTGCGGCACAAGGGTGATTAGCCCGTTTCGTGTTTGATTTGCGGTATATATCTGCCTAACGTGCGAAAAAGCTTGAACGCATTCGTTCGGGCAATGTCTCCGAAGGGGAAGACGTGAACAAGGCGCAGCTCGTAGAAGCGATTGCCGACAAGGTCGGCGGGCGTCAGCAGGCCGCCGACGCGGTCGACGCCGTACTGGACGCCATCGTCCGTGCAGTTGTCGGCGGGGACCGGGTCTCGGTCACCGGCTTCGGTTCCTTCGAGAAGGTCGACCGTCCGGCTCGTTACGCCCGCAACCCGCAGACGGGTGAGCGTGTTCGGGTCAAGAAGACCTCTGTGCCGCGCTTCCGCGCCGGTCAGGGCTTCAAGGACCTGGTGAGCGGCTCGAAGAAGCTCCCGAAGAACGACGTGGCGGTCAAGAAGGCCCCGAAGGGCAGCCTCTCCGGCGGCGCCTCGGCCACCGTCAAGAAGGCCGCGGCCAAGAAGGCCACCACCGCCAAGAAGGCGACGGCCAGGAAGACCACCGCCGCCGTGAAGAAGACGGCCGCGAAGAAGACCACCACCGCCGCCGCGAAGAAGACGACGACGACCGCGAAGAAGGCCACCGCCAAGAAGACCACGGCGACGGCCAAGAAGGTCGCGGCGAAGAAGACGACGGCGAAGAAGGCCACCGCCAAGAAGGCCCCGGCGAAGAAGGCGACCGCCAAGAAGGCCCCCGCCAAGAAGTCGACCGCTCGCAAGACCACCGCCAAGAAGACCACCGCCCGCTGAGAAGCAGGGGCGCAGGGCAACTCACGCGCCGGGCCGGGCTCCCACGGGGAGCCCGGCCCGCGGCGTGTCCGGGGACGGTCCGAAGGCCCCGGTCAGAACGTCTGGAGCGTCACCAGGGTGATCCGCCGTGCCGCGCCGTCGCCCTCGGTCTCGATGCGCACGCGCTGCCCCGGGCGCAGCAGCCGCAGGCCGCCGGCGTCGAACGCCGCGCCGTCGAAGGGCACGGGGGTGCCGTCGTCGAGCAGCACCTGCCCGCTACGGGTGTCGGGGTCGTACGTGTACGCGGTCGCCTGCATGCCGCGAGTTTATCCAGCGCCGGTCCCGCCGGGGGCGCGTACCGAGGGACCGGGAGGAAGCGTGGCCCCTAGGGTGTCGCGAACGTCCCGTCGTCCGCCCGTGCGGCGAGAGTACGTGCCAGGCGTCGCGAGGCAGGCGGGACTTTCGCAACACCCCCTAGGCGGCCCTGGCGTCCCGGGCCTCGGTTCCCGCCCCGTGCACGGGCCGCCTGGACTCGCCCTCGGGTGCCGTGCTCGGGCGGTCCCGACTGACGCCGAGGGCTTCCGCCGTGGGTCTGGGTCCCGGTGTCCCGGTGCGCGGGTGCGCGGGTGGACCGGTTCCCGGATGCAGGGGCATCCGACGCCCGACGATCACTCCAGGAGCGGCCTGACACCAGCTCCGGGGTCCGGGGCGCCCCTGCGCGAGGCGCGAGGCGCGAGACACGAGACACGAGGCGCGAGACACGAGACACGAGGCCGGAGGGCGGGCCGGCTCCAGCGCCGCCCGTCGCGGGCGCGAGGCGTGAGCGTGGCGCGGACTGCGGGGCGGGCGTCGCGGTAGGGGACGAGGAGCCTCGCGGGTCCGCCGCGTGGACGCCGTGCCCCAGTACGGGCCCCCGCGGGCCTGACGGTGGCCTCCGTGCCCCTGATGCCGGGCCGCGCCGGCCCTGCGCCGGCCTGGTGCACACCGATGCGGGGCCTTCATGGACCCGGCACCCGTGAACCATCCACGCCTCGGACCCGCGAGGGCACCCGCACGCAGAGCGCACGACGTCGGTCCGTCGGACCCTCGGCCCGTCCGGCGCCCGGTGGGTCCGCCGGAGCCGGGGGACCGGGCCTGCCGCGCCCCCCGACCGGTCCGCGGAGCCTCCGGAGACCGGACCGCCACCGGCGGGTGCGCCCGCGGCCGCCCGGGGTCCTGGGCCCCCTTCATGCCCCCGTCCCGCCCTCCGTCGTGCCGCCCTCCGTCACGGTGGCCCCCACCGTGGCCTCCCGCGCGGCCCGGCGTCAGGTGCTGGGCTGGCCCGGGATGAGGAGTTTGGCCGCCACCGTGGCCGTGCGCGGACCCACGCCCAGGGCGAGCGCCGCGCGCAGGTCGTCGCCGGTGTCCACGTCCTGACGTACCGAATCCACCGCCGCGAGGAGGAGTTCCACGGCGCCCGAGGCGCGATGCCGGGCACGGGAATCGGTGCCGAAAGCGGGGCGCAATTCACGGCCGGGTGAGGCGGCCAGCAGCGTGGTCCCGATTGCCGCCGCGTCGGCGAGAAAAGCGCGCGGGAATTCAGCCGCGGCGTCGAGTACCCGGGTCAATTCCAGGGGGCGCAGCGCGGGCAGATCGGCGTTCAGGGCCGCCACCGCGCATTCGGGGCCGCGGGAACGTACGACGGCCGCCGCGTGCGCCAGGGCGGCGTTCAGGCCGCCACCCGGCTCGTCCGGGACGATCCGCGCCCCCAGCGCCGCCAGCTCCCGCCCGGCCAGCGCGTCGTCCGTGACTACCGCCACATCACGGACCGCCGCGCAGGCCAGCGCGGCCGCCACGGTGTCCTGCGCGAACGCGAGGGCCAGCCCCGGGCGTACTCCGTCGTCGGCGGTGTCCGACAGCCTGCTCTTGGCCCGCGCCAGGGGTTTGAGGGGTACGACCAAGGTCCACTGCACCGGCGCTCCGTTCCTGCCTTGTCGCGCCCATTGTGACCCGGTGGCCCTGGCGGTCCGGACGTCGGGGCGTACGGTGTTCTCGACAGACTGGCGGCCTGGGGCGACACTTGTCCGGCCCCCCAGGCTCTAAGAGGAAGGTGCCCGCGTGCCCCGCCGCAGAATCGGCTTCTGGTACCGCTTCGCAGCGGTTCTCTGCAAACCGCCGCTCGTGGTTCTGATCAAGCGGGACTGGCGCGGAATGGAGAACATTCCGGCCGAGGGCGGATTTATCACCGCGGTGAACCACAATTCGCATGTGGACCCGTTCGCGTATGCCCACTATCAGTACAACACCGGGCGTGTTCCGCGTTTCCTGGCCAAGGCCGGGCTTTTCAGGAAGGGATTCGTGGGGGCCGCGATGCGCGGCACCGGACAGATCCCCGTCTACCGCGAGAGCACCGACGCGCTGAGCGCCTTCCGGGCCGCGATCGACGCCGTGGAGCGCGGCGAATGCGTCGCGTTCTACCCCGAGGGCACCCTCACCCGTGACCCCGACGGCTGGCCGATGACCGGCAAGACCGGCGCCGCGCGGGTCGCCCTGCAGACCAAGTGCCCGGTGATCCCGGTCGCCCAGTGGGGCGCCAACGAACTGCTGCCGCCGTACGCCAAGAAGCCCAACCTCCTTCCGCGCAAGACCCACCAGGTACTCGCGGGTCCCCCCGTGGACCTCTCGCGCTTCTACGACAGGGAGATGAGCCCGGACCTCCTCAAGGAGGCCACCGAGGTCATCATGGCCGCCGTCACCGCGCTGCTGGAGGAGATCCGCGGCGAGAAGGCGCCCGGGACGCCCTACGACCCGCGTCAGGTGCGGATCGAGCAGCGCCGCCGCACCGCGGCCCAGGAGAAGGCCCAGGCGCGGGCGCAGGCCCATGCCCGGACCCACGCCCAGGGAACGGCGCAGGTGCAGGCACAGCGGGAAGAGGGGCAGGGCACGTGAGCAAGCCCGTCAAGGCGGCCGTCTTCGGGTCCGGGTCGTGGGGTACGGCTTTCGGCATGGTGCTCGCCGACGCGGGGTGCGAGGTCACCCTGTGGGGGCGGCGCGCGGAACTCGCCGAAGCGGTCAACTCCACGCACACGAACCCGGACTACCTGCCGGGTGTCGAACTCCCCGGGAACCTGCGGGCCACCACCGACGCCGCCGAGGCCGCGCGCGACGCCGACTTCACCGTGCTCGCGGTGCCCTCGCAGACCCTGCGCGCCAACCTCGCCGGCTGGGTGCCGCTGCTGGAGGCGGACACCGTGCTCGTCTCCCTCATGAAGGGCGTCGAACTCGGCTCCGCCATGCGGATGAGCGAAGTGATCGAGGACGTCGCCAAGGTCGGAGCCGACCGCGTCGCCGTGGTCACCGGGCCCAACCTCGCGCGGGAGATCGCCGCCCGGATGCCGGCCGCCGCCGTCGTCGCCTGCACCTCCGAAGCGGTCGCCCAGCGCCTCCAGGCCGCCTGCCACACCCCGTACTTCCGGCCGTACACCAACACCGACGTGGTGGGCTGCGAACTCGGCGGCGCGGTCAAGAACGTCATCGGTCTCGCCGTCGGTATCGCGGACGGGATGGGCCTGGGGGACAACGCCAAGGGCTCGCTCATCACGCGCGGGCTGGCCGAGACCACCCGGCTCGGGCTCGTCATGGGCGCCGACCCGCTGACCTTCTCCGGACTGGCGGGCCTGGGCGACCTGGTGGCCACCTGCTCGTCGCCCCTCTCGCGCAACCACACCTTCGGCACCAACCTCGGCAGGGGCATGACCCTGCAGGAGACCATCGCCGTCACCAAGCAGACCGCCGAGGGTGTCAAGTCCTGTGAGTCCGTGCTGGATCTGGCCCGCCGGCACGGTGTCGACATGCCCATCACCGAGACGGTCGTCGGCATCGTCCACGAGGGCAAGCCGCCGGTCGTCGCGCTCAAGGAACTGATGTCGCGCAGCGCGAAGCCCGAACGCCGCTGAGCCGTCGCAGTGCCGCCCCGGCACCGGCCGGACAGCCCTTCACGGCGGCTCCCGCGGCACCGCGGATCAACGCTGTGCGACCACTCGCGCGACGCTGAGCAACGGCCGCAGCGGGGCGCTGACTCAGCGCCGTACCACCGGGTACTCTCAACGCGATATGAGCACCGAGAACCTCCCCCAGAGCCCTGAGCAGGCGCCTCGCAAGCCGCGCGTGGCCGTCGTCTTCGGCGGGCGCAGCTCCGAACACGGGATCTCCGTGGTCACGGCCGGCGCCGTCCTGCGCGCCATCGACCGTACGAAGTACGACGTCCTGCCGATCGGCATCACCCTGGACGGCCGTTGGGCGCTCACCGCCGACGAGCCGGAGCGGATGGCCATCGTCGACCGGCAGCAGCCGAGCGTGGACCTCCTCGCGGAGTCGGACGAGGGCGCCGTGATCCTGCCCGTCGACCCGTCCAACCGCGAAGTCGTCTACAGCGAGCCCGGATCCGTCCCCAAGGCCCTGGGCGAGGTCGACGTCGTCTTCCCCGTGCTGCACGGCCCGTACGGCGAGGACGGCACGCTCCAGGGCCTCCTGGAGCTCTCCGGGGTCCCGTACGTCGGCTCGGGCGTGCTCGCCTCGGCCGTCGGCCAGGACAAGGAGTACATGAAGCGGGTGTTCACCTCCTTCGGGCTGAAGGTGGGCCCGTACACGGTGATCCGTCCCCGGGAGTGGGAGCTCGACCCGGCCGGCGCCCGCAAGCGGATCGCGGAGTTCGCGGGGGAGCACGGCTGGCCGCTGTTCATCAAGCCCGCCCGCGCCGGCTCCTCGTTCGGCATCACCAAGGTCGACTCCTTCGAGGGCCTGGACGAGGCGTTCGAGGAGGCCAGGCGCCACGACCCGAAGATCATCGTGGAGGCGCTGCTGCGCGGCCGTGAGATCGAGTGCGGGGTCCTCGAGTTCGAGGACGGCCCGCGCGCCAGCCTGCCGGCCGAGATCCCGCCGGTGCAGTCCCACGACTTCTACGACTTCGAGGCGAAGTACATCGACTCGGCCCCGGGCATCGTGCCCGCGCCGCTCACCGAGGAGCAGACCGCCGAGGTGCGGCGCCTGGCGGTCGAGGCCTTCGACGCGGCGTCGTGCGAGGGTCTCGTCCGCGCGGACTTCTTCCTCACCGAGGACGGTGAGTTCGTGATCAACGAGATCAACACGATGCCGGGCTTCACGCCGATCTCCATGTACCCGCGGATGTGGCAGGAGACCGGGGTCGGCTACCCGGAACTGGTCGATCTCCTGGTGCAGGCCGCGCTGCGGCGCTCCACGGGCCTGCGCTAGTCCCTGGACCCGGGCCTTTCCGGTCCGGTCCGGTCACTCCGGCGGGTCGGGTCGGGTCGGGTCGGGTCGCCCCGATCGGGTCCGGCCACTGTGGTCCGGCCCGGCTCGTTCCGTCAGGTCCGGTCGGGTTCCGTCCGTTCGTCTCAGTCGGCGATCCCCGCGGGGATCGCCTTCTTGATGGACGCCGCCAGATCGACGAGCGCGGCCGAACCGTCCCGCTCGGCCCACTTCTTCGGCACGCTGACCTCGACGTACGCCCGGCGCAGGCTGCTGGTGAAGCGGTACGCCCCGTCGCTCCGCTTCTCCATCAGCCAGCCGACGCCGTTCACCTCGCCGCTGAGCGCGTCCTCGTCGCTCATCTTCGAGGGTCGTTCGACACCGCAGCGCAGTATGATCGCCGGGCTTCCCCAGCCCGCGGTCAGCGCGGACCGGGGCTCGGGATCGTTCCGGTCGAGGCCGTCCACCTTCTTCGGCAGCACCTTGTCCAGGTTCCGGCACAGCGCGGAGACCTTCGCGTCCGGACCGGGAACCACGGCCGAGGCGCCGTCGTCTGCTGAGGAGCAGCCCGTGGCGGAGATCAGCAGGGCGAGAACGGGCAGCCCGAGAAGAGTGGTGTGCCGGTGACGGGAAGAGTTCACCGGCCAAGGGTAGACGGGGGCTAGAGGTGCACCACCGGGCAGGTCAGGGTGCGGGTGATGCCATCCACTTGCTGGACTTTCGCGACCACCATGCGGCCGAGATCGTCCACGGTGTCGGCCTGGGCCCGCACGATCACGTCGTACGGTCCTGTCACGTCCTCGGCCTGGATCACCCCCGGGATCTTGCTGATCGTTTCGGCGACGGTCGACGCTTTGCCGACCTCCGTCTGGATCAGGATGTACGCCTGTACCACGGAACCTCCAGGGCGGCCACGAGGATCATGTGGGGAAAAGGAACGCCACGGTATCGCGTCGCCGCTCGCCGCGGGGAGACCCGCGAGGACTGGGGCTTGCGCGCCGGGGTGCGCGGACTGCACAAGTTGACGGTCAACTCGACCGTACCGAGGACAGAGACGGCTCGCTACCGGGCACCGGTAGTGGCAGAGGGAGCAGTACGACGATGAAGGGCACCGTGGGCGAGTTGGGGGAGTTCGGGCTCATCAAGGAGCTCACCTCGCGTCTGACCACCACCCCGGCGGTCCGGGTCGGCCCCGGCGACGACGCCGCGGTGGTGGCCGCGCCCGACCGCAGGGTCGTGGCGAGCACCGACATCCTCCTGGAGGGCCGGCACTTCCGCCGCGACTGGTCGACGGCGTACGACGTGGGGCGCAAGGCGGCCGCCCAGAACCTCGCGGACATCGCCGCGATGGGCGCCGTGCCGACCGCGCTGCTGCTCGGTCTGGTCGTACCGGCCGAACTGCCGGCCACCTGGCCGTCCGAGCTGATGGACGGGCTGCGCGACGAGTGCCAGGTCGCGGGCGCGGCCGTGGTCGGCGGCGATGTCGTACGGGGTGACACCATCACCATCGCGATCACCGCGCTCGGTGATCTGCGCAACCACGAACCGGTGACCCGGGGCGGCGCACAGCCCGGCGACGTGATCGCCGTGACGGGCTGGCTGGGCTGGTCGGCGGCCGGGCACGCGGTGCTCTCCCGCGGCTTCCGTTCGCCGCGGGCCTTCGTCGAGGCGCACCGGCGCCCCGAACCGCCGTACCACGCGGGTCCCGCGGCCGCCGGGCTCGGCGCGACGGCGATGTGCGACGTGAGCGACGGGCTGATCGCCGACCTGGGGCACATCGCCGAGGCGAGCAAGGTCAGGATCGACATCCGCTCGGGCGCCATCGACATCCCGTCGCAGATGAACGACATCGGCCAGGCCGTCGGCGTCGACCCGATCCAGTGGGTGCTCACCGGCGGCGAGGACCACGCGATCGTGGCCGCCTTCCCGCCGGACGTGAAGCTGCCCGCGCGCTGGAAGGTGATCGGAGAGGTCCTCAACCCCTCCGCGTTGCCGCAGGTCACGGTGGACGGCGCACCGTGGACCAGCAAGGGTGGCTGGGACCACTTCGGCGACATCGAGTCGTGAGCCCGTCGGGGCCGGTGCGGTGCGCGTCGAGGGCGTGCGCCGCGCTTGCCCACGCGTCCCTGTCCCGGGCGCTCCTGGCCCGGGAGTCCGTGTGCAGTGCGCCTGTGTCCCGTGCGCCTGTATCCCGTACAACCTGTGCGCGGACAGCAAAAAACCCGCCCACCGTGAGGTGGACGGGTTCAGTGCAAGCGAACCAGCAGTGGCCGCGCGCTGGCGGTTGTCAGCGCGTCACCTTGCCGGCCTTGATGCACGAGGTGCAAGCGTTCACGCGCTTCGGCGTCCCGCTCACCACGGTACGTACACGCTGGATGTTGGGGTTCCAGCGGCGGGACGTACGGCGGTGCGAGTGCGAGATGTTGTTGCCGAAGCCCGGCCCCTTGCCGCAGACGTCGCAGTTGGCAGCCACGGGTCACTCCAAAGACTTCAGATGCACTTACGGTGGATCCCGGCATGCCGGGATCAAGATCTAGGATCTGAGTGGCGGTGCCAGGGGGAAGACCCGATCGGAATCGGGCAACTGGAGCAGCATACAACGACTGCGTCCGGAGAACGAAACTACCATGGCCGCCCCGGGACCGGCCCCGGCCCTCCTCCGGACCCGCTACCGACAGTAACCCGCTCTGGGTCTACGCTGCGTCCCACGTCCAGCAGCTCGAGGAGGCGCAGGTGCCGCAGGTGCCGCAGACATTGGATGCTCTCGCGGTGCGCACCTGGTGCGGCCTCGCGCTCGAGGCGCTGGGACGGGCCCGCGAGGAGATCGACGCCATCAATGTCTATCCGGTGGCCGACGGGGACACCGGGACGAACCTCTATCTGACCGTGGAGTCGGCGACGGCGGCGGTGGAGGCGGTCTTCGCGGGCCACGAGACGGTCGCCGAGACGGGCGACGGCCGCGCGAGCGCGGGGGAGGGACGGCCCACGCTCGCCGACGCCGTGCGGGCGATGGCGCACGGGGCGCTGATCGGGGCCCGCGGCAACTCCGGGACGATCCTCGCGCAGCTGTTGCGCGGTATGGCGCTGGTGCTGGCCGCCGGCGGTGAGAGCGCTCGCACCGACGACGAGGCACTCCGTCTCGCCCTGCGGCAGGCCGCCGACTCCGCGCGCGACGCCGTCGCGCACCCGGTCGAGGGCACCGTCCTCACGGTCGCCTCCGCCGCCGCCGAAGCGGCCGGCGGCGCCGAGGGGGACTGCGGCACGGTCGCGCGCGCGGCCTACGAGGGAGCGCGGGCGGCCCTCGTGGCGACCCCCCGGCAACTCTCCGTCCTGGCCCGTGCCGGTGTGGTCGACGCGGGTGGGCGGGGGCTGGTGGCGGTCCTCGCGGCACTGGTGGAGACCTTCACGGGGGAGTCCCCGCGCGCGGGGTGGGCGCTGGGAGAGGTGCGCACGCGCGTGGCCGTGGCGGCCGGGCCCGAGACCGAGGCCACCGGGGCCGCCGGCGCCCGTCCCGCTCCCGGCGTCGACGCCGGGAGCGCCGACGCCGGGTGCGCGGACGACCGGCCGGACGACGGAGGCCGGGCCTTCGAGGTCATCTACCTCCTGGAGGCGGAGGACACGGCCGTGACGCGGTTGCGCGACCGGCTCGACCGCCTCGGGGACTCGCTCGTGGTCGTCGGCGGCGACGGACTGTGGAACGTCCACGTCCACGTGGACGACGCGGGCGCCGCGGTGGAGGCGGGCGTGGAGGCCGGGCGGCCACACCGCATCAGGATCACGCACTTCGGGCTCGGTGACGCGCACACCGCGGGTGCGGCGGGGCTGCCGCCCCGGGAGCGGGCGCAGCGGGCCGTCGTGGCGGTGGTACCCGGCGAGGGACTGGCCGGGCTGTACGCCGAGGCCGGGGCGACCACCGTGCTCGCGCGGCCCGGCGAGCCGCCCGCCAGCGGGGAGCTCGTGGACGCCGTACGGCGGGCCCACGCGCGCGAGGTGGTGCTGCTGCCCAACGACGCCGACCTGCGGCACACCGCGGCGGCCGCGGCCGAGCAGGCCCGTACGGAGGGGGTGCGGGTCGCGCTGATCCCGACCCGTTCCGCGGTCCAGGGCATCGCCGCGCTGGCGGTGCACGAGCCGGGGCGGCGCTTCGACGAGGACGTCGTCGCCATGACCTCGGCGGCGGGCGCGACCCGGTACGCGGAGGTCGCCGTCGCCGAGCGGCAGTCCTGGACCATGGCGGGGATCTGCCAGGCCGGGGACGTCCTCGGTCTCATCGAGGGGGATGTGGCCGTGATCGGCGCGGACGTCGCGGCCACGGCCGAGGCGGTCATCGACCGCATGCTCGCCGCCGGGGGTGAGATGGTGACGCTCGTTCTCGGTGACGAGGCGCCCGGTGCCATCGCGGCGCGTCTCGAATCCCGGGTCAGGGAAACGTATTTGGCGGTCGACACGGTGGTGTATCGGGGGGGTCGGCAGGGTGCGTTGCTGCTGATCGGCGTGGAGTAGCACCGCCCGTCCGATCCCCGGGGGGTTCTTTCGCCCCTGCCGCCCCTACCCGTCCCATCCCTGGGGGCTCCGCCCCCAGCCCCCCCGCCAGGGGCGCTGCGCCCCTGGACCCCCGCCATCGCCCGAAGGGCTCGTCCTCAAACGCAGGACGGGCTGAAATGCATGGCCTGGGCGTCAGCCTTTCAGCACAGGCCCGCACCATCAGCCCGTCCGGCGCTTGAGGACAAGGCCCTCAAGGCCGGACGGGGGTCTGGGGCGGAGCCCCCAGGAACGGGATGGGACGGGTAGGGGCGGCGGGGGCGAAGGCAAGGTGGTTGACCGGCGGGCGGACGCGGGTCCCCGCTCCGGTCACCCCCCCCACGCCTCACTCCTTACCCCGCTCCTCCATCATCCTCAGCATGTTCTCCGCCTCGGCACACCGTGCCCCCGCGACCTCGTCCCCCTCCGACGCCCCGGCGTAGGCGGACAGAACACCACGTGCCCGCGCGGCCGCGGCGGCGGGCCGGAGCAGGTCCGCCTCCAGCCACCCCGCGGCAAGCTCCGCCCCGGTCCGCGCGTCCAGCCCCTCGTCCCCCAGGGACGCGAACACCGATACGGCTCGCGTGACATGACCCAACGCCTCCTCGAAGAGCCCCCGGGCGACGCCCTCCTGCGCGTCGTCGGTGACCGACCGGGCGACAAGATCACCGAACTGCCGGTGCGTGTGCCCGAGTTCGGAGGCGAGACGGAGGGCGACCGGGCCCCGCGGGTCCTCCTCGCTCCCCGTCCCGGAGAGCGCCCGCACCCCCTCCTCGCACTCCCGCACCGCCTCCGCCATCAGCTCCCGCGCCGCGTCCAGCCCCGAACCCGTACGCAAGGACGCCCAGGACCGCGCCCGCAGCGACCGGACCAGCGCGTGCACGTTGCCGAGCTCCCGCCACAGGTCCCCGGCCCGCACGTAGGCCCGCTCCGCCTCGGCGGGCAGCCCGGCGCGACCGAGCGCTTCGGCGGCGAGATGGGCGAGCATCGCGTGGTCGCGCTGCTCGGGCCAGTGCCGGGCGATGTCCGCGGCCCGCAGCCAGTTCTCGGCCGCGGCCCGGTGCTCACCGAGCTCGGTGAGACAGTCGCCGAGCCACCACCGTGTCTGCACGATGGCACCGTCACCGTGCATGTCACCGGTCAGATCGGGCAGCGCCGACTCCAGGATCTCCGCGGCCTCGGCCCAACGCCCCTGCCGGAGCAGGAAGCCGCCCAGCTGGTGGCGGGCCCAGGCCCCGAGCGTGGGTCCCTGCCCGGCCTCGTCGGCCCAGTGCGCGGCCTCCAGCGCGTGTTCCGCGGCGGCGTCCTGGTCGGTCTCGCCGAGGATCTCGGCGAGCTGGAGGTGCAGCTGCGCCTGCCCCATCGGCTCCAGACGGGGCCCGCCGTGCTCCAGCGCGGCCCGTGCGGCCCGCTCGGCACCCCGCGCGTCGCCCAGGTGCCTGGCGATTCCGGCGAGCCGGGACTCGTACTCCACGGCGAACGACGGCAGTCCGGCCGCCACGAACGCCTCCGCCGCGCGTCCGAGCAGTTCCGCGGCGGCCGCGGCGTCCCCGGAATGCGCCGCGAGCTCGCCGAGCATCGCCTGCGCCTCCGCGGCCCGCGAGGCCATCCGGACGTCCGCGACATGCGGCTCGGCGAGTGCCAGCAGCTCCCGTACGGCCGCCTCGGCGGCCCGGACCCCGTCGGCGTCGGCCGCATCGGGCCGACCCGGCCCGGACCCGTCCGCGTCGCCGCCCTCCTGCACCCGGTGCACCAGGATCCGGGCCCGTCCCACCAGCACGGATGCCGTCTGGGACACGCCCGTCCCGCCGTCCGCGAACAGCGCGAGCGCCTTCCCGTGCAACTCGGTGACGGCCGCCAGCGCCTCCTCGGACCCGCCGACGAGGGCGAGGACGTACGCGGCGCGGGCCCGAGCTGCGAGCGCCTCCCCGGGGTCGCCCGCCGCGTCGTACAGCTCCGCGGCCTCGTGGAAGAGCCCGATGCCCTCGGGCCCGCGCTCCATCGCCGCGTGGTCGGCGATCTCCGCGCGGTCGCGGACCTCCAGCTCCCGGCCCTCGGCCGCGCGCGCGACCGCCGCCCAGGCCGCCACGGCGTCCGGGCTGCGGGACTGCGACAGCCGCCGGGCCTCGGCGAGCAGCGCGGGCAGGTCGGGCCCGAAGGCCGGCTCGGGGCCGTCGTTCCCCGGCCGCGGTGCCCTGTCCGGGCTCGGGACGGACCCGGGACGCGCGTCCGGGTCCGACGCGGTGGCGGCCGTGGCCGTCGGTACGTGCCGTGCCGAGCGCACGCCCAGCGGCAGCCGGTCCACCAGCGGACGCCGGTCCATCCGCGCCCGCGCACGCCCGCTGACGTACGACGTGCCGTTGCGCGCGTCGAAGCGTGCCGCGAGGGAAAGGGCCTGCTCGCGCGCGTGGACGGCGAGTTCGGCCGCGGTCCACGCGCGCCCGGCCGGTCCCGGCACCGTCCGTCCGCCGAGGCCGAGCGCGGTCAGGCGGTCCATCACCAGGGCGGTCACGGCCATGAAGTCGAGCTTGCTGCGCGGGTCGCCGGAGTCCGTGAAGTAGGCGGGCCGCTCGGCGAGCAGTTCCAGGGCGCGCGCCTCGTTCCCCGACAGCGCGCAGAACTCCACGTGGTCCGCGTAGGCCGCGCGCATGCTCTCCATGGGGCGCACCAGACGCAGGCCCCGGAGGTGATGGGCACGGGCCTCCTCCAGGCGGCCCAGGCGCAGCAGCGGGACGAGGGAGGACGCCAGTACGGTGTGCGGCTCGTGGGCACAGCTGTGCTCGCCCTCCAGGACCGGGCGCCACAGCTCCAGCGCCTCCGTGTCGGCGTCGCGCTCGGCCCGCCACCATCCCTGGCTGTGCAGTTCGCACGCGTGGCAGTCCGCCATGCTGTCCCGGTCGGCGGCCAGCCAGGCGGCATGGGCCCGCTCCGCTCGCTCCGTGTCCCCCAGGTGCGCGGACACGCTGAACTCGGCGCCGCGCACGGCCCGTTCGGAGTGACCGGCGAGCCGGTAGCGGTACTCCATCTCGCCGAGCCACTTCTCTATGGAGGCGAGCGGGATGTGCGGCTGGTCGAGCATGCCGGCCGACATCCACTTGAAGACCCAGTGCAGCGAGTGGATCTCGTACTCGTCGAAGTCCTCGGGGTGTTCGTCCCACAGGCGCAGCAGGCGCGCGAAGGGGACGAACATCTTGTCCTTCTCGGAGCTGTAGTTGTAGACCTTCAGCTGGTGTCCGAGCGCTTCGATCACGGCGAGCGGGATGTCCAGCTTCTCCGCCTCGGCGAGCAGCTGTTCCGCGCGCGCGTTGCGGGCGGGCCCCTCCGGCTGCTCGTAGTTGTCCCCCATCGCCTGGCGCAGGGTGTCGAAGTCCATGGCCGGGCCGCTCATCCGCGGTCGTCCTCTCCGGTGTCGGTGTGGGTGGCCCATTCCAGGAGGCCGATGAACGAGCGGTTCAGGAGCGCCGAGTCGGCGGGCCGCAGCGGGCGCTGCGCCATCAGGAGGGCCTGGCCGTAGAGGGACTCGGTGGCGGTGCCGATCAGCTCCGGGTCGCGCAGTGAGCTGATGCGCCGGATCAGCGGGTTGAGATGGTTGAGCACCAGACGCGCGCGTGGAGCGCTGCCCCGCAGCGAGCCGAGAATGCCCGCCCACAGGTCGTCGGCCTGCTCCTCCGCCTGCGCGCGGGCCTGCTCGTGGCGGGCCGCCCGGTCGTCCAGGTGCAGGGCCGGGACCGAGAGCGGGTGGAAGGCACGCAGTGACACGTCGCAGCCCAGCGGGTCGAGCTTGGCCCGCGCGGCCGCCAGGAAACCCGAGAGGGCCAGCTCCTCGGCGGGGTCGATCGCGTCCAGGTGCGCCGTCACGGTGTCGGCGTCCAGCTCCGCGACCACCGCGCCCGGACGCACCGAGGGCAGCGCCTCCACCAGCTCGCTGTCGTAGGTGTAACCGCCGTTGACGACACCGATGCCCTGTGCGGAGGCGATGGGCGCGACCTGGCGGTACTCCTCCACCGTGCGCGTGAAGTGCACCACCGGGTGGCGGAGCGCGAACTCCTCCAGGGACAGCCGTCCGTCGGTCGTTTCGAAGGGCAGCCACGGCAGCATCGTGCGCAGCATCTCGTTGTCGTGCCGCGCCAGGGACTTCACACCCAGGTGGTGGACGGACAGGAAGGCCGCCAGCCGCTCCGGGTCACCCGCCGCGAGTCCCGTCAGCCACGACCGGATGCGCTCGCCGAGGGCCTCGCGCACGGCCGCCAGGGTCTCGTCCTCGTAGAGCGACTCGCGCGACGCGGTGGGCCGCAGGCTGTCGGTGTCCAGGACACAGCGCACGAAGAACGCCCAGTCGGGCAGCAGCTGTTCGGCCCGCTCGGTCAGCAGCATGCCCTTCAGATGCACCCGGTGGCTCGCGCGCTGCGCGGGGCTGACCGCCGTCGGCAGGACGTACGCGACGCCCCGTACCCCCGCGAGCGGCACGTTCAGTTCGATCGAGTCCAGCGGAGTGAAGCCGAACAGCTCGTGGCAGTGCCGGGCCAGGGCCACCCTGCGGGTGGCGGGGCTCGGGTGGGCGCGGTCCCAGGGCGTGGGAAGGTCCGCGATCGCCTCGTCGCCGACGCGTACGTCGTACGGCAGCAGGGAGCCGAAGTCGCGGGCCAGTGACCGCACCCGCTCCTCGGTGAGCCACTCGCCGGCTCCGGCGCGCGCCACCAGGTGCACGGTGGTGCCCGGTTCGGTACGGGCCTCCTGCGGCAGCGTGCGCACGGTGTACGAGCCGTCGTCGGTCGCCGTCCACTCCACGGGCGCCGCGTCGGGCGTCCGGGCGCTGCGGCTGACGACCCGGATGCGCTCGGCGACCACGAAGCACGCCAGCAGTCCGATGCCGAACTGCCCCAGGAAGTCGGAGCGGGCCGCCTGGATGCCGTCGTCCCGCTTGGAGCTGCGGCCGATCGTCGCGAGGAGGCTGTGCACGTCGGACTCGGTGAGCCCGATGCCGGAGTCCTCGACGCGCAGGGTGCCGCCCGCCGCGTGCAGCCGCACGGTGGCGGGCGCGTCCGGCTGTTCGGCACGCCGGGCGGTGATCGCGTCCACGGCGTTCTGCAGCAGTTCGCGCAGATAGACCTTGGGGCTCGAGTACAGGTGATGGGAGAGCAGGTCCACCAGACCACGCAGGTCGACCTGGAACGAATGGGGTGACGGGGATGCCTGGGATGGCTGTGAGGTCTGGGAGTCCATCGTCGCTGCGCCGAGGGTGGGGGGACGGGCGACGGCGCGGGGTCGGGCGGTCCCGGCGGACGGTGACCGCGAAGAGGTCCGGAGCGCGCCATCCTAGGCCCGAACGAGCCGCCTGACCAGCGGATTTCCAGGACGTATACGGCATTGTCGGTGGTGTGGTGTGCAATGGATCTCGTGCCCGCGCTCGATGAACCACTGAAGAAGGTGCTCGGTCCCCCCACCGCGAAGGTGATGGCCGAGCATCTCGGCCTGCACACCGTCGGTGATCTCCTGCACCACTATCCGCGCAGATACGAGGAGCGCGGACAGCTCACCCACCTCGCCGACCTGCCCATGGACGAGCATGTGACGGTGGTCGCCCAGGTCGCCGACGCGCGCCTGCACACCTTCGCCTCCTCCAAGGCACCGCGCGGCAAGGGCCAGCGCCTGGAGGTGACCATCACGGACGGCAGCGGTCGCCTCCAGCTGGTCTTCTTCGGCAACGGCGTGCACAAGCCCCACAAGGACCTGCTGCCCGGCACCCGCGCGATGTTCTCGGGCAAGGTGTCCGTCTTCAACCACCGCCTCCAGCTCGCCCACCCGGCGTACGAGCTGCTGACCGGTGACGGCGACGAGGCCGTGGAGAGCGTGGACAGCTGGGCCGGCGCCCTCATCCCGATCTACCCGGCCACCGCCAAGCTGGAGTCCTGGAAGCTGGCCAAGGCCGTCCAGACGGTACTGCCCAGCGCCCAGGAAGCCGTCGACCCGCTGCCGGACTCCCTGCGTGACGGCCGCGGCCTGGTGACCCTCCCCGAGGCCCTCCTCAAGATCCACCGTCCGCACACCAAGGCGGACATCGGCGACGCCCGCGCCCGCCTCAAGTGGGACGAGGCATTCGTCCTCCAGGTCGCCCTGGCCCGCCGACGCCATGCCGACGCCCAACTCCCGGCCGTGGCCCGCGTGCCCGCACCGGACGGCCTGCTCACCGCTTTCGACGCCAAGCTCCCTTTCACCCTCACCGAGGGCCAGCGGAAGGTCTCCAAGGAGATCTTCGACGACCTCGCGACGGAGCATCCGATGCACCGGCTGCTCCAGGGGGAGGTGGGCAGCGGGAAGACACTGGTCGCCCTGCGCGCCATGCTCGCCGTCGTCGACGCGGGCGGGCAGGCCGTGATGCTCGCGCCCACCGAGGTGCTCGCCCAGCAGCACCACCGGTCGGTCACCGAGATGATGGGGGAGCTGGCCGAGGGCGGGACGCTGGGCGGCGCCGAGCACTCCACCAAGGTCGTGCTGCTCACCGGGTCCATGGGGGCGGCGGGGCGCCGGCAGGCGCTGCTCGACCTGGTCACCGGCGAGGCCGGCATCGTCATCGGCACACACGCGCTGATCGAGGACAAGGTGCAGTTCCACGACCTCGGCCTGGTCGTCGTCGACGAGCAGCACCGCTTCGGCGTCGAGCAGCGCGACGCCCTGCGCGGCAAGGGCAAACAGCCCCCGCACCTCCTGGTGATGACCGCCACGCCCATTCCTCGCACGGTCGCGATGACCGTCTTCGGCGACCTGGAGACCTCCGTCCTCGACCAGCTCCCCGCGGGGCGCTCACCGATCGCCAGCCATGTCGTCCCCGCCGCGGACAAGCCGCACTTCCTCGCCCGCGCCTGGGAGCGCGTGCGCGAGGAGGTGGGCAACGGCCATCAGGCCTACGTGGTCTGCCCCCGCATCGGGGACGGTGAGGACGACCCGAAGAAGGGCGCCAAGAAGAAGTCGCCCGAGGACGAGGCAGAGAAGCGCCCGCCCCTCGCCGTCGTCGACATCGCCCAGCAGCTGGCCAAGGGCCCCCTCCAGGGGCTGCGGGTCGAGATCCTGCACGGCCGTATGCCGCCCGACGACAAGGACGCCGTGATGCGCGGCTTCGCCGCCGGCGAGACCGACGTCCTGGTCGCCACGACCGTCATCGAGGTCGGTGTGAACGTGCCGAACGCCACGGCCATGGTGATCATGGACGCCGACCGGTTCGGTGTCTCCCAGCTCCATCAGCTGCGCGGCCGGGTCGGCCGGGGTTCCGCGGCCGGACTCTGCCTGCTGGTCAGCGAGATGCCCGAGGCGAGCCCGGCCCGTCAGCGGCTGAACGCGGTGGCGTCCACACTCGACGGTTTCGAACTCTCGCGCATCGACCTCGAACAGCGCCGTGAGGGCGACGTCCTCGGCCAGGCCCAGTCCGGCGTCCGCTCGTCGCTGCGCATGCTCACCGTCATCGAGGACGAGGAGATCATCGCCGAGGCCCGCGAGGAGGCGGCCGGGGTCGTCGCCGCCGACCCGGAGCTCGCCGGGTTCCCGGGTCTGCGCACCGCCCTGGAGGCGCTCCTGGACGAGGAACGCGAGCAGTATCTCGACAAGGGCTGACGGGAACTCCCGAGGCCGACGGGAGCCGCGCGGGCCGACCAGGCGGACAGTGACCGTCGGGAGCCCCGCCCGGGAAGCGTCCCTGCCCGGGAAGCACCCGGACGCGGGGAGGCGGGATCCGGGCTCCGGCTGAGACACTGGCAGCCGACACGTCACCAGCGCAAAGGACCCTCATGACCCGCGTGATCGCCGGCCGGGCCGGCGGACGCCGTCTGGCCGTCCCGCCGGGCACCGGCACCCGGCCCACCTCCGACCGGGCGCGCGAGGGCCTCTTCTCCACCTGGCAGTCCCTGCTCGGCGGCCCGCTGGAGGGCGAGCGCGTGCTCGACCTGTACGCGGGCTCCGGCGCCGTGGGCCTGGAGGCGCTCAGCCGCGGTGCCGGACACACCCTGCTCGTCGAGTCCGACGCCCGCGCCGCCCGCGTCATCCGGGAGAACGTGAAGGCCCTGGGCCTGCCCGGCGCCGAAGTCAGGCCGGGCAAAGCGGAACAGATCATTCAGGCGCCGGCGCCCGCGGAACCGTACGACCTCGTCTTCCTCGACCCGCCCTACGCCGTGCCGGACGACGATCTTCGCGAGATTCTGCTCACACTCCGGACGCAGGGCTGGCTCGCGAGCGATGCGCTCGTCACCGTGGAGCGCAGCACCAGAGGCGGCGAATTCAGGTGGCCGGACGGTTTTGACGCGCTCCGGGCCCGTCGTTACGGCGAGGGGACCTTTTGGTACGGTCGCGCCGCCTCTACGTGCGAAGACGCACGATGACCGGACCGGAGAGCGAGGGACCACAGTTGCGCCGCGCCGTCTGTCCGGGGTCATTCGACCCCATCACCAATGGACATCTCGACATCATCGCCCGCGCTTCCAGGCTCTACGACGTCGTGCACGTCGTGGTGATGATCAATCAGTCGAAGCAGGGCCTGTTCACCGTCGACGAGCGGATCGAGCTGATCCGCGAGGTCACCGCGGAGTTCGGCAACGTCCAGGTCGAGCCCTACCACGGCCTGCTCGTCGACTTCTGCAAGCAGCGGGACATCCCCGCCATCGTCAAGGGACTGCGCGCGGTCAGCGACTTCGACTACGAACTGCAGATGGCCCAGATGAACAACGGCCTCTCGGGCGTGGAGACGCTGTTCATCCCGACCAGCCCCACCTACAGCTTCCTCTCCTCCTCGCTGGTCAAGGAGGTCGCGACCTGGGGCGGCGACATCTCCCACCTGGTGCCGCCGGTGGTCCTGGAGGCGCTGAAGGGGCGGCTCGGCCAGGACTGACGGGCTGACAGTCCGTCACCCGGTGTCGGGTGGGGCGGGAGTGGTCGTACAGTCGAACCGTCCGTCTCCATCACAGCTGTAGAGAGTGGCGAGCACACGGTGGACGTGCAGAAGAAGCTCGATGAGATCGTCTCGGCGGTCGGCAGCGCCCGCTCCATGCCCATGTCGGCCTCGTGCGTGGTCAACCGCGCCGAGCTGCTCTCGATGCTCGAAGAGGTGCGCCAGGCCCTGCCCGGCTCCCTCGCCCAGGCCGAGGAGCTCATCGGCGGCCGCGAGCAGATGGTCGAGCAGGCCCGCATGGAGGCCGACCGGATCATCGAGACCGCGCACGCCGAGCGCGGCTCCCTGATCTCCGACACCGAGGTCGCCCGCCGCTCCCAGAACGAGGCGGACCGCATTCTCGCCGAGGCCCGCCAGGAGGCCGAGGAGATCCGCGCCGAGGCCGACGACTACGTCGACTCCAAGCTCGCCAACTTCGAGGTCGTCCTCACCAAGACCCTCGGCTCCGTCGGCCGGGGCCGCGAGAAGCTCCTCGGCACCGGTCCCGGCATCGACGAGCAGGGCTACGAGGACGAGGACGCCCCCGAGCGCAGCCACGACCCCGAGACGCTGCGCCGCAACGCCGACGACTACGTCGACGTGAAGCTCGGCGCCTTCGAGGCCGTCCTCGCCAAGACCCTGGAGGCCGTCGGCCGCGGCCGGCAGAAGCTGCACGGCCGGATCGCCAGCGACGACCTGGGCGACCTGGGTGCCTTCGCCGAGGACGGGACCCCCGTCCAGCACACCAGTGACGCCGACTACCTGGCCGGCCTCGCCGAGCTCTCGGAGGTCCCCGAGCGGGTCGTCCAGAGCCCCGAGGTGCCGGCCCAGCCGTCCTACGCGCAGCAGCAGGACGCCTACGCGTACCAGCAGCAGGCGGACCCCTACGGCTACCAGCAGCAGTACGCCCAGCAGGACGCGTACGGCTACCAGCAGGCCGATCCGTACGCCGCCTACCCGCAGCACGGCTACGACCAGCAGCAGGCGTACGACCAGGGCGGTCAGCAGGGCTATCCGCAGCAGCCGACGCACGCCCTGGACCCGCAGGCGAACGCCCTGGACGAGACCAGCCTCTTCGACACCACCATGATCAGCGCCGAGCAGCTGCGGGCGTACGAACAGGGGCGCTGACACCGGATTGGGCCGAGAGCGAAAGGTCCAGTATCCTGGCTCTTCGGTCGCGTGTACGTCCGCGATCACCGCTGCCCGGGAACACCAGGGGCGGCGCCCCACGAGTTTTTGAAGATCGAAAGCAGGAACGGCTCTGAACACCCACCTCGACCACCGCAACCCTCTCGTGTTCGACACACACGAGCTGGGCCGGCGTCCTGGTGCGCTGCAGCGCCTGACCCGCACGATCGAGGCCCCCAGGGATCTCGGGA
Organism: Streptomyces sp. NPDC057950; assembly: GCF_042887295.1. Taxonomy (NCBI): domain Bacteria; kingdom Bacillati; phylum Actinomycetota; class Actinomycetes; order Kitasatosporales; family Streptomycetaceae; genus Streptomyces; species Streptomyces sp. NPDC057950. Next base: position 44,509 of record NZ_JBHVPP010000023.1, read on the forward strand.
TCCAGGGAGTCATCGGAGTGCCGGAAGGCACCCCGGTGGAGCTCGAACTCAGGCTCGAGTCGGTCATGGAAGGTGTGCTCGTCACAGGCACCGCCCGTGCACGGGTCGAGGGGGAGTGCGTAAGGTGTCTGGAGCCGCTCGAGCAGTCGCTCGCCGCGGACTTCCAGGAGATGTTCTCGTACCCTGACGCCGACGACCGGGGCCGCGCCAAAGCGGATCCGGCCGACGACGCCGGGGAATCCACGGATAACGAGGACATGCTCTTCATCGAGGACGGCCTGTTCGACCTCGAACCCGTGCTGCGTGATGCGGTGGTGCTCGCACTGCCGATGCAGCCGGTGTGCCAGGACGACTGCCCCGGCCTGTGCTCCCAGTGCGGAGCCCGGCTCGCGGACGACCCGGACCACCACCACGACGCCGTCGACATCCGTTGGGCGGCACTGCAGGGACTCGCTGGTTCATCCGGAGACGGCGAGAAGGACGAGTTGAGCGGCGGCGCGCTTCCATCAGCGCACGTCGACGAGAAGCAGGAGAAGTAGCCGTGGCTGTTCCGAAGCGGAAGATGTCGCGCAGCAACACGCGCCACCGCCGGTCGCAGTGGAAGGCTGCGGTCCCCACCCTGGTTGCGTGCGAGCGCTGCCACGAGCCCAAGCTGCAGCACATCGCGTGCCCGGCTTGCGGCACCTACAACAAGCGCCAGGTCCTCGAGGTCTGAGCGGCCGGTGAGAGGTCTGATGTCTGACGCCAAGGCGGAACCAAACGCCAAGAAAAAGGCGGAGAACACAGCCTCGTCCCACACGCTTCTGGAAGGGCGGCTCGGGTACAAGCTCGAGTCCGCCCTTCTGGTGCGCGCGCTGACCCACCGTTCCTACGCGTACGAGAACGGCGGTCTGCCGACCAACGAGCGGCTGGAGTTCCTCGGGGACTCCGTGCTCGGCCTCGTGGTCACGGACACGCTGTACCGCACCCACCCCGACCTGCCCGAAGGCCAGCTGGCCAAGTTGCGGGCCGCGGTGGTCAACTCGCGTGCGCTGGCGGAAGTGGGCCGCGGCCTCGAACTCGGCTCCTTCATCCGGCTCGGCCGGGGCGAGGAAGGCACGGGAGGCCGGGACAAGGCATCCATCCTCGCCGACACCCTTGAAGCGGTGATCGGCGCGGTCTATCTCGACCAGGGTCTGGAAGCGGCGGGCGAACTCGTCCACCGGCTCTTCGACCCGTTGATCGAGAAGTCCTCGAACCTGGGCGCCGGCCTGGACTGGAAGACCAGTCTCCAGGAGCTCACCGCGACCGAGGGGCTCGGCGTACCCGAGTACCTGGTCTCGGAGACCGGCCCCGACCACGAGAAGACCTTTACTGCTGCCGCCCGCGTCGGAGGCGTCTCGTACGGCACCGGCACCGGCCGCAGCAAGAAGGAGGCGGAGCAGCAGGCCGCGGAGTCCGCGTGGCGTGCTATCCGCTCCGCCGCGGACGAGCGCGCGAAGTCGGCCCAGGCCGCCGAGCAGGTGGCTCAGGCCGCTCAGCAGGCAGCCCAGGCCGCCGAGGAGGCCACCGACGCCCCCTCGGCTCCGACCAGCGATCCGGCCACGGCCTGATTCCTTCGTAAGAACGCCGGCAGCACCCGCGGCGACCGCGGACCCCGCCCCTCAGCGGTGTCAGTGGTCCCGCGGGAACAGCGGCACCAGCAGTAGCGCAGTAACCGCAGGGCCCGAACCCCGTCGCAGCGTCCGTGCCGCGGCGGGGTTCGAGCATCCCCGCAACCACATTCCGAAGGAGCGCCGTGCCCGAGTTGCCCGAGGTCGAAGTCGTGCGGCGCGGCCTGGAGCGCTGGGTCAGCGGGCGGACCGTGACCTCGGCCGAGGTACGCCATCCACGGGCCGTACGCCGTCACCAGGCCGGACCCGAGGGCTTCGCCCAGGCACTCGCCGGGCAGCGCGTCGGACCGGCGATGCGCCGCGGCAAGTACCTCTGGCTCCCCCTGGACGACTCACCGTTCTCCGTACTCGCGCACCTCGGCATGAGCGGTCAGCTCCTGGTGCAGCCGGAGGACGCCCCGGACGAGAAGCACCTGCGCGTCCGCGTCCGCTTCGACGACGCGCAGGGCACCGAACTGCGCTTCGTCGACCAGCGCACCTTCGGTGGCCTCTCCCTGCACGAGACCACCCCGGACGGCCTGCCGGACGTCATCGCGCACATCGCCCGCGACCCGCTCGACCCCCTGTTCGACGATGCCGCGTTCCACACCGCCCTGCGCGCCCGCCGCACGACGATCAAGCGCGCCCTGCTGGACCAGTCGCTGATCAGCGGCGTCGGCAACATCTACGCGGACGAGGCGCTCTGGCGCGCCAGGCTCCACTACGAGCGCCCGGTGGCCGGCTTCACCCGGCCGCAAACCGCCGAACTCCTCGGCCACATCCGTGACGTCATGAACGAGGCCCTCGCCGTCGGCGGCACCAGCTTCGACAGCCTGTACGTCAACGTCAACGGTGAGTCCGGTTACTTCGACCGCTCACTCGACGCCTACGGGCGCGAGGACGAGCCCTGCCGCCGGTGCGGCACGCCCATGCGCCGGCGCGCCTGGATGAACCGGTCCAGCTACTTCTGCCCCCGCTGCCAACGACCGCCCCGGGTCACCGGCTGACGCCGACGCCCGCCCGAAGGGCCCTCGGCGACGGCACGCCCGCGAAGACCTTCTCGTCCCCTCAGGCCTCACGCGTCTCGTCGTAGTGCTCCCGCGCCTCCAGGACGTCGTCCATGCGCCCCTCCAGGAAGTGGATGAGGGTGAGCAGACGCTCCGCGACCTCCTGGCCGAGCGGTGTGAGGGTGTAGTCGACGCGCGGCGGGTTCGTCGGCTGGGCGTCGCGGTGCACGAGGCCGTCGCGCTCCAGCGCGTGCAGCGTCTGGGAGAGCATCTTCTCGCTGACGCCGTCTACCCGGCGCCGCAGTTCGTTGAAGCGGAACGTGCCGCCGTGCAGCGCTCCGAGCGTGAGCGATCCCCAGCGTCCCGTCACGTGCTCCAGCGTGCCCCGGGACGGGCAGCTGCGCGCGAACACGTTGTAGGCGAGGTCCTGAAACTCACCGCTCTCGGCGGTGGGCACGGCGATTTCCATGACATCACCATACTCCGGGACAGCGCTAACCAGAAGGTTGCACTAACTAGAAGTTAGTGCTTTCCTTTTGTTCGTTGTCACCACCTGGAGGAGTCCTATCGTGAGCACCCCTGTTGTCTCCATCGCCTACCACTCGGGCTACGGCCACACCGCCGTTCTCGCCGAGGCTGTCCGCTCCGGAGCGGCCGAGGCCGGTGCCGAGGTCCACCTGATCAAGATCGACGGGATCACCGACGCCGAGTGGGAACGCCTCGACGCCTCGGACGCGATCGTCTTCGGCTCGCCGACCTACATGGGCACGGCGTCCGGCGCCTTCCACGTCTTCGCCGAGGCGTCCTCGAAGCGCTGGTTCGGGCAGGTCTGGCAGGACAAGCTCGCCGCCGGGTTCACCAACTCCGGTTCCAAGAGCGGCGACAAGCTGCACACCCTGCAGTTCTTCCAGATCCTGGCCGCGCAGCACGGCATGAACTGGATCAACCTCGGTCTGCACCCGGGCTGGAACAGCAGCTCGGCGTCGGAGCACGACCTCAACCGCCTCGGCGTCTTCGCCGGCGCCGCCGCGCAGACCAACGTCGACGAGGGCCCCGAGACCGTGCACAAGGCCGACATCGCGACGGCCGAGCACCTCGGCCGCCGGGTCGCGGAGGCGGCACGGGCGTTCTCGCTGGGGCGCGCGGCCGCGTAGGCGACGACGGGAGCGCCCAGGCGTTCTTCGGTGACGAAGCAACCGGATGCCGGGCCGGAGCCGTACTGGCGAGGTGTCGTCCATCGACCGCGGGACAGCGGCCCGCGAGGCGCGGGGGCTCGGGAAACTGGCCTGCCGGTGTCAGGCGTCGGTGTGGCCTTCCTCACCCCGGACGGCCCGGAGGCGGCCCGGAAGGTGCTCACCAGTCGAACCAGCCTCGGGAGGTTTCGTACAGGGTCCCGGGTTCGTCGCAGGTCTGGGATGCCATGATCCGCGCCGCGACGTCGTCCGCCCGCGCGGCGTGACCGTCCGCCAGAACCACCAAGGTCAAAACCGCGGCCGGCGTGAGCACGGGAAGAACCCGCCAACGGCGTACCCGCGACATGACCGGTGCCGCCACGGCCAGCACGACGCCGGCCGGCAGGAGCCACCGTCTCGTACTCGCTTCCCGATGGAGTTCTGCGGCCGGCAGGGGAGGGTACCCGCACATCGGGTACGACTCCGCTCCGACGAACAGGGACGGAAAGCGTTCCAGTCCCGCGGCCGGCACTATGAAAACCCCGAGCACCGGCAGCCGACCGAGAACTCTCTCCGGCCCCGCCACCGACCCGCTCCGTCCTTCGCTCGCTCCCCACGGCCGCCCGCGACTGACGGCCGGATGCGGCGCCATCTGGGACCGATATCAGTTGACTGCGGTTGCGGTGGTTGCTGTACTCCGCTGCTGTACAACTGCTCTGGAGGCCCCGTGACTGCATTGCCGACGAGCGTCGACCGCGCCATCCTCGATCGCCGGATCGTGTTCGCGCTCAAGACGATCCGCGAAACGCTGGGCTGCACGATTCACGAAGCCATCGACGTGTTCGCGGCCCGGTATGAGGAACTGCGCCGCGATCGCCCAGATGACTTCACCGTCGCGCCCGAGGAGTACGGCCGGGGGTTCTACTCCTGATTGGCGGCGCACCGGTGGGACGCACGGCCGTCGATCACCGCTTTAGGAGCGGGGTGGGGCGAGTTGGGGCCTGACCTGCGACATCCATACTTCGCCGGATGCCTGCTGTGTTCGCTGCCGGCATCCGCAGTTTCCCGCAGTTCCCCGCCCGATCTGGCACGGTTGTGGCACGGACCGATCCTTAACCCTCGGTCCGCCCTCGGTTGCCCGACTATCGTCCTGTGTGGAGTGTGGGGCGTATTCGCAGGGGGCGGGCATGACGACAGGTGACCAAGGCGCGGGGGCGACCGATTCCGATGCTACGCAGCAGGACGACCTGGCCCAACGCATGCAGCACATCGCGATGACGCAAGGATTTGACCTGGGCGTGGTCCGGTCAGTGGCTGGCTCTTATGACGAGGTGGAGACTGTCAGCGACAGGGGGCCGATCCTCGTGTCCCTGCGCTCGGACGGGATGATCCATGTGCGGTTTCAGCGCCACAGGACCTTCCCGCTGACGAGTGGTTGGACGGACGAACTCGCCGCCGTGGTGGAAGCGGCAGCCTTGTGGCGCCGAGGATGCACTCTGCGGGAGCTGCATGAACGCTTCCCATTTATGAGCTGGAGCGAACTGGCGCAGGCGTTTGAAGACGGCAACCCGGTCCCTACCAAGTGGAGGCAGCTTCTCTCCAGCGCATGGCACCTGAGTGATCGGCCGTTCATTCAGGCGGCCCACGACCATCCTGAACTGCGTCACTTTTACCCGGACATCAGCCACGGGAGCTTGATGCTGAGCCGGAAGCCATTCGAGATGGACGCCGGCCTGGTGAAGGTCACACCGCTGTCGGAAGCCGACTACCGAGTGACCATGTTCCCGGGTGAGTTCCGGAGGGAAGTGACGTCGTTGGACGAGGCACTTGAGGTCGCGGCAGCCTGTTTCCGTTCGCTTGGCTGAGCGCCTGGTAAGCGGGGATCGAGGCCGAGCGTCGCCAGGCTCCGTCTGGCTCTGGTCCGCGGTTTTGAAAACCGTCGTGGCGCGAGTCACCCGTGGGTTCAAATCCCACACCCACCGCCAGCAGAAACGGACCCTGACCAGGTAAATCGGTCAGGGTCCGTTCTCGTGGCCAGTGTCCACTAGTGTCCGTGACTCCCCGCTGTTTCCCGACCGAACGGGCACGAGAGGGGCACGTCGACTGGTGCCCTCTAGGCGTAGGCGGCCAGCAGCGCGGCAAGTAGCCCAGCCCCCACAGCTGTAAAGACCCGTGGCTTCCTCCAGCCCGGTCCCGAAGCTTGGCGGTTCAGCTCCCACATGAGCACCAGAGCGGCACCAAGGCCCAGCGCGTCGCGCAGCAGGAAAATGGTGGTGTTCACTGGGCGCTTCCAGGGGCTTTCGAACGGCAGACGCTCATGTCAGTCAACGGAGATTGTGCAGTCTTTGGAGGGGATGCCAGCGAGTTCACACGCGGCCGCGTCTTCCTGGCTCGCGGATGGGTGTTGCTGGAGATACGCCGCTGTCGCGCGCGTTCCGGCGTCGAAGCAGGTCGAATTCTGTCGCACGATCGTGCTGAGGATTTTCAGCCGTGCCGTGGCGATCTCGTACTGCCTGATGGTGTCTCCCCCCTTCGCAATCCGCTGCTGCTGCTTCCGGAACTGGCCGGCCCGCGCCTCGAAGTCCTGGTTCGCCTGCGCGCACGTGGTCGACTGCTCGGACGCGTCGTCGTGCTGCGTCGCTCCGACGGCATAGCCGCCCAGGGCGACTGTGATTGCTCCTGCGCTGACCAGCGCGATCATCGAACGCTTCATGGCCGGGGATCGTATACGCCCAGGTGAGGCCACTCGTCATCGACGTCCGCCGGCCTGTGGTCGACGACGTTGAGAGGTTGGCTCCGAGACTTTGGGCGGGAGCTGCCATGGGGCGAGTGATCATGGCCCCTGAAGCTTCCGGCGAGTCGGGCAGTCTGTGGACCTGCCCGTTAAAGCATGACGTTGGGGCCATGATCTTCGAGGCTCGCCCCATGGTGGCTGCCTAATCCCTTGTTAAGGACGTTCCGAAGGAGCGGTAGTTCCTGGGTGCGTTCGAGGGCCGGGAACGCGACACCTCGTGGCTGCCGAGTGGGCCCACCAGCCGCCACTGGTCGAGGACGCGCTCGGCAAGCAGATGCTCGCCCTCCTCATCCAGCTGGAAGCCGCCTGCACCGCCGCCGACCAGCTCGCCAACGCGGTGGAGGAGGTATTCCCCCAGCACCCGGACGCAGAAATCCTGCTGAGCTTCCCCGGGCTCGGCATCCAGCTCGCCGCCCGGATCCTGGCTGAGATCGGGGACGACCAGACCCGCTTCGCCGACGCACGCGGCCTGAAGGCATACGCCGGCTCCTCGCCCATCACCAGGGCCTCCGGCAAGAAGTCGACCATCACACGGCGATGGGTGAAGAACGACCGGCTCAACCACGCCGGCTACCTCTGGGCCTTCGCCTCACTCCGAGCATCCACCGGAGCCAACGCCCACTACCGGCGACGACGCGAGCACGGAGACTGGCACGCCGCCGCCCAGCGCAACCTCTTCAACCGCATGATCGGACAGCTCTACCACTGCCTCCAACGCCGCGAACTCTTCGACGAGCAATCTGCGTTCCCAGCACCATCGCAGGCAGAGGCGGCAGCAGCCTGAACAGCGAAGGCACCTTGCTCACGCTGGCGATGGAAGCTGATCATTCACCCATGAGACCTGAAGTGCAGGCGTTCGTCGCCGACGGCCCGCTCCCCGACTGGGACGCGAGCGAAGAGGAGATCGACAGGCGCGTCGAGCAATTCGAAGCGATTCCGAAGCCGGTCACGGGCGAGGAAGCCCGAGCGCTGGTCTCCTGCTTCGGCCCGGACGATTGCTACGGCGTCGCCTGGGCTCTGCTTCACCTCATCGAGACCGGCCCAAACCCCGTCCTGACCACCGACCCCGGACCCCACGCCAACGAGTGGCACCGGCGGCTCTACGACCGCGGTGTGAACGGAGGTCTCATCCCAAAAACTTGACGGCATAGCAACGTGAGGTGTCTAAAGTCTCGGAGCCAACCGGCCCCGCCGGCGTCTGTGCGGGAGCTCCCTCGTGCCCCGAACTTCTCCACGTGGGCGCGCGTTGGCGCAGCCCGCCGGAGCGGGCCGAAGGCAGGAGCGGCGGCGGAGCGGAGCCAGGAGCGCGCCCGGCGGAGCGGAGCGCAGCCGGGGCTTGATGAGGTAGAGAAACCTGTAACAACTGGGCTCGGCGGAGTCTGATGATCCACGGATGGGAGACACGGAGTTAGCGCACGCGAGCGCCACCATGACCCCGGCTTCACGCTGCGGACGTACACGCACCTGATGCCGTCGAGTGGGACCCGGACCCGGGCCGCTGTGGATCGCGTCTTCGCGGACGAGGAACCCACGGGCGACGGCCCGGACACGGCCCGGGAGGGTTTCTGGCCCTCTGACCCGCGGTTGTCTCAGTAGCCGAAGTCCTGCGTCCACCACGGACCGCCGGCACCGAGGTGCACGCCGACGCCCAGGGTCTTGAAGTCGCAGTTCAGTATGTTGGCGCGGTGGCCCTCGCTGTTCATCCAGGCGTCCATGACCGCTGCCGCGTCTGCCTGGCCACGGGCTATGTTCTCGCCGCCGAGCGCGGTGATGCCCGCCTTCGCCGCACGGTCCCAGGGGCTGAGCCCGCTCGGGTCGGTGTGGTCGAAGAAGTCGCGCAGGGCCATGTCCTCGCTGAAGGACTGGGCGAGGTCCGTCAGGGCGCCGTTCGCCGCGACCGGGGTGCAGCCGACCTTGGCCCGCTCCTCGTTGACGAGCTTGAGCACCTCGGCCTCCGCGGCGGCCTCGGCCGTCAGCGTCACCGGGGCGGTGGTCACCGGCGCCTTCGGCCTCGCGACCTCGGAGACCGGAGCCGAGGGCTCCTCGGGCTCGGCGGCCTTGCCCGGAGCGGTGGTGGCCGGCTCCTGGGAAGGTGTCGCCGTCGGCGCGGTGGCCGCCGACGTGGAGGGGGGCGCGGAAGGGGAGGAAGCGCGGTCGGAGTCGCGGCTCGTCGACTGGTCGTCGCGGCTGTCCGCACTGCCCGAGGTGCCGCCCTGCTGGGTCTCCTGGCTCGACGGGGAACCGACGGCCTGGACCTGGTCGGAGTTGTTGCCCCCGCCGCCGAGCGCGTAGTCCTTCGCGCCGGGCACTACTCCGGCGGCGACGGCGACGGTGCCCAGGGCCACGGCCGCGGAGACACCGAGCAGACCCGTGCGAACGGGCGTCGCGGCCTTCCTCTTGCGGTGCGAGCGCGCGGCGGCCGTGCTCGGGAGGTCGGCGATGGCGGCATAGCCGTACAGGTTCTCCGGCCCATAGCTTTCCGTGAGGGGTCCGTGCGTATCGGTGACCCCGGTGGCGCGGCTTGTGGCGGCGCGGCCGGCGGCGGAGCGTCGGTGGCGTCCCATCTCCTGGCCTTCCTCGATCTTTCGGTCAGCGTCCCTCACTCGAAAGAGTGAGTTTCATATGAGACTCATTGGACCGGGACGGTACCGCATGGCGGGAGGGGAGGAAGTGCCCGGAGAGACTTTGTCCGGTTAGCGTGCACGCATGAACGAGGTTGTACGACTGGTCGTCTGGGTACGCGGGCGCGTCCAGGGTGTGGGTTTCCGCTGGTTCACGCGGGCCAGGGCGCTGGAGATCGGCGGCCTGAGTGGTTTCGCTCTCAATCTTGACGACGGACGGGTCCAGGTGGTCGCGGAGGGCCCCAGACTCGCGTGCGAGGGCCTGCTGGACTGGCTCCAGGGCGACGACACACCCGGGCGGGTGGACGGAGTCACTGAGATCTGGGACACGCCCCGGGGGATCTACGAGGACTTCGCCATCCGGTGACGGTGACGGGCACGAGGCCGCCGCGGGGCGCGGCGGCGCATGCCTCCGGCACCTGCCGGGAGCGGAAACGGCCTGGTGGTTGCCAAGAAGGGCTCGTCGTGGCAGGCTCCCGGGAGAAGGATCATCTCCACACCCCCAGGGCCCCACAGGAGTCGCAGCGCAGCCGCCCCAGAGCCGCGCGACAGCGGGTTGCCCCCCAATACGGGGTGTGATCGTGTTGACCGTCAAACTTTTTGGTGAGACGCTGAAAGCCCCGCGCACCTTAGCTGTTTGGCATGTGGAACCGCAGCAAGAATTTAGCAAGTGCCAAGCATCGCGGGTGCGATTCCCTCACGACCCACACCGCTTCGGTCGGTCACTCAGTGTGGAGGACCATCCATCATGGCAAAGGCGCTTCTCGGTTACGTCGGCGGTTCCGACCCGCGACTCATTGCCGAGATGCGACGGCTCCAGCAGCGCGTCCAGGACCTCGAATCCGAGCTCGGACGGATTCAGGCCGAGAACGACGCGCTCGCGGCTGCCGCTTCTCACGACTCGCTTCTCGAGAGCATCGACGTACCCCAGGCGGAGCCTGCGCTCACCTGATCACTGCACCGCACCACGACAGCAGTGGTTGGGCAGCCCCTATCAACCGCTAAGTTGTCAGATTTGCAAGGGACGCCTCTTCGGCGTCCCTTCTTCTTTCCCCCGCCTGTACTTCAAGCTCTTGTACGTCTGGTGTGCCCTGCACGTTCATGGGTGAAACCGCGGGTTCATGGAGTGAGACCGGCCCGAAAGGTAGAGTCCGGCGGCGTGCACCTCAAGGCCCTGACCCTGCGCGGGTTCAAATCGTTCGCCTCGGCGACCACGCTGCGCTTCGAGCCGGGCATCACCTGCGTCGTGGGCCCCAACGGCTCGGGCAAGTCCAACGTCGTGGACGCCCTGAGCTGGGTGATGGGCGAGCAGGGGGCCAAGTCGCTGCGCGGCGGGAAGATGGAGGACGTCATCTTCGCCGGCACCACCGGCCGCCCGCCGCTGGGCCGTGCCGAGGTGTCCCTGACCATCGACAACTCCGACGGGGCGCTGCCCATCGAGTACGCCGAGGTCACCATCACGCGGATCATGTTCCGCAACGGCGGCAGCGAATACCAGATCAACGGCGACACCTGCCGGCTCCTCGACATCCAGGAACTCCTGTCCGACTCCGGCATCGGCCGCGAGATGCACGTGATCGTCGGCCAGGGGCAGCTCGACTCCGTCCTGCACGCCGATCCCATGGGCCGCCGCGCGTTCATCGAGGAGGCGGCCGGGGTCCTCAAGCACCGCAAGCGCAAGGAGAAGGCGCTGCGGAAACTGGACGCGATGCGGGCGAACCTCGCCCGGGTCCAGGACCTGACCGACGAACTCCGGCGCCAGCTCAAACCCCTCGGCCGGCAGGCCGCCGTCGCCCGCCGCGCCGCCGTCATCCAGGCCGACCTCCGCGACGCCCGGCTCCGCCTGCTCGCCGACGACCTCGTACGTCTCAGGCAGGCGCTCCAGACGGAGATCGCGGACGAGGCGGCACTCAAGGAGCGCAAGGACGCGGCCGAGGCCGATCTGAAGAAGGCACTCCAACGCGAAGCGCTTCTGGAGGAGGAGGTGCGCCGCCTCACGCCCCGCCTCCAGCGTGCCCAGCAGACCTGGTACGAGCTGTCGCAGCTCGCCGAACGGGTACGCGGCACGATCTCGCTGGCCGACGCGCGCGTGAAGAGCGCCACCTCGGCGCCCCCGGAGGAGCGGCGCGGGCGCGATCCCGAGGACATGGAGCGCGAGGCCGCGCGCGTCCGCGAACAGGAGGCCGAGCTCGAGGCGGCCCTGGAGGCGGCTGAGCACGCCCTGGAGGACACGGTCGCGCACCGGGCCGAGCTGGAGCGCGAGCTCGCGGTCGAGGAACGCCGTCTCAAGGACGTCGCGCGGGCCATCGCCGACCGCCGTGAGGGCCTCGCCCGCCTCAACGGCCAGGTCAACGCGGCGCGTTCACGGGCCGCCTCCGCCCAGTCCGAGATCGACCGGCTCGCCGCCGCCCGCGACGAGGCCCAGGAGCGGGCGGTCACGGCGCAGGAGGAGTACGAGCAGTTGAAGGCCGAGGTCGACGGGCTCGACGCCGGCGACGCCGAACTGACGGAGCGGCACGAGGAGGCCAAACGGGCACTCGCCGAGGCCGAGTCCGCCCTCACCGAGGCCCGCGAGGCGGCCACCGCCGCCGAACGCAGACGCGCCGCGACCCAGGCCCGCCACGAGGCACTGGCGCTCGGCCTGCGCCGCAAGGACGGTACGGGCGCGCTGCTGGGCGCGAAGGACCGGCTCACGGGGCTTCTCGGCCCCGCCGCCGAACTGCTGTCCGTCACCCCCGGGTACGAGGTCGCCCTCGCCGCCGCCTTCGGCACGGCGGCGGACGCCATCGCGGTCACCACCCCCGCCTCGGCGGCCGAGGCCATCCGCCTGCTGCGCAAACAGGACGCCGGGCGGGCGGCGCTGCTGCTGGCGGGAGGTCCGGAGGAACCGGCGGCACCACGGAACGGGGACGGCGTCACGGCGGGCGGGACCGGGCGCCGGGACGCGCACACCGGTGAACCGGACGGTGGGGACAGGGCCTGGAGCCATTCCGACATCCGGCAGCCCGCCCGGGGCCACGGCGACGGCGGCGAGACCGCGGGGACCTTGCCGGCGCACCCCACCGGTCCTCCCTACGCCGCGGACCTCGTGCGGGGACCCGCGGAGCTGATGCCGGCCGTACGGCGGCTGCTGCGCGGGATCGTCGTGGTCGGCACCCTGGAGGACGCCGAGGACCTGGTCTACGCGCGGCCGGGGCTGAGCGCGGTCACCGCCGAGGGTGACCTGCTCGGGGCGCACTTCGCGCACGGCGGCTCCGCCGGGGCGCCCAGCCTGCTGGAGGTGCAGGCGTCCGTCGACGAGGCCGCGGCCGAGCTCGAGGAGCTCGCCGTGCGCTGCGAGGACCTCGGAGAGGCACAGCACCAAGCCGTCGAGCGGCGCAAGGAGCGGGCCGCGCTCGTCGAGGAACTGGGGGAGCGGCGGCGGGCCGCCGAGCGGGAGAAGTCGTCCGTGGCCCAGCAGTTGGGGCGGCTGGCCGGGCAGGCGCGCGGCGCCGCCGGTGAGGCCGAGCGGAGCGCCGCCGCCACCGCGCGGGCGCAGGAGGCGCTGGACCGGGCGGTGGAGGAGGCGGAGGTGCTGGCCGAGCGGCTGGCCGTCGCCGAGGAGATGCCCGTGGAGGAGGAGCCCGACACCGCCGTACGCGATCGGCTCGCCGCCGACGGGGCCAACGCGCGCCAGACCGAGATGGAGGCCCGGCTCCAGGTGCGTACGCACGAGGAGCGGGTGAAGGGGCTGGCCGGGCGGGCCGACGGGCTGGACCGGGCCGCGCGCGCGGAGCGTGAGGCACGCGCGCGTGCGGAGCAGCGGCGGGCCCGGCTGCGGCACGAGGCGGCGGTCGCCGAGGCCGTCGCCTCCGGCGCCCGGCAACTGCTCGCGCACGTCGAGGTGTCGCTGGGCCGGGCCGAGGAGGAGCGGGGCGCCGCGGAGAACGCCAGGACGCACCAGGAGCAGGCGCTCGGAGCGGTCCGGGGCGAGGGGCGCGACCTCAAGGCGGAGCTGGACAAGCTCACGGATTCGGTTCACCGCGGCGAGGTGCTCGGCGCCGAGAAGCGGATGCGGATGGAGCAGCTGGAGACGAAGGCGCTGGAGGAGCTCGGCGTCGAACCGGCGGGGCTGGTCGCGGAGTACGGTCCGGATCAGCTCGTACCGCCCTCGCTGCCCGCCGAGGGCGAGGAGCTGCCGGAGGACCCTGAGCACCCGCGCAACCAGCCCCGGCAGTTCCACCGCGCGGAGCAGGAGCGACGGCTCAAGTCGGCCGAGCGGGCCTACCAGCAGCTGGGGAAGGTCAACCCGCTCGCCCTGGAGGAGTTCGCCGCGCTGGAGGAGCGTCACAAGTTCCTCAGCGAGCAGCTGGAGGACTTGAAGAAGACGCGCGCCGACCTCCTCCAGGTGGTGAAGGAGGTCGACGAACGGGTCGAACAGGTCTTCACGGAGGCGTACCGGGACACCGCACGGGAGTTCGAAGGTGTCTTCAGTCGGCTGTTCCCGGGGGGTGACGGGCGGCTGATCCTGACCGATCCCGACAACATGCTCACCACGGGTGTGGATGTCGAGGCGCGGCCCCCCGGCAAGAAGGTGAAGCGGCTGTCGCTGCTCTCCGGTGGGGAGAGGTCCCTCACGGCCGTCGCGCTCCTGGTGTCGATCTTCAAGGCCCGGCCCAGCCCGTTCTATGTGATGGACGAGGTCGAGGCGGCGCTCGACGACACCAATCTGCAGCGGCTGATCCGGATCATGCAGGAGCTCCAGGAGGCCTCGCAGCTGATCGTGATCACGCATCAGAAGCGCACGATGGAGGTCGCCGACGCGCTGTACGGCGTCTCCATGCAGGGGGACGGTGTGTCGAAGGTCATCAGCCAGCGGCTCAGTCAGAAGGCGGCCTCACCGGGCCGGTGAGGCCGCAGCGCGGAGTGCCTTCCGATTCTCGGGGTATCCGAACCACGTCAGCGTCAAGCCTTCAAGACTTGAACACGATGGCCTCACCGGAGCGGGGAAAAGTCACAGCAGTCCGATTATTAACTTCGATACTTGAAGGCATAGTCTCTGCAGCGTTGCTTTTACCTTCAGGTGGTGTGTGGCATGGAGCTGTACGCCACTGGAACCACCACTGAAGGGCTTGCCCCCACACCCCGGCAGCGAGGCCGGTGGCCCGAGGAGTTACACGTGACCAGCACTGCGCAGGCACCCACATCAGGAGCCGGGACGGCTCACCCCGAACATCTCGGGCACGTCATCTTCATCGCGGCGGCGGCCGCGATGGGCGGCTTCCTGTTCGGTTACGACAGCGCCGTGATCAACGGTGCCGTCGAAGCGATCCGCGGCCGCTACGACGTCGGTTCCGCGGCTCTGGCGCAGGTCATCGCCATCGCACTGATCGGCTGCGCCGTCGGCGCGGCGACCGCGGGCCGGATAGCCGACCGCATCGGCCGGATCCGCTGCATGCAGATCTCCGCCGTCCTCTTCACGGTCAGCGCCGTCGGTTCCGCGCTCCCGTTCGCGCTGTGGGACCTCGCCCTGTGGCGCATCATCGGCGGATTCGCCATCGGCATGGCCTCCGTCATCGGCCCCGCCTACATCGCCGAGGTCTCCCCGGCCGCCTACCGCGGCAGGCTCGGATCCTTCCAGCAGGCCGCGATCGTCATCGGCATCGCCATCTCGCAGCTGGTCAACTGGGGCATCCTGAACGCCGCCGGCGGCGACCAGCGCGGCAAGCTCATGGGGCTCGAGGCCTGGCAGGTCATGCTCGGCGTCATGGTCGTCCCGGCCGTCCTGTACGGCCTGCTCTCCTTCGCGATCCCCGAGTCGCCGCGCTTCCTGATCTCCGTGGGCAGGCACGACCGCGCCCACGAGGTGCTCAAGGAGGTCGAGGGCGACAAGATCGACCTCAACGCCCGCGTCGCCGAGATCGAGCACGCCATGAAGAGCGAGCACAAGTCGAGTTTCAAGGACCTGCTCGGCGGCGGCTTCTTCTTCAAGCCGATCGTCTGGGTCGGCATCGGTCTCTCGGTCTTCCAGCAGTTCGTCGGCATCAACGTCGCGTTCTACTACTCCTCGACGCTGTGGCAGTCGGTCGGCGTCGACCCCTCGCAGTCGTTCTTCTACTCGTTCACCACGTCGATCATCAACATCATCGGCACCGTGATCGCCATGATCTTCGTCGACCGGGTCGGCCGTAAGCCGCTCGCGCTCATCGGCTCCGTGGGCATGGTCATCGGTCTCGGCCTCGAAGCGTGGGCGTTCTCCTACGACCTGGTGGGCGGCAAGCTGCCGGCCACCCAGGGCTGGGTCGCCCTGATCGCCGCGCACGTCTTCGTCCTCTTCTTCGCCCTCTCCTGGGGTGTCGTGGTCTGGGTCTTCCTCGGTGAGATGTTCCCGAACCGGATCCGTGCCGCGGCCCTCGGTGTGGCCGCCTCCGCGCAGTGGATCGCCAACTGGGCCATCACCGCGAGCTTCCCGTCGCTGGCCGACTGGAACCTCTCCGTGACCTACGTGATCTACACGGTCTTCGCCGCGCTCTCCATCCCCTTCGTGCTCAAGTACGTCAAGGAGACCAAGGGCAAGGCCCTGGAGGAAATGGGCTAGGCCCGCACCCCCCGACTCGGGGAGAAGGGCCAAGTCCCCGCTGCCCCTCTCCTCGTACTCGTGAGAGACGTCATGCCCCGGCTCGGCCTTCCAGGTCCCTGAGCCGGGGCATCACGTCTTCGCAGAACAGGCGCAGGCTGCGCCAGCCTTCCTCGACGGGCATGCCGCCGGACAGCGGATGGAGCACATGGTGGTCGAGGCCCTGGGCCGCGCACGCCTCGGGCGTCAGGACGCGGTACACGCCCTCGGCGCGCAGCTCCTCGACCGTGGTGGCCGCCGATCTCACCGCCGAGCGGATGTCACCGGACTGCCAGGAGGCGTACGTCCGGGCCTCGTGAAGGAAGTGCCGCCCGTACGCGGCCCACGTCCGGTCCGGGTCCTCGGCGATGTGCAGCAGCGGGGTCTCGGCGGCGGGCATCATGGTCCAGCCCTCGGTGCCGTACTCGGTCAGCCGCTCCTTGTAGTACGCCTCCAGGTCGGGAAGGTGCGCGCTGGGGAAGAACGGCAGGCCGAGCCGGGCGGCGCGGCGGGCGGCGGCCCGGGAGGATCCGCCCACCAGCAGCAGTGGATGCGGATCCGAGAACGGGCGCGGGGTGACCCGTACGGTCCGGCCCCGGTAGCTGAACTCCTCGCCGGTCCACGCCTTCAGCACCGTCTCCAGCACCTCGTCCTGGAGCCGGCCGCGCCGCTTCCAGTCGACGTCGAACAGGGCGTACTCCTCAGGCCGGTAGCCGATGCCCGCCACCGTCACCAGCCGTCCGCCGCTGAGCAGATCGAGCACGGCGACGTCCTCGGCGAGCCGCAGGGGGTCGTGCAACGGGCCGATGATCGCCGAGACGGTGACCGCCAGGTGCCGGGTCGCGCCGAAGACCGCGCCCGCGAAGGTGAACGGCGAGGGCAGCCAGTTGTTGGCGACGCCATGGTGTTCCTCGGTCTGCACGGTGGTGACGCCGTGCTCGTCGGCGTAGGCGGACATCTCGACCGCGGCCCGGTAGCGGGCGCTCAGTGACGCGGGGGTCGCGTCCGGGTCGACGAGGTTGAAGCGCACGACCGTCACGGGCATGGGGAGCCCCCCTTCATGTGTGGAGGGGGACGGTAGCTGACGGATCGTCAGACAGCCATAGTCGCGGACTCCTCGGCGGGTTCCGCCCCGGGGGCCACCGGGGGCTTCGGCAGGGCGGCGTAGAGGACGAAGGAGGTCACCATCGTCGCCGCCCAGCCGAGGCCGTACGCGCCGACCGGATTGCCCGTCGCCAGCGGGCCGGTGAACCAGTCGGACGTGGTGAACAGCAGTCCGCAGCCGAGGCCGATCGCCCACGCCGCGACCGCGGCCGGGCTGAAGCCGCCCCGGTACCAGTAGGCGCTGGTGCGCGTGGTGTCGAGCAGGGCTCCGGCGTCGTACGCCGGGCGGCGCAGCATGTCCGCGCCGAAGACACCGGCCCAGGCCGAGAACGTGACCGCGAGCAGGGTCAGGAACGCGAGGAACGAGCCGATGAAGGAGGGCGCGACCAGCATCAGGACGCCGCCGAGTAGCAGCGAGACGACGGCGTTGACCGCGACCGCCCAGGGGCGGGGCAGTCGGACGCCGAGGCTCTGCGCGGTGAAGCCCGCCGAGTACATCGACATGGCGTTGATCAGCACCATGCCGACCAGCGCGATGAGCAGGTAGGGCACCGCCATCCACAGCGGCAGGACGGCGCCGAGGAACGAGACCGGGTCGGCGGCCGAGGCCAGGTCCGGCGTGGCGACCGCCATGACCGAGCCCATCAGGATCAGCGGGACCACCACGACGACGGCGCCGCCGAGGGAGCAGCACACGATCGCCGCGGACGAGGCCCCGCGCGGCAGATAGCGCGTGAAGTCCGGAGCCGAGGGTGCCCAGCTGATCCCGCCCGCCGCGATCAGCCCGATGCCCGTGATCATCAGGTGCGTCGGCCCCGACGGCCCCCGCAGGACCTCGCCCCAGTCCGTCCTGGCGGCCAGGCGGCCGAGGACGAGCAGGGAGAAGGCGGCGAAGAGGCAGGCCGCCCACCTGTTGCACCGGTGCACGGCGTTGATGCCGAAGCCGGAGATCGCGAACGTCGCGACCACGAAGAGCAGCAGGGTCACGAGGATCAGGAACGTGTTGCTCCTGATACCGAAGACGATGTCCAGGACGGTCAGCAGGGCGTAGGCGCCGGTCACCGCGTTGATCGTCTCCCAGCCCCAGCGCGACACCCAGATCAGCGAGCCGGGCAGGAGGTTCCCGCGCTGGCCGAAGACGGCACGGGACAGGGCCATGCCGGGCGCGCCGCCCCGCTTGCCCGCGATGCCGATCAGCCCGACCAGACCGTACGACACGGTCGGCGCCACGGTGGCGACCACCAGGCTCTGCCAGAGAGCGAGCCCGTACGACACGGCCAGCGTGGCGCCCATGGTCAGCAGCAGGACGGTGATGTTGGCCGCCACCCAGGTGGGGAAGAGGTCGCGGGTTCTCGCATGCCGCCCGGAGTTCGGCACGGGCTCGATGCCGCGCGTTTCGAGGGCGCCATCGGGGGGCTCGGCGGTGCTCATGGGCAATGATCATAGATTATGTCGGTTTGTCGCCTTTCTTGTGTGTGCGCTCCCGTATGAGGTCACGGATTCCCTCCCCGGCAAGGGAATCTCCCTCCCCGGGGAGGGATGACTGATACTGGGGGCGTTATGGAAACCGTCATCCTTGCTGTAGTCATCGCCGTGGTCGTGATCGGCGCACTCGGCGGGCTCGTCATCGGCAGTCGCCGCAAGAAGCAGCTGCCCCCGGCGCCCCCCACCACGCCCGACATCACCGCCCCTCCGGCCGAGCCGCGCCTCGGCGACGAGGCCGAGACCCCGCGCGACGAAGCGCGCCGGACGATAGAGGAGGTGGACCTTCCGGACGGCTCGGCGCCGTCCGGCGTCGCCGTCGAGGAACCCGCGCCCGTCATCGAGGCGCCCGCGATCGAGATCCCGGAGCCCACCGCCGGGCGCCTGGTGCGGCTGCGCGGCAGGCTCTCCCGCTCGCAGAACGCGCTCGGCAAGGGGCTGCTCACGCTCCTCTCGCGCGAGCACCTCGACGAGGACACCTGGGAGGAGATCGAGGACACGCTCCTGACCGCGGACGTCGGCGTGCAGCCCACCCAGGACCTGGTCGAGCGGCTGCGTGAGCGCGTGAAGGTGCTCGGCACCCGCACGCCCGGCGAACTGCGCTCGCTGCTGCGCGAGGAACTCCTGCAGATCCTCGTCCCCGAGTTCGACCGGACGGTCAGGACCGACTCGAACCTCGACACCCCGGGCATCGTGATGGTCGTCGGAGTCAACGGCACCGGAAAGACCACCACCACCGGCAAGCTCGCCCGCGTACTCGTCGCCGACGGCAAGAACGTGGTGCTCGGCGCCGCCGACACCTTCCGCGCCGCCGCCGCCGACCAGCTGCAGACCTGGGGCGAGCGCGTAGGCGCCCGCACCGTGCGCGGCCCCGAGGGCGGCGACCCCGCCTCGATCGCCTTCGACGCGGTCAAGGAGGGCATCGAGGAGGGCGCGGACGTCGTCCTCATCGACACCGCCGGGCGCCTGCACACCAAGACCGGCCTCATGGACGAGCTCGGCAAGGTCAAGCGTGTCGTCGAGAAGCACGCGCCGCTCGACGAGGTGCTGCTCGTCCTCGACGCCACGACGGGCCAGAACGGTCTCATCCAGGCGCGGGTCTTCGCCGAGGTCGTCGACATCACCGGCATCGTGCTGACCAAGCTGGACGGCACCGCCAAGGGTGGCATCGTGATCGCGGTCCAGCGCGAGCTGGGCGTGCCGGTCAAGCTGGTGGGTCTGGGCGAGGGCGCGGACGACCTGGCCCCGTTCGAGCCCGAGGCGTTCGTGGACGCGCTCATTGGTGAGTGATCCCGGCTTAGGCGCACACGAGAGCGCCCGTTCCCCCGGCGCGAGGGGAACGGGCGCTTCGTCGTACCGGGGGAGCGGGCGGGTGTTCGTACCGGGGAAGGGGCGGGTGTTCGTACCGGGGGCCGGCCGCTTCGTGGTACCGGCGGGCGCCGGCCGTGATTACGCGCGCGACCTGTGGGCCACGTAGGCCAGCGTCCCCAGCAGCAGCCGTGCCTGCGGCGGCCTGGTCGCCGAGTCCAGCGCGGGGGAGCGCAGCCAGCGGACCGGGCCGAGGCCGGCGCGGTCGGAGGGCGGCGCCGTGACGAACGCACCGGGGCCCAGGCCGTGCAGGTCGAGGGACGCGTCGTCCCAGCCCATCCGGTAGAGCAGCTCGGGAAGTTCGGCCGCCGCGCCGGGGGCGACGAAGAAGTGGGCACGGCCGTCCGGGGTGGCGGTCACGGGGCCGGTGGGGAGCCCCATCCGCTCCAGCCGGACCAGTGCGCGCCGTCCGGCGGGCTCGGCGACCTCGATCACGTCGAAGGCGCGGCCGACCGGCAGCATCATCGCGGCACCCGGGAACTCGGACCAGGCCTCGGACACCTCGTCGAGCGTCGCGCCCGCCGGGATCGCCGGTGCGAAGTCCAGCGGATGCGCCCCCGGCGCGGAGCAGCCGGCCCTTCCGCACGAACACGCCCCCGCGGCGGCGCGGGCGCCGGGAACCACGTCCCACCCCCACAGTCCGGTGAACTCGGCCACCGCGGTGCACTCCGACGAGCGGCCGCGGCGGCGGGAGCCGGGCCGGATCTCGCGAATCCCCCGGCTGCTGCCGATCGTGAAGCCC
This sequence comes from Streptomyces sp. NPDC057950, assembly GCF_042887295.1. Classification (NCBI taxonomy): domain Bacteria; kingdom Bacillati; phylum Actinomycetota; class Actinomycetes; order Kitasatosporales; family Streptomycetaceae; genus Streptomyces; species Streptomyces sp. NPDC057950. The sequence goes on from NZ_JBHVPP010000023.1 coordinate 65,025, forward strand.
ATGCCCCCTCCAACGGGTCCGACGCACTCATGGTTACGCCCCGGATGTGATCCGTTACTCAGCGTGCCCGCGCCCGCGCCCATGTCTGCGTTCGTATCTGTGTTCATATCTGCGTTCGTGCCTGTGCCCGTGCCCCTGGATGCCGCGCGGCCCCGGCGGCGCATGGGAGCGCTCCAGGGGTTGCGTTCTGCTCCGCACGCCCCTGTGCGCACCGCTGCGCCCACTTCTGGCTGTCCTATGTCAAGTGAATCGCGTACTGGCGATCCGGAGTTCATTCGAAGGGGTGGCGAAAGGTGGCGTTTCACGGATCGCCATGGCTGGACGGGTGATCGTAGGATTACTTTGAGTGCACGAGTCCTGGAGACGAATGCACTCGTGGGTATGCCGGAGGCAACTCGGCTTCCCGTTCGAAGGGTGAGAACCACCGGACGTGCGGCCGTATTTACCGGCATTCTGATAGGGCTTGGCGCACGCAGCGTACAAGTGGTCTCAGGGATGGGGGCGTTCCAGTGGGCGGCAACGGCGGAAGCGGTGTGAACGCTGACAAGCGCCCGAATGAGCTGTTGGGCTCGTGGTTCGTGCGCAGCGGCTGGTCGAAGGGCGAGCTGGCGCGTCAAGTGAACCGCAGGGCCCGTCAACTGGGGGCCAGTCACATCTCCACGGACACCTCGCGGGTGCGCCGCTGGCTGGACGGCGAGAACCCGCGTGAGCCGATCCCGCGGATCCTGTCCGAGCTGTTCTCCGAGCGGTTCGGCTGTGTCGTCGCCGTCGAGGACCTCGGCCTGCGCGCCGCCCACCAGTCACCTTCGGTGTCGGGCGTGGACCTGCCCTGGACCGGCCCGCAGACCGTCGCCCTGATCAGCGAGTACTCGCGCAGCGACCTGATGCTCGCGCGGCGCGGCTTCCTCGGCAGCTCGCTCGCCCTCTCCGCCGGCCCGTCCCTCATCGAGCCGATGCAGCGCTGGCTGGTGCCCACCCCCACCCCGCCCCCGGAGGAGCCCGAGCACCCCGCCGCCGCCCGTCGCGCCGGCCGGCTCTCCGCGCCGGAGCTGGAGCTCCTGGAGTCCACCACCGTGATGTTCCGCCAGTGGGACGCCCAGTGCGGCGGCGGTCTGCGGCGCAAGGCGGTCGTGGGCCAGCTGCACGAGGTGACCGACCTCCTCCAGGAGCCCCAGCCCGCGGCGACCAGCAGGCGGCTGTTCAAGGTCGCCGCCGAGCTGGCCGAACTGGCGGGCTGGATGAGCTACGACGTGGGTCTCCAGCCCACCGCGCAGAAGTACTTCGTGCTCGCCCTGCACGCCGCCAAGGAGGCCGGCGACAAACCGCTGGGCTCGTACATCCTCTCCAGCATGAGCCGCCAGATGATCCACCTCGGCCGGCCCGACGACGCGCTGGAGCTGATCCACCTCGCGCAGTACGGGAGCCGGGACTGCGCGAGCCCGCGCACCCAGTCCATGCTGTATGCGATGGAGGCCCGCGCCTACGCCAACATGGGACAGCCGGGAAAGTGCAAGCGTGCCGTCCGGATGGCCGAGGACAGCTTCGAGGACGTCCACGACTGGGACGACCCCGATCCCGACTGGATCCGCTTCTTCTCTCAGGCCGAGCTGCACGGCGAGAACTCGCACTCCTACCGCGACCTCGCCTACGTCGCGGGCCGCAGCCCCACCTACGCCTCGCTCTCCGAGCCCCTGATGCAGAAGGCCGTCGACCTCTTCGCCAAGGACACCGAACACCAGCGTTCGTACGCGCTCAACCTCATCGGCATGGCCACCGTGCACCTGCTGCGGCGCGAGCCCGAGCAGAGTGCGGTATCGGCCAAGGACGCGATGGCGGTCGCCAGGAAAGTGCGCTCGGAGCGCGTGAACACTCGTATCCGAAAGACGGTCGACACGGCCGTCCGTGACTTCGGTGACCTCGCGGAGGTCGTGGACCTCGCCGAGCAGCTCGCCGTGGACCTTCCGGAGACCGCCGAAGCGGTCTGAGCCCAGGCCGCGCAAGCGGTCCGACCCCAGTACCCCGGCCACGGCCGGCCGTCCCGAACTGCCCGACTCGGCTCCCCCATGCCAGGTCATCGGACGACCGACCGTGGCCGGTTTCTTCGTATCCGGGGAAGGTTGCGCAACAATAACGATCGCTCCGCCCGGTATCGGGCAGTTCATCCACGCGTAACACACGAGACGCCTTCGTCACTGCGGCGAAACATCGAGGGGCGTCGACGGAAACCGCGCTGCGTCAATCTCATGGCGCATAACCGGCCCACCCCTCATGACCGCTCAGGCTTCGCCCGCACGGGGCCGTACCAACGACGAGGAGACGCCGATGGCACCAGCCATCACGCTAGCCGCAGAAGCTCCCAAGCTCTCGGCCGCCAACACCGGGTTCATGCTCATCTGTTCCGCCCTGGTGCTGATCATGACCCCCGGCCTGGCCTTCTTCTACGGAGGCATGGTCCGCGTCAAGAGCACCCTGAACATGCTGATGATGAGCTTCATCAGCATGGGGATCATCACGATCCTGTGGGTCCTGTACGGCTTCTCCCTCGCCTTCGGCACGGACAAGGGCTCCTTCATCGGCTGGACCTCGGACTGGGTCGGCCTCAGCAACGTCGGCCTGACGGAGCTGTGGCCCGGATACACCATCCCGGTCTTCGTCTTCATGGTCTTCCAGCTGATGTTCGCCATCATCACGCCCGCGCTGATAAGCGGTGCGCTGGCGGACCGGGTGAAGTTCACGGCGTGGTCGCTGTTCATCACGCTGTGGGCCACGGTCGTCTACTTCCCGGTCGCCCACTGGGTGTGGGGCACCGGCGGCTGGGCGTTCGACCTCGGCGTCATCGACTTCGCCGGTGGTACGGCCGTCCACATCAACGCGGGTGCCGCGGCGCTCGGCGTGATCCTGGTCATCGGCAAGCGTGTCGGCTTCAAGAAGGACCCGATGCGTCCGCACAGCCTCCCGCTGGTGATGCTCGGCTCCGGTCTGCTGTGGTTCGGCTGGTTCGGGTTCAACGCCGGTTCGTGGCTCGGCAACGACGACGGCGTGGGCGCGCTGATGTTCGTCAACACGCAGGTCGCCACCGCCGCCGCCATGCTGGCCTGGCTCATCTACGAGAAGATCCGCCACGGCGCGTTCACCACGCTGGGTGCCGCCTCCGGCGCGGTCGCCGGTCTGGTCGCCATCACCCCGTCCGGCGGCGCGGTCTCCCCGCTCGGCGCGATCGCCGTCGGCGCCATCGCCGGTGTGGTCTGCGCCATGGCCGTCGGCCTCAAGTACAGGTTCGGCTACGACGACTCCCTCGACGTGGTCGGCGTGCACCTCGTCGGCGGTGTCATCGGCTCCCTGCTGATCGGCTTCTTCGCCAGCGGCAAGGGCCAGTCCACCGTCGAGGGCCTCTTCTACGGCGGCGGCCTCACCCAGTTCTGGAAGCAGTGCGCCGGCGTCTTCGCCGTCCTCGGCTACTCCCTCGTCGTCTCCGCGATCCTCGCCTTCCTCATCGACAGGACGATGGGCATGCGGGTCAGCGAGGACGAGGAGATCGCGGGCATCGACCAGGCCGAGCACGCCGAGACCGCATACGACTTCAGCGGAGCGGGCGGCGGCATCGTCGGCGGCTCGGTCTCCGCCCTCGCGGGTACGCAGAGCAAGAAGGTGGACGCATGAAGCTCATCACCGCCGTCGTGAAGCCCCACCGGCTCGACGAGATCAAGGAGGCCCTGCAGGCCTTCGGGGTGCACGGCCTCACGGTCACCGAGGCCAGTGGCTACGGCCGCCAGCGGGGACACACCGAGGTCTACCGTGGTGCCGAGTACACCGTCGACCTGGTCCCCAAGATCCGCATAGAGGTGCTGGCCGAGGACGACGACGCCGAGCAGCTGATCGACGTCGTCGTGAAGGCGGCCCGCACGGGCAAGATCGGTGACGGCAAGGTGTGGTCCATCCCGGTCGAGACGGCCGTCCGGGTCCGGACCGGCGAGCGCGGCCCCGACGCGCTCTGAGCGGAAGAACAGAACAGGAGCGCTGGGTGACGAGTACGGGTATGCGTACGGAAGCAGAGGACTCGGGACCCAGCGGCTACGCGGCGGCCCGGCTGCGCCTCCTCCAGGAGGGGGCGCGGTCCGGGCCGCCGCGCCGTGCGGCCCTCGCCGAACTGACCGACGAGTGGCTGACCGGCCTCTTCGGCGCGGGCACCCAGGACGGCAAGGACGGCAAGCGCGGCAAAGACCGCACGGACGGCACGCACGGTACGGACGCCGCGCGGCTCGCCCAGAAGGGCGCCGGCGGGCGACGGGAGGGCCTGCGCGGGGTCTCGCTCGTCGCCGTCGGCGGCTACGGCCGCGGTGAACTCTCCCCGCGCAGCGACCTCGATCTGCTCCTCCTGCACGACGGCAGCGACTCCGGCGCGGTCGCCGCCCTCGCCGACCGCATCTGGTACCCCGTCTGGGACCTCGGTCTCGCGCTCGACCACTCGGTCCGCACCCCCGGCGAGGCCCGCAAGACGGCCGGCGACGACCTCAAGGTGCAACTGGGGCTGCTCGACGCGCGCCACATCGCCGGCGACCTCGGCCTGACCGCCTCACTGCGTACGGCCGTCCTCGCCGACTGGCGCAACCAGGCACCCAAACGCCTCCTCGAACTCCAGGAGCTCTGCGTCGAACGGGCCGAACGCCAGGGCGAACTGCAGTACCTGCTGGAACCGGACCTCAAGGAGGCCCGCGGCGGTCTCCGTGACGCCACCGCCCTGCGCGCCGTCGCCGCCTCCTGGCTGGCCGACGCGCCCCGCGAGGGCCTCGCCGACGCCCGACGGCAACTGCTCGACGTACGCGACGCACTGCATCTGGCCACCGGACGCGCCACCGACCGGCTCGCGCTCCAGGAGCAGGACCAGGTCGCCGCGGAACTGGGACTGCTGGACGCCGACACCCTGCTGCGCCAGGTCTACGAGGCCGCGCGGGTCGTCTCGTACGCCAGTGACGTCACCTGGCGCGAGGTCGGGCGCGTGCTCAAGTCACGCGCCGTACGGCCGCGGCTGCGCGCCATGCTCGGCGGCGGCGCCAAACCCGCGGCCGAGCGCTCACCGCTCGCCGAGGGGGTCGTCGAGATGGACGGCGAGGTGGTGCTCGCCCGCGCCGCGCGTCCCGAGCGCGACCCCGTGCTCCCGCTCCGCGCCGCGGCCGCCGCGGCGCAGTCGGGACTCCCCCTGTCCCTGCACGCCGTCCGGCGCATGGCCGCCGTCGCCCGCCCGCTGCCCACACCCTGGCCCGCCGAGGCCCGGGAACAGCTCGTCACCCTGCTCGGATCCGGGCGCCCGACCGTCGAGGTCTGGGAGGCGCTGGAGGCCGAGGGCCTGATCACCCGGCTGCTGCCCGACTGGGAGCGGGTGCGCTGCCGGCCGCAGCGCAACGCCGTGCACATCTGGACCGTCGACCGCCACCTCATCGAGACGGCCGTCCGCGCCTCCGAGCTGGCCCGCCGGGTGGGCCGCCCCGACCTCCTCCTCGTCGCCTCGCTGCTGCACGACATCGGCAAGGGCTGGCCCGGCGACCACTCCGTCGCGGGCGAGATCATCGCCCGCGACGTGGCCACCCGGATCGGCTTCGACCGCGCGGACGTGGCCGTCCTGGCCACCCTCGTCCGCCACCATCTGCTGCTCGTCGACACGGCGACCCGGCGCGACCTGGAGGACCCGGCGACCGTCCGCTCGGTCGCCGAAGCCGTCGGCTCCCAGGGCACCCTCGAACTGCTGCACGCGCTCACCGAGGCGGACGCGCTGGCCACCGGGCCCGCCGCCTGGTCCTCCTGGCGCGGCTCCCTCGTCACCGACCTGGTCAAACGGGTCGCGGCCGTGCTCGCCGGGGGCGCCCCCGAGGAGCCCGAGGCGGCGGCCCCCACGGCCGAGCAGGAACGGCTCGCCATCGAGGCCTTCCGCACCGGCGGCCCGGTCCTCGCCCTGCGCGCGCAGACCGAACCGCCCACCGAGGACGAGCCCTCCGGGGATCCGGAACCCCTCGGCGTGGAACTGCTCATCGCCGTCCCCGACCAGCCCGGGGTGCTGCCCGCGGTGGCCGGCGTCCTCGCGATGCACCGCCTGACCGTCCGCACGGCCGAGCTGCGCGCGTTCGACCTGCCCGACGGCGTGCGGGGCTCGGTGCTGCTGCTCAACTGGCGGGTCGCCGCCGAGTACGGCTCCCTCCCGCAGGCCGCCCGGCTGCGCGCCGATCTCGTCCGTGCCCTGGACGGTTCCCTGGACATCGCCGCCCGGCTCGCCGAGCGTGACGCGGCCTATCCGCGGCGCCGCGGGACCATCGCGCCGCCGCCCCGGGTCACGGTCGCCCCCGCGGCCTCCCGGCACGCCACGGTCATCGAGGTCCGCGCACACGACGCCCCCGGTCTGCTGCACCGCATCGGCCGCGCCCTGGAGGACGCGAGCGTACGGGTGCGCAGCATGCACGTCTCCACGCTCGGCGCCAACGCCGTGGACGCCTTCTACGTCACCGGACCCGAGGGCACCCCACTGCCGGGGGAGGAGGCTGCTTCCGTGGCCCGTGGGCTGGAGGAGATGCTGCGGGGATGACCGCTACCGGGGCCGCTACCGGTCTCGTACGAACGCGGTGGAGACCCCACGCCACGCGGCCGGATACCCTGGAGGGCGATTCCCATCGCCCCCGACCCCTGAGGACAGACGAGCGCCGTGTTCGATACTCTCTCCGATCGCCTCTCAGCGACGTTCAAGAACCTGCGGGGCAAGGGCCGGCTGTCCGAAGCTGACATCGACGCCACCGCACGCGAGATCCGTATCGCGCTCCTCGAGGCCGACGTGGCCCTGCCGGTCGTGCGGACCTTCATCAAGAACGTCAAGGAACGTGCTCTCGGCGCCGAGGTCTCCAAGGCGCTGAACCCGGCCCAGCAGGTCCTGAAGATCGTGAACGAGGAACTCGTCACGATCCTCGGCGGCGAGACCCGCCGACTGCGGTTCGCCAAGAACCCGCCCACCGTGCTCATGCTCGCCGGTCTGCAGGGCGCCGGTAAGACCACCCTCGCCGGAAAGCTCGGCAAGTGGCTCAAGGACCAGGGCCACTCGCCGCTCCTGGTGGCCGCCGACCTCCAGCGCCCGAACGCCGTGAACCAGCTCAGCGTCGTCGCCGAGCGCGCCGGAGTGGCCGTCTACGCGCCCGAGCCGGGCAACGGCGTCGGTGACCCGGTCAAGGTCGCCAAGGACTCCATGGAGTTCGCGAAGACCAAGGTCCACGACATCGTGATCGTGGACACCGCCGGCCGCCTCGGCATCGACCAGGAGCTGATGCAGCAGGCCGCGGACATCCGCGACGCGGTCAGCCCCGACGAGATCCTCTTCGTCGTCGACGCGATGATCGGCCAGGACGCGGTCAACACCGCCGAGGCCTTCCGCGACGGCGTCGGCTTCGACGGCGTGGTGCTCTCCAAGCTCGACGGCGACGCCCGCGGCGGTGCCGCGCTCTCCATCGCCTCGGTCACCGGCAAGCCGATCATGTTCGCGTCGAACGGCGAGAAGCTCGACGACTTCGACGCGTTCCACCCGGACCGGATGGCCTCCCGCATCCTCGACATGGGTGACCTGCTCACCCTGATCGAGCAGGCGGAGAAGACGTTCAGCCAAGAAGAGGCCGAGAAGATGGCCTCCAAGCTGGCGTCCAAGAAGGGCCAGGACTTCACCCTGGACGACTTCCTGTCCCAGATGGAGCAGGTCAGGAAGATGGGCAGCATCAGCAAGCTGCTCGGCATGCTCCCGGGCATGGGCCAGATCAAGGACCAGATCAACAACCTCGACGAGCGCGACGTCGACCGCACGGCCGCCATCATCAAGTCGATGACCCCGGCCGAGCGCCAGGAGCCGACGATCATCAACGGCTCGCGCCGCGCCCGTATCGCCAAGGGCTCCGGCGTCGAGGTCAGCGCGGTCAAGGGCCTGGTCGAGCGCTTCTTCGAGGCCCGCAAGATGATGTCCCGCATGGCCCAGGGCGGCGGCATGCCGGGAATGCCCGGGATCCCGGGCATGGGCGGCGGCCCCGGCCGCGCCAAGAAGAAGGTCAAGCAGGCCAAGGGCAAGCAGCGCTCCGGCAACCCGATGAAGCGCAAGCAGCAGGAGGAAGAGGCGGCGGCGCGCCGCGAGGCCGGAGCCCAGCCGGGCGGCGCCTTCGGACTGCCCGCCGGCCAGCAGGGCCAGAACTTCGAGCTGCCGGACGAGTTCAAGAAGTTCATGGACTGACGGACCGGTGAACTGACGGACGGATCGCACCGGCGCACGGACGGGCGGTTCGCCCCGCATACCGCCGCCGTCCCGTACGTCACCAGGGGTGCCCCTCGCCGCAGGGGCGCCCCCGGCGCGTTTCCGGCGGCTTCCTGCGCGTGCTGGCGCGCATTACGTGGCATAACGTCCTGATATGAGCAACCCTGTGCCGCCACGCAAGGACCCTGACCAGCCGTGGCGTACCGAGGGCACGCCACCCGAGCCGACCCCGCCGCCCTCCGGGCGGAGGAAGATGCCCGGTGGCTGGATAGGCCTGGCGGTCGCCGCTCTGATCGTGTTCGTGATCGCCGTCCTGGCGCTGTCATTCTTCAACGAGGGCAACGAGCCGACGATCTCGTACACGGAGTTCAGCAAACAGATCGACGGGGGCAACGTCACCAAGATCTACTCCAAGGGCGACGCGATCCAGGGCGAACTCAGGACCGCCCGGGACAAACCGGACGGCGGCGGGAAGTACACCAAGTTCAAGACGCAGCGCCCGTCCTTCGCGGACGACAAGCTCTGGCAGAACCTGGAGAAGCGCGGCGTCACGGTGACCGCCTCGCCGGTGGTCCAGCAGCGCAGCCTGCTGTCCAACCTGCTGCTCTCCCTCGCCCCGATCCTGGTCCTGGTGGCCCTGTGGTTCTTCGTCGCGCGGCGGCTGCGGCCGGGGATGGGCGGCCCGGGCGGCATGCTCGGCCGCAAGGCACCCCCGAAACCCGTCGAGCTGCAGCCCGGCGCCCAGCGCACGACCTTCGCGGACGTGGCGGGCATCGACGAGGTCGCGGGCGAGCTCAACGACGTCGTGGACTTCCTCAAGAATCCGGACGCCTACCGCAGGATGGGCGCCAAGATGCCACGCGGCGTACTCCTCGCGGGCCCTCCCGGCACCGGAAAGACCCTGCTCGCGCGAGCGGTCGCGGGGGAGGCGGGGGTGCCGTTCTTCTCGGCCTCGGCGTCGGAGTTCATCGAGATGATCGTCGGCGTGGGTGCCTCGCGCGTCCGTGAGCTCTTCGCCGAGGCCCGCAAGGTCGCCCCCTCCATCATCTTCATCGACGAGATCGACACCATCGGACGGGCCCGCGCCGGAGGCTCGGCGATGGGCGGCCACGACGAGCGCGAGCAGACCCTGAACCAGATCCTCACGGAGATGGACGGCTTCTCGGGCGCCGAGGGCGTCATCGTCATCGCCGCGACCAACCGCGCCGACATCCTCGACCCGGCGCTGACCCGCCCCGGCCGCTTCGACCGGGTCGTCAACGTCTCGCCGCCCGACCGCGGCGGCCGCGAGGCGATCCTGGAGATCCACACCCGCGAGATCCCGCTCTCCCCGGACGTGGACCTGGCCCAGGTGGCCCGGACGACCCCGGGCATGACGGGCGCCGATCTGGCGAACCTCGCCAACGAGGCGGCGCTGCTCGCGGTCAAGCGCAAACAGGAGCGGGTGACGCGGACGGACCTCTCCGAGGCGCTGGAAAAGGTGCAGCTGGGTGCCGAACGCCCGCTGGTCATGCCCTACGAGGAGCGCCGCCGCACGGCGTACCACGAGAGCGGCCACGCCCTGCTCGGCATGCTGCGGCCGGGCGCCGACCCGGTCCGCAAGATCACCATCGTCCCGCGCGGGCGCGCGCTCGGCGTCACGCTCTCGACCCCGGACGCCGACCGCTACGCGTACACCGAGGAGTACCTGCGCGGCCGGATCATCGGCGCCCTGGGCGGCATGGCTGCCGAACACGTCGTCTACGCGGTCGTCACCACCGGCTCGGAGAACGACCTCGAACAGGTCACCAACATCGTCCGGGGCATGGTCGCCCGCTGGGGCATGACCGAACGCGTCGGCCGGCTCTCCGCCCTCCCCGGCGACGCCCAGCAGGCCTACGGCCTCGCCGCCGCCCCGGCGACCCTCGACTCCATCGACCACGAGATGCACCGCATCGTCGACGAGTGCTACGAGGAGGCATGCCAGAACCTCCGTGACCACCGCGACCAGCTGGACGCCCTGGCGGAGGCACTGCTCGCGAACGAGACGCTGGAGGAGGCGGACGCGTACCGGATCGCGGGCATCACCCGGACGCGGAAGGAGGAGGGCTGAGCCCTCCGCCCTCCGGGGGCGCCGGACTCGCCCGGGTGCCTCGTCCGGGCGCGACCGCATGCCTGTCTCCCGTCCGGTCCGGCCGTCGGGTGCCTGCCCCGTCCGGGTGAGGCGCCTGTCCTCGTCCGGCGCCTCACCCGGACGGGGCCGCTTGCCTGCGTGTCCGGGTGACCGGCGCGTGTCCCGTCAGGGCGACCGCGTGGCCACCTCGTGCCGGCTTGCCTACGGCTCCCTCGTCCGGGCCGGACGGCTGCCCCGTGCGGGCGCGCCGGACGGTTACCTCGTCCGGGCGATCAGATACCGGAAGACGTTCGGCATCCACACCGTCCCGTCCCGCCGGCGGTGGGGATGGAGCGCTTCCGTGAGTTCCTTGTCGACCTGGACCTCGTCGGTCGCGGCCACCGCCGCGTCCAGCAGCCCGGTCGACAGCAGCCCCCGTACCGCGCTCTCCACGTCCGCGTACCCGAAGGGGCACGCGACCCGTCCCGACCCGTCGAGCCCGAGCCCGGCCCGCTGGGCGATCTCCTCCAGGTCGTCCCGCCGGGCGGCCCGCCACCCGCCGCCGCCCCGCAGCGGTTCGGCCAGTCTGCCGACGCCCCGCAGCACGGCGGACGTGGCGCAGCGCTCCGGCGGCCCCCATCCCACGAGCACCACGGCCGCCCCCCGCCCGGCGAGCGGCGCGGCCGCCTCCAGCACTTCGACCAGCCCCTCGGAGTCACCCGCCACGCCTCCGACCGGCTCGAACGCCGTCACCAGGTCGTACGCGGGTCCCCCGGCGCCGGCCAGGTCCGCGGGCGTTCCCCGCACGATCCGGGCGTCGCCGCGCGCGCGTGTGCCGTGTCCCTCGGGAAGCAGCCGTTCCCGAGCGAGCCTCACCCGTTCGGGTGAGGAGTCGTCGACCCCCGTCACCGCGGCGCCCCGGGAGGCCGCCGTCAGCAGGGCCAGTCCGGAACCGCAGCCGAGGCCGAGCAGCCGTGTCCCGCCGCCGACTTCGAGTCGCTCGTAGACGGCCTCGTGGAGCGGAACCAGCATCCGCTCCTGGATCTCGGCCCAGTCACGCGCGCGTACCCGCGAGTCGACACGGGAGGGAGGTCCCGTGTGCCGCGGGTGTTGCCGCACGAGCGTAGGTGTCATCGAAAGCGCCCCAATCCGCCGAGAGTTGTCGCTGTGCCCCGTTTCCCCGACCCCCGCGCCGTGCGCGCGCACTTCCCCCGTATGTCAGGTAACTCCGCACTCGTCGCGGCGTCCAGGGGTTGCGGCGCGCTGCTTGTGCGCCGTCCGCGCGCGGCACGAGAATTCACGTCCCGGCAACGTGTGCCCGTACGATCGCGCCATGGCAAAGGCACCTGTTCTCACGCCCCAGGCGGACGACTTCCCGCGCTGGTACCAGGACCTGATCAACAAGGCCGAGCTGGCCGACAACGGGCCGGTGCGCGGCACCATGATCATCCGGCCCTACGGGTACGGGCTGTGGGAACGGATGCAGCAGGAGATGGACGCCCGCATCAAGGCGGCGGGTGCCCAGAACGCGTACTTCCCGCTCTTCATCCCGCAGTCGTACCTGACGAAGGAGGCCGAGCACGTCGAGGGTTTCGCCCCCGAGCTCGCGGTCGTCACGCACGGCGGCGGCAAGGAGCTGGAGGAGCCGGTCGTCGTCCGCCCCACCTCCGAGACGATCATCAACGCCTCCTTCTCCAAGTGGGTGCAGAGCTACCGCGATCTGCCGCTGCTGATCAACCAGTGGGCGAACGTGGTCCGTTGGGAGATGCGCCCGCGCGTGTTCCTGCGGACCACCGAGTTCCTGTGGCAGGAGGGCCACACCGCCCACGCCACGTACGAGGACGCCCGGGACTACGCCGCGTACATCCACAAGGAGGTGTACGAGGACTTCATGGTGAACGTCCTCGGCATCGACGTGCTGCTCGGCCGCAAGACCCCGAGGGAGCGGTTCGCCGGCGCCGTCAACACCCTCACGCTCGAAGGCATGATGGGCGACGGCAAGGCCCTTCAGATGGGCACCAGCCACGAACTCGGCCAGAACTTCGCGAAGGCATTCAACACCCAGTACCTGTCCAGGGACGGCCGGCAGGAACTCGTCTGGCAGACCTCCTGGGGGTCCTCGACCCGCATGGTCGGTGGCCTGATCATGTCGCACGGCGACGACAGCGGGTTGCGGGTGCCGCCGCGGCTCGCCCCCGTCCAGGCCGTCGTCCTCGCGATCAAGGACGACGAGGCGGTTCTGGCCAAGGTCCGCGAGATCGGCGACCGGCTCTCGGCGGCGGGGGTACGGGTCCAGGTGGACGACCGCACGGACACCCCCTTCGGTCGGCGCGCGGTCGACTGGGAGCTCAAGGGCGTACCCGTGCGCATCGAGGTCGGCCCCCGTGACCTGGAGAACGGCACCGCGATGCTGGCCCGCCGCATCCCCGGGGGCAAGGAGCCGGTCGCCCTCGACGCCCTGGCGGGACTGCTGCCCGCCCTCCTGGAGGAGGACCAGGCGCTCCTCCTCAGGCAGTCGCGGGAGCGCCGTGAGTCCCGTACGTCGGACGTGGCGACGATCGAGCAGGCCGTCGAGGCCGCCACGGCCGGCGGCTGGGCCCGCATTCCGTGGGCCGACCTCGGCGAAGAGGGCGAGGCCAGGCTCGCCGAGCACTCCGTGACCGTACGGTGTCTGGTCGCCGAGGACGGGTCGGTGCCCGGCAGCGACGACGCACCGGGTAACGTCGCGGTCGTGGCGCGCGCCTACTGAGCCGTCCCCGAGGGCGGCCGAAACGCCTCTTGCGCATCTGATGACGACAGGTACCCCGGCGCGCGGACAGCGTCTACGCGCCGGGGCGTACGCGTGACTACGTACCAGCTTGGTGCGAGCTGTGAGGCTTCTCCGCAGATCAGCGCACCCGCCCTCGTCAGGACACATCAGCGGCAACTGACGGGTACGTGCAAATTATTTGGGATGCCCCGGAATAGGAACACACAGGGCCCCAGGCTCGTTGTCACGACGTGAGCACGACACCACCTGTTCTTGCCGCAGAACTGGCAGGGGCGTGGGCCGACATTCAGCGGCACCACCCCGAACTGCCGGATCTGGCCGCGCCCGAGTCCCTGATCGGAGAATCGTCGTCCGCCTGCGGGCACGAACTCTCCTTCGAACGCCTGTTGCACGAGGCAGTCCATGGCATCGCCGCCGCCCGCGGAGTCCGTGACACCTCGCGCGCCGGCCGCTACCACAACCGCAGATTCCTGGCGATCGCCGAGGAGCTGGGCCTCGACCACCCCGACGAACCGCATCCCAGCAGCGGCTTCTCGCTCGTCACGCTCAACCCCGAGGCCAAGCGCCGCTACCGCCCGACCATCGAGCGGCTGCAACGCGCCCTCAAGGCCCACACCGCCGCGACCGCCGCCGACACGGCCCGCTCGTTCCGGGGCCCCGCCGCCCGGCACGGCTCCTCCGGGGGAGGCGTCCGCGTCAAGGCGGTCTGCGACTGCGGCCGCAACGTACGGGTCGTCCCGTCCGTGCTGGCCCAGGCGCCGATCGTGTGCGGGGGGTGCGGCAAGCCCTTCCGGATCCCGGAGGCGGTCGGGGCGGCGGCGAGCTGAGAGGACGGCTGCTCGTGGCAGCCGTGCTCGGCCGCACCGCCCGCCGAGGTGCCGGGTGGCAGCGCCGGCGCCCGGGGGGCGGCGCCGGGTGCCGGTGCCGGGTGCCGGTCAGGCATGGGCACAGGTACGTCCGGTGAGGTGAACCTCCAGGGTGTGGCACAATGTCTAGCTGTACTCGACAGTCGCATAGGACCCCTCTCTCCTCCGGCTGACGCGTCCATCGGGCACTCGGGTACCGCAACCCCACGCGGCCATCTCGCCGTGCCCAACCACGTCAAGACCAGGAGACACCACTTCCGTGGCAGTCAAGATCAAGCTGAAGCGTCTGGGCAAGATCCGTTCGCCTCACTACCGCATCGTCATCGCCGACTCCCGTACCCGCCGCGACGGCCGGGCCATCGAGGAGATCGGCCTGTACCACCCGGTGCAGAACCCCTCGCGCATCGAGGTCGACTCGGACCGCGCGCAGTACTGGCTGGGTGTCGGCGCGCAGCCGACCGAGCCCGTGCTCGCCATCCTGAAGCTGACCGGTGACTGGCAGAAGTTCAAGGGTCTGCCCGCCCCCGCTCCGCTGCTCGTCGCCGAGCCGAAGGCCTCGCGCCCGCTGTTCGACGCCCTGGGCGGCGACGACGAGGGCAAGGGTGAGGCCATCACCCAGAAGAAGAAGGCTGAGAAGAAGGACGAGGCCCCGGCCGCGTCGTCTTCGTCTGAGTCGACCGAGGCCTGAGCATGCTCGAGGAGGCTCTCGAGCACCTCGTGAAGGGCATCGTCGACAACCCCGACGATGTGCAGGTCGCCTCGCGCGACCTGCGCCGCGGGCGCGTACTCGAGGTCCGGGTCCACCCCGACGACCTCGGTAAGGTGATCGGCCGCAACGGCCGCACCGCGCGCGCTCTGCGCACCGTCGTGGGCGCCATCGGCGGCCGCGGTGTCCGCGTCGACCTCGTCGACGTGGACCACGTCCGCTGACGTAACAGGCAGCACCGGCTCGGGCCGGGGAGGGCCATCCGGCCGTCCCCGGCCCGTAGTCGTCTGCGAAGCACCGCCGCAGGCACACCGACAGGAGATCAAGCACAGTGCAGCTGGTAGTCGCTCGCGTCGGCCGCGCCCACGGCATCAAGGGCGAGGTCACCGTCGAGGTACGTACCGACGAGCCGGAGATCAGGCTCGCCCCCGGTGCCGTCCTGGCCACCGACCCCGCCTCCACCGGTCCACTGACCATCGAGACGGGCCGCGTGCACAGCGGACGTCTGCTGCTGCGATTCGAGGGCGTACGCGACCGCAACGCCGCCGAGGCGCTGCGCAACACCCTGCTCATCGCCGACGTCGACCCGGACGAGAAGCCCGAGGCCCCGGACGAGTACTACGACCACCAGCTGATGGACCTGGACGTGGTCACCAAGGAGGGCGACGAGGTCGGACGGATCACCGAGATCTCGCACCTGCCCTCTCAGGACCTGTTCGTCGTCGAGCGGCCGGACGGCACCGAGGTCATGATCCCGTTCGTCGAGGAGATCGTCATCGAGATCGACCTGGACGAGCAGCGCGCCGTCATCGACCCGCCGCCGGGCCTGATCGACGACCGCGCCGAGATCGCGTCCACCCGGGACCCCGCCGAGGAAGCCGAGGAAGAGGCGTAATGCGGCTGGACGTCGTCACGATCTTCCCGGAGTACCTGGACCCCCTGAACGTCTCGCTCGTCGGCAAGGCACGCGCGCGCGGACAGCTGAACGTGCACGTGCACGACCTTCGGGAGTGGACGTACGACCGCCACAACACGGTCGACGACACCCCGTACGGCGGCGGCCCCGGCATGGTCATGAAGACGGACCCCTGGGGCGATGCCCTGGACTCCGTGCTGGCCGACGGCTACGAGACGGGCTCGCACGGGCCCGTCCTCGTCGTGCCCACACCCAGTGGACGCCCCTTCACCCAGGAACTCGCCGTCGAGCTGTCCGAGCGCCCCTGGCTGGTCTTCACACCCGCCCGCTACGAGGGCATCGACCGCCGCGTCATCGACGAGTACGCCACCCGCATGCCGGTCCACGAGGTGTCCATCGGCGACTACGTGCTCGCCGGCGGCGAGGCCGCCGTGCTCGTCGTCACGGAGGCCGTGGCGCGCCTGCTGCCCGGCGTCCTGGGCAACGCCGAGTCCCACCGGGACGACTCCTTCGCCCCCGGCGCCATGGCCAACCTCCTGGAGGGGCCCGTCTACACCAAGCCCCCCGAGTGGCGCGGCCGGGAGATCCCCGAGGTACTGCTCAGCGGCCACCACGGCAAGATCGCCCGCTGGCGCCGCGACGAGGCCCTGCGCCGTACCGCGGCCAACCGGCCCGACCTCATCGAGCGCTGCGAGGCGTCCCTCTTCGACAAGAAGGACCGCGAAATGCTCTCGATCCTTGGATGGCAGCCGGAAGCCGACGGCCGATTTTGGCGCAGGCCCGAGGCCGTGGAAGAATAGGCCGCTGCTCTACGTCGTCCGGCGTGCGCCCCTGCCACAGGGGGACACGACGCCCGCCCCGACGCGGCAGCACTCCTGAAAACCCTTCTCCCGTCGATGACCTGTGGCATTGGCGAAGAAAGCAGATCCGATGTCTCACCTGCTCGACTCCGTCGACAGCGCTTCGCTGCGCACCGACATCCCGGCCTTCCGCCCGGGTGACACCGTCAACGTCCACGTGCGCGTCATCGAGGGCAACCGCTCCCGTGTGCAGCAGTTCAAGGGCGTCGTCATCCGTCGCCAGGGCGCCGGTGTCCGCGAGACCTTCACGGTCCGCAAGGTCTCCTTCTCGGTCGGCGTCGAGCGCACCTTCCCGGTGCACACCCCGATCGTCGAGAAGATCGAGCTCGTCACCCGCGGTGACGTGCGTCGCGCGAAGCTCTACTACCTCCGTGACCTGCGCGGCAAGGCCGCGAAGATCAAGGAGAAGCGCGACAACTGAGCTCGCGCGGAGGCTCATACGGACGCCGGTTAACATCTGGCTCCGATGAACACCGAAGCACAGCACACGGAGCGCGACCGCTCCTCCCGCCCTGCCGAGTCCGAGGAGATCTCGGACACCCAGGGGCCGGAGGGACGGTCGCGTTCCGCGTTGCTGGACCGGGTCGCGGAGTGGCTCCCCGGCGGCCGGATCACCCTGACCGCACTGGTCTGCCTCCTGTTCCTGGTCGGCTTCAGCACCTTCGTGATGCAGCCCTTCGAGATTCCCAGCAGCTCGATGCAGCCCGGATTGAGGATCGGGGACCGCGTTCTCGTAAATAAGTTGGCGTACCGTTTCGGTGCTGAGCCGCAGCGGGGAGACATCGTCGTGTTCGACGGCACCGGCTACTTCGGGAACGCCGACTACGTGAAACGCGTCGTCGGTGTGGGGGGAGACCATGTGGTCTGCTGCGACAAGGAGGGGAGACTCGAGGTGAACGGCCGATCGGTCGACGAGTCGACGTTTCTGCATCCCGGGGACAGCCCGTCGGAGGCGCCCTTCGACGTCGTCGTACCCGCCGGCAGCCTGTTCCTCCTGGGTGACCACCGCAGCGACTCCAGCGACTCCCGGGACCACCTGGGGTCGCCCGGGGGCGGCATGATCCCCGTCGGCGACGTCATCGGCCGCGCCGACTGGATCGCCTGGCCCTCGGACGACTGGGCCCGGCTGAGACGCCCCGGCGCCTACGCGCGCGTACCGGCCGCGGACGGTGCCCATGGGTAACCGCGGAAGGCCGCGCGGAGTCTCCGAGAGCGCGGCCGACAACCTGCTGCCCACCGGGACACGGCGTGCCTCCGGCGGTGCGGTACGCCCCGGCCGCGCCGAGCGCCGCAAGCTCCAGCGCAAGGTGAAGCGACGACGACGGCGCTCCGCGGTCAAGGAGATCCCGCTTCTCGTCGGCGTCGCGGTGCTCATAGCCCTGGTCCTCAAGACCTTCCTCGTCCAGGCATTCGTCATCCCCTCGGGCTCCATGGAGAGCACGATCCAGATCGGCGACCGGGTGCTCGTCGACAAGTTCACGCCATGGTTCGGCTCCAAGCCGCAGCGCGGTGACGTCGTCGTCTTCAAGGACCCCGGGGACTGGCTGGCCGGGGAGAAGACCACCAAGAAGAACGACCCTGTCGTCATCAAGCAGGTCAAGGAGGGGCTGACCCAGATCGGTCTGCTGCCCTCCGACAACGACAAGGACCTCATCAAGCGGGTCGTCGCGGTCGGCGGCGACACCGTCAAGTGCTGCGACACGCAGGGGCGCGTCACGGTCAACGGCATGCCGCTCGAGGAGCCGTACATACACGCCGACAACAAACCGTCGGATTTCCCCTTCGAGGAGACGGTCCCCAAGGGCCGGCTCTGGGTCATGGGCGACCACCGGGCCAACTCGGCCGACTCCAGGTACCACCGCAAGGAGAAGTACGGCGGTACCGTCTCCGAGAAGTCCGTCGTCGGCAGAGCCATGGTCATCGCCTGGCCCTTCGGGCACTGGACCCGCCTGAAGGAGCCGGACACGTACGCGTCGGTGCCGAGCGGGTCGGCCACGGCCATGGGACCGTCGCATAGGGTGGCGTCCGCGGATCTCAATGGATTGATCCCGCTCCCGAGCCCTGCGGAACTCCCGCTCGTTATGGGAGTGGTGGGCCTGCGCCGGATCCGGGGCAGGCGGCGGCACGGAGTGAGGAGTGGATGTGGGGGATTTGGCGGTCGGCGCACGATCCGGACACGATGGCCCCGAGGAACAGCCGGAGCGAACCGACGGATCGGCCACCCCGGCCACGAACGAGGTCGTCGCCACCGGGAGTGAATCCGGGGACGGCGGCGGTACGAAGGAGCACGGCGAGCAGGACGAGAAGCCCAAGAATCCGCGTTCCTTCTGGAAGGAACTGCCGCTCCTCATCGGTATCGCACTGGTCCTCGCGCTGCTGATCAAGACCTTCCTGGTACAGGCGTTCTCGATCCCCTCGGACTCGATGCAGAACACCCTCCAGCAGGGCGACCGTGTACTGGTCGACAAGCTCACACCGTGGTTCGGCTCGGAGCCCTCACGCGGCGAGGTCGTCGTCTTCCACGACCCCGACAACTGGCTGGCGGGCGAGCCGACGCCCAACCCGAACGCCGTGCAGCAGGTCCTCAGCAAGATCGGCCTGATGCCGTCCGCGGACGAGAAGGACCTCATCAAGCGGGTCATCGGCGTCGCCGGTGACACGGTCGAGTGCGAGAACTCCGGCCCGCTGACGGTCAACGGCAAGGCGCTCAACGAGACGTACGTGTACGCCGGGAACACGCCCTGCAGCGTCGACGACCAGGGCGGCCAGTTCAAGGTGACGGTACCGCCGGGCAAAATCTGGGTCATGGGCGACCACCGGCAGAACTCGCTGGACTCCCGCTACCACCAGCAGGACAAGTACCAGGGCTTCGTGCCCGTGGGCAACGTCGTGGGCCGCGCCATCGTGATCGCCTGGCCGCCCACCCGCTGGAACACGCTGCCGATCCCCGACACCTTCGACCAGAACCTCAGCGCGGCCGCCCCGGGCGCCCTGGGACTGGCCGGCGCGGCGCCGCTGGTGCTGTGGCGCAGGCGTCGCCTTACCGCCGGAAACCCCAGGGTTTCTGGACGAGGTACCGCCGGGTAGGGTGCCGTCCCAGATCGCCGATCTTCCGCGGGCCGTACCCAGGACCGCGGGGTCGATTCTCCGAGTCGGGGGAGCACTGGGATGAGCAGCACGTCAGGTCGTACGGACGAGGGCCACGGTCGGCTCGGCAGCGTGCTGTCGGGACTGGCCGTGGCCCTCGGCTGTGTGCTCTTCCTCGGCGGCTTCGCCTGGGGCGCCGTCGTCTATCAGCCGTACACGGTGCCGACCGAGTCGATGGTGCCGACCATCAAGGTGGGCGACCGCATCCTGGCGCAGCGGATAGACGGCAAGGACGTCAAGCGTGGGGACGTCATCGTCTTCAAGCAGAAGAGCTGGGGGGACATGCTGATCGTCAAGCGGGTCGTCGCGGTCGGCGGTGACACCGTCGCCTGCTGCACGAACGGCAAGCTGACGGTCAACGACAAGAAGATCGACGAACCGTATCTCCCCGAGGGCGAGGCCGCCGAGTCGAAGCAGATCCCGACCGTCGAGGTGCCCGAGGGACGGCTCTTCCTGCTCGGTGACGAACGCAGCGGCTCACTGGACTCGACGGCGCACCTCACCGAGGCATTCAACGGCACGGTGCCGCGCGCCGCGGTGAAGGGCCGCGTCGACGCCGTCGCCTGGCCCATGAAGGGCATGCTGAAGCGGCCCACGGGCTTCGAGACGCTCGGCGGGATCTCGACGCCGGGTCCGCTGCGGCCGATCCTTACCGCGGTGGTGGCGGGCGCGGTGCTCGTGCTGGGCGGGGCGGCGGTCGGCCCGGTCGCCAAGCGCCTCGGACGGCGGCGCGGCCGGGGGCGGACGGAGCCGGTCGGTGTCGGCTGAGCCGCCCGGACAGCCCGGCCCGTCCGCGGCGTCACCGGGGCCGGCCGTGTCGTCGGAACGGATCTCGGGCGCGGACCCTGATACGGACTCGTACGCCGGCGGACTGCGGAAAGTCGCCAGGGTGGTGCTCCTCGACGCGCAGGAGCGCATCCTGCTGCTGCACGGTCATGAGCCGGACGATCCCGCGGACGACTGGTGGTTCACGCCCGGCGGCGGCCTGGAGGGCGACGAGACCCGCGAGGAGGCCGCGCTGCGGGAACTCGTGGAGGAGACCGGCATCACCGAGGTCGAACTGGGCCCGGTGCTGTGGCGGCGAAAATGTTCGTTCCCCTTCGCGGGACGCCGCTGGGACCAGGACGAATGGTACTTCCTGGCCCGTACGACCCAGACGGGAACCGTCGCCGCCGGGCTGACGGAGCTGGAACGGCGAAGTGTCGCCGGAGCGCGCTGGTGGACGTGCCGGGAACTGACCGAAGCACATGAGACGGTGTATCCGACCAGGCTCGCCGAGCTGCTGCGCAGGCTGCTCGACGAGGGTCCCCCGGCCAGGCCCGAGGTCCTCGACACCGAAATCGTCTAGGGGCTCGCGGGGCTGGCGCACAATAGGGGGACGCACGGCTGAAGGGGAACATGCCATGAGCGCCGAGGACCTCGAGAAGTACGAGACCGAGATGGAGCTGAAGCTCTATCGGGAGTACCGCGATGTCGTCGGTCTGTTCAAATACGTGATCGAGACCGAACGGCGCTTCTACCTCACCAACGACTACGAGATGCAGGTGCACTCGGTCCAGGGCGAGGTTTTCTTCGAGGTGTCCATGGCGGACGCCTGGGTGTGGGACATGTACAGGCCCGCGCGCTTCGTGAAACAGGTGCGGGTGCTCACATTCAAGGACGTGAACATCGAGGAGCTGAACAAGAGCGATCTGGAGCTGCCCGGCGGGTGACCGCCCCGGTGGATCCGATGATCGCGTGAGTGCGACCGGCGGTCGCCGACGGGCGATGATCACTCGTGAGGGTGATGGAGTTGTCCCCAGTCGGCCGCCTGTCCACCAAGATCCAACAGCGGGCGGGGACGGCCGCAATGTGGGCGCCGGAGGTGGTGCCGACATGAAGACGTCCAAGGCACGCAACGCACTCGGCACATACGGCGAGGACCTGGCCGCACGGCGGCTGACCGAGGCCGGAATGACCGTCCTGGCGCGCAACTGGCGCTCCGGCAGGGCCGGCGAGATCGACATCGTGGCCCGGGACGGCGACGCGCTCGTCGTCTGCGAGGTCAAGACACGCAGGACGGGCGCCTTCGAGCACCCGATGGCGGCCGTCACCCCGGCCAAGGCACAGCGCCTGCGCGGCCTGGCGGAGCGCTGGCTCCAGGAACACGGCGGGGCACCGCCCGGCGGTGTCCGCATCGACCTGATCGGTGTCCTCCTCCCCGCCCGCGGCGCACCCGTGGTCGAGCACGCCCGAGGGGTGGCCTGATGGGGTTCGCGCGTACGTGCTCGGTGGCCCTCGTCGGCGTCGAGGGCGTCGTGGTGGAGGTCCAGGCGGACCTGGAACCGGGCGTCGCGGCGTTCACCCTGGTCGGCCTCCCCGACAAGAGCCTGTCGGAGAGCAGGGACCGGGTCCGCGCGGCAGTGGTGAACTCCGGCGCGGTGTGGCCCCAGAAGAAGCTCACCGTGGGTCTCAGCCCGGCCTCGGTACCCAAGGGCGGCAGCGGATTCGACCTCGCCGTCGCCTGCGCGGTGCTGGGCGCCGCGGAGCGGATCGATCCCCGGGTGCTCTCCGACATCGTGATGATCGGCGAGCTGGGACTCGACGGGCGCGTCCGGCCGGTGCGGGGAGTGCTGCCCGCGGTCCTCGCCGCGGCCGACGCGGGGTACGAACAGGTGGTGGTGCCCGAGTGCGCGGCCGCCGAGGCCACACTGGTGCCGGGCGTCTCCGTGCTCGGCGTGCGCAGCCTGGGCCAGCTGATCGCCGTGCTCACCGACGAGCCGGTCCCCGAGGAGGATCCCGACGAAGCGGGCCGCCCCAGCCCGCTGCTGGCCGGCCTGCGCATGCCGGGCACCGGCGCGGCCACCGGCATGCACGGCGTGGGCGGCGCCCAGCACGACCACGGCCACGACCTCGCCGACGTCGTCGGCCAGCGCTCCGCGCGCACCGCCGTGGAGGTCGCGGCGGCAGGCGGCCACCACCTCTTCCTGGAGGGCCCACCAGGAGCGGGCAAGACGATGCTCGCCGAGCGGCTGCCCGCCGTCCTGCCACCGCTCACCAGGGGCGAGTCCCTGGAGGTCACGGCCGTCCACTCGGTCGCCGGCCTGCTGCCACCGGGCAAACCCCTGGTCGACACCGCCCCGTACTGCGCGCCCCACCACTCGGCGACCATGCAGGCCCTCGTCGGAGGAGGCCACGGAATCGCACGGCCGGGCGCCGTGTCGCTCGCCCACCGGGGAGTGCTCTTCCTCGACGAGACCCCGGAATTCAGCGGCCAGGCCCTCGACGCGCTGCGCCAGCCCCTGGAGGCCGGACACGTGGTGATCGCGCGCAGCGCGGGGGTGGTGCGGTTTCCGGCGCGGTTCCTGATGGTGCTCGCGGCGAACCCCTGCCCGTGCGGGCGCTTCTCGCAGCTCGACGACCTGTGCGACTGCCCACCCTCCGCCGTCCGCCGCTATCAGGCCAGACTCTCCGGCCCGCTGCTCGACCGGGTCGATCTACGCGTCGAGGTGGACCGCGTCACCCGCTCCGAGCTGACCGGGCGCGGGGCGCGGGGCGAATCCACGGAGACCGTCGCCGGCCGCGTACGAGCGGCCAGAGAACGGGCCGCGGCACGACTGGCGGACACCCCCTGGCGGACGAACAGCGAGGTTCCGGGCCACGAGCTGCGCACCCGGTGGCACGCGTCGCCGGGCGCGCTGGACGAGGCGGAGCGGAGCCTGGACCGGGGCGTGCTGAGCGCCCGGGGCCTCGACCGGGTGCTACGCGTCGCCTGGACCGTCGCGGACCTCGTGGGACACGACCGGCCCGACGCGACGGATGTCGCCCTCGCGCTGCAACTGCGCACCGGCGTGCCGCGCGGGGTGCCGATGGCGATCGGCGCGCTGTCGTGAACCACGACAGCCCGCCCGGGGAGAGCACGGGCCAGGAAGCCAGCAACCGGGAAGACGCACGCGGAGAGGACAGGAGTCGGGAAGACGCACGCGGAGAGGACAGGAGTCGGGAAGACGCACGCGGAGAGGACAGGAGCCGGGAAGACGCACGCCGAGACGCCAGGAGTCGGAAAGACGCACGCGGAGAGGACAGGAGCCGGGAGGGCGCGCACCGGCAGGACCCGGTCCGTGCGGACGAGCGCACGCACCGGGCATTTCTCGCCCGCGTCGCCGAACCGGGCGACGCGGTCTTCGGGCGCTGGATCCGTGAGGCGGGGGCGGAGCGGGCCGTCCGGGGGCTCCTGGACGGCGGGGAGCGGCCGCGGGGGGTGACGGACGGGAGATGGGAGGGACTGCGGGCGCGGGCCGAGCGGGCCGACCCGGAGCGGGACCTCGCGGACGCCCATGCGGCCGGTATCCGGTTCGTGTGCCCGGGGGACTCCGAGTGGCCCGCGCAGCTCGACGATCTCGGGGACGGCCGCCCCGTCGGACTCTGGGTACGAGGACGCCCCAGCCTGCGGATGTGGGCGCTGCGGTCCGTCGCCCTCGTCGGAGCGCGGGCCTGTACGGAGTACGGCGCCCACATGGCGGCCACCCTCGGCGCCGGGCTGGCCGAGCGAGGCTGGGTGGTGGTGTCGGGCGGCGCCTACGGTGTGGACGGCGCCGCGCACCGCGGCGCACTGGCGGCAGGCGGCGCCACCGTCGCCGTGCTGGCCTGCGGAGTCGACCGACCCTACCCCCGCGGGCACACCGAGTTGATCACCAGGATCGCCGAACAGGGCCTGGTCGTCGGCGAGTTGCCGCCGGGAGAGCATCCCACGCCGAGCAGGTTCATCCTCCGCAACCGGGTCATCGCGGCGCTCACCCGGGGGACCGTGGTCGTCGAGGCCGCCTATCGCAGTGGCGCCCTGGTCACGGCGCGCGCCGCACAGCGGCTGGGCAGGTTCGCGATGGGGGTGCCCGGCCCTGTCACCAGCGGGTTGTCGGCCGGGGTGCACGAACTGCTGCGGGGGGAGGCGGCGCTGGTCACCGACGCCGCGGAAGTCGCGGAACTGGTCGGCGACATGGGTGAGCTGGCCCCGGACAGGCGAGGGCCCGTGCTGCCGCGCGACCTGCTGGACCCGGGTGCCGGACGGGTGCTCGCCGCGCTGCCGGCCCGCGGACTGGCGGGAGCGGAGGAGATCGCCCGCGGGGCGGGAACCACGACGGACGACGCGGTCGGGAGACTGTACGAACTCCGCTCGCTCGGGTTCGTCGAACGACACGGCGACGGCTGGAAGTTGACACGCCAGATGATGATCCCGGTCCACGATGATCGTCGCGGGCGCTGACCGAGCGTGTTCGGCCGTCCGGGCGAACGCCGACACCCTTGATAAAAACCGCAGTTGGCGCCTGCGGACGGTCACAGACGGCGACGAGGACGACCGACGCAAACACTCAGCGGAACGTATCTGCGCACCACCCACCCCCTGCCCTTCGCGCACTGCGACACTCCAGTCACGCTACGCTCACCTGGGTTCCGGCGCAGACGCGCAACTCGGCATCAGAGCGACAGCTCACCCAGGCACCCCCAGTTCACGGCAGAACGGCACAAGGCGACGAATGCCCCAGCACACCTCCGGGTCCGATCGGGCGGCGATCCCCCCAGCCGCCCGCGACGGCGGTAGCAGGCGGCCGCCCGCTCCCTCGACGCTCGACGAGCTGTGGCGGTCGTACAAGACGACGGGTGACGAGCGGCTGCGCGAGCAGCTGATCCTGCACTACTCGCCCCTGGTCAAGTACGTCGCGGGACGGGTCAGCGTGGGCCTGCCGGCCAATGTGGAGCAGGCGGACTTCGTCTCCTCGGGCGTGTTCGGACTGATCGACGCGATCGAGAAGTTCGACATCGAACGGGAGATCAAGTTCGAGACGTACGCGATCACGCGCATCCGGGGCGCGATGATCGACGAGCTGCGCGCCCTGGACTGGATCCCGCGCTCCGTACGGCAGAAGGCGCGCAACGTGGAACGGGCGTACGCGACGCTGGAGGCCCGACTGAGACGCACGCCGTCGGAGGGCGAGGTGGCCTCCGAGATGGGGATCGCGGTGGAGGATCTCCACGCCGTCTTCAGTCAGTTGTCCCTGGCCAACGTGGTGGCCCTCGAGGAACTCCTGCATGTCGGCGGCGAGGGCGGCGACCGGCTGAGCCTGATGGACACCCTGGAGGACACCGCGGCCGACAACCCGGTCGAGGTGGCCGAGGACCGGGAGCTGCGCAGGTTCCTGGCGCGGGCCATCAACACACTGCCCGACCGGGAGAAGACCGTGGTCACGCTCTACTACTACGAGGGCCTCACGCTCGCCGAGATCGGGAACGTCCTCGGAGTGACCGAGAGCCGGGTGAGCCAGATCCACACCAAGTCCGTACTGCAGCTGCGTGCGAAGCTGGCCGGTTTCGGACGCTGATCCGGAGCGTGGCGCGGGTGCTGAATCGTCCCTTCGTCATCCGGACCGTTATTCCTCCAGGTGGTGGGAGTGGCTGCCGTCATCCGCGGTCCGTCCGTAAAGTGGAGGGCGTGCCAAGGATTCGAGCGGCCTCCGTGGCCGAGCACCGGTCGATGCAGCGAGCCGCCCTGCTGGACGCGGCCCGGTCCCTGCTGTCCGAGGGCGGGACGGAAGCGCTGACCTTCCCCGCCCTCGCCGAGCGGACGGGCCTGGCGCGGTCGTCCGTCTACGAGTACTTCCGGTCCCGTGCCGCCGTGGTCGAAGAGCTGTGCGAGGTCGACTTTCCCGTGTGGGCGGCCGAGGTCGAGGCGGTGATGGCCGCGGCCGACGGGCCCGAGGGCAAGGTCGAGGCCTACGTCCGGCAGCAACTGGCCCTCGTCGGGGACCGGCGGCACCGTGCCGTGGTGGCCATCTCCGCGAGCGAGCTCGACGCCGGGGCCCGCGAGAAGATCCGCGCCGCGCACGGCGGCCTCGTCGCGATGATCGCGGAGGCGCTCCGGGACATGGGCCACGCCGAACCGAGACTGGCCGCGATGCTGCTCCAGGGCGTGGTCGACGCGGCTGTACGGCGGATCGAACTGGGAGCGGCGGAGGACCCTGACGCGATTACGGACGCGGCCGTCACGATGGCCCTGCGGGGCGTGCGCGGCTGAACTTCCGTCCCTCTGCCCCTCCCCCTCCCCCTCCCCGCCCCTCCCTCCCCCCCCGCCCCTCCCCCCCCGCCCCTGCCCCGCGCGCCTGCCCCTCCCGCACATCCGTCGCTTCCTGCGCGCCTACCCCACTCACCCGCGCGCCCCGCGCCCTACTAAGCCCCCGCGCGCCTGCCGGGCTTCACGGGACCCATCGGTGCCGTCCCGACGGGCAAGCCCTCCCGTGGCCCGTCCCTCTCCCGTGCCCCCCTCTCCGTACCCGCTCCCGTGTCGCAGGCGGTCATGGCTGTCTGCGTGCTGTCGGTACCGGCAGCAGCCGGGACGGAGCGCGGTGCAGCAGCCACGGCGGGAGCAGGGAGAGCGGGTCGAGGTAGGTCCGGTCTCGTAGAAGGCCCCAGTGGAGGCAGCTCGTGGGGCAGTGGGAGCCGTCCGCTTCGAGGGTGCCCAGTACCTCGCCCGCGGCCACCTCGTCGCCCTTTCCCACCGTGGCCCGTACCGGGGTGAAGGTGGTGCGCAGGGGTGGGTCGCCGGTGCCCGCCAACTCGACGGCGACCGCTCCGCGGCCCGCGACGCGGCCGGCGAAGGAGACCCGGCCCGGGGCGACGGAGCGGACCGGGGCGCCCGGGGCCGCCCCGAGGTCCACGCCCCGGTGGCCGCGGCCGTAGGGCGTCGCCGGGGGCTGCCAGGCCCGTAGGACCGAGGGGCGCGTGCCCACCGGCCAGAGGCGGGCGACCGCCGGGACCTGCGCGTCGGCGTCGGGCGGCTCCGCGGGGACCGGAGGCGCGGGACCGTTCGTCCGGGACGGGGAGGTCTGGGTGGCCAGGGCGACCGGCGATGGCGCCGGCGCGGCATACACAGCCGACACAGCCGACACGGCTGCGACGGCTGCCACCGCCGACATGGCCGGCACGGCGAGTGCGGCCGTCGTGATTCCCGGTAGCAACTCCAGCCACGTACGCACATATCGTTTCGCTCGCATGCGAGAACGGTCCCGCATCGGGCGGATCTCGGCGGGGGCCTGTGGACCACCGGCCGGTTGTGGACAGCGGCGTCACCCCGCACCTCGCGGGTCCCGTACACTTCTCATGGCGATCCGGGTCACCGGGTCGACTTCGCACGCCCCGACACGCGGTCATCAAAAGCCGGTGTCAGCGCCCCTCGGTCCCTCGTGGCAAGGCGCATCGCGGGCGTCAGGCGCGAGTGCCGTCCGGCACACGCGGCACAACCGAGAACACCAAGGAGAACGGCCATGGCCGTCGTCACGATGCGGGAGCTGCTGGAAAGCGGCGTCCACTTCGGTCACCAGACCCGTCGTTGGAACCCGAAGATGAAGCGCTTCATCTTCACGGAGCGCAACGGCATCTACATCATCGACCTGCTCCAGTCGCTGTCGTACATCGACCGCGCCTACGAGTTCGTCAAGGAGACCGTCGCCCACGGCGGCACGGTCATGTTCGTCGGCACGAAGAAGCAGGCGCAGGAGGCCATCGCCGAGCAGGCCACCCGCGTCGGCATGCCCTACGTCAACCAGCGCTGGCTGGGCGGCATGCTCACCAACTTCTCGACCGTCTACAAGCGTCTGCAGCGCCTCAAGGAGCTCGAGCAGATCGACTTCGAGGACGTCGCCGCCTCCGGTCTCACCAAGAAGGAGCTTCTCGTGCTCTCGCGCGAGAAGGCCAAGCTGGAGAAGACCCTCGGTGGTATCCGCGAGATGCAGAAGGTGCCCAGCGCCGTCTGGATCGTGGACACCAAGAAGGAGCACATCGCGGTCGGCGAGGCCCGGAAGCTCAACATCCCGGTCGTCGCCATCCTCGACACCAACTGCGACCCCGACGAGGTCGACTACAAGATCCCGGGCAACGACGACGCGATCCGCTCCGTCACCCTGCTCACCCGCGTGATCGCCGACGCCGTCGCCGAGGGCCTCATCTCCCGTTCCGGCGCCGGCAAGGCCGCCGAGGGTGACAAGGCCGCGGGCGAGCCGCTGGCCGCGTGGGAGCGCGACCTGCTCGAGGGCGAGAAGAAGGCCGACGAGCCCGAGGTCCAGACCTCCGCCGAGACGGAGAAGGTCGCCGACGCCGAGCAGGCCGAGGCTCCCGTCGCCGAGGCCGAGGCCGAGGCCGAGACCGAGGCCGTCGAGGCTGCCGCCGAGACCCCCGCCGCGGACGCCGAGCAGGCCTGACCCCTCACCCCTTCGGGTCACGGACGGCGGGGGCACACCAAGCCCCCGCCGTCCGGCCCGTAGATCTTCAGACTTCGAGAGAGATTCCAGGAATCATGGCGAACTACACCGCCGCCGACGTCAAGAAGCTCCGTGAGCTCACCGGCGCAGGCATGATGGACTGCAAGAAGGCGCTGGACGAGGCCGACGGCAACGTCGACAGGGCCGTCGAGGAACTGCGCATCAAGGGCCAGAAGGGCGTCGCCAAGCGCGAGGGCCGCTCCGCCGAGAACGGCGCCGTGGTCTCCGTCATCGCCGACGACAACACCTCCGGTGTCCTGGTCGAGCTGAAGTGCGAGACGGACTTCGTCGCCAAGGGCGAGAAGTTCCAGGCCGTCGCCGGCCGGCTCGCCGACCACGTCACCAAGACCTCCCCGGCCGACCTCGAGACCCTCCTGGGCTCCGAGATCGAGCCCGGCAAGACGGTTCAGGCGTTCGTCGACGAGGCCAACGCCAACCTGGGCGAGAAGATCGTCCTGGACCGCTTCGCCCAGTTCTCCGGCGTCTACGTGACCGCGTACATGCACCGCACCATGCCCGACCTGCCCCCGCAGATCGGTGTCCTGGTCGAGCTGGACAAGGCCAACGCCGAGCTCGCCAAGGGTGTCGCGCAGCACATCGCCGCCTTCGCCCCGAAGTACCTCTCCCGGGAGGACGTCCCGGCCGAGGTCGTCGAGTCCGAGCGCCGCGTGGCCGAGGAGACGACCCGCGCCGAGGGCAAGCCCGAGGCCGCCCTCCCGAAGATCGTCGAGGGTCGCGTCAACGCCTTCTTCAAGGAGGCCACCCTGCTGGGCCAGCCCTACGCGCTGGACCAGAAGAAGTCCGTCCAGCAGGTCCTGGACGAGGCCGGTGTCGCCCTGAAGCGCTTCGCGCGCATCAAGGTCGGCATCTGAGTCCGTACAGCGATCGACGCGCGACCCCTATAGGGTCGACAGCAGTCGTCCGCGTACGTCGGCACGCGCGTGTGCGTGCCGGACGACAGCAGATCTGACGAGGAGGCCATTGCCGAGCATGGGAGCCAACACCCCACCGGCAATGGCCTTCTTCGTATGTGCACCATGAGGAGATCTCCATGACCAGCACCCAGGCCGACAAAGGCGAGAAGACCGACGACGGCAAAGGCGCCGGACGCTTCATGCTGAAGCTTTCCGGTGAGGCGTTCGCCGGTGGCGGCGGACTGGGCGTCGATCCCGACGTGGTGCACAAGATCGCCCGCGAGATCGCGGCCGTCGTGCGCGGCGGCGCCCAGATCGCCGTCGTCATCGGCGGCGGCAACTTCTTCCGCGGCGCCGAACTCCAGCAGCGCGGCATGGACCGGGCACGCTCCGACTACATGGGCATGCTCGGCACGGTGATGAACTGCCTCGCCCTCCAGGACTTCCTGGAGAAGGAGGGCATCGACAGCCGCGTACAGACCGCCATCACCATGGGCCAGGTCGCCGAGCCGTACATCCCGCTGCGCGCCGTACGGCACCTGGAGAAGGGCCGTGTGGTCATCTTCGGCGCCGGTATGGGCATGCCCTACTTCTCCACCGACACCACGGCCGCCCAGCGTGCCCTGGAGATCGACGCCGAGGCCCTGCTGATGGGCAAGAACGGTGTCGACGGGGTCTACGACTCCGACCCCAAGACCCACCCCGAGGCCGTCAAGTTCGACTCGCTCAGCTACGGCGAGGTCATCACCCGCGACCTCAAGGTCGCCGACATGACCGCCATCACGCTGTGCCGTGACAACAAGCTGCCGATCCTGGTCTTCGAGCTCCTGGCGGAGGGCAATATCGCTCGGGCCGTCAAGGGTGAGAAGATCGGCACACTCGTGGGTGACCCGAGCGGCCGGGCCTGACCCGGGACGGACCCTGACCGGGGGATGGACAATGTCCTGCCGGTCCGGAACCGTGCAGGAACAAGACGCGACGCAGCCGGCTGCCACCCCGACGAGGAACAGCTGCCGGGCCTACTCAAGACACGCAGGAGCAAGTGGTGATCGAAGAGACCCTCCTCGAGGCCGAGGAGAAGATGGAGAAGGCCGTCGTGGTCGCCAAGGAGGACTTCGCCGCGATCCGCACCGGCCGTGCGCACCCGGCGATGTTCAACAAGATCGTGGCCGACTACTACGGCGCGCTGACGCCGATCAACCAGCTGGCCTCGTTCGCGGTCCCCGAACCGCGCATGGCCGTGGTCACCCCGTTCGACAAGAGCGCGCTGCGCAACATCGAACAGGCGATCCGCGACTCCGACCTGGGTGTCAACCCGAGCAATGACGGCAGCATCATCCGCGTGGTCTTCCCGGAGCTGACCCAGGAACGCCGCAAGGAGTTCATCAAGGTCGCCAAGACCAAGGGTGAGGACGCCAAGATCTCGATCCGCTCCGTGCGCCGCAAGGCGAAGGAGACCATCGACAAGCTGATCAAGGATGGCGAGGTCGGCGAGGACGAGGGCCGCCGTGCGGAGAAGGAGCTCGACGACACCACCGCGAAGTACGTCGCGCAGGTGGACGAGCTCCTGAAGCACAAGGAAGCGGAGCTGCTCGAGGTCTGATGAACGACTCTTCCTGGGGGGCACCGCCGCAAGCCGGGTACTGGGGGCCCTCCGACCAGGGGTCTGCCCAGGGGGCAGGCCCGGCGGGTCCCGCGTACGATGCGCATGACGCGCAGCACACTCGCCCCATGCCCATCGTGCCCGAGGGACCCGCTCACGGCGGAGACCAGGATGACGACCGGGGGGCCGCTCGGCTGAGCGGCCCCCCGGTTCGCGACGACAGACCGGCGGCGGGGTCCTACGGGAACCCGTCGCAGAAGCCGCAGGAGCCCATGCCCAGCGCCGCCCAGCAGCCCGCCCCCGCACCGAAGAAGAGTGCAGGTCGCGACCTCGGTGCTGCGATAGGGGTGGGCGTCGGGCTCGGTGCGGTGATCATCGCGTCGTTGTTCGTCGTCAAGGCCGTCTTCGTCGGTGTGGTCGCCGTCGCCGTGGTGGTGGGGCTGTGGGAGCTCACCTCGCGGCTCGAGGAACGCAAGGGCATCAAAGCGCCGCTCGTGCCACTGGCGGTCGGCGGTGCGGCCATGGTCGTCGCCGGCTATGTACGAGGTGCCGAGGGCGCGTGGGTGGCGATGGCACTCACGGCGCTGGCGGTACTGGTCTGGCGGATGACGGAACCGCCCGAGGGGTACCTCAAGGACGTCACGGCCGGCGTCTTCGCCGCCTTCTACGTGCCGTTCCTGGCGACCTTCGTGGCGATGATGCTGACCGCGGACGACGGTCCGCGCCGCGTTCTGACGTTCCTGCTCCTGACGGTCGTCAGCGACACCGGCGCGTACGCGATCGGCTGGCGCTTCGGCAAGCACAAGCTCGCGCCCCGCATCAGCCCCGGCAAGACCCGCGAGGGCCTGGTCGGAGCCGTCGTCTTCGCCATGGTCGGGGGCGCGCTGTGTCTGCAGTTCCTGATCGAGGACGGCACGTGGTGGCAGGGCCTGATCATCGGCCTCGCGGTCGCGGCCACCGCCACACTCGGTGACCTCGGCGAGTCCATGATCAAGCGGGACCTGGGCATCAAGGACATGGGCACACTGCTGCCGGGTCACGGCGGCATCATGGACCGCCTGGACTCGCTCCTGCCGACGGCACCCGTGGTCTGGCTCCTGTTGGTGATCTTCGTAGGGTCCGGCTGACCCGCGGACTTTCCGGTGAGGGGTCCGTCGTCCACAGGGCGACGGGCCCCTCACCGCATTGAGCGGCGCGATCCCGGATCCCGGGCCGAGGCCGCGTCCTCGGGGGCCGATGGACTCTCCACGGACCCGTCCGACGCGCGCGATTCCCGCGCGTCCGCCTTCGCCCACGGGCAGGTGACCGACCGAAGTCGACGGGCTGCACCCGTAGGTGACCACCCCCACCCCGCTCCGGCCCGGGACGGTCGTGTTGATCTGCGACACTGGAAGGGTTATGCCGAAGCCCGGAGAACTCACATTCGTCGCCCCCCGCGCAGCCAAGAAGCCGCCGCGGCACCTTGCCGACCTCACGCCCGCCGAGCGTAAAGAGGCGGTCGCCGCGATCGGGGAGAAGCCGTTTCGCGCCAAGCAGCTCTCGCAGCACTACTTCGCCCGGTTCGCGCACGACCCCGCGGAGTGGACGGACATCCCGGCCGCCGCGCGCGGCAAGCTCCAGGAAGCGCTGCTTCCCGAGCTGATGACCGTCGTGCGGCATCTGTCGACCGACCAGGAGACCACGCGCAAGACCCTGTGGCGGCTCTTCGACGGCACGCTCGTCGAGTCCGTGCTGATGCGCTACCCGGACCGGGTGACCATGTGCATCAGCTCCCAGGCGGGATGCGGGATGAACTGCCCGTTCTGCGCCACCGGCCAGGCCGGACTCGACCGGAACCTGTCGACCGGCGAGATCGTGCACCAGATCGTGGACGGCATGCGGGCGCTGCGGGACGGCGAGATCCCCGGAGGCCCGGCGCGGCTGAGCAACATCGTCTTCATGGGCATGGGCGAGCCGCTCGCCAACTACAAGCGGGTGGTAGGCGCCATCCGCGCACTCACCGACCCCGAGCCGGACGGCCTCGGGCTCTCCCAGCGCGGCATCACCGTGTCGACGGTGGGACTGGTCCCGGCCATCCACCGGTTCTCCGACGAGGGCTTCAAGTGCCGCCTCGCCATCTCCCTGCACGCGCCGGACGACGAGTTGCGCGACACCCTCGTCCCCGTGAACACGCGGTGGAAGGTGCGGGAGGTGCTCGACGCGGGCTGGGAGTACGCGGCCAAGTCGGGGCGCCGGCTCTCCATCGAGTACGCCCTCATCCGGGACATCAACGACCAGGCGTGGCGCGGTGACCGGCTCGGGCGGCTGCTCAGGGGCAAGCCCGTGCACGTCAACCTCATCCCGCTCAACCCGACCCCGGGCTCGAAGTGGACCGCCTCGCGACCCGAGGACGAGAAGGCGTTCGTCGAGGCCATCGCGGCCCACGGCGTGCCGGTCACCGTCCGGGACACCCGGGGCCAGGAGATCGACGGGGCGTGCGGCCAGCTCGCGGCGACCGAGCGGTAGTCTGACCCGGCACGTACATTTCCATATTCCGACATCTTCATATTCCGACAGGGGAGCGCCACAGCGCTGAGAGTGCGGCAGCCGGAGCACCGGTGGGCCGCAGACCCTCTGAACCTCGCCCAGGTCATTCTGGGTAGGAAGTTCGGGCATCACTCAAGCTGTTGCGCCCTGCCCGGGAACCGCCGAGTTCCCGGGCAGGGCCGCGTCTCTTCCTGGTCACCCCAGGAGGAATTCAGTGAGCACCAAGAAGAGGACGACCGCGGCCGTGGTCGTCGCACTGGGCCTCGTCACGCTGTCCGCGTGCGGCTCGTCCGGCTCCGGCGACAAGGCCGCCGGCCCCGGGACCGTGACCCTCGTCAGCCACGACTCCTTCGCCTACTCCAAGAGCGTGCTGCACGCCTTCGAGCAGGAGTCGGGCTACAAGGTCAGGATCCTCAAGGACGGAGACGCCGGCCAGGCCGTCAACAAGGCCATCCTGACCAAGGACAACCCGCAGGGGGACGTCTTCTTCGGCGTCGACAACACCCTGCTCTCCCGCGCGCTCGACAACGGGCTGTTCCAGCCGTACGAGCCCAAGGGCTCCGACCAGATCGTCCAGCGCTACCGGGTCGACGAGGGCAAGCACCGGGTCACGCCCATCGACTCCGGCGACATCTGCGTCAACTACGACAAGGCCTACTTCAGCAAGCATCACCTGGCGCCGCCCACCTCCTTCGACGACCTGATCAAGCCCGCGTACAAGAACCTCCTCGTCACCGAGAACGCGTCCACGTCCTCGCCCGGCCTCGGATTCCTGCTCGGGACCGCCGCGAAGTACGGGGACGCCGGGTGGCAGGACTACTGGAAGAAGCTCAAGGCCAACGGCGTGAAGGTGGTCGACGGCTGGGAGCAGGCCTACAACGACGAGTTCTCGGGGTCCGCGGGCGGCAAGAAGGCCAAGGCCGACCGGCCGCTGGTCGTCTCGTACGCCTCCTCCCCGCCCGCCGAGGTGATCTACGCCGACCCGAAGCCGAAGACCGCGCCGACCGGGGTCGCCGACGGCACCTGCTTCCGCCAGGTCGAGTACGCGGGGCTGCTGAGCAACGCGAAGAACACGAAGGGCGGCAAGGCGCTCCTCGACTTCCTGATCAGCTTCAGGTTCCAGGAGGACATGCCGCTGAACATGTTCGTGTACCCGGTCCGTGAGACCGCCAAGGTGCCCGAGGTGTTCGTGAAGTTCGGTCCGCAGGCCGAGCACCCCGAGACCCTGGCCCCGGCCGAGATCGCCAAGAACCGTGACCAGTGGGTCAAGTCGTGGACCTCGCTCGTACTGAAGTAGCCGAGGCGGCGCCCAGAAGGCGCGGGAGCGCGACGCGGCTGTGGCTCATGGCCCTGCCGGTCGTGTTCTTCGGCGTCTTCTTCGCCTACCCCGTCGCGGCGATCGTGGCCCGCGGTCTCGAGGCCGACGGGGTCTGGCGGCTCGGACGGATCGGTGAGGTGGTCGGCCGGTCCGACATCCGGCACGTGCTGTGGTTCACCACCTGGCAGGCGCTCGCCTCGACAGCGCTGACCCTGCTGATCGCGCTCCCCGGCGCCTACGTCTTCGCGCGCTTCGACTTCCGGGGCAAGCAGGTTCTGCGCGCGGTGGTGACCGTCCCGTTCGTGCTGCCCACCGTCGTCGTCGGTACGGCGTTCCTGGCGCTGATCGGCCGCGGCGGACTGCTGGACGGCCTGTGGGGTGTTCGGCTCGACACCACCGTCTGGGCGATCCTGCTCGCGCACGTCTTCTTCAACTACGCGGTGGTCGTCCGCACGGTCGGCGGGCTCTGGTCGCAGCTCGACCCGCGACAGGAGGAGGCCGCGCGCGTGCTCGGCGCCTCCCGGTTCGCGGCCTGGCGCACGGTGACGCTCCCGGCCCTGAGCCCCGCCGTCGCCGCCGCGGCGCTCATGGTCTTCCTCTTCACCTTCACCTCGTTCGGGGTGGTCCAGATCCTCGGCGGGCCGACCTTCTCCACCCTTGAGGTCGAGATCTACCGGCAGACCTCGGAGATCTTCGACCTCGCGACGGCGGCGGTGCTGACGATCATCCAGTTCGTGGCCGTCGGCGCGATCCTCGCCGTCCACGCGGGGACCGTACGCCGCCGGGAGACCGCCCTGCGTCTGGTCGCCCCTGAGACGACCGCCCGCCGGCCGCGCGGGGCCGGGCAGTGGGCGCTGCTCACGGGAGTGCTCGCGAGCATCGCGGTCCTGCTCGTGCTGCCGCTCGGAGTGCTGGTCCAGCGGTCCCTGGACACCCCCGGGGGCTTCGGGTTCGGCTACTACAGGGCGCTGACCTCCGACGACGGCGGCATCTTCCTGGTGGCCCCGATCGAGGCGATCGGCAACTCGCTGGAGTACGCGCTCGCCGCCACCGCGATCGCCGTGGTCATCGGAGGTCTGGCAGCCGCCGCTCTCACCGGCCGCGCCGGTCGTCTCGTGCGGGGGTTCGACGCACTGCTGATGCTGCCGCTCGGGGTGTCCGCCGTGACCGTCGGTTTCGGGTTCCTGATCGCGCTGGACGAGCCGCCGCTCGATCTCAGGAGCAGCTGGATCCTGGTGCCGCTCGCGCAGGCGCTGGTGGGTGTCCCCTTCGTCGTACGGACGATGCTGCCCGTGCTGCGGGCCGTGGACGGACGGCTGCGGGAGGCGGCGTCGGTGCTCGGGGCCTCACCGTGGCGGGTGTGGCGGGAGGTCGACCTGCCGATGGTGCGCAGGGCGCTGCTGATCGCGGCGGGGTTCGCCTTCGCCGTGTCGCTCGGCGAGTTCGGGGCGACGGTCTTCATCGCGCGCCCCGACAACCCGACTCTGCCGGTCGCGGTAGCACGGCTTCTCGGGCGCGCCGGTGACCTCAACTACGGACAGGCGATGGCACTTTCGACGATCTTGATGGTGGTGTGCGCGGTGGCGCTGCTGCTGTTGGAGCGTATGCGGACCGACCGGACAGGGGAGTTGTGATGGCGAGGCTCGTCACGAAGGCGACGTCCGGGACGACGGATGCGGGTGCGGGTGCGGGTCCGGGTCCAGGAGCGGCGGCGCCGGAGGTCCTGCTCGGCGTCGAGGCGGCGACCGTGCGCTTCGGAGGCCGGCCCGTACTGGACGCCGTCGATCTGGAGGTCGCCCGGCACGAGATCGTGTGCGTGCTCGGACCGAGCGGCAGCGGCAAGTCCACGCTGCTGCGGGCGGTGGCCGGACTGCAGCCGCTCGACGCGGGACGTGTGCTCCTGACCGGCGACGACCAGGCGGGGGTGCCCGCGCACCGTCGGGGCGTCGGGCTGATGTTCCAGGACCACCAGCTCTTCCCGCAGCGCGACGTGGGCGGCAATGTCGCCTTCGGGCTCCGGATGCGCGGGGCGTCGAAAGAACAACAGGCGCTGCGGGTCGGCGAGTTGCTGGACCTCGTCGGGCTGCCCGGCGCAGCCTCACGGGCCGTCGCGGCCCTGTCCGGAGGCGAGCAGCAGCGGGTCGCGCTGGCCCGCGCCCTCGCCCCCAGCCCCCGGCTGCTGATGCTCGACGAACCGCTCGGCCAGCTCGACCGCTCGCTGCGCGAACGCCTGGTCGTCGAACTCCGCCGGGTCTTCGGACAGTTGGGCACGACCGTGCTCGCGGTCACGCACGACCAGGGTGAGGCATTCGCGCTGGCCGACCGGGTCGTGGTGATGCGCGAGGGGCGGATCGCCCAGTCGGGTACGCCACTTGAGGTCTGGCAGCATCCGGTGGACGAGTTCGTGGCACGTTTCCTCGGCTTCGACAACGTCGTCGACGCGAGGGTGACCGGCCGGGTGGCGGACACCCCGTGGGGGAAGCTTCCGGTGCCGGAGGGCGCGCCACAGGGTCCCGGCACGCTGCTCGTGCGGCCCGCGGGCGTACGGCTGGTCGCTCGCGCCGACGGGCTGCCCTGCACGGTGACCGCACGCACCTTCCGGGGCACCCACGTGGCCGTCCATCTCCAGCCGGAGGGTGCACCGGGGCTGGAGGCGGCCTGCGCGCTGCGGGAGGCGCCCGCGCCCGGCGAGGAGGTCGCGGTGGCGTTCGACGCGGCCGAGGTCGTCGTGCTCGGGGAGTCCTCGG
The DNA here is from genome assembly GCF_042887295.1 of Streptomyces sp. NPDC057950. Classification (NCBI taxonomy): domain Bacteria; kingdom Bacillati; phylum Actinomycetota; class Actinomycetes; order Kitasatosporales; family Streptomycetaceae; genus Streptomyces; species Streptomyces sp. NPDC057950. The sequence continues at coordinate 103,040 of NZ_JBHVPP010000023.1, forward strand.
CCGGGTAGGACCTCCGATGCCGGCCGCCTCCGGGCAGTGCCCCGCACAGACGTGTGGCCGGCCCCCTCCGGGAACAGACGTGTGGCCCGCCCCCTCCGGGAGGGGACGGGCCACACGGTCCTACAGGCGTGGTGCGGTTCAGCCGGTCTTCGAGGCGCCGCGGCGGCGCATACCGAAGAAGACCGCTCCGCCGCCGACGACCACGAGGGCACCGGCGATGCCGGCGATCATCGGGGTGTTGGAGTTGGCACCGGTCTCGGCGAGGTTGGAGTCACCGACCGCGGGGGACGGGGCGTTGTCTCCCGGCGTCGCGGGCGCGGCGCTGCTCTCCGACTCCGACGGGGTCGCGGAAGCCGACTCCGAGGGGGCGGGCGAGGAGGAGGTCTCCGACGGCTTCGGCGTCGGAGAGGGCGTCTCGTCGGACTTGCACGCCTTGGAGGGCGTGCTCAGCTGGGGTGAGATGTCCTTGTCGACGATCTTCCCGGCCGTGACGTGGACGCGGTACGTGGCGTTGGGCGCCCAGTCCTCGGAGAAGGTGACAGTGGCGCCCTCACGGGTGCCCTTGACCGTCTCGGAGCCGACCTGGCGGGCGTCCGCGCCGTTGGCCTCGAGGAAGACGGAGACCGTGGCCTCGACGCCGGAGGCGTCGGTGTCGGTCACGGTGATGATGCCCTTCCCGTTGTCGTCGCACGAGGCGACGGCCGAGAAGTCACGGATATTGCAAGCAAGTGCGTTGCCGGCGACACCGAGCGCGAGCGCGGCCGTGGCGGAGGCAACACCGAGGATGCGCACGGAACGTGCGGTACGGCGAGATATGGACACGATTGCCCTTCACAGATTGCGCAACTGCGGGGGGTTTGAGGGGGGTTCTGCTGTGGCAACAGGACTCCCTTAGGCCACACAGGTCTATAAGGGCCAGCTAAGTGCTGTCAATGCATATGCCCTGCCGTACCGTCGGCTTTGCCATGTCGTTAACCACCGAGGCGTTTGAGAGCCTCCGGAGCGTCCTCGATCCGGTCCACCAGAGCGATCCGGGACTCCATCGACCGTTCACGGGCGAGGGATTGGAGGAGCGGCCAGGTGGGATGCCTCTGCGTCCAGTGCGCGCGGTCCACGAGCACCATCGGGGTGGGCTCCCCGCGCGACTCGTAGTAGTTCGGGGTCGCGTTGTCGAAGATCTCCTGTACGGTCCCGGCGGCGCCCGGCAGGAAGACGACGCCCGCGTTCGAGCGCGCCAACAGCCCGTCCTCGCGGGTCGCGTTGGCGAAGTACTTGGCGATGTGCGCGGCGAACGGGTTCGGTGGCTCGTGGCCGTAGAACCAGGTCGGGATGCCGACCGAGGGGCCACCGGCGGGCCAGCGTTCCCGCACGGCGAACGCCGCGCGCGCCCAGTCGGTGACCGAGGGGTTGAACGAGGGTGCCCCGGCGAGGAGCCGGAGTGCCCCGGTGAGCATCGCGTCGTCGAACGGGGCCGCGTACGCGCCGAGGTTCGCGGCCTCCATCGCGCCCGGCCCGCCGCCGGTGGCGACCATGAGGCCGGAGCGCGCCAGTTCGCGGCCCAGGAGTGCCGCGCCCTCGTACGCCTGTGTGCCGCGGGCCATGGCGTGGCCGCCCATCACGCCCACCACCCGTGTGCCGGCGAGGAGTTCGTCGAGGGCGTCCGACACCGCGTCGTCGTGGACCGAGCGCAGCATCGACGCGAAGACGTCGCCGTCGGCCTTGGTCTGCTGGAACCAGGTGTACGTACGGGCGTCCGGTGTCGCCTCGTACCCGGCGTCGAGGGACGCGAAGAGCTCGTCGGGGGAGTGGAGCATTCCCCGGTACGGATCGAAGGGCAGCCCCGGTATGGGCGGGAAGACCAGCGCACCCGTGGCTCTCACCCGGGCCGCCGCCCTGGGATCCATCGGGCAGCCGAGGAAGACGGCGCCCGAGGCGTCCACGCGGAGCAGGGCGTCCGTACGGTCCGTCAGATCCACGGACTGGACGCGGAACCGGGTGAGTGAGCCGTGCTCGGAGACGACCTCGTCGAACTCGGCGAGGGACTCGATCTCACGGTCATGACCGGCGCGGAGGGGAGTTGGCTGCACGCGGCCATGGTAGGGGTGGGTCAAAAAGGCCGCCGGGGCGGGGCGTTGGCGGCCGTGGGCCCCGGGCCCCGGCCCACGACGGGTTCCGGCCACCGACGGGCCGGGCGGCCGCGGACCCGGGCGGCGACGGGGCGGGCGGCGGCGAACCCGGGCGGCGACGGGTCGGCCGTGGCGGACCCGGGCGGCGGCGGCGCCGGGCCACGACGGCCGCCGGGTCTGGGCGCGGGGCACTCAGCCCTGGACGGCCGCCGGGTCTGGGCGCGCGGGGCACTCAGCCCTGGACGGCCGCCGGGTCTGGGCGCGCGGCACTCAGCCCTGGACGGCCGCCGGGTCTGGGCGCGCGGCACTCAGCCCTGGACGGCCGCCGGGTCCGGGTACGCGGGGCACTCAGCCCTGGTGGACGGCCGCCGGGTCCATCCACATGACCTCCCAGGTGTGGCCGTCCGGGTCGTCGAAGGAGCGGCCGTACATGTAGCCGTGGTCCTGGGCCTCCCGGGTTCCCGAGCCGCCCGCCGAGAGGGCCTTGTCGCACAGCTCGTCCACCTTCTGGCGGCTCTCGGCGCTCAGACACAGCAGCACCTCGCTGGTCCGGACCGGATCCGCGATCTCCTTCTTCGTGAAGTCCGCGTAGCGCTGCTTGCTCAGCAGCATCGCGACGATCGTGTCGCTGATGACGACACAGGCGCAGTCGTCCGTCGAGAACTGCGGGTTGATCGTGTAGCCGAGCTCGGTGAAGAACTTCTTCGAGGCGTCGACGTCGTTCACGGCGAGGTTCACGAAGATCATCTGCTGGTACATGAGCGGTCTCTCCCGGTGGAGGCGAAGTCGGGTGCCGTACGGAGAGGTAGACCCTCCGTCCTCGCGGAACTCATCGGCCGTGGCGCAGACGTTTCGTACCCCTGTTCAACGGGCCAGCGGCATCGCGGCCAGTTCCGCGACCAGCCAGGTCAGCGGGCCGAACACGGCGAGCAGTACGCCCGCGCGCAGCAGTGCCGCGTTGCGCAGCACCGAGGCTGGCGCCCCCAGCCGCAGCAGCGCCGCCGTGGTGTCTGCGCGGGCCTGCTTGGCCTCCAGTGCCGCCGTGAACAGCGTCGCGACGGCGCATCCGGCGACGAGCAGCGCTCCGAGCGTGCTGAGCGGTCCGATCGAGGGCCGCGCCCCCGCGTACACGGTCGCCACGGCGTACGCGCCCGAGGCCACCGCGCACACCACTCCCAGCGGGCGCCCGATGCGCCGGGCCTCTCCCTGGAGCCCGCGCCCGGCCAGCAGGCGCAGTGCGCCGGGGCGCACGGCCTGGAGCAGCCATCCGCACACGTGGGTGATCGCGGGTCCGGCCAGGGCCAGTCCGACCGCGGTGAGGGCCCAGCCGCCGAGCACCCCGGCGGGGCTGCCCGCGAAACGGCTCGTCAGGTCGGAGCCGGGTGCGGCTCCGGAACGGCTCGCGTAGGACTCCACGGCGAGCCCCGCCGCGACGACGGCGGTGCCCCAGGGCAGTCCGGCGGGCGCGGGCAGCGGAGGCGGGAGGGGCCGCGGGTCCGCCTGGAGGTCGAGGTGGTCGGCGTCCGGGCCGGCCACGGCCGTCACGGGAGCGGGGTCCCCGGGCGTGCCGGGGGCACCGGGTGCTCCCGCGGAGGTGGCGCTCGGCCGGCCCGTCCGGCCGGGGCCGACGCTCCGCGGGCGCAGTGCGACCGCGCTGGCCAGGGACGCGGCGACCGGCACCAGGAGCAGCAGGGTCAGGGCCGCGGGCAACGGCAGAGGCTGGTCCGAGGCGAGGAAGGCGGTCGCGGCGCCGTCGAAGGGCAGGCCCGTCAGATCGCCGCGCAGGTGCAGGAAGACCAGCAGCGCGAGCATCGAGCCCAGCGTGGTCGACAGGGCGGTGGTCACCGCCGAGAAGGCCATCAGGCGCCCGGGGCCGAGCCCGACCGCCGCGAGCCCGGGGCGGGGCCGGGTCCCAGGGTCCGTACGGGCGACCGCGACCGCGAGGTGGACGCTGGCGGCGGCGGGCGCGAGGCACCACAGGAGCCGGAGCACCGAGCCGGTCGAGGCGTCGGGATGCGCCATGGCGTATCCCAGGGCGCTCAACAGCAGGAAGCCGGTGCCCGCCGAGGCGGCGGCGACCAGCAGCCTGCGCAGCTGGACGAGGGGATGTGCCCCGCGGGCTAGACGGAGAGCGAGCACGCGGCCCGGCCTTCCGTCTCGGTGACCGGGGGCAGGTGGACGGTGTTCACACGCCGTCCGTCGAGCAGCGTGACGGTGCGGTCGGCGAGGGCGGCGGTGTCCGCGTCGTGCGTGGCGAGGACCACCGTGATGCCGTGCGAGCGGGCGGCGGTGGTGAGGGTGCGCAGCACGTGGGCGCGGTCGGCGCGGTGCAGGGGAGCGGTCGGCTCGTCGGCGAAGAGGACCTGGGGGGCGGGCACGAGCGCGCGGGCGATGGCGACGCGCTGCCGCTCGGCCTGGAGCAGCGCGTGCGGCCGTTTGCGGGCGCAGTCGCCGATGTCCAGGCGTTCGAGCCATTCCAGGGCGGCGGTCTTCGCGGCCCGGCGGCCGGTGCCACGCAGCATCAGGGGCAGCGCGGCGTTCTCCCAGGAGTTCAGCTCGGGCACGAGGACGGGCACGGGGTCGATCCAGCCGAAGCGGTCGCGGCGCAGGCGTTCGCGGGCCAGCTCGCCCATGGTGTGCACGGGCACGCTGTTGAACCAGACCTCGCCCTGCTGTGGCAGGAGCTGCCCGGACAGGCACTGGAGCAGTGTGGTCTTGCCGCTGCCGCGCGGGCCGCCGACGGCGAGGATCTCTCCGTCGCGGACGCCGAGCGAGACACCGCTGAGCGCGGGGGAGCCGTTGTGGTTGACGTGCAGGGCGCGTGCCCAGAGCACGTCGTTGTCCGGCGGGGCCACCATCGCGTACACCTCGTTCAGATCTGATTTGCGCTGCCAATCCCCCGGACGGGGGAACGAAGACAGGGCCGATCGGTCACTGGGCACGCTAGGGACTCGGGGGCGGGGGGCCGGACAGCACGCGGCCCCGGGGCGCCCATTCTCACTCGAACGGGCGCCCCGGGGCCGTTGTGGATCAGCCGGGCGGAATCAGAGCTTCGCCCACGCCTCCGTCAGCACCTGACGGACGATCCCCTCGATCTCGTCGAAGGTCGACTGGTCGGAGATCAGCGGCGGCGACAGCTGGATGACCGGGTCACCGCGGTCGTCGGCGCGGCAGTAGAGGCCGTACTCGAAGAGCTTCTTGGAGACGAAGCCGTAGAGCACGCGCTCCGACTCCTCGTCCGTGAAGGTCTCCTTGGTGGCCTTGTCCTTCACGAGCTCGATGCCGTAGAAGAAGCCGTTGCCGCGGACGTCGCCGACGATCGGCAGGTCGTGCAGCTTCTGCAGGGTCTGCAGGAAGTTGGCCTCGTTGTCGAGCACGTGCTGGTTGAGACCCTCGCGCTCGAACAGGTCGAGGTTGGCGAGACCCACCGCGGCGGAGACCGGGTGGCCACCGAAGGTGTAGCCGTGCAGGAAGGTGTTGTCGCCCTTGTAGAACGGCTCGGCGATCCGGTCGGAGACGATGCACGCGCCGATCGGGGAGTAGCCCGAGGTCATGCCCTTGGCGCAGGTGATCATGTCCGGTACGTAGCCGAACTTGTCGCAGCCGAACATCGTGCCGAGGCGGCCGAAGGCGCAGATGACCTCGTCCGACACCAGCAGCACGTCGTACTGGTCGCAGATCTCGCGGACCCGCTGGAAGTAGCCGGGCGGCGGCGGGAAGCAGCCGCCGGCGTTCTGCACCGGCTCCAGGAAGACCGCGGCGACGGTATCCGGGCCCTCGAAGAGGATCTCCTGCTCGATCTGGTCGGCGGCCCAGCGGCCGTAGGCCTCGGGGTCGTCGCCGAAGAGCGGGGCGCGGTAGATGTTGGTGTTCGGGACCTTGTGGGCACCGGGGACCAGCGGCTCGAAGGGCGCCTTCAGAGCCGGCAGGCCGGTGATCGACAGGGCGCCCTGAGGGGTGCCGTGGTAGGCGACCGCGCGCGAGATGACCTTGTACTTGGTCGGCTTGCCCTGGAGCTTGAAGTACTGCTTGGCGAGCTTCCACGCGGTCTCGACGGCCTCGCCGCCGCCGGTGGTGAAGAAGACCTTGTTCAGGTCGCCCGGCGCGTAGTCGGCGAGGCGTTCGGCGAGCTCGATGGCCTTGGGGTGGGCGTAGGACCACACCGGGAAGAAGGCCAGCTCCTGCGCCTGCTTGAACGCCGTCTCCGCGAGTTCGGTGCGGCCGTGGCCCGCCTGGACCACGAACAGACCCGCGAGACCGTCGAGGTAGCGCTTGCCCTTGTCGTCGTAGATGTAGGTGCCCTCACCACGGACGATGGTGGGAACGGGCGCGTTCTCGTACGAGGACATGCGGGTGAAGTGCATCCACAGGTGGTCGTACGCGGTTCGGCTGAGGTCCTTGCTCACGGCTATCGGGTTCCCCACATGTAGGTCTGTTTCTTGAGCTTCAGGTAGACGAAGCTCTCGGTGGAGCGCACGGCGGGCAGCGCCCGAATGCGTTTGTTGATGACGTCCAGCAGGTGGTCGTCGTCCTCGCAGACGACCTCGGCGAGGATGTCGAACGAGCCCGCGGTCATCACCACGTACTCGACCTCCGGCATGGCGGTCAGCGCTTCGGCCACGGGGTCGAGGTCGCCCTCGACGTTGACGCCGACCATCGCCTGCCGGCGGAAGCCCACGGTGAGCGGGTCCGTGACGGCGACGATCTGCATCACGCCCTGGTCGAGCAGCTTCTGCACGCGCTGGCGCACGGCCGCCTCGGACAGGCCCACTGCCTTGCCTATCGCGGCGTACGGACGTCGTCCGTCCTGCTGGAGCTGTTCGATGATGGCGAGGGACACGGAGTCCAGCTGGGGACTGCCGTTCCTGGACTCGCGGGTGGAGTCCCTGGGGTCTGCGCTTCGACTGGCCACGACCTCACTGTGCACGACGTCTCGACGGTTCCGCAAGGCTGTAGCGATGAAATTCGTTGTTTACGGGTACCTAGCTTGCGGATTTCGCAGTCGAGGGGTTGTCAGGGGTGTTGAAAACGTGGAAGCACGGATTAGTGTGGGTGTCTCAGCGATTGGACACCTGAACTTGGAGGGCCGGCAGTGAGCACCGAGCTGCGTCGACTGCGCAATTACATCGACGGCGAGTTCCGGGACGCCGCCGACGGGCGGACCACCGAGGTCGTCAACCCCGCGACCGGCGAGGCGTACGCGACCGCGCCGCTGTCCGGCGCGGCGGACGTGGACGCCGCGATGGCGGCCGCCGCCGCGGCCTTCCCGGCCTGGCGCGACCAGACCCCCGCCGAGCGCCAGAAGGCCCTCCTGAAGATCGCGGACGCGTTCGAGGAGCGGGCCGAGGAACTCATCGCGGCCGAGGTGGAGAACACCGGCAAGCCGATCGGTCTGACCCGGTCCGAGGAAATCCCGCCCATGGTCGACCAGATCCGCTTCTTCGCGGGCGCGGCGCGGATGCTCGAAGGCCGCTCCGCCGGCGAGTACATGGAGGGCATGACCTCCATCGTCCGCCGTGAGCCGGTCGGCGTCTGCGCGCAGGTGGCACCGTGGAACTACCCGATGATGATGGCGGTGTGGAAGTTCGCGCCGGCGCTGGCCGCGGGCAACACGGTCGTCCTGAAGCCCTCGGACACCACCCCCGCCTCCACCGTCCTGATCGCCGACATCATCGGCGGCATCCTCCCCAAGGGCGTCTTCAACGTCATCTGCGGCGACCGCGACACCGGCCGCGCGATGGTCGAGCACCCGACCCCGGCGATGGCGTCCATCACCGGCTCGGTGCGCGCGGGCATGTCGGTCGCCGAATCGGCGTCCAAGGACCTCAAGCGGGTCCACCTGGAGCTGGGCGGCAAGGCCCCGGTCGTGGTCTTCGCGGACACCGACATCGCCAAGGCCGTCGAGGACATCTCGGTCGCGGGCTTCTTCAACGCGGGCCAGGACTGCACCGCCGCCACCCGGGTCCTCGTCCAGGAGGGCATCCACGACGAGTTCGTGGCCGCGCTCGCCAAGGCCGCGGCCGAGACCAAGACCGGCCAGCCGGACGACGAGGACGTGCTCTACGGCCCGCTGAACAACCCCAACCAGCTCCAGCAGGTGATCGGGTTCATCGAGCGGCTGCCCGCCCACGCGAAGGTGGAGGCCGGTGGCCACCGGGTCGGCGACAAGGGCTTCTTCTACGCCCCGACCGTCGTCTCGGGCCTGAAGCAGGACGACGAGATCATCCAGAACGAGGTCTTCGGACCGGTCATCACCGTCCAGTCCTTCACCGACGAGGCCCAGGCCGTCGAGTGGGCGAACGGCGTGGACTACGCCCTCGCGTCCTCGGTGTGGACGAAGGACCACGGCCGGGCGATGCGGCTGTCCAAGGCCCTCGACTTCGGCTGCGTGTGGATCAACACCCACATCCCGCTGGTCGCCGAGATGCCGCACGGCGGCTTCAAGAAGTCCGGCTACGGCAAGGACCTCTCCGGGTACGGCTTCGAGGACTACACGCGGATCAAGCACGTGATGACGTCGCTGGACGCGTAGCCCCGAGCGGTGAGTGAGGGGCAGGGCCCCAGGTGGTGAGCGCGCGGCCCCGGACGGTGGTGATCCGTCCGGGGCCGCGGCGTTCCCGTTCTCTCCGCGCCGGCCCGCGGCGCCGGTCTCCGCTCGTGAGCGGCGTGGGTGGGGGAGCGGTCGTGTCGGGGAGCGGTGATGCACGGGGTGAAAGGCGCGGCCGGGGGTGACCGGCGCGCGGCATACTGGACGGTATGCGTGTGCTGGTGGTCGAGCGGCACGGAGAGCTCACCGGGACCGTGGCCGCCGAGCTGTGCCGGGAGCGCAGGGCGGCGCACCCGGCACCGTACGGTCCCGGCGCCCCGGGGTCCGCGGAGCGCGACGGCCGTGAGATCGCCGTGGCCGAACCCGAGCCCGCCGCGAGGGTCAGGGACGGGCGCTCCGGCCACGGCCCCCGCCCCGGCGGCCGGCGCCGGAACCGCACCGTACGGAGCGACCGCCCGGCGCGCCTTGATCGACAGGGTGTCGGTTCGGCGGGCGAGTGCTCGACGCAGCGTCCATTGTCCGGGCCGTCGCGGGAACGGGATGCTGCCCGCGTGCCAGTGATGCGGAAGACCCCGACCCTGTCCCGCCGGTCCCTGCTGCGCGCCCTGGGTGGGGGCGCGGCGCTCGGTGCCCTGGCGGGATGCGGGGTGCCCGCCGCGTACGTGTCGCCCCGAGACCGTGCCGGAGCCGACCTCTCCGCCCGCGACAAACGGCTGACCTGGTCGAACTGGCCGCTCTACATCGACACCGACGACAAGGACCGCACGAAGCGGCCCACGCTGGACGCCTTCGGGAAGCGCACCGGGATCTCCGTCGACTACATCGAGGAGATCAACGACAACGACGAGTTCTTCGGCAAGATCAGCCCGTCCCTGATGAACCACCAGCAGACGGGCCGCGACCTGATCGTCATCAGCGACTGGATGTGCGCGCGCTTCGTCCGCCTCGGCTGGGTCCAGCGGATGAACCGGGCCGAGCAGCCGAACGTCGCCAAGTACCTGGACCCGCTGCTGAGTTCACCGTCCTTCGACCCCGGCCGCAGGTCCACCGTGCCCTGGCAGTCGGGGATCACCGGCATCGCGTACAACCGCCGCAAGGTGGGCCGCGAGATCAGGCACGTCTCCGATCTGTGGGCCGGTGACCTCAAGGGCCGGGTCACCCTGCTCTCCGGTCTGGACGAGGCGTTCGCGCTGCTCATGCAGGGCAACGGCGTCGACATCACCCGGTGGACCGCCGACGACTTCCACCGGATCTGCGACCAGGTCGAGCGGTATGTCCACAGCGGCCAGATCCGGCGCTTCACCGGCAACGACTACACCAAGGACCTGGTCAGCGGGGACGTGCTGGCCTGTCAGGCGTACTCGGGCGACGTGATCCAGCTCCAGGCCGACAACCCGGACATCCGCTTCGTCGTCCCCGAGGAGGGCGCCGAACTCTGGTCCGACTCGCTGATGATCCCCGACCTGGCGCACCACAAGGCCAACGCGGAGAAGCTCGTCGACCACTACTACCAGCCGGAGGTGGCCGCGGAACTGGCCTCCTGGGTCAACTACGTCTGCCCGGTCCCGGCCGCCCAGGACATCCTCGCCTCCTCCGGGGACAAGGAGACCGCCGCCCTCGCCGGGAACCCGCTGATCTTCCCCGACGCCACCATGCGCAAGCGGCTCGCCATCGCCCGCGACATCACCTCCACCGAACGCACGGCGTTCGCGAAGCGCTGGAACGCGATCGCGGGACTGTGACGCCGTCCGGTGGGGCTTTCTCACTGCCCGACGGTGAGGAACAGAGCTCCGACCAGAACCGACAGGAGAATCTCGTAGCCGAGGACGATGCAGGCCAGGGCCAGTACCGCCTTCTGCCACGGACGCGGTCCGCGGTAGGGAAGGAGCGGCGGCTCGTCCGGGTGTCGGAGCGCCGGTTCGGGCGGGGTCGTGCCGGTCTCCGCGTGGGTGCTCCACCAGTGACGTAGCGTTCGGATCCTGGTTTCGAACTCCGAGTCCCAGAGCACGCGTCCGACACGCGGTACGGGCAACGGCGTCCGGCGGCCGCCGGCTTCGAGGACGACCGGCCTGCGCCCGCCGCGGTGGCGTTCGACGGCGATCCCCTGAATCTCGTCCCAGGCGACGGTCCGGGGCCGCAGCCCTCGTACGACCAGGTGGTCGGCGGTGAGGGTGACACCTCTGCCGAGGCTCAGGAAGCCCGCGCCCAGCAGCAGCGAGATCGCGGCGAGTGCGCCGAGCGTGCGGCTGAGGAGCGTCGGGTGATCGGCGTCGGGCCCCACGGCGAAACCCGCCATCACGGCGTCAGCCGCGAGCCAGCAGAGCAGCAGCACCGTGGGCACCGACCGGCTCGGCGTGGGCCGCATGCCCAGTCGCTCGGGCTGCCGCCCGTAGGTGTCCCCCCAGCCGCCGGATTCACCGGCCCGGTCCGCGGCTCGGGCCGCGCCGCCGTGGGCCAGCCACCAGCTTCGGATCGTCGCGACCTTGTCGTCGAACCGGCGGTCGCGGGACAGGAAACCGGAGCTGGGCATGCGGAGCGGAGTGCGGCGTCCGTCCGTCTCGTAGAGGACCACCCGCCGTCCGCCGGTGACCGGTTCGACCGCGACCTCGGCCACGTCGGCCCAGGGGATGGTCCGGCGCCGCAGGTTGTGGACGACGACCGCCTCAGGGGTCAGGGTCACCCCGACGTAGTGGGTCAGCACCCACAGTTCGAGCGTGACCAGGACCAGCGCCACCATGGCCAGGACCCGCGACTCGAACGGCAGGCCGGTCAGCCCGGACCGGTGGTGCTCCCACAACGAGGGGTTCGACAACTGCGTCAGCACGACGACGCCGAGGATCAGGCCCAGTGGCAGGGACTGCTGCCACGAAGCCCGATAGCGAACCCGGTCGACCATTCCCGACAATTCCGCTCCGCCGCCGCGGGCTTCCTCATTCACAGCTGTTCCACCCCTGCCGCATGAACAACGCGGGGCATCATGCCTGGGCAGGGAGTGTTCACGCAATGGTTCTCGACGGGCCCGGCCCGACAGGGCAACGGGAGGCCGGGGCGAGAACATGACCTTTGCCCGTAGCACCCGCGACGCCGCTCCCGCTCAGGCCGTCCGCTCGGGAGCGCGTCCGCCCGGTGCCGGGATCCGGGCGCACGCCCTATCCGGACGTCTCGGTGCTCTGCCCCTGGTTGACGACTCCGAAGGGAATGTGGACGCTCGGGGTCGTCTGGGAAGTTCCTTTGAGGTGGATCTCCTGGTCGTCGAAGAAGATATGGGGCCTCAGCACATCCATGATCGAACTCTTGTCGATGCCGCCGAGGAAGAAGGCGTCGTTGACCGTCACTCCCCATTTGTTCAGACTCAGCACGGCGCGCTCATGTGCCGGCGCGTTGCGTGCCGTGACGATGGAGACATGAACGCGGATCGTGTAGTCCTCGTTCTCCCGGCGGCGTTCCTGCTCTCTTCGCTGCAACTTGTTGATCTCGCGCAGGAAATCTCTCAGCGGGCCCGCGTCGTGAGGGGTCGCCACGTTCATGGTCTCGTGAGCGCGGAAACTCTCTATGCCGTCCTGCCGGAAGACGCGCTCCGATTCATCGCCGGCGAGGACGCCGTCGAAGTCGAAGGCGATCCGCAGGTCCCCGTCCTCCGGATCGTCGGCGACGGCGGAGCCGAGGACCCGGCCCGCGGGCAGCCCCGCGGCCACGGCCTCCCTGACGTCGTTCTCGTCCGCGGACAGGAACAACGACATGTGCAGAGCGCGTACGAACTTGTACGGCGCCCGGCCCTGCATGAATATGGCGCGGGTTATCGGCAGATCGTGCGTCTTTATGGACCGCATGACCCGAAGCCCTGTGTCGGGGTCGTTGCGGGACAGGATGATCACTTCGACCAGAGGGTCGTCCGCCGGGTTCAAGTCGTTCAGCGACAGGATGCGGCGAATGAACGAGAAGGCGACACCGGGTCGGAGGGTGTTGTCGAGATGGGCTCGCTGATAGATGCGATAACCTTCCTCGCCTTCCTTCCGGAACACCCCGTCGGACTCCGCGAGGTCGAAGAGCGCGCTCGAGGCTATTCCTATGACCAGCCGGTTTTCGAGGCTATAGGGGGGCATGGCGAATTCCCTTGCGTGCCGGAAGAATGCGCGGGGACGTTCTGTTGTGCTCATCGCGTCTGGCGGCCTGTCGTGCTCCCGGACCAGGCGCACCGGCACGGCAACCGAATCCCATGGCCACCCCTTTCCCGGAGCACAGTGTGGCACCGGTGGACGCTCCGGCGGCAGGTGCGGTGGGCCACGCCCCCCGGTCCGGGCGGTCTCGCCTCGACCGCGGCGCCGAGGCCGGACGCGGTCCGTCCGCACCCCGGCCCTCGGTGGCTTTGCCCGTTCTTTACAACCCGGTCCGTCGCTGTCTCGTCTCTCCGCTCGATCCACAACGCAGCCCCCCGGGTGACCGGGCGGGCGGTCCGAGGAAAGAGAGCGATTCATGCGCCGAACAGTCCTGAGCGCCGTGGCCCTCGCGTGCCTGGCCGTGCCGGTGAGCACGGTGTCCGCGTCCGCCGACGGGTCGAGCCCCAGCGCGCGCCCGAGCACCCGTCCCAGCGCCACCGCCGCCCCGGCCCCCAGCGCCGAACCCAGCCGCGCGACGGGCGGCAGCACGCGGGCTCCGAGTCCCGTACCGAGCCGCGCGTCGACCCCGGGCCAGGTCGCCGTCGTACCGAACGGCGCACCCGACACCGGTGTGGCGCCGGCGTCCACGGGGTCCGGATCGCAGAGCACGCTGATCGGCTCGGGCGCCGCCGCGGTGCTCGTCGGCGGAGGCGCGGCGGTCCTCCTCGTACGCCGTCGGCGGGCGACCGGGGCATGACCTCACCCTCCAGGCGCGCCTTCGCCACCGCGGCGCTGGCCTCGCTGCTCGTGAGCTGCGGCGGCCGGCCGGCGGACCGGACCACGACGACCCCGCACCGGGGAACCACGCGACCGCCCACGCCACCGCCTTCGCGGCACTCCGCGAACGCGGCGCGTGCCCTGCGGCGTTCGGTCCCGGTCAGGTTGCGGATCCCGGCCATCGAGGTCGACACCCCGCTCATCCGGCTGGGGCTGACCCCGGGCGGCGGTGTGCAGGTGCCCCCGGTCACGGCGCACGACCGGGCGGGCTGGTACCAGTTCTCGCCGACGCCGGGTCAGACCGGTCCGTCGGTGATCCTCGGTCATGTCACGGTCGGCGCCTACGGGGACGGGGTCTTCCGTCACCTCGCCCGGCTGCGCCGGGACGACCGTGTCGAGGCGCGCCTGGAGAACGGCACGACGGCGGTGTTCACGGTCGACTCCGTACGCACGGTGGCCAAGGCGGAGTTCCCGGCGGACGCGGTCTACGGTGACGTGGACCGTCCGGAGTTGCGGCTCATCACCTGCGGTGGCCCGCGCACCGGTGACGGATACCTCGACAACGTGATCGTCTTCGCGACGCTGAGCTCCGTGGGTCACTGACCCGGGGGCCCGGGGCCCGCCACGACCTGACGGAACCACCGGCCACCTGACGGAACCACCGGCGACCTGATGGAACCACCGGCGACCTGATGGAACCACCGGCGACCTGATGGAACCACCGGAACCACCGGCCACCTGTCGGGACCGGCCGTCACCGCCACGGCGGCCGTCACCGCCACGGCGGCCGAGGACACCGCCCCCGCCCCTCCGCCGCCAGGATCCCGGGCCGCTGGACCGTACTCCTACGGCCCGGGATCCTTCCCCACGAGTGACCCACGACCATGGAGAGCGTTGAAACGGTCCCGCGAGAAGGCCGCGTCCGAGCTGTTCGCCGCCCTCTATCCGCGCCTCGCCGGCTGGTGCCGCCGTCTCGTCGACGACGACGAGACGGCTCACGAGATCGCCTCGGAGGCGTTCACCCGGCTCTGGGCCCGCTGGACGTCCGTGGCGGAACCCCGCGGATTCCTCTACGTCACCGCGGCCAACCTCGTCCGGGACCACTGGCGCAAGCTCGAACGCGAACGCAGGGCCGTGCACCGCGCCACCGTGGAGGCCGCCGCGCGCCCACCGGTCGAACAGGCCGATCCCTCGGTACGCCTGCTCGTGCAGTCGCTGCCCGAACGACTGCGCGTCCCGATCCTGCTGCACTACTACGCTGACATGCCGATCCGAGAGGTGTCCGTGCTGACCGGGCGCAAGGAGGGAACCATCAAGGCCGATCTCCACGCGGCCCGAGAACTGCTCCGCGCCCATCTGAGGAGAAGCCTTGATCACACGCCCTGATGACGGTCCGGACTCCGAACCCGACGACCCCCTCGCGGTCATCCTGCGTCCCTCGTCCGACTACCTCGGCCCGCCCGCCGGCCGGTACGAGGCGATCCGCCGCGGAGCGGCCCGCCGCAGACTGCTGCGCGCCGCGGCCGGGGCCGGTCTGACCTGTGCCGCCGCCGCCCTCGTCGCGCTGCCCCTCCGCATGACGGCCCCCGACGCGCCCGTGTCCCCGATCGTCCCACTCGCCCCGCCGCCCGCGAGCAGTCCGGCGCCCCGGAGCACTCCGTCGGTCGCGCCCGACGTGTCGGCGCGGCCGAGCTCCGCTCCGCCCCGCCCCAGCGGGAGGACCCGGACCCGCGTCCCCAGCGCCCAGACCGGCCGGGCCACAGGCGGCCGCGCGCCGTCCACGACACCGCGCCCGACCCTCTCCTCGCCGTCAGCCATACCGACGCCGGGCTCCGACCGGATCGTGACCACCGAGGGCGGCATCCGGCGCGGGGCTCCGACCGGATCGTGACCACCGAGGGCGGCATCCGGCGGTAGGCCCACGGCCGCCCGTCCGGATCTCGCCGGCACGCCTCACATCGGCGGCCGCTGTCTCGTCATAGGGGCATGAACACGAGAATCCGGTACGCCGGGCTCGGCTTCCTCGCCGTGACCGGGCTGTACACAGGCGTCTGGGCCTACTTCTCCCCGAAGGGCTGGTACGCGAACTTTCCCGGCTTCGGGCTGAGCTGGCTGCCTCAGCTGGGCCCCTACAACGAACACCTCGCCAAGGACACCGGGGCCATGTTCCTCGCGCTGGCCGTGCTGACGGCCGTCACCCTGCGCCAGGCGCGCGACGACCGGCTCGTCCGGACGACGGGCGCGGTGTGGCTGGTCTTCGGCGCCCTGCACTTCGGCTATCACGTACAGCATCTCGACATGTACGGGACCCGCGACCAGGTGCTCAACGTCGTGACCCTCTCCGCGCTGCTGCTCGTGTCGGCCCTGCTGGTGCTGCCGGTCGCGCCGGTACGACGGGACGGCCCACCGACCGTACGACGGGACGGCCAACCGACCGTCCGAGGGGACGGCCCACGGTGACCCGGGGCGGCGCACGAGGACGTGGACGCGGAGGACCATGGGGACAGGTGGGAGGCAGGGCATGCGCGTAGCGGTGGCAGGCGGGACGGGGCTGGTCGGACGGTACGTGGTCGAGGAATTGGCCGCGGCGGGGCAGGAGCCGGTGGTGCTGGCCAGGTCGCGGGGCGTGGACCTCGTGACGGGCGCCGGACTCGACGCGGCCGTCGCGGGCGCGGACGCGGTCGTCGACGTGAGCAACGTGACCACCATGAGCGGGCGGAAGGCCGTCTCGTTCTTCGACAGCGTCGGCCGCAACCTCCTGGACGCCGGTGAGCGGGCCGGTGTACGGCACCACGTCGTGCTGTCGATCGTCGGCGCCGACCGGGTCGGCCTCGGCTACTACCAGGGCAAGCTGCGTCAGGAGGACGTGGTGAGGAACGGGCGGACCCCGTGGACGGTGCTGCGCGCCACCCAGTTCCACGAGTTCGCGGAGCAGACCCTCGACCGCGTCCCGAAGCCGTTCGCGGTGGTGCCCCGGATGCGGACGCAGCCGGTCGCGGCCCGTGAGGTGGCCCAGCACCTCGTGCGGCTCGTGACGGCACCGGCGCGGGGAATGGCCCCCGAGCTCGCCGGGCCGCGGGTCGAGGACCTCGTCGACATGGTGGGCCGGCTGCTGCGGGCCACGCGCCGGCGCCGGCTGGCGCTGCCGGTGGGGATGCCCGGCGCCACGGGCGCCGCCATGACGGGCGACGGTCTGCTCCCGGCCGGCCCCGGGCCCCGGGGCACCCGGACCTTCGACGCGTGGCTCGCCTCGTACGTCGCCCAGCACGTCGCCCAGGAAGGCTGACGACACCGTGTCCACACCACCTGGACCCGAGCGGGACCCCGACCCCACCGTCGGCTCCCTGATGGCCGAACGCCGGCGGCTGCTCAACCTCGGCTATCGCATGCTCGGTTCCGTGCAGGACGCCGAGGACGTCGTGCAGGAGACGTACGCCCGCTGGTACGCCCAGTCCGAGGAGGCGCAGCGGGAGATCGGTACACCGCTGGCGTGGCTGACGCGGGTCGCCTCCCGGATCTGCCTCGACCATCTCGCCTCGGCGCGGGTCCGCCGGGAGCGCTACACCGGGGAGTGGCTGCCCGAGCCCCTGCGGGACGGCACCGTGTGGACCAGCGCGGGGCGGGCGGGCGAGGACGATCCGGCCGACCGGATCGCTCTCGACGAATCGGTCGGCATGGGGGTGCTCGTGGTCCTGGACACGGTCACGCCCGCGGAACGCGTCGCCTTCGTCCTGCACGACGTCTTCGGCCTGCCGTTCACCGAGATCGCCGGGACGATGGGCCGAACCCCCGCGGCCTGCCGCCAGTTGGCCGCCTCGGCGCGCAGACGTCTCGCCCACCGGCGGTCCGGCGGTCGGCCGTCGCACGAACACCGGCAGGTCGTCTCCGCGTTCCGCGCGGCGTGCGAGACCGGTGACCTCGATGCCCTCGTCGCCCTCCTCGACCCCGCGGTCGAGTCGCGCAGCGACGGAGGCGGCAAGGTGCGCGCGGCCCTGCGCCCGGTCGTCGGCCGCGACAAGGTGGCGCGCCTCTTCCTCGGCCTCATGCGCAAGGAGCCCGGGATGGAGCTCGTCGAGGAGGACGTGAACGGCCTTCCCGGCGTGACGGTCCGCATCGCCGGCACCACCGTCGCCGTCGTGGCCGCCGACGTGCGCGACGGACAAATCACCGATCTGTGGCTGGTGATCAACCCGGACAAGCTGCACGCGTGGACCGATGCCGATGCCGATGCCGATGCCGATGGTGGCGGTGGCCGTGGCGGTGGGGGCGACGTACAGGCCTGAGCCGGTGCGGGGGCCGACGGCGGCTCAGCGCCGGTCGGCCCGGCCCTCGCGCAGCGCGCACAGGGTGTCGACGCGGTTCGTGGTGATCGAGTCGACGCCGATGCCGAGCAGCCGTCGCAGGGAGCGCCGGGTGTCCGGGGTCCACACCGAAAGCAGCCGGCCGTCGTGGTGGACCCGGGCGGCGAGGTCCCGGTCGACCAGTGTGAAGCGGTAGTTGAGCCAGCGCGGCCGTACGGCGTCGAGCAGGGCCGGGCGCGGCGGCGCGAGCGTCGTCCAGGTCAGCGCGATCTCCGCGGCGGGGTCGGCGGCGCGCACCGCCAGCATGGCCGGGGCGCCCGCGCAGTAGTACACCCGCTCCTCGGCGCCGCACGAGCGGACGACGTCGACGATCCGGCGCACGGCCCCGGCGTCGGGGCCGCCCGGCAGGTCGACCATGATCCGGCTGTCGCCGGTCGCCGCGAGGGCCGCCTCGAGTGTCGGCACCCCGCCGTCGGTGAGGCCGTGCGCCTCGTCCGCGGAGAGCGCCCGAAGCGGCCGGTCCACGTCCCACAGCCGCTTCAGCGTCTCGTCGTGCAGCAGCACGGGGACACCGTCGCGGGTGAGTCGTACGTCGATCTCCACCGCGTCCGCGCCCCGGTGGAGCGCGGAACGCAGTGAGTCGATCGTGTTCTCACGGACGCGATAGGGGTCGCCGCGATGGGCGACGGCGGTCACGGTGCGCATGGGCCCATTGTGCAATGAGCCCGTGACGTGGTGGGCCAGATCGTGCGACGGGTCCGACCGTGAAGTGGGTCCGACCGTGAAGTGGGCCCGTGGGTCCTCGACGGGTGTGTGGTGGGTCTGCGGGTCAGGGCGCGAGCCACGTCGAGGCGTAGGTGTCGATCTCCTCGGCGAGCCTGCTCTTCCCCGCCGGGTCGAGGAAGGACGCCTCCACGGCGTTCTTGGCGAGCGCGGCGAGACCGAGTTCGTCGAGGTCGAGGAGGCGCGCGGCGACCGCGTACTCGTTGTTGAGGTCGGTGCCGAACATCGGCGGGTCGTCGGAGTTGATGGTGACGAGGACCCCGGCCCTGGTGAACTCCTTGATGGGGTGCTCGTCGAGCGTGCGGACCGCGCGGGTGGCGATGTTGGAGGTCGGGCAGACCTCCAGGGCGATGCGGTGCTCGGCGAGGTGCGCGAGCAGCTTCGGGTCACGGGCGGAGCTGGTGCCGTGACCGATGCGCTCGGCGCGCAGGTCGTTGAGCGCGTCCCACACGGTTTCCGGCCCGGTCGTCTCACCGGCGTGCGGAACCGACCGCAGGCCGGCGGCGACGGCCCGGTCGAAGTACGGCTTGAACTGCGGCCGCGGTACGCCGATCTCGGGCCCGCCGAGGCCGAAGGAGACGAGCCCCTCGGGCCGCACCCGGTCCTCGGTCGCGAGCCGCACCGTCTCCTCGGCCGCCTCCAGGCCCGCTTCGCCGGGAATGTCGAAGCACCAGCGCAGAACGACCCCGAACTCGGCCTCGGCGGCCTTGCGGGCGTCCTCGATCGCCTCCATGAAGGCGAGTTCGTCGATGCCGCGGCGGGTGGAGGAGTAAGGAGTGATGGTCAGTTCGGCGTAGCGGACCTGCTGCCGGGCCATGTCCCGCGCGACCTCGTAGGTCAGCAGCCGGACGTCCTCGGGGGTGCGCACGAGGTCGACGACGGACAGGTACACCTCGATGAAGTGCGCGAAGTCCGTGAACGTGAAGTAGTCCGCGAGCGCCTCCGGGTCGGTCGGCACCCGGGAGTCGGGGTGACGGGCGGCGAGGGCGGAGACGATGCGCGGCGAGGCGGATCCGACGTGGTGCACATGCAGTTCGGCCTTGGGCAGTCCGGCGATGAAGGCGTGCAGATCGCGGGCGTCGCGGTGATCGGTCAAGGGGTCCCTCCCCGGGAACGGCGTCCCCGGAGCGGGGTCGGGGGACGCGGGTGATCGGCTGATCGATGACTCGGGGATCATCGTAGGCGGCGGCCCGCGCGGTGTGGGGCCGGGCCCGTAGCATGACGGAACGCACGACAGAGGGGGACCCATGTCCGACGAGGCGCAGGCGCCACAGGCCCCGCGGGACGCCGCCGGGACGCCGTGGGCGTCCCCGGACCACGGGGCCACGCCGCCTCGGCCGGCCGACGCGGCACCGGCCGCGGACCCCGAGGACGCGATACCCGCGGCGGGCGTCGCACCCGCTTTCCCCTCCGGGCCCCCGGTCCCGGCGTACGACGGCACGAAGGCCCCCCGCCCCGGCCGGGCCGCCCCGGCCGACCGGCCCCCCGCGGACGCGGCCCCCGCCGCCCTCGCGCAGGAGCCGAACCCCTGGGCCCCGCCCGCGGACCCGGCCCCGTCCCGCTTCGGCGGCGCTCCCGCGCACCCCGCGTCGCCCTCGGTGCACGAGCAGCCGACGATGGTCTCGTACCCCGGCGCGGCCGGCCCTCCCGCCGCGCCCTGGGACAACCCCTTCGCGCCTCCTGCCGGCCATACCCCGTACCCGCGCGCGAGCGCCGGGGAGCCGGTTCCGCCACCGCCCATCGGTCCCGAGGGCCCCGGCCAGGCCCCGTACGGCTACGGCTACGGCTACTCACCGTACGGTCCGCCCGGCGCCGGTCACCAGGGCGCTCCCGGCTACCCCGGTGTCCCCGGATATCCCGGCGCGACCGGCTACGGCTGGCCGGCGATGCCCCTCCCCCCCCAGCAACGGCATGGGCACCGCGGGGCTGGTGGTCGGCATCATCTCGGCCGTGGTGTTCTGCCTCTGGCCGGTGGCCTTCGTGCTCGGCGTCCTCGGTGTGATCTTCGGTGTGGTGGGCCGCCGCAGGGCCCGCCGGGGCGAGGCGACGAATCCGGGGCAGGCCCTGGCCGGGATCATCTGCGGAGCGGTCGGCATCGCCCTGAGCATCGGGATGATCGTGGTCTTCTTCTTCCTCCCGGACGACGGTGGCGACGACTCCCCGTTCACCGGCGACGACGGGTACTCCACCTCGCTCGTCGTGCCACGCTGAACCGGACTGCCGCGTCCGTCCCTGCCCAGCGGGTGGGCGGCGCCCGTCAGCCGCCCGTCCCCGCGAGCCGCTCGCGCGCCGCCATCAAGGCGAAGCCCAGCAGGTTCGGTCCCCGCCAGCGCTCGGGATCCGACGCGCGTTCGTCGTCCGCCGCGAGCCCGATGCCCCACACGCGGTCCATGGGGCTGGCCTCCACCAGCACCCGCTCACCCGTGCCCAGCAGGAACGCGCGCAGATCGGGATGCGCGGCGAACTTGTGGACGCTGCCCTCGACCACGACGGCGAACCGCTCGCGCTCCCACACGGAGTCGTCGAAGTCCCGCACGAGCCGGCCCGCCTTCTTGGCGAGGGCCGGGTTCGGCGCCTCCAGCGCGCGCCGCTCGGCCGCCGTGTCCCCGAAAAGCCGGGCCTTGCCCGCCATCATCCAGTGCTCGGCGGTCGCGTAGGAGACACCGTCGACCACGAACGGTGACGGCCACCACTGGCTCAGGCAGCCCGTGCCCATCCGGCCGTCCCGCCGCGGCCGGTGCCCCCAGAAGTGCAGGTACTTGACGCGTGTCCCCGAGTCGACCGCGCTGACCAGCGCTTCCCAAGAATCGATCTTCCCCATGCACGCGAGTCTGGCATCCACCACTGACACTCCGTCCTCCCTTTTCCGTGGGGACTCGACACCTGGTCGACAGATTCCGTCGCGTAACCAAAAGGCAACAACGGAATCACTTGTTGGAGTCCCTTTGCTCTGTCAGGATCGGCACTCAAATCGAGCTGGAGCCACGCCGACCCCGCGGCAAGGGGGCGGACGGCGGAGGAGAGCGACATGCACAATCCGGGCCATCGCTTCCAGGCGCAGGACCGTTTCGCCGACGGCGCGCAGTACATCGCGGGCCGGCCGGCCAAGGGCACCTCCGGTCGCACGCACGCGGTCGTAGACCCCGCCACCGGCGACGAGGTCTACACGTACGAACTGGCCGGCACCGCCGACGTGGACGCGGCCGTGGCCGCGGCCCGCGCCGCGTTCCCCGGCTGGGCCGGCGCCACCCCCGGCGAGCGTTCCGACTCCCTCCACCGATTCGCCGCCGTACTGGCCGACCGCGCCGAGGAGTTGGCGCGGGCCGAGTCCCTCCAGTGCGGCAAGCCGCTGAAACTCACCCGGGAGTTCGACGTCCCGGGCACCATCGACAACACCGCGTTCTTCGCGGGCGCGGCCCGGCATCTGCAGGGCCAGTCGGCGGGCGAGTACTCCGGCGACCACACCTCCTACGTACGCCGTGAACCCATCGGCGTCGTCGGCTCCATCGCGCCCTGGAACTACCCCCTCCAGATGGCCGCCTGGAAGATCCTCCCCGCCGTCGCCGCCGGCAACACGATCGTCCTCAAGCCGGCCGAACTCACCCCGCTGACCTCGCTCCTGTTCGCCGAGGCGGCCACGGAGGCGGGGATCCCGGACGGTGTGATCAACATCGTCACGGGAGCCGGCCGGGACGCGGGTGAACACCTCGTCGGCCACCCCGACGTCGCCATGACCTCCTTCACCGGGTCCACCGCCGTCGGCAAGCGCGTCGCCGAGATCGCCACCGCGACCGTCAAGCGGCTCCACCTGGAACTGGGCGGCAAGGCCCCCTTCCTGGTCTTCGACGACGCGGACCTGGAGGCGGCCGTGCACGGCGCGGTCGCCGGATCGCTCATCAACACCGGGCAGGACTGCACGGCCGCCACCCGCGCGTACGTGCAAAGGCCCCTCTACGAGGAGTTCGTCCGCCAGGCGGCCGACCTCATGGCGAGCGTCCGCCTCGGCGACCCGTTCGCCGCCGGCACCGACCTCGGCCCGCTCATCTCGCACGCGCAGCGCGACCGGGTGGCCGGATTCGTCGACCGGGCCCGCGGCTACGCGCGCGTGGTCACCGGCGGGGAGATCCCGCAGGAACTCAAGGCCGGCGCGTACTACCGGCCCACCCTCGTCGCCGACGCCCCCCAGGACAGCGAGATCGTGCAGTCCGAGATCTTCGGTCCCGTCCTGGTGGTGCTCCCCTTCGACAGCGACGACGAAGGGATCCGGCTCGCCAACGACACCCCGTACGGTCTCGCCGCCTCCGCGTGGAGCCGGGACGTGTACCGGGCCAATCGCGCGACCCGCGAGATCAAGGCGGGCTGCGTCTGGGTCAACGACCACATCCCGATCATCAGCGAGATGCCGCACGGCGGTTACAAGGCGTCCGGCTTCGGCAAAGACATGTCGGCGTACTCGTTCGAGGAGTACACCCAGATCAAGCACGTCATGTTCGACAACACCGCGGTGGCCAGGAAGGACTGGCACCGCACGATCTTCGGGGACCGCTAGCAGAACGGTCCGCCCCGTCCGTGGCCGAGACCTCCCGAAAGGGCAGCACGCGCATGAAGCAGTACGAGCCCGACCGCCTGACACCGGCCGAAGCGGCCGCCGTGCGGCGCAGCTTCCGCACCGGACGGGCCGCCATGACCCGCCGTTCCCTGCTGCGCGCCTCCGCGGGCGGCGCGCTCGTGGTGGGGGGACTCGGGGCGCTGAGCGCCTGCGGGATCCCCGCCGCGGGCAAGACACAGGGCGGCGTGTCCGCCGACGACCACTCGGCGAAGGAGAAGGTCGTCGACTTCTCCAACTGGCCCGAGTACATCGACACGGACGACAGCGGAAAGCACCGTCCCACGCTCGACGCCTTCGCCAAGCGGACCGGAATCCAGGTCAAGTACACCGAGGACATCAACGACAACGACGAGTTCTTCGGCAAGGTCCAGCCGCAGCTCGCCGCGGGCCAGGCCACCGGCCGGGACCTCGTCGTGCTCACCGACTGGCTGGCCGCCCGCATGATCCGGCTCGGCTACGTCCAGAAACTGGACCCGTCCCACCTGCCGCACGCCTTCGCCAACCTGTCGGACCAGTTCCGCGCCCCCGACTGGGACCCCGGGCGCGCCTACTCGTATCCGTGGCAGGGCATCTCGACCGTCATCGCGTACAACAAGAAGGCGCTCGACGGCGTCGAGGTGAAGTCGGTCTCCGACCTGCTCGACAACCCCAAGCTCAAGGGCCGGGTCGGCTTCCTGACCGAGATGCGCGACAGCGTCGGCATGACCATGCTCGACATGGGCAAGGACCCGGCGAAGTTCACGGACGACGACTACGACGCGGTGATCGCCCGCCTCCAGAAGGCCGTCGACAAGGGGCAGATCCGCCGCTTCACCGGCAACGACTACACGTCCGACCTCAGCAAGGGCGACTTCGCCGCGTGCGTCGCCTGGGCGGGCGACATCGTGCAGCTCCAGGCGGACAGCCCCGACGTCGGTTACGTGATCCCCGACAGCGGATACATGACGTCGACCGACAACATGCTCATCCCGAACAAGGCGCGTCACAAGACGAACGCGGAGCGGCTCATCGACTACTACTACGAGCTGGAGCCGGCCGCCGAACTCGCCGCCTACATCAACTACGTGAGCCCGGTCGCGGGAGTGCAGCCCTATCTCGCCAAGATCGACAAGTCGGCGGCGGACAACCCGCTGATCGTTCCCGACAAGGCCATGCAGGCCAAGTCCCATGCCTTCCGCTCACTGAGCTCGAAGGAAGAGACGGCCTACCAGCAGAAGTTCGCGAAGCTCACAGGGGCGTGACGACGATGAACACCACGGACAACAGCGGCGACGTCCGCCTCTCCGGAATCAGCAAGACCTACGGCTCCTTCACCGCCGTGCAACCGCTCGACCTGACCGTGCCGCAGGGCTCGTTCTTCGCCCTGCTCGGCGCTTCCGGCTGCGGCAAGACCACCACCCTGCGCATGATCGCGGGACTGGAGGAGCCCTCCTCCGGCACCGTGTTCCTCGGCGACCAGGAGGTCACCCACCTGCCGCCCTACAAGCGGCCGGTGAACACCGTCTTCCAGTCCTACGCCCTCTTCCCGCACCTCGACATCTTCGAGAACGTCGCCTTCGGCCTGCGCCGACGCGGCATCAAGTCGGTGAAGAAGCAGGTCGGCGACATGCTCGACCTCGTCCAGCTCGGCGAGCAGGCGCGCAAGAAGCCGCACCAGCTCTCCGGCGGCCAGCAGCAGCGCGTCGCGGTGGCCCGCGCGCTGATCAACCACCCCAAGGTGCTGCTCCTCGACGAGCCCCTCGGCGCACTCGACCTCAAGCTGCGCCGTCAGATGCAGCTGGAGCTCAAGCGCATCCAGACCGAGGTCGGCATCACCTTCGTGCACGTCACGCACGACCAGGAGGAGGCCATGACCATGGCCGACACGGTCGCCGTGATGAACGCGGGCCGCGTGGAGCAACTCGGCGCCCCCGCCGATCTCTACGAGAACCCGAACACCACCTTCGTCGCGAACTTCCTCGGCACCTCGAACCTCATCGAGGCCGAGGTCGACTCCCGCAACGGCGAGGACATCGTGCTGAAGGCGGGCGGCGGGAAGCTCGTGCTGCCCGAGGCCCGCTGCGCGGCGCCCACGACGACCGGCGGCAAGGTCCTGGTCGGTGTGCGCCCCGAGAAGATCTCGCTCACCCACGCCGACGACGCCGGCGAGATCCCGGCCGGCCGCAACCGCATCACCGGCAAGATCGCCGACTCCAGCTTCATCGGAGTCTCCACGCAGTACGTCATCGACAGCGCCGTCTGTCCCGAGTTCGAGGTCTACGCCCAGAACATCGACCGCGACCCCCGGCTCGCCCCCGGCGCCGACGTCGTCCTGCACTGGAGCCCGGCGCACACCTTCGGGCTGGACGCGGCGCAGGACATCGACGCGGGCGTGGAGAGCGTCGAGGAGGAGGCCGCCTGATGGCCACCGTCACCGAGGCGCCGCCCCGCGCGCCGCAGCCGGACAGCAAGCCGCCCCGCAGACGCGGCCGCCTCGTCCCGTACTGGCTGCTCCTGCCCGGCATCCTGTGGCTGCTGGTCTTCTTCGCGCTGCCGATGGTCTACCAGGCCTCCACGTCCGTGCAGACGGGCTCCCTGGAGGAGGGCTTCAAGGTCACCTGGCACTTCCAGACGTACTGGAACGCGCTGTCCGACTACTGGCCGCAGTTCCTGCGCTCGGTGCTCTACGCCGGCGCCGCCACGATCCTGTGCCTGCTGCTGGGGTACCCGCTGGCGTACCTGATCGCCTTCCGGGCGGGCCGCTGGCGCAACGTCGTGCTGGTCCTGGTCATCGCGCCGTTCTTCACCAGCTTCCTGATCCGCACACTCGCCTGGAAGACGATCCTCGCGGACGGCGGCCCGGTCGTCGGCGCCCTCAACACGCTGCACGTCCTGGACGTCACCAACTGGCTCGGGTTCACGGCGGGCGACCGGGTGCTGGCCACCCCGCTCGCGGTGGTCTGCGGTCTGACGTACAACTTCCTGCCGTTCATGATCCTGCCGCTCTACACCTCGCTGGAGCGCATCGACGGGCGGCTGCACGAGGCGGCGGGCGACCTGTACGCGAAGCCGTTCACCACCTTCCGCAAGGTCACCTTCCCGCTGTCGATGCCCGGAGTCGTCTCCGGCACGCTGCTCACCTTCATCCCGGCCAGCGGCGACTACGTCAACGCGGACCTGCTCGGCTCCACGGACACCCGCATGGTCGGCAACGTCATCCAGACGCAGTTCCTGCGGATCCTCGACTATCCGACGGCCGCGGCGCTCTCCTTCATCCTCATGGCCGCGATCCTCATCATGGTCACGCTCTACATCCGCAAGTCCGGGACGGAGGATCTGGTCTAAATGGCCTTCGTACGCTGGTTCAAGAGGAATCTCGTCGTCATCGCGGGACTGGTCACCCTCGGATATCTGCTGCTGCCGAACGTGATCGTCACGGTGTTCTCCTTCAACAAACCGAAGGGCCGCTTCAACTACGAGTGGCAGCAGTTCTCCACGGACGCCTGGCGCGATCCGTGCGGGGTCGCCGACATGTGCGGGTCGCTCTCCCTCAGCCTCCAGATCGCCGTCTGGGCGACCCTCGGGGCCACCGTCCTCGGCACGATGATCGCCTTCGCGCTGGTCCGCTACCGCTTCCGGGCGCGCGGCGCGGTGAACTCGCTGATCTTCCTGCCGATGGCGATGCCCGAGGTCGTGATGGCCGCCTCGCTGCTGACGCTCTTCCTCAACCTGGGTGCCCAGCTGGGCTTCTGGACGATCCTGATCGCCCACATCATGTTCTGCCTCAGCTTCGTCGTGACCGCCGTCAAGGCGCGCGTGATGTCGATGGACCCGCGCCTGGAGCAGGCGGCCCAGGACCTGTACGCGGGTCCGGTGCAGACCTTCCTGCGGGTCACCCTGCCCATCGCCGCCCCCGGGATCGCCGCGGGCGCGCTGCTCGCCTTCGCGCTCTCCTTCGACGATTTCATCATCACCAATTTCAACGCGGGCTCGACCGTCACCTTCCCCATGTTCGTCTGGGGTTCGGCGCAGCGTGGAACACCCGTTCAGATCAACGTCATCGGTACGGCCATGTTCATCGTCGCCGTACTGTTCGTCCTGGTCGGAATGGTCGTAGGCAATCGCCGCAACAGGCAGAAGGCATAAGCGCAATCAATCCGTGGGGAGTTGAAATCATGGCCCCGAGCGCCATGACCCGTTGGACCACGTCTCTTTCCGAGGCCCAGCCCGTTCCGTACTGGCTGGACGACCCCGGCCGGCCCCACCCCGAGCCCGCCCTCACCCGCGCCGAGAGCTGCGACCTGCTCGTCGTCGGCGGCGGCTACAGCGGACTGTGGACCGCGCTGCTCGCCAAGGAGCGCGACCCGGGGCGCGAGGTGGTGCTCCTGGAGGGCCGCGAGGCGGGCTGGGCCGCCTCGGGCCGCAACGGCGGATTCTGCGCCGCGTCGCTGACCCACGGCCTGGCCAACGGGCTCACGCGCTGGCCGGACGAGATCGGGAAGCTGGAGGAACTGGGCGCCCGCAACCTCGACGCGATCGAGGAGGCCGTCACCCGCTACGGTCTCGACTGCGACTTCGAGCGCACCGGCGAGATCGACGTCGCCACCGAGCCGCACCAGGCCGAGGAACTCCGGGAGTGGTACGAGGAACTCCGCGGCCGGGGTCTCGCGGACGGCGTGGAGTTCCTGGACGCCGCGGCGGTCCGGGACCAGATCGACTCGCCGACCTTCCTGGCCGGCCTGTACGACCGACGCGGCGTGGCCATGCTGCACCCCGCGAAGCTCGCCTGGGGTCTGAAGCGCGCCTGCCTCCGGCTCGGGGTGCGGGTGTACGAGCACACCCCCGCGCTCGAACTGAGGGCGCACGGCGCCGGCATGGCCGTGCGGACCCCCTACGGCTCCGTCCGGGCCCGGCGGGTGGCCCTCGCCACCAACATCTTCCCGAACCTGGTCAGGAGGGTGCGGTCGTACACCGTCCCGGTCTACGACTACGCGCTGATGACCGAGCCGCTGACCGCCGACCAGCTGGCCTCCGTGGGCTGGAAGAACCGCCAGGGGCTGGGGGACTCGGCGAACCAGTTCCACTACTTCCGGCTCTCGTCCGACAACCGGATCCTGTGGGGCGGCTACGACGCGATCTACCCGTACGGCGGCCGGATGCGCGCCGAGTACGACGACCGCCCGGAGACGTACGCGAAGCTCGCCGGCCACTTCTTCACCTGCTTCCCGCAGTTGGAGGGCGTCCGTTTCACCCACGCGTGGGGCGGCGCGATCGACACCTGCTCGCGGTTCTCGGCCTTCTTCGGCACCGCGCACCGGGGCCGGGTCGCGTACGCGGCCGGCTACACGGGGCTCGGGGTCGGCGCGACCCGGTTCGGCGCGGACGTGATGCTCGACCTGCTGGCGGGGGAGCGCACGGAGCGCACCGAGCTGGAGATGGTCCGCAGGAAGCCGCTGCCGTTCCCGCCCGAGCCGTTCGCCTGGACGGGCATCGCGCTCACCAAGTGGTCGCTGGCGCGGGCGGACGCGCACGGCGGGCGGCGCAATCTGTGGCTCAGGGCCATGGACAGGCTGGGGCTGGGCTTCGACAGCTGAGGTCCGGGCCGGTGACCACCGGCCCGCTGATCACCGGGGCGCTTCGGAGCGCCGTTGGTCCACAGGCGTGCGCCCAGCTCACCCACTGTGATCCGGTTCACCACCACCGGATGGCCGAACCCGCGTAATGCCCGGCCCGAACCTCCCTCTCCCTTCTGACGCGACCGGCGTCGACATGAGGAGAGAGGGAGGTACCGCCATGACAGGGGCCAAGACGGCGGTCGAATGGCTGGCATCCGTGGCACCGGATCCCGGGGCCTGCCGCTGGGAATGGGAGCGCAATCCGGCGGGGATCGCGCTGCTGCCGGCCGGCCGGCTCTGGGACGTACTGATCCTGCCGGGCCGGCTCGGCTACCCCACGCTCGACGTGCTCACCCGGGTCATCGACCAGCCGGGCCCGGTGCTCGTCGACTTCGGCGACTCCCGGATGGGCTTCTTCGTGCCGCCGGGCACCGCCGCGCGCTGGCTCGGCACGGGAGTGCGCACGGCGGGGCACGGCACCTGGATCGTGGTGCCGTACCCGGGACGGCTGACCGGCGGGGTCCGCTGGCTGGTCCCGCCGGACGGCACCGGAACGCTCACCGATCCGGCGCTGCTGGAACTCGCCATGCACGAGGCCGCCGCGGGTCTCGCCGGAAGCGAGGACCGACAGTGACGACGGGAACGGACCCGGCCGCCCGCGGAAGCCGCGCCGATCGGCAGAGGTCTTGACAACCGGATTGGTCTGGACCAAGTTGGGCGCGCTCCACCCTCCTGAATTCCCCCATGCCTGGAGGCAGTTGTGGAACGCACTGAACACAGGGGCCCCAACAGACCACTCCCGCTGCGCCGGAGGCTGCTCGCCGTCTGCACGGCCACCGTGCTGGCGCTGCCCGGCCTCGCCGCGCTCTCGCCGGCCGCCCACGCGGCCGACGCCGACCTGGTCAGGAACGGCGGCTTCGAGACCGGCCTCGACGGCTGGACCTGTACGGCGGGCGCGGTCGTGAGAACACCCGTGCGGAGCGGCGGTTCGGCGCTGCAGGCGACCCCGGCCGGCAGCGACAACGCGCAGTGCTCGCAGACGGTGACCGTCAGACCCGACTCCTCGTACACCCTCGCCGGATACGTCCGGGGCAGTTACGTCTACCTCGGAGCGAGCGGCACCGGCACCACCGACGTCTCCGCCTGGACCCAGTCCGCGCCCGACTGGCAGCGCTTGACCACCACCTTCCGCACCGGCCCGGCCACCACCCGGGTCACCATCTACACCCACGGCTGGTACGGCACCGGCGCGTACTACGCCGACGACGTCTCCCTCGTCGGCCCCGGCGCCGACGCGGGGCAGCCCCCGGCCGCGCCCACCGGCCTGACGGCCGGCACCGTCACGTCCTCGACGGTCGCCCTGTCCTGGTCGCCGGTGGCCGGTGCGACGGGCTACGTCCTCTACCGGGACGGGGCCAGGGTCCAGACGGCCACCGGGACGTCGGCCACCGCGGGCGGTCTCACGCCCTCGACGGCGTACGGCTTCCAGGTCGCCGCGACGAACGACGCGGGCGAGTCCGCGAGGTCGGCCACGGTGACGGCGACGACGTCCGCCGGCTCCGGCGGTTCGACCGGGCTTCCCCCGCACGCCCTCGTCGGCTACCTCCACGCGAGCTTCGCCAACGGCTCCGGCTACACCCGGATGGCCGACGTCCCCGACAGCTGGGACGTCATCGACCTGGCCTTCGGCGAACCGACCTCGGCCACGTCCGGCGACATCCGCTTCACCCGCTGCCCGGTCACCGAATGCCCCACGGTCGAGAGCGACGCCGACTTCAAGGCGGCGATCAAGGCCAAGCAGGCCGCCGGCAAGAAGGTGCTGATATCGATCGGCGGCCAGAACGG
Source organism: Streptomyces sp. NPDC057950 (assembly GCF_042887295.1). Classification (NCBI taxonomy): domain Bacteria; kingdom Bacillati; phylum Actinomycetota; class Actinomycetes; order Kitasatosporales; family Streptomycetaceae; genus Streptomyces; species Streptomyces sp. NPDC057950. The sequence goes on from NZ_JBHVPP010000023.1 coordinate 133,719, forward strand.
CCAGGTCCAGCTGACCACCGCGGCCGCCCGCGACACCTTCGTCTCCTCGGTCTCGAAGATCATCGACACCTACGGTCTCGACGGCCTGGACATCGACTTCGAGGGGCACTCGCTCTCGCTGGACACGAACGACACGAACTTCAGGAGCCCGACGACGCCGGTGATCGTGAACCTGATCTCCGCGCTGAAGACCCTGAAGGCCAAGTACGGCTCCGGGTTCGTCCTCACGATGGCGCCGGAGACCTTCTTCGTCCAGCTCGGCTACCAGTACTACGGCACGGGCAAGTGGGGCGGCCAGGACCCGCGGGCCGGCGCGTACCTCCCGGTGATCTACGCGCTGCGCGACGACCTCACGCTCCTGCACGTCCAGGACTACAACTCCGGCCCGATCATGGGCCTCGACAACCAGTACCACTCCATGGGCGGCGCCGACTTCCACATCGCCATGACCGACATGCTGCTGACCGGCTTCCCGGTCGCGGGGGACACCGGCAACGTCTTCCCGCCGCTGCGTCCCGACCAGGTCGCCATCGGCATGCCGGCCTCGGTGAACGCGGGCAACGGCTATGTGTCACCGGCGGAGGCGGACAAGGCGCTGGACTGTCTGACGAAGCGGACGAACTGCGGCTCGTACGCGACCCACGGCACCTGGCCCGGACTGCGCGGCCTGATGACGTGGTCGGTCAACTGGGACCGGTTCGCGGGCTGGGAGTTCCAGCGGAACTTCGACGGCTACTTCGGCTGAGGCTCCGGTCGAGGAACAGGGCCCACACCGTGAGCAGCACGGCGCCCAGGCACCAGCTCGCCAAAACGTCCAGCGGCCAGTGGTACCCGCGGCGGACCAGGCCGAAGGCGACGGCCAGGTTCAGGGCGAGGCAGAGCGCCGGCAGCCCGCGGCGGGCGCGGGCGGTACGGAGGCGGGGGAGGAGGAGCAGGGTGGCGCAGCCGTAGGCGACGACGGCCGTCGCGGTGTGACCCGAGGGGTAGAAGCCCGTGCCCGGGCCCATGACCGGTGGGCCCGGGCGGGCGACCAGTTCCTTCAGCGGCACGATCACCGCCGGGACGACCGCCATCAGCCCCGCGGCGACGGCCGAGGGCAGCCACCAGCGTTCGCGCCCGGCGGCGCGGGCGGACAGCGCCACGTATCCGAGGACGACGGCCAGCACCGGTACCGCGACGGGGACGCCGCCCAGGTCGGCGAGGAGTTCGGAGACGCGGTCCGGGTGCACGAGGGAGCGGCTGAGGCGCTCGTCCGCGCGGGCGAGGGGGCCGTGGGCCGCGACCTGCCAGGTGATCAGCGCGAAGAGGGCGGCCGGAAGGCCGAGCAGCCACAGGAGGCCGGGGAGGTGCGGGAGGAAGGTCGGCCACCCCGGAACAGGGGGGGTGGTTCCGGGGTGGCCGACCGGATCGGATCGTCGCGCGCCCCGGGGGGTTTGGGGCGGGCGACTGTCCGATCGGTGAGGAGATCCGGAGCCGGAAGCTCCGGGTGTGTGCGCGAGGGCACGACCAGGGTGAAGCTGGGGAAGCCTCGACCCTGTGTCGCCCACAGTCCCCTGTGGGCGGGGTGTTTCTCTCATCTGGGTAGAACCTACGGCAGGGGATGCGGCACCGACAGTCGCAAACGCGTCCTGTCATCCACCTCGCACACGTTCTTCACACGCTCTGCCCCCGGCCGCACCCGCCGCGGAACGAAGCGGAATCCGCCGTCGGCGGCCTGCCGGGTTCCGGTGCGGGTGCGGCGGTGACGTCAGACGCGGGAGAAGGCCTGCTCGATGATGTCGAGGCCCTCGTTGAGGAGGTCCTCGCCGATGACCAGCGGGGGCAGGAAGCGGAGGACGTTGCCGTAGGTGCCACAGGTCAGGACCAGCAGGCCCTCCTGGTGGCAGGCCCTGGCGAGCGCGGCGGTCGCTTCCGGGTTCGGCTCCTTGGTCGCGCGGTCCTTCACCAGCTCGATGGCGATCATGGCGCCGCGGCCACGGACGTCGCCGATGATGTCGAACTTCTCGGCCATGGCGCCCAGCCGGGCCTTCATGACCGACTCGATGTTCTTCGCCTTGGCGTTGAGGTCGAGCTCCTTCATGGTCTCGATCGCGCCGAGCGCGCCCGCGCAGGCCACCGGGTTGCCGCCGTAGGTGCCGCCCAGGCCGCCGGAGTGCGCGGCGTCCATGATCTCGGCGCGGCCGGTCACGGCGGCGAGCGGCAGACCGCCCGCGATGCCCTTGGCGGTGGTGATCAGGTCGGGGACGATGCCCTCGTCCTCGCACGCGAACCACTGGCCGGTGCGGCAGAAGCCGGACTGGATCTCGTCCGCGACGAAGACGATGCCGTTGTCCTTGGCGAACTGGCTGATGGCCGGCAGGAAGCCCTTCGCGGGCTCGATGAAGCCGCCCTCGCCGAGCACCGGCTCGATGATGATCGCGGCGACGTTGTCGGCCCCGATCTGCTTGTTGATCATGTCGATGGCCTGCGCGGACGCCTCGGCGCCGGCGTTCTGCGGGCCGGTCAGCCAGCGGTAGCCGTAGGCCACCGGCACCCGGTAGACCTCGGGCGCGAAGGGTCCGAAGCCGTGCTTGTACGGCATGTTCTTGGCAGTCAGCGCCATCGTGAGGTTCGTCCGGCCGTGGTAGCCGTGGTCGAAGACGACGACCGCCTGGCGCTTGGTGTAGGCGCGGGCGATCTTGACGGCGTTCTCGACGGCCTCGGCGCCCGAGTTGAACAGCGCGGACTTCTTGGCATGGTCGCCGGGCGTCAGCTCCGCCAGCGCCTCGGCGACGGCGACGTAGCCCTCGTACGGCGTGACCATGAAACAGGTGTGGGTGAAGTCCTGGAGCTGGGCGGAGGCCCGGCGTACGACGGCCTCGGCACTCGCGCCGACCGACGTCACGGCGATGCCGGAGCCGAAGTCGATCAGGCGGTTGCCGTCGACGTCCTCGATGATGCCGCCGCCGGCGCGCGTGGTGAAGACCGGGAGCACCGAGCCCACGCCGGCCGCGACCGCGGCGGTACGGCGGGCCTGCAGCTCCTGCGACTTCGGGCCGGGGATGGCGGTGACGACGCGGCGCTCCTGCGGAAGTGCGGTCATGAGGGGCTCCCTGATGATCTTGCGAACCGGACGGTCCCCGGCGGACGGGGCGCCGGGCGGGTGTTTTCGGACGCTTGACTTCTTTCTTCGCAGGCTAGGGCCGGTCCTGGGGGGTGGGCATGCTCCATGTGGGCGTTGTCGGAAGGACCGCTTGTCCGTGGTGGACATGTGGACATGGCGGCGGACATGGAGGAGTGCGGGCACGGTGGCCCGCCCCCGCGGCGGACCGGGCCGTGTAAACGGTGAACTCACCCCGTAGGACCACTAGATTGGCCTTGGAGCGACAAGCGGTCTGGCTGGTCAGGGGGCGCACACGATGGACTTCGACGGTACGCGCGACGCACGTGGCACGCATGCCGATCCCGTGCCTCGTCCGGCCGCACCCCCCGGCATTCCCGCCGTTCCCGGAGGCGCTCCGCCCAGGCCCCCGGGACCGCCGCCCATGCCGGGCCGGCCGCCGGTGCCCCGGCCCGCCGTGAGCGACTGGCTCAACGAGCCGCGCCCGGACGCCGCCCTCGGGATCTGGCGGTACGGATACGTCGCCCCCCGGGCGTCGAGGGACCGGAAGCGGCTCTCGTCCGTGACGATCGTCGGCCTCGCGATCCCCTTGGTGATCGGGCTCGTCGTCTGGTCCTTGTGGCGCCGGGGGCACATTCCCTATCAGCTGGTCGTGCTGAAGCTGTTCACGCCGGACGGCTGGTGGTGGGGCGGGACGACCTCCCCGAAATCATGGCAGGGCGAGGACGCCATCGTCCTCTACAACGGCCTGTTCTTCGGCGCGCTGATCTACGCGATGGGCCGTCTCGGAAGCTGGCGCGAGATCGCCCACCACTTCGTCGTCCGGCGCGCGCAGCCCGGCCGGGCCGTCATCGCGGCCGTGGCGGCTCTGGTGACCCTGACCCTCGTCTGGCCGGAAGCCTTTCCCGGCGTCGGGTGGGACCCCCTGCCGATCGTCGATCCGGTGCTGTCCCTCGTGGCGCTGATCGCCGGCGGTCACGAGGTGTTCCGGTCGGCGACGCTCACCTACGGCGTCTACACGGTGATCACCGTGCTGGTCCTGCTGCCCTTCGCCAAGCTGGGCGGATGGTGGCCGCTCGCCAGGGAACGGTTCGGCTCCCGGTCGGCTCCAGCGGCCGCACCGGCGCCCTCGGCCGAGCCCCCGGGAGCGTCCGGCGCTCCCGCCGAGTGGCCCGAGCTGAGGGCGACCGGACAGCACAAGGCGGCGGACCTCCTGTCCTCCGAGGTACTGAGCGAACGAATGAACGACGTGGACTGCGCCAGGATTCTGCGTGCCTGGACCTCGGCGAAGCGGGACGGACGGCTGGCCGTCTTCAGCGACACCGTGCTGCGCCGGGGCGCCGCGGCCTGGACCCACCCCTCCGGAGCCCGCGATCTGCCCTCCCGCGCCGCCCCGCACGACCTGCTCGCGGCCCAGGTGCGGCTCGGCCGGTGGGTCGCCCGGGAGCGCACTCCGCTCGCCTACTCCGGAGCGGGTGCCGCCCTCGACCCGGCGACACTCGGCACCTCGCTCCTCGCGGTCGGACCGGCGGGTTCCGGAAAGACCCGCCACCTCGTACGCCCTGTCGTCGAATCGCTCGGGCTGCAGGCCCTCACCGCGCGGTGCGCCGTCGTCGCGGTGGCGGCCGCCGGGACACCGGTCGGCCCGGACACGTCGTACGACGTCGTCGTGAAGCTCGGCGACCCCGAGTCGGTCCATGATCTGGACCTGTACGCCGACTGCGACGACTCCGACGAAGCGGCGGCACTTCTCGCCGAAGGCCTGGTCGGGAGCGTCGACGGCGTCGACGTCCGGCGCGCCGCCACCGCCCTCGCCCAACTGCTCGGCCCCTACCGCACCCTGCACGGCACCTTCCCGACGATTCCCGTGCTGCGCGAACTGCTCGAAGGAGTACCTGCGGTAGTGGAGCCGCTGCGGCAGGGACTGTCGGCCGGGGGGCACCCCGCGATGCTCCGTGAACTGGAGGCGCGGCTGCGGCAGAAGGGCGGCTCGAACGACCCCGGCCCCGTTCTGGCCGACCGTCTGGCGCTTCTGGACCGGCCCGTCTTCTCGGACTTCTTCGGCGCGGGCGGGAGCGCCCGGCCCTTCTCGCTCCGGGCGGTCGCCCATCACCCGCTCCGCGTTCGGATCGATCTCCCGGAGCGCGGGTACGAAGAGGCGTCCCAGCTGATCACCCGGCTGCTGCTCGCCCAGTTCGCCACCGTCGTCCGCGGCGGCGGTGAGCGCGGGCACTTCGCCTGCCTGGTGCTCGACGACGCGACCGGGGCGCTGACCGCTGGGACGGTACGCCGCATCCAGGGCTTCCGGGCGCAGAACGCGGGAGTGGTGCTCGCCCTGCGGACCATCGGGGACATCCCCGAGGCACTGCACGGGCCCCTGTACGGAGCGGTCGGCTGCCGTATGGCCTTCTCCGGCGTCACGACGTGGGACGGCGGCCGCTTCGCCGAGTCCTGGGGCACCGAGTGGGTGGAAGCACGCGATGTGGCCCAGCACACCGTCTTCGCCGATCAGCCCATGACCCGGGCCATCCACGCCCTGCGCAAGCTGGTGACCGGCAAGGCCGTGACCACGGACGCCGTCACCGTGCGTCAGGTCGAGCGGGAGCACTGGTCGGCGTCCGAACTGGCTCACGCGGTGCCGCCCGGCCACGCGGTGCTGTCGTTGACCAGCGTGAAGGGCGAACACGCCCCGCCCCTGCTGGTCGACCTGGGCGGCTGACCCGCACCACCGGGCGTGACGCACGGAGGGACCGGATGGACATACGCATACGGACCCGCTGACCAGGACGTAGGGACAGGAACTCACGCGACGACCGTACGGTGAGGCAGAATCGACACAGGCCGTTCATACACTCCGGCCAAAAGATCACAGAGATCACACCGACTGAAGGCCTCATGCCCCCCACGCTCGCCTCGCTCGTCCACCACTCCGCGCTCAAGCTGACCGTGCGGGCCGGCGAGGACCGACTGGACGTGCCCGTCCGCTGGGCGCATGTCAGCGAGCTCGCCGACCCCGTGCCGTACATGGAGGGCGGGGAGCTGCTGCTCATCACCGCGCTCACGCTGGACGCGGAGGACCCGGACGCCATGCGGCGGTACGTGAAGCGGCTCGCCGGAGCGGGGGTCGTCGGCCTGGGCTTCGCCGTCGGCGTCAACTACGAGGAGACCCCGAAGGCACTCGTCGACGCGGCCGAGGAGGAAGGGCTCCCGCTGCTGGAGGTGCCCCGGCGCACACCGTTCCTGGCGATCAGCAAGGCCGTGTCGGCCGCGATCGCCGCGGACCAGTACCGGGCCGTGACCGCAGGCTTCGCCGCCCAGCGCGAGCTGACCAAGCAGGCGCTGAGCGACGGCCCCCAGGGACTGCTCGCCGCGCTCGCCGGACAGGTGGACGGCTGGGCCGCGCTGTACGACGCCTCGGGCGCCGTCGTCGCCGCCGCGCCCGAGTGGGCCGGACGGCGGGCCGGACGGCTCACCCCGGACGTCGAGCGGCTGCGCGAACGCCCCGCGCCCGCGAGTTCGGTGGTGGGCGGCGAGGACCGCGTCGAACTGCACTCCCTCGGGACCGGACGCAGGCCCCGCGCCGCGCTCGCCGTCGGTACGGCCGCGGCCCTCGGCACCGCCGAGCGGTACGCCGTGCACTCGGCGATCGCGCTGCTGACCCTGACCACCGAACGGTCACGGCCGCTGCACGCGGCCGAGCAGCGGATCGGCGCGGCGGTGCTGCGCATGCTGCTCGCCGGCCAGCCGGAGCACGCCCGGACCGTGGCGGGGGACCTGTACGGGGAACTGCTCGACGCGCCGTTCCGGCTCATCCTCGCGGAGTCGGCGTCCGCCTCGGCGGCGCGGGCGCACGCCGACGGGCACGCCAGGGTCGCCGCGGCGAAGCCGTCCAAGGCCCAGGTCGCGGTACCGGACACGAACGGCGACCCGCTCGGCGGGCTCGCCGAGATCGTGGAGTCGGCCGCCGCCCGCTCCGGCGAGTCCGTGCTCGTCGTGCCCGACGGCGAGCGACTGGTCGTGCTCGCCGTGGACGGAGGCGCGGCGGTTGCCGCGTGCGGGGAGTACGCCCTCGCCCTGGACGCCGCGCGGACCGGGGGCCGGGAGCAGCCGGCGGCCGAGGAGGCCGAGCTGGTCGTCGGTCTGTCCGCCCCGGCCGGGCCGATCGCCGCGGCCGGGGCCTACAAGCAGGCCGAACAGGCGCTGTCCGTCGCCCGGCGGCGGGGCCGTTCCCTGGTCGAGCACGAGGAACTGGCCGCGGGGTCGGTGCTGCCGCTCCTCGCGGACGACGCGGTACGGGCGTTCGCCGACGGGTTGCTGCGGCCGCTGTACGAGCACGACGCGACCGGGCGGGGCGATCTGGTGGCCTCACTACGTGCCTGGCTGTCCCGGCACGGGCAGTGGGACGCGGCCGCCGCGGACCTCGGTGTGCACCGGCATACGCTGCGTTACCGGATGCGGAGGGTCGAGGAGATCCTCGGGAGGTCCCTCGACGATCCGGATGTACGGATGGAACTCTGGCTGGCCCTGAAGACGACGGCCGCCGCCGTCGAATAGGGGGTTCCGCCACCCGGCCGCCCCTACCTGGGGGCTCCGCCCCCAGACCCCCGTGCGGCCTGGACGGCCTCGTCCTCGGATGCCGGAGGGGCTGAAGGACTCACCCCCGGCCGGAACCATCAGCCCGCGCCCTCGTCTCCAGTGCGGGCGCGGGTCTCCAGCCCTTCCGGCGCTTGAGGACGAGCCCTCCGGGCGAAGCGGGGGTCCAGAGGGCGGCAGCCCCTTGGCGGGGTCTGGGGCGGAGCCCCAGGTACGGGATGGGTCGGGTAGGGGCGGCGGGGGCGAAACCCCCCTCGGTCACCGGGACAAAGCGGCGTACCCCGCCGGGCGACTGCTACGCCCCGGACAAACACCCCTCCGCCACCCCGGCCCTACCGTGGACCAAGAAAGCCAAGGACTCCTCAACCTCGGAAGGGCCCGGAACTCGACATGACTTCCACCACCGCCTTCTGGCTCGCCGGCCGCCAGGCCACCGGCGAGACCGCCTTCGACGTGACCTCGCCGTGGGACGGCCGGCTCGTCGCCCAGGTCAGCGTCCCGACCGAGGCCCAGGTCGAGGAGGCCGTCGCCGCCGCGTACGCCGTACTCGACGAGTTCGCCGCCACCCCCGCCCACGTCCGCGCCGCCGCCCTCGACCACGTGAGCCGCCGCCTCGTCGAGCGCACCGAGGAGATCGCGCAGCTCATCTCCGCCGAGAACGGCAAGCCGATCAAGTGGGCCCGCGGCGAGGTCGGCCGCGCGGTCTCGGTGTTCCGTTTCGCCGCGGAGGAAGCCCGCAGGTTCAACGGCGGAGAGGCGCAGCGCCTGGACACCGACCTCGGCGGCCAGGGCCGCCTCGCCCTGACCCGCCGCTTCCCGAAGGGCGTCGTCCTCGGCATCGCGCCGTTCAACTTCCCCCTCAACCTGTGCGCCCACAAGATCGCCCCGGCCATCGCGGCCGGCGCGCCGATCATCCTGAAGCCGGCTCCCGCCACGCCGCTGTCGGGCCTGATCATCGGTGACCTGCTCGCCGAGACGGACCTGCCCGCCGGTTCGTGGAGCATCCTGCCGGTCTCCAACGACCGCATGCCCGCCCTCGTCCAGGACGAGCGCCTGCCCGTGATCTCCTTCACCGGTTCCGAGAAGGTCGGTTACGCGATCATGGACTCGGTGCCCCGCAAGCACTGCACCCTGGAACTGGGCGGCAACGGCGCGGCCGTCGTGCTCGCCGACTGGGCGAGCGACGAGGACCTGGACTGGGCCGCGACCCGGATCGCCACCTTCTCGAACTACCAGGGCGGCCAGTCCTGCATCTCCGTGCAGCGGGTGATCGCGGACGCGTCCGTGTACGACCGGCTGCTGCCGCGCATCGTCGCCGCCGTCGAGGCCCAGGTGACCGGTGACCCGTCGGACGACAAGACCGACGTCGGCCCGCTGGTCAGCGAGGACGCGGCCAAGCGTGTCGAGTCGTGGGTCGACGAGGCGGTCCGGGCGGGTGCCGCGTTGCTCACCGGCGGCGAGCGCGACGGTGCCTCCTACGCGCCGACGGTTCTCGCCGACGTGCCGGACGACGTCACCGTCTCCTGCGAGGAGGTCTTCGGGCCGGTCCTCACCGTGCGCAAGGTGGACGGCGAGGCAGCCGCCTTCGCCGCCGTCAACGACTCCAAGTACGGCCTGCAGGCGGGTGTGTTCACCCATGACCTGCAGAGTGCGTTCCGCGCGCACCGGGCGCTGGAGGTCGGCGGTGTCGTGGTCGGCGACGTGCCGTCCTACCGCGCCGACCAGATGCCGTACGGCGGGGTGAAGCAGTCCGGCGTCGGGCGCGAGGGCGTGAAGTTCGCGATGGACGACTACACCTACGAGCGCGTCCTCGTGCTGACGGGCCTCGCGCTCTGAGCGCTGCCCGAACGATCGCCGACGGCCGGAGCCCACCTGTGCGGGGGCTCCGGCCGTCGGCGCGTCCGGAGGGCCGGGTCGCGGGCGCCCGGTCCGGATCCTGGTCAGGCCGCCTTTGCCACGTCGTCGCGGGAGAGGGCCGACCACAGCGAGAGCAGTTCCTGGTACTCCTCGGCGCGCGCGGAGCTCGCCGGCTCGGTCATCAAGTGACGGATACGGTCGTTGACCTGGTCAAGGGCGTGCGGCACCTGGCCGTCAGGCCCGGGGGAGTACGACATACCCACACCGTACGGCGGGGGTATGACAACGGGGGGCTTGCCGGCTCGTGTCCGAGGCGATGATCGTCCCTCGCCCCGCTCGCCGGGCACGGGTACGCCGAGAAGCGGCCCCCCTCGACGCGGTCGACGCGGTGACCTACGCCGGCCGGCCCGCTCCGCCTTGCGGGGGTGACCGCCTCACAGCAGGCTGTTCGACGGGGACGGTGAGAAAGGGAGCCCTGTGATGATCCAGCAATCGCCCACGGCGCCGCTCGACCGGCCGGTGGTCGGCTCGTATCCGACCTACGAGGGCGCGCAGCGTGCGGTCGACTTCCTCTCCGACAGCAAGTTCCCGGTGGAGCACACCGCGATCATCGGCTCCGACCTGCGGATGGTGGAGACGGTCCTCGGCCGGCTCACCCGGGGCCGGGCGGCCCTGGCCGGCGCGGGCTCGGGTGCCTGGTTCGGGCTGCTCGTCGGCCTGCTCCTGTCGCTGTTCGCCGCGGGCAACCATCACGTCCTGGTGCTGATGATCAGCGGCCTGTTCTACGGCGCGATCTTCGGTGCGCTCTTCGGCTTCGCCGGCCACGCGTTCACCGGAGGCCGCCGCGACTTCGCGTCCCGCAGCCAGATCGTCGCCTCCCGCTACGACGTGGTCGCGCAGGCGGAGGTCGCGGAAGAGGCGAAGAACCTGCTCGTCAAACTCGGCTGGCGCGAAGGCTGAGGCCACCGAGACGACGTAGGCTACTGAAGCGACTGAAGCGACTGAAGCGACTGAAGCGACTGAAGCGACTGAAGCGACTGAAGCGACTGAAGCGACTGAAGCGACTGAAGCGACTGAGAAGGCCGAGAAGGCCGAGAAGCACGGGCGGTCGGGCGCCGGGCGTCACACGGCCGGCCTCCTCCTGTCCCGGCGCTCCGTGTCGAGGGCGGCGGTGCCGGCCAGCGCCACCGCGGCCGCCGCGAGGCAGAAGAAGGCCGGGTTGACGTACCTGGGGACGTGGCCGGTGGCGTACCGTCCGCCGTCCCCCGTCTCGCAGACGAACCGCACGGGCAGATAGCTCACCGTGTAACCGGTGATGCCGGGGTCCCGCGCCCACTCCTGCCAGCCGGGCGTACGGCACGGCCGGATCGGCGCCGAGTCGGTGCCGCCGTCCTCCGCGGCCAGGACCGCTCCGGCGACATGGAGCAGGCCCCACACATACACGGCGGCCGCGGCGGCACCCAGGAGGGCGGCCGGCCCGCGCAGCCACCCTCCGCCGCCGGCGCGCTCCGCGTCCGGGCGGCCGAGCCTGCCGAAGCCGTACCCGGCTAGGGCGACGCAGGCGACCAGCCCGCCCGGAAGCAGTAACAGGAGCAGAGGAACCATCCGCCGACTTCAGCAGGGCCGGAACGGCCCCGCTGTGGTGGAGGCCACAGTTCCGGGCAACGGAAACGTCACGTGCCGCGCGGCTGTTCCGCCGCGGGCAGCCGGAGGCCCGTCCTGCGCGGACATCCGCGGGGACACCCGTGGGCAGCCGGCAGGGGCCGGGCGGCCCGTCAGGCGGACGCGGGGGCCGGGCCCGTGCTCGCGCGGACCGTCAACTCGGGTGCGATGAGCGCGACTTCGACGGTGCCGCGCCCCTCCAGCTTGGCGATCACCATCTCGACGGCGTGCCGGCCCATCTCCTGGGCGGGGATGGCGACCGACGTCAGCCGCACCGACGCCTGTGTGGCGACCTGGTCCGGGCAGATCGCGATCACCGACACGTCCTCGGGGACGGCACGCCGCTGCCGGCGCAGCAGGGCGAGCAGCGGCTCGACCGCGGACTCGTTCTGCACGACGAAGCCCGTGGTGCCGGGGCGCTCGTCGAAGACCCGGGCCAGTGTCAGGGACATCGCGTCGAAGCCGCCCTCGCAGGGACGGTGCAACACCCGTAGGCCCAACTCGCGGGCGCGGGACCGGAGTCCGTCGAGCGTGCGCTCGGCGAAGCCCGTGTGCCGCTCGTAGACGGCGGGTGCCTCGCCGATGACGGCGATGTCCCGGTGGCCCAGCACCGCCAGGTGCTCGGCGCACAGCGCGCCCGTCGCCCCGAAGTCGAGATCGACGCAGGTCAGTCCCGAGGTGTCGGCGGGCAGCCCGATCAGCACGGACGGCTGGTCCGTCCGGCGCAGCAACGGCAGCCGCTCGTCGTCGAGTTCGACGTCCATCAGGATCATCGCGTCGGCGAGCCCGCTGCCGGTGACCCGGCGTACGGCGTCGGGCCCCTCCTCGCCGGTGAGCAGCAGCACGTCGTACCCGAAGGTGCGGGCGTGGGTCGCCACCGCGATGGCGATCTCCATCATCACGGGTACGTACATGTCGGTGCGGAGCGGAACCATCAGCGCGATGATGTTGGACCGGCTGCTCGCCAGGGCTCGGGCACCCGCGTTCGGGTGGTAGCCGAGTTCCCGGATGCTCAGCTCGACCCGCTGCCGGGTCGCCGCGGAGATGGACCGCTTGCCGCTGAGGACGTAGCTCACCGTGCTCGCCGAGACTCCGGCGTGCTGGGCGACCTCGGCGAGGGTGACCATCCGGCTCTCCAAGCTTCGTGAAGCGCTTCGACAGTTCGCGTCTCACCCACCGGCAGGACCGAGTGAGGGCGGCTCGACATTAGCCCGATGGCGAGAGCGTGTCCAGAGACGCCGAGCGGTGTTGAAGCGCTTCGACACCGCTCCTCGCCGGACGCGTCGTGGGGGCCCGTGCCTTCCTCCGTCGCGCCCTTTCGGCGAGAAGGTGACCGTGGAGGAGTGTCACGCGAACGGTCCACTGATGCGACACCCGGCACGGCGGTGCCGGTCGGGATGACGCAATGTGGAACATGTCGGGCGACACCGGATGGAAAGCCGCGTACGCGGCGGACGTCGGCCGCTCCCCGCACGGTCGGGGGACGGTCCGAACGCTGCGCGAGGACTGGTGGGGTCGCCCGCAATCAGGTACATACGATCGAGTAGCACCGGTCAGTAACGAAGACCCCCAGTGATCCCTATTCGCGGCGAGGTGAGCTTCTTGTCCGCAACACCCCACCGGCCCACAGTCACCGAACGTGAGGCCCGTCAGGTCGCCGAGGCGGCGCGGGAACAGGACTGGCGCAAGCCCAGCTTCGCCAAGGAACTGTTCCTCGGGCGCTTCCGGCTCGACCTGATCCACCCGCACCCCCTGCCGCCCGACGAGGCGGTCCAGCGCGGCGAGGAGTTCCTCGCCAAGCTGCGCGACTTCTGCGAGACGAAGATCGACTCCGCCCGTATCGAGCGCGAGGCGCGGATCCCCGACGAGGTCGTCGACGGGCTCAAGGAGCTCGGCGCCCTCGGCATGAAGATCGACACCAAGTACGGCGGCCTCGGCCTCACCCAGGTGTACTACAACAAGGCACTCGCCCTGGTCGGCTCCGCGAGCCCGGCGATCGGCGCGCTGCTCTCCGCGCACCAGTCGATCGGCGTACCCCAGCCGCTGAAGATCTTCGGCACCAAGGAGCAGAAGGACACCTTCCTGCCCCGCTGCGCCCGTACCGACATCTCGGCCTTCCTGCTCACCGAGCCGGACGTCGGCTCCGACCCGGCGCGGCTGGCGACGTCCGCCGTGCCGGACGGCGACGACTACGTCCTCGACGGCGTGAAGCTCTGGACGACCAACGGTGTCGTCGCCGATCTGCTCGTCGTCATGGCGCGCGTGCCGAAGTCCGAGGGCCACAAGGGCGGCATCACCGCGTTCGTGGTGGAGGCCGGTTCCGACGGCATCACCGTCGAGCACCGCAACGCCTTCATGGGCCTGCGCGGTCTGGAGAACGGTGTCACCCGCTTCCACCAGGTACGCGTCCCCGCCGCGAACCGGATCGGCCCGGAGGGCGCGGGTCTGAAGATCGCGCTGACCACGCTCAACACGGGCCGGCTCTCGCTCCCCGCCATGTGCGTCGGAGCGGGGAAGTGGTGTCTCAAGATCGCCCGCGAGTGGTCCGCCGCGCGCGAGCAGTGGGGCAAGCCGGTCGCCTTCCACGAGGCGGTCGGAGCGAAGATCTCCTTCATCGCGGCGACGACGTTCGCCCTGGAGGCGGTCGTCGACCTGTCCTCGCAGATGGCCGACGAGGACCGCAACGACATCCGTATCGAGGCCGCCCTCGCCAAGCTGTACGGCTCCGAGATGGCCTGTCTGATGGCCGACGAACTGGTCCAGATCCGCGGCGGCCGCGGCTTCGAGACCGCCGCGTCCCTCAAGGCCCGCGGCGAACGGGCGGTCCCGGCCGAGCAGATCCTGCGGGACCTGCGCATCAACCGCATCTTCGAGGGCTCGACGGAGATCATGCACCTGCTGATCGCCCGCGAGGCCGTGGACGCCCACCTCTCGGTGGCCGGTGACCTCATCGACCCCGACAAGTCCCTCTCGGACAAGGCGAGGGCGGGCGCCAACGCCGGCGTCTTCTACGCCAAGTGGCTCCCGAAGCTGGTCGCCGGCCCCGGTCAGCTCCCGCGCTCGTACGGCGAGTTCCAGCACGGCGTCGATCTCTCGCCGCATCTGCGCTACGTCGAACGCAGCTCCCGCAAGCTGGCCCGCTCCACCTTCTACGCCATGTCCCGCTGGCAGGGACGGATGGAGACCAAGCAGGGCTTCCTGGGCCGGATCGTCGACATCGGCGCCGAGCTCTTCGCGATGAGCGCCGCCTGCGTGCGGGCCGAACTCCTGCGCACCGAAGGGGAGCACGGCCGTGAGGCGTACCAACTCGCCGACGCCTTCTGCAGGCAGTCCCGCATCCGCGTCGACGAACTCTTCGGGCGGCTGTGGACCAACACCGACGAGCTCGACCGCAGGGTCGTCAAGGGTGTGATGTCGGGCACCTACACCTGGCTGGAGGAGGGGGTCGTCGACCCGTCCGGCGACGGACCGTGGATCGCCGACGCGACGCCCGGTCCCGCCCAGCGGGAGAACGTGCGCCGGCCCATCCGCTGACCCGGGTGCCGGCAGGGACACGCGGTGGCCGGCGCCGTCGGGCGCGCCGGCCACGCCCCCCGCCCCGCCGTCCGATGCCCCCGGGCGGCGGGGCGCCCGGGGATCAGCAGTACTTGTCGCTGGGATCCCGCGTCGTCCACGAGCACGAGTCGACCTTGGAGCCGCTCGCCTTCGTGAGCGTGGCCGTGTCACTGGTGTTGTTCCAGACGTACGCGCGGCGGTGCTGGTACTTGTCCGCCGTGGTGTCCGTACCGCTGCCGGTGTGCACCTTCATGGTCCTGCCCGCCCCGATCTTCACGTTGGGGAAGGTGTACCGGTGGTTGGACACGTCCTTCAGGACCCAGCCCTTGAGCGAGACCGCCGCGGAACCGGTGTTCCTGAGCTGCACCCACTCGCCGTTGAGACTCGCGTTGGAGCGGTTGTCGGAGCCCGGACTGTCGAACCAGACGTGATGGATGGTCACACCGCCGGCGGCCTGCGCCGGAGTGCTGAGAAGAAACGTGCCTGTCAGTGCCACGGCGCCCGCGAGCGCGGGCAGGGCAGCGCGTATCCGCATGAGAACCCCCCAGGGTGTCGTTCCCCGGCCGGTCGTCCACCGGCCAGTGGTGAAGTGCTATCACGTGATCTTCACGCGAGATTCACAAAGGATGATTTCGCGTCCTCCGGTACGCCGGGGTGCTAAGGAGGGCGGGCGGAAGGGGGGAGCCCTGTCCTGCGCGGCCCGCGTTGCGGCCACAATGGGGGGATGAGCGACAGTCCAGCCCCCCTCGCTGATCCGCATCTTGTCTTCGACCCCGTGGACGGAGTCCGGGATGTCGTGATCCTCGGCTCCACCGGGTCGATCGGGACCCAGGCCATCGACCTCGTGCTGCGCAACCCCGACCGCTTCCGCGTCACCGGGCTCTCCGCCGCCGGCGGCAGGGTCGGACTGCTCGCCGAGCAGGCCCGTCGACTGCGGGTGCGCACGGTCGCCGTCGCGCGCGAGGACGCCGTACCCGCGCTGCGGGAGGCACTGGCCGCGCAGTACGCCGCCGGTGAGCCGCTTCCCGAGATCCTCGCGGGAGCCGACGCCGCCACCCACCTCGCCGGATCCGACGGTCACACCGTCCTCAACGGCATCACCGGCTCCATCGGCCTCGCCCCGACCCTCGCCGCCCTGGAGGCGGGCCGCACCCTCGCGCTCGCCAACAAGGAGTCGCTCATCGTCGGCGGCCCGCTGGTCAAGGCGCTGGCCAAGCCGGGACAGATCATTCCCGTCGACTCCGAGCACGCGGCCCTGTTCCAGGCCCTGGCGGCCGGCACCCGCGCGGACGTCCGCAAACTGGTCGTGACCGCCTCCGGAGGACCCTTCCGGGGCCGTACGAAGGCGGAGCTGGCGAACGTCACACCCGCCGACGCCCTGGCCCACCCGACCTGGGCCATGGGACCGGTCATCACGATCAACTCCGCGACCCTGGTCAACAAGGGGCTGGAAGTCATCGAGGCGCACCTCCTCTACGACATTCCCTTCGATCGCATTGAGGTGGTCGTGCACCCGCAGTCGTATGTCCACTCGATGGTTGAGTACACGGACGGATCGACACTGGCCCAGGCGACGCCCCCCGACATGCGGGGGCCGATCGCCATCGGTCTCGGCTGGCCGGAGCGCGTCCCCGACGCGGCCCCGGCCTGCGACTGGACCAAGGCGTCGAGCTGGGAGTTCTTCCCGCTCGACAACGAGGCGTTCCCCTCGGTCGGACTCGCCCGGCACGTGGGCCGGCTCGCGGGCACGGCGCCGGCGGTGTTCAATGCCGCCAACGAGGAGTGCGTCGACGCGTTCCTGAACGGCACACTGCCGTTCAATGGGATCATGGAGACCGTCACACGGGTGGTCGAGGAACACGGAACACCCCGATCGGGAACTTCCCTGACGGTGGCGGACGTCCTCGAAGCGGAGACCTGGGCGCGTGCCCGGGCCCGTGAACTGACGGCACAGACGACAACCGCGGAGGCTCGTGCATGACGACCCTGATGATGATCCTCGGCATAGTCGTCTTCGTGGTCGGCCTGCTCATCTCGATCGCCTGGCACGAGCTGGGGCATCTGTCGACCGCCAAGCTCTTCGGCATCCGGGTGCCGCAGTACATGGTCGGCTTCGGGCCGACCATCTGGTCGCGGAAGAAGGGCGACACCGAGTACGGGGTGAAGGCGGTCCCGCTCGGTGGCTACATCCGCATGATCGGGATGTTCCCGCCGGGACCCGACGGCCGGATCGAGGCACGCTCGACCTCCCCCTTCCGGGGCATGATCGAGGACGCCCGGTCCGCCGCCTTCGAAGAGCTCAAGCCCGGTGACGAGACCCGCCTCTTCTACACGCGCAAGCCGTGGAAGCGCGTGATCGTGATGTTCGCGGGCCCGTTCATGAACCTGATCCTGGCCGTCGCGATCTTCCTCGGCGTGATGATGACGTTCGGCGTGCAGACCCAGACCACCACGGTCGGCAAGGTCTCGGACTGTGTCATCCAGCAGAGCGAGAACCGCTCCAAGTGCGCGGCGAGCGACGAGGCCGCGCCCGCCAAGGCGGCCGGGCTCAGGGGCGGCGACAAGATCGTCGCGTTCGACGGCAGGGCGGTCGGCGACTGGTCGGCCCTGCAGTCCGACATCCGCTCCAACCCCGGCAGGGACGTCACCATCACGGTCGACCGCAAGGGACAGCGGCTCGACCTCAAGGCCCACCTGATCAAGAACCAGGTCAGCAAGACCGACGGCAACGGCGGCTACGTCGAGGGCAAGTACGTGTACGCCGGCTTCCTCGGCTTCACCCCCGCCTCCGGCATCGTCCAGCAGTCGTTCGGACAGTCCGTGAACCGCATGGGCGACATGATGCAGAACGGCGTCGAGTCGCTGGTCTCGCTGCCCGGCAAGATCCCCGACCTGTGGAACGCGGCCTTCGGCGACGGCCCGCGCAAGGCGGACTCCCCGATGGGCGTGGTCGGAGCGGCCCGGATCGGCGGTGACGTCTTCACCCTCGACATCCCGGCCTCCCAGCAGGTCGCGATGATGCTGCTGCTGGTCGCGGGCTTCAACCTCTCCCTCTTCCTGTTCAACATGCTCCCGCTGCTCCCGCTCGACGGCGGGCACATCGCGGGCGCGCTGTGGGAGTCGCTGCGGCGGAACGCGGCGAAGGTGCTCAAGCGGCCCGACCCGGGTCCGTTCGACGTCGCGAAGCTGATGCCGGTGGCCTACGTGGTGGCCGGGATCTTCGTCTGCTTCACGCTTCTCGTCCTGATCGCGGACGTGGTCAACCCGGTCCGCATCAGCTGACGGAGCACCCGTCCGGGCAGCCCGGCCGCCTGTGCCCCGCCCTTCACCCGTGTACCTCACACGGACGAAGGGCGGGGCTTCCTCGCTTCTTCACGTGTGCGGTTCTCGTACGACGCGTTTCGGTGACCGCGCGAAAGTGCGGGTCGGACAGCGGGTGTGGGGGAGAGCGGCGTCTTTCAGCGAACCGTGACGGCACTGCGGATCCGCACCGTACCGGATGCCGAACGGGTCGCCCGAGGGCACGGCGATCGGCCGGACAGGCTTCCATCCGGACAGGCTGCCCAGGGGGAACCGTCTCCATGTCGGGCCGATCGCCCTACAACGTCATCGAGTGGACCGCAGGACGTCATGTGCCTCCGTACACCTCCGTGCCGTAATCTCGGAGCCTGGAGCCCACGATTCCGGGACCTTGATCCACAACTTGGGGTTGCACAGCAGATGACTGCGATTTCTCTCGGCATGCCGTCCGTTCCGACCAAGCTCGCCGAGCGCCGCAAGAGCCGGCAGATCCAGGTCGGAACCGTGGCCGTGGGTGGAGACGCACCCGTCTCGGTGCAGTCGATGACGACGACGCGTACGTCGGACATCGGCGCGACGCTGCAGCAGATCGCCGAGCTGACGGCGTCCGGCTGCCAGATCGTCCGGGTCGCCTGCCCGACCCAGGACGACGCGGACGCCCTCGCGACCATCGCCCGCAAGTCGCAGATCCCGGTGATCGCGGACATCCACTTCCAGCCGAAGTACGTCTTCGCGGCGATCAACGCCGGCTGTGCCGCGGTGCGCGTCAACCCCGGCAACATCAAGCAGTTCGACGACCAGGTCAAGGAGATCGCCCGAGCCGCGAAGGACACCGGCACCCCGATCCGGATCGGCGTCAACGCGGGCTCGCTCGACCGGCGCCTGCTCCAGAAGTACGGCAAGGCGACGCCGGAGGCGCTCGTCGAGTCGGCGCTGTGGGAGGCGTCCCTCTTCGAGGAGCACGACTTCCGGGACATCAAGATCTCGGTCAAGCACAACGACCCGGTCGTCATGGTCAACGCCTACCGGCAGCTGGCCGCCGCCTGCGACTACCCCCTCCACCTGGGTGTGACGGAGGCGGGCCCCGCCTTCCAGGGCACGATCAAGTCGGCGGTCGCCTTCGGCGCGCTGCTGTCCGAGGGCATCGGCGACACGATCCGGGTCTCCCTCTCGGCCCCGCCCGTCGAGGAGATCAAGGTCGGCCTCCAGATCCTGGAGTCCCTCAACCTCAAGCAGCGCGGCCTGGAGATCGTCTCCTGCCCGTCCTGCGGCCGCGCCCAGGTCGACGTGTACAAGCTGGCCGAGGAGGTCACCGCCGGTCTGACCGGCATGGAGGTCCCCCTGCGCGTCGCCGTCATGGGCTGCGTGGTGAACGGACCGGGCGAGGCCCGCGAGGCCGACCTCGGCGTCGCCTCCGGCAACGGCAAGGGGCAGATCTTCGTCAAGGGCGAGGTCATCAAGACCGTGCCCGAGTCGAAGATCGTGGAGACCCTCATCGAGGAAGCGATGAAGCTCGCCGAGCAGATGGAGGCCGACGGGGTCGCCTCCGGCGAGCCTTCGGTGGCCGTGGCGGGCTGACGCCCGCCGTCCCCGGGGCCTCGCCCCGCCTCCCCGCCCGAGGCGTCCCCTCCGCCGCGGGCAGTGGGGACAGGTCGCGCGGTCCCCAGCGCCCCTGACGGGGCGTGTCCGGCCCGGCGGGTCGAACGGAGCCCGGGGCCGTTCACCCCGCTCCCGAAGCCACCGACTCCCCGCCCCCCTCCAGGGGCGCGGGGAACCGCGCGCTCAGCCCCCACCCACCCGCGGTCGAGCACTCCCTGAGTCCGAGACCCCCCGCGGCCGAAGGTCCGCCCCCGTACAAGGGGCGGCGCCCCACAACCTCGCCAGGTACAGTGCGGAGATCAGTAGACCCCAGGGTGAGGCCCCCGTACGTGTTGACCCAGACCACCACCAGGGTCCTCGAACCGAGTGACCTGGACGCCGCGCTCGCCGTGCTCGGCCGTGAGCCGGTCGCCAACGCCTTCGTCGCATCCCGGGTGCAGATCGCCGGCCTCGACCCGTGGCGGCTCGGCGGCGAGATGTGGGGCTGGTACGAGGACGGCATGTTGCAGTCCCTCTGCTACGCCGGCGCCAACCTGGTCCCGATCTGCGCGACCCCCCGAGCCGTCCGGGGCTTCGCCGACCGTGCCCGCCGGGCCGGCCGCCGCTGCTCCTCGATCGTCGGCCCCGTCGAGGCCACCGCCCAGCTGTGGCGGCTGCTCGAACCTAGCTGGGGCCCCGCCCGCGAGGTCCGCCGTCACCAGCCCCTCATGGTCACCGACCGCCTGCCCGCCGACATCGCCCCGGACCCCTACCTCCGCCGCATCCGCAAGGACGAGATGGAGACGATCATGCCGGCGTGCGTGGCCATGTTCACCGAGGAGGTCGGCGTCTCGCCGCTCGCCGGCGACGGCGGCCTCCTCTACCAGGCGCGGGTGGCCGAACTCGTCGGCACCGGACGCTCGTTCGCCCGACTCGACCACAACGGCAAGGTCGTCTTCAAGGCCGAGATCGGCGCCGCCACCACCCAGGCCTGTCAGATCCAGGGCGTCTGGGTCGCCCCCGAGTACCGGGGCCAGGGATTCGCGGCCCCCGGCATGGCGGCCGTCCTGCGCTACGCCCTCGCGGACGTCGCACCCCTCGTCAGCCTCTACGTCAACGATTTCAACACGGCCGCCCGCGCGACCTACCGACGCGTGGGCTTCCAGGAGGTCGGGGCGTTCATGAGCGTCCTGTTCTAGCCACACCGCCGGCCGCACCCGCGGCCACCGCGCCGGAGAGCCGCTCTGCGCCCCGTACGTGCCCTGTAGTCTCCCCGGCATGCTGCGCTTTCCCGGTCAGGGGCCCCGCACCCCCGACGACGTGGTCATCGGCCCGCTGGATCTCGCCGCGCGCGTCGACGAGGCGCTCGCCGTCCAGGCGCTCGCCTTCGGGCTGGGCCCCGACGAGATCGCCGTCCGCCGGCAGATCGTGCTGCGCCACCTCACCTGTCCGGGCGCCCGCGCCCTCGGGGCCACCACCGTCGACGGACGGCTCGTCGGATTCGTCTACGGCATGCCCAACGACCGTGGGCACTGGTGGTCGACCGTCGTCGAGCCCTATCTGCGGGCGCGGGGCAACGACACCTGGCTCGACGACTCCTTCGTCATCACCGAGCTGCACGTCCACCCGCGCTACCAGAACCGCGGCGCGGGCCGCGCCCTGATCACCGGCATCACGGACAGCGCGGCCCAACCCCGCTCGATCCTCTCGGCCATCGACACGGACAGTCCCGCCCGCGGCCTGTACCACTCGCTGGGCTACGAGGACCTGGCACGGCAGGTCCTCTTCCCGAGCGCGCCGAAACCGTACGCCGTGATGGGCGCACCACTGCCGCTGCGGCGCCCCTGACGGGCGACCCCGGGGCGAAACGGATTTCCGGGGACGGCGGCCCCCCGGCTAACCTCCTTGCCATCACCCTCACGCAGCAGGAGTCGAGAACCATGGCCCAGGTCCAGCGCATGTCCCGTTTGATGGTCAAGACACTGCGTGACGACCCGGCCGACGCCGAGACGCTCAGCCACAAGCTGCTCGTCCGCGCCGGCTATGTGCGCCGCAACGCCGCCGGCATCTGGACCTGGCTGCCGCTCGGCAAGAAGGTCCTCGACAACATCTCCCGGGTCGTGCGCGAGGAGATGGACGCCATCGGCGCCCAGGAGGTCCTGCTCCCGGCCCTCCTCCCCAAGGAGCCCTACGAGGCCTCGGCCCGCTGGGAGGAGTACGGCGACCTGCTGTTCCGCCTCCAGGACCGCAAGGGCGGCGAGTACCTGCTCGGCCCCACCCACGAGGAGATCTTCACCCTGGTGGTGAAGGACCAGGTCGCGTCGTACAAGGACCTGCCGGTCATGCTGTACCAGATCCAGACCAAGTACCGGGACGAGGCCCGCCCGCGCTCCGGCGTGCTGCGCGGCCGCGAGTTCCAGATGAAGGACTCGTACTCCTTCGACACCACGGACGAGGGCCTGGCCGAGTCCTACGCGCTGCACCGCGCCGCGTACCAGAAGATCTTCGCCCGGCTGGGCCTCGACTACCGCATCGTCTCGGCGGTCTCGGGTGCCATGGGCGGCTCCGCCTCCGAGGAGTTCCTCGCTCCCGCCGCGGCCGGCGAGGACACCTTCGTGGACTGCCCGGCCTGCGACTACGCCGCCAACACGGAGGCCGTGACCTTCAAGCTCACGCCCGTCTCCGAGGAGCACGGCCCGGTCGAGGAGCTGGACACCCCCGACACCCCGACCATCGAGACGCTCGCCCGGCACCTCGGCGTCCCGGCCTCCGCCACCCTCAAGAACCTGCTGGTCAAGGTCGACGGCGAGATCGTCGCCGTCGGCGTCCCGGGCGACCGCGAGGTCGACCTCGGCAAGCTGGGTGAGCACCTCGCGCCCGCCGTCGTGGAACTGGTGACGGCGGAGGACTTCGAAGGCCGCGACGACCTCGTACGGGGTTACGTGGGTCCGCAGGGTCTGGAGAAGGTCCGCTACATCGCCGACCCGCGGGTGGCGCCGGGCACGGCGTGGGTCACGGGCGCCAACAAGGCCGACACGCACGCGAAGAACGTCGTCGCGGGCCGTGACTTCGAGGTCGACGACTACCTCGACGTCGTCGTCGTCGAGGAGGGCGACCCCTGCCCGTCCTGCGGCGCCGGCCTCAAGCTGGACCGCGCCATCGAGATCGGCCACATCTTCCAGCTCGGCCGCAAGTACGCCGACACCTTCCAGCTCGACGTCCTCGGCCAGCAGGGCAAGCCGGTCCGCGTGACCATGGGCTCCTACGGCATCGGAGTCTCGCGCGCGGTGGCGGCGCTCGCCGAGCAGTCGGCGGACGAGCAGGGTCTGTGCTGGCCCAAGGAGATCGCCCCCGCCGACGTCCACGTCGTCGCCGCGGGCAAGGCGCTGCAGACCGAGCTGGCCCTCGACGTCTCCGAGAAGCTGGGCGCCGCGGGCGTGCGGGTCCTGGTGGACGAACGCGCCGGTGTCTCCCCGGGCGTGAAGTTCACGGACGCCGAACTCATCGGCGTACCGCAGATCCTCGTCGCCGGGCGCCGTTCGGCCGAGGGCGTCCTGGAACTCAAGGACCGCCGCACCGGCGAGCGCGAGGAACTGACCGTCGACGAGGCGATCGCGCGCCTGACGGCCTGACGGCCTGACGGCCTGACGGCCTGACGGCCTGACGGCCTGACGGCCTGACGGTTTGACGGAGGCAGGGCGGCAGACGTCGGCAGGACGGACGGCCGTGGGCCGGGGTGCCACGCCCCGGCCCATGCCGCAAGCCAGTGCCGGAGGTCCGTCGGGGAAGTCGGTCGGAGAAGTCCGTCCCGGAAGCCGCCGCCCGGAGTGTTCTTCCCGGGCGGCGCGGATGCTCGGCGGCGTCTTCCTCCCGCGACTCGCCGACCGGAGGACGGGGCAGCACCGCGCCATCCGGCGAGGGGCGGCCGGGCCGGGTGATCGGAACAGGCCGCGTGGCCCGCCGGCTCAGAGCCAGCCGGCGAACTCCAGCAGCAGTTCGGCGTCCTGTTCGCGCCCCACCCGCCGCGCCCGCACGCCGGACTCGACCGCCCGGAACAGGGTCCAGCCGCGCAGCCGCTCCTGGTCCACCTCCAGCGACTCGGCGAGCCGCTTCACCCGCCGCCGGGTGATCGAGGCCCCCGAGGGCGAGGCGATCAGGTCCTCCACCCGGTCACGGACCAGCCGGGCCAGATCGAACGCGCACTCACCGATCACCGGGTCCGGGCCCACGGCCAGCCAGGGCATGCGCTCACCCGCGAGCACCTTGCTCTGCCGGAAGGTGCCGTGCAGCAGCCGCTCCTCGGGCGGGCCCGCGATCAGCTCCTCACGGGCCGCGAGCGCCGCGTCGACCAGCTCCCGGACCTCGGCGTCGGTGTCCGCCGCGGCCCGCATCGCCTCGGCCTGCCGGCCGGTCCGCTCGGCCACCGTCTCGAAGACGTGCGCCCGCGCGGCGGGCGGCTCGACCCACAGCCGCCGCAGCGTGCCGGCCGCCTCCAGCAACGCCTTCGCCTCCGGCAGCGAACGCACGGACAGATCGGGCCGCAGCCGCTCCAGCAGCAGCACTCCGTGGACGTCGCCCACCGCGCCGGGAAGAGGCAGGAGCTGCACCGCGCCCCGGCCGCCCCAGTGGGCGAGCGCGGCCCGCTCGCTCTCCGGACGCGCCCGCTCCGGCGCCAGCTTCAGTACCGCGGGCGTCCCGTCGGCTTGCCGCACCAGCACGACCAGGCTGCTGCGCCCGCCCGGTGCCTGCACCCGCTCCACGGTCAACTCACGTAGGCCGACCGCCTGTTGAAGAGACCCGGCCAGCTGGTCCAGCCACTTCCCCGACCCGTCGTCCCCCTTGATCTCGTCAAACCCGCCCCGCTGCGCCTCGCCGAGCGCCCGCACCAGGCGCTGCGGCGGTTCGAAAGCCATGCGGGAGTCCATGCGGGAGGGGTTCCTTCCGAGAGTCGCGTCAGGTGTGGGAGGGTGCCGCCGCGAACGAGGCGGTCGTCCGCTCGGCGAGACCAGGGAAGGCTACGCTCTCCCCGCGCCAGCGCACTCCCCGCACCGCCGCCTCCCGCAGCGCCTCGGCCGCCGAGCGCCGCCGGTCGCCCGAGGAGGCGCGCACCAGGTCGGAGTAGATCCCGGCCACACGGTCCTCCAGCTCGGCGGCGAACCGTACGGCCGTGCCGGTGTCCTTGACGGCGAAGGGCAGCGCGTACGCCGCCGCCGCGGGCACGGGCTGTCCGCCCAGGTCCCTTATGGCGCGCGCCAGTTCGTCGCGGCGCGCACGGTGCGCGTCGTACGCCGCGCGTGCCTCGCCCCGGCGGGACTCACCGATCCTGCCGCCGACGACCCCGTATCCGTACACCACCGCGTGCTCGGCGGCCAGCGCTGCCTGCAGGGCCGTGAGCTCCGCCGCCGCGGCCTTCCGCCCGGCGTTCTCGGCCGTCCCCGCTTCGGGGGTCCTCTCGGCCTTCCCGGCCGGTTCCGTCGCTCCCGTCGAGCTCACTTCGCCTCCTTGGTCAGCAAAAACGCGTGGGCCGCCCCGGCCGCCGCCACCGAGGCCAGCAGTCTGGCCAACTCTCCCGGCACGTCCAGCAGGGCCTTCGTTCGCCGGTCCACCAGGGCGAGTTCGGCGGCCGCGAGGTCGGCGAGGGCGTCCTTCTCGCGGACCGGCACGGCGGGCGAGGAAGTCGCGGAAGCCGGATCCGAAGGGGAGCCGGAGGCCGAGAGCGACGCGGAGGCAGAGCCCGAAGGGGACGCGGACGACGAGGCGGACGACGAGGCGGACGAAGAGGCGGACGACGAGGCGGACGGTGAGGCCGAGGGCCGACGCCCGGGGCCGCCGAGCGCCTGCGCGTGCCGTACGACCTCGGTGCGCAGCGGGTCCAGCCGCTTCGCCAGCGGCGGATGGGCGGCGATCACGGCGGCGTAGCGCGCCGCGAGCGTCTCGCTGTCGCGGGCGGCACGCGCGCGTGCGGCGTCCGCGGCCGAGGGGCTCCGGACCGCGGTACCGGGGGACGACGACTCGCGAGCGGAACAGCCCACGAGCACGGCGGCGCCCGCGGCGGTGCTCGTGAGCAGGCTCCTTCGGCGCGGACCCGACGGAGTGCGGGGCGGCGGGGTGAACGACACGGCAGACGTCCTCGGAAGGCTCGTACGAACGGGAGGGCGGCGCGCCCGTGATCACGGTACCCGCGCCGGGACCCGGCGCTCGCCAGCGGCTCTCCCGTGCCTGCGCCGGACCGGTTCGCGGGCGGCCGAGGGACCTTCCCGTGCCCGCCCCCGGTGGACGGCAACACCCCCTGCGACCGGATACCCTTTGACCCAGACACGCGACCAACCCACAACAGCACACGCGGCCGAGGAGTCACCCGGATGAGCACCACCCAGAGCGAGAGGCTGCGAGAACTTCTGGAACCGCTCGTCAGCTCCCAGGGACTCGACCTCGAAGAGATCGAGGTGGACTCGGTCGGACGCAAGCGCGTGCTGCGTGTGGTCGTCGACTCGGACGCCGGTGCGGACCTGGACCAGATCGCCGATGTGAGCCGCGCGCTCTCGGCGAAGCTCGACGAGAGCGACGCGATGGGCGAGGGCGAGTACACCCTCGAGGTCGGAACCCCCGGTGCCGAGCGCGAGCTCAAGGAGCACCGTCACTACGTACGCGCCACGGACCGGCTGGTGAAGTTCCAGCTGGGCGACGGCGCCGAGCTGGTCGCCCGCATCCTGAACGCCGACGACGACGGCCTCGACGTGGAGGTGCCGGGTGTGAAGGGGCGCAGGCCCACCACCAGGCGGCTCGCCCTCGCGGACATCGCCAAGGCGCGTGTCCAGGTCGAGTTCAACCGTAAGAACGCGAACGACAAGCCCGAAGAAACCGAAGAAGCCGAAGAAACCGAAGAGAACGCAGAGGAGGCGTAGCCGTGGACATCGACATGAGTGCCCTGCGGGGTTTGGTACGGGAGAAGGAGATCTCCTTCGACCTGCTGGTCGAGGCGATCGAGTCGGCCCTCCTCATCGCCTACCACCGCACCGAGGGAAGCCGCCGCCACGCGCGCGTGAAGCTCGACCGGGAGACCGGTCATGTGACCGTGTGGGCGAAGGAGGACCCCGAGGACCTGGAGGAGGGGCAGGAGGTACGCGAGTTCGACGACACCCCGTCGGGGTTCGGCCGGATCGCCGCGACCACCGCCAAACAGGTGATCCTGCAGCGTCTGCGGGACGCGGAGGACGACGCGACGCTCGGCGAGTACGCCGGACGCGAGGGCGACATCGTGACGGGCGTGGTCCAGCAGGGACGCGACCCGAAGAACGTGCTCGTCGACATCGGCAAGCTGGAGGCCATCCTGCCCGTGCAGGAGCAGGTCCCCGGCGAGACGTACCAGCACGGTCTGCGACTGCGCTCGTACGTCGTCCGGGTGGCGAAGGGCGTGCGCGGTCCGTCCGTGACGCTGTCCCGCACGCACCCCGCCCTGGTGAAGAAGCTCTTCGCGCTGGAGGTGCCGGAGATCGCCGACGGGTCCGTCGAGATCTCCGCCATCGCCCGTGAGGCCGGCCACCGCACGAAGATCGCCGTCCGCTCGACCCGGTCGGGCCTGAACGCCAAGGGTGCCTGCATCGGTCCCATGGGCGGCCGGGTGCGCAACGTCATGGCCGAGCTGAACGGCGAGAAGATCGATATCGTCGACTGGTCGGACGACCCGGCGGAGATGGTGGCGAACGCGCTGTCACCGGCCCGGGTCTCCAAGGTCGAGGTCGTCGACCTCGCGGCCCGCTCCGCGCGGGTGACGGTCCCCGACTACCAGCTGTCACTGGCGATCGGCAAGGAGGGCCAGAACGCCCGCCTCGCGGCCCGCCTCACCGGCTGGCGGATCGACATCCGCCCGGACACCGAGCAGTCCTCCGACGAGCCCGCCGAGCGGCGCGGGGACCGGAGCGGGGACCGGCGCGGGGACCGGAGCGGGGAATAGATCCAAGCCGCGAGTGGCTTGGATCACGACAGTTGTCTGCGCAGCAAGTGTTCGATTCTTGCCCCAAAGGGGTGAGGTCGGTGCGGAGAGGTAGACTTAAGAGTGTCTGGCCGGACGCGAGCCCGCGCATGCCCTGAACGCACCTGTGTGGGGTGCCGGGAACGAGCGGCCAAGACTGATCTGCTGCGGGTCGTGGCGATCGAGGGTGAATGCGTCCCCGATCATCGCGGTACGCTGCCCGGCCGGGGCGCGTACGTACACCCCGCCCCGGTCTGTCTGGACCTGGCGGTACGCCGCCGGGCGTTCCCACGGGCGCTGCGTGCCCAGGGAGTGCTCGACACAGCGGCGTTGCGCCTCTGCGTCGAGCAGGCAACACCGTAAGACGTGTCGTGCGGAACCCCCGTACGGCCCTGGTACCCCGCGAGTTGGAAGTAGGTCGAGATTGCGATGAGCACTCGATGAGCACGCGATGAGTACGCCCATGAAGTAGCGACGGTCCGGACGCAACCCGGACCTAAAAGGAGCGAAGTGGCTAAGGTCCGGGTATACGAACTCGCCAAGGAGTTCGGGGTTGAGAGCAAGGTCGTCATGGCCAAGCTCCAGGAGCTCGGTGAATTCGTCCGTTCGGCGTCGTCGACGATCGAGGCGCCCGTAGTACGCAAACTGACCGACGCCCTCCAGCAGGGCAACGGTGGCGGCAAGCCCGCCGCACGCAAGGCTGCCCCGGCGAGGCCGGCAGCCCCCTCTCCCGCGCAGGCCGCCCGTCCGGCTGCCCCGCGCCCGCCGGCCCCGAAGCCGGCTGTTTCCGAGCGGCCCGCCGCCGCGCCGGTCACCCCGGCCGCGTCGGGTCCGCGTCCGACTCCGGGTCCCAAGCCCGCTCCGAAGCCCGCTCCCGCGGCTCCGGCGCCGGCCGTTCCCGAGTTCACCGCGCCGCCGTCGGCCCCGTCGGCTCCCTCGGCTCCGGCCGCGGGTCCCCGTCCGGGTTCCGCCCCGCGTCCCGGTGGCCAGTCCCCGCGTCCCGGTGCCCGTCCCGCCGGTGGTCCCGGCCAGGGTGGCCAGGGCCGCGGTGACCGTCCCGAGCGTGGCGACCGTCCCGACCGCGGCGACCGTCAGGGCGCCCCGCGTCCCGGTGGCCAGTCCGCGCGTCCCGGTGCCCGTCCGGCCGGTCCCCGTCCGGGCAACAACCCCTTCACCTCGGGTGGCTCCACCGGAATGGCGCGCCCGCAGGCGCCCCGTCCGGGTGGCGCGCCCCGACCCGGTGGCGCCGGTGCTCCCGGTGGTCCGCGTCCGCAGGGCGCGGGCGGCCAGGACCGCGGTCCCCGTCCCCAGGGCGGTCCCGGCGGCGCTCCGCGTCCGCAGGGCGGTCCGGGCGGTGCCCGTCCGACCCCGGGCGGCATGCCCCGTCCGCAGGGTGGCGCTCCGCGTCCCGGCGGTGGCCCCGGTGGCAACCGTCCGAACCCCGGCATGATGCCGCAGCGTCCTGCTGCGGGCAGCCCGCGTCCCGGCGGCGGCCCCGGTGGCCGTGGTCCCGGTGGCGGCGGCGGTCGTCCCGGTGGTCCCGGTGGCGGCGGCGGTCGTCCGGGCGGCGGCGGCTTCGCCGGTCGTCCCGGTGGCGGCGGTGGCGGTTTCGCCGGTCGTCCGGCGGGTCCCGGTGGCGGTGGCGGCGGTTTCGCCGGCCGTCCGGGTGGTCCCGGCGGTGGCGGCGGCGGTCGTCCCGGCTTCGGTGGTCGTCCGGGTGGTCCCGGTGGCCGTGGTGGCACACAGGGTGCGTTCGGCCGTCCCGGCGGTCCGGCGCGTCGTGGTCGCAAGTCGAAGCGGCAGAGGCGCCAGGAGTACGAGGCCATGCAGGCCCCGTCGGTCGGCGGCGTGATGCTGCCTCGCGGCAACGGACAGTCCGTCCGCCTGTCGCGCGGTGCGTCCCTCACCGACTTCGCCGAGAAGATCGGCGCCAACCCGGCGTCGCTCGTCGGCGTGATGATGAACCTCGGCGAGATGGTCACTGCCACGCAGTCCGTCTCCGACGAGACGCTGAAGCTCCTCGCGGACGAGATGAACTTCGTCCTCGAGATCGTCAGCCCCGAGGAGGAGGACCGCGAGCTGCTCGAGTCCTTCGACATCGAGTTCGGTGAGGACGAGGGCGACGAGGACGACCTCGTGGTCCGTCCGCCGGTCGTGACCGTCATGGGTCACGTCGACCACGGTAAGACCCGCCTTCTCGACACCATCCGCAAGACGAACGTCGTCGCGGGCGAGGCCGGCGGTATCACGCAGCACATCGGTGCGTACCAGGTCGCGACCGAGGTCAACGGTGAAGAGCGCAGGATCACCTTCATCGACACCCCCGGTCACGAGGCGTTCACCGCCATGCGTGCCCGTGGTGCCAAGTCGACCGACATCGCGATCCTCGTGGTGGCGGCCAACGACGGCGTGATGCCCCAGACGATCGAGGCGCTGAACCACGCCAAGGCGGCCGACGTGCCGATCGTGGTCGCGGTCAACAAGATCGACGTCGAGGGCGCGGACCCGACCAAGGTGCGCGGTCAGCTCACCGAGTTCGGTCTGGTGGCCGAGGAGTACGGCGGCGACACGATGTTCGTCGACATCTCCGCCAAGCAGGGTCTGAACATCGACCAGCTGCTGGAGGCCGTGGTCCTGACCGCGGACGCCTCGCTCGACCTGCGGGCCAACCCGGAGCAGGACGCGCAGGGCATCGCGATCGAGTCCCACCTCGACCGCGGCCGCGGTGCCGTTTCGACGGTCCTGGTCCAGCGCGGCACGCTGCGCATCGGCGACACCATGGTGGTCGGCGACGCGTACGGCCGTGTCCGGGCGATGCTCGACGACAACGGCAACAACGTCGAGGAAGCGGGTCCGTCGACCCCCGTCCTGGTCCTGGGTCTCACCAACGTCCCGGGCGCCGGCGACAACTTCCTCGTCGTCGACGAGGACCGCACGGCGCGTCAGATCGCCGAGAAGCGGGCGGCGCGTGAGCGCAACGCCAACTTCGCCCGCCGGGGTGTCCGGTTCTCCCTGGAGAACCTGGACGAGGCCCTCAAGGCCGGTCTGGTGCAGGAACTCAACCTCATCATCAAGGGCGACGCGTCCGGTTCGGTGGAGGCTCTCGAGTCCTCGCTGCTCCAGCTCGACGTCGGCGACGAGGTCGACATCCGTGTCCTGCACCGCGGTGTGGGTGCGGTCACCGAGTCCGACATCAACCTGGCGACCGGCTCCGACGCCATCGTCATCGGCTTCAACGTCCGCGCAGCGGGCCGCGCGGCGCAGATGGCGGAGCGCGAGGGCGTCGACGTCCGGTACTACTCGGTGATCTACCAGGCCATCGAGGAGATCGAGGCGGCCCTGAAGGGCATGCTCAAGCCGGAGTACGAGGAGGTCGAGCTCGGCACGGCGGAGATCCGCGAGGTCTTCAAGTCGTCCAAGCTGGGCAACATCGCCGGTGTCCTGGTCCGCTCGGGCGAGGTCAAGCGCAACACCAAGGCGCGCCTCATCCGCGACGGCAAGGTCATCGCGGAGAGCCTCAACATCTCCGGGCTGCGTCGCTTCAAGGACGACGTCACCGAGATCCGCGAAGGCTTCGAGGGTGGTATCAACCTCGGAAACTTCAACGACATCAAGGTCGACGACGTCATCGCGACGTACGAGATGCGCGAGAAGCCGCGGTCGTAAGGCAGTGGCTCGAGCTGGCCGGCGGTGAGGGATCACCGTCGGCCGGCTTGCCGTTTGAACGATCGCGCAGTTCCCCGCGCCCCTGTCCCGGGGCGCGGGGAACTGCGCGACAGGCCCCCACCGGCCCGCGGTCGAAGAACGGCCCACGGGGCCCGGGGCGGAACCCCGGAGGATGCGGGGGCGAAAAACCCCGGCGAGCATCCCACCCGTTCGTTGTACGGTTCTGATGTCCCTGCCAAGTGACTGGCAGGCCGTCTATCCCGTACCGGCGGGACATCCGGTTACACATGTATGTGGGGACGCTGTCCTTCGATCTGCTCCTCGGCGATGTCCACTCGCTCAAGGAGAAGCGCTCTCTCGTCCGCCCGATCGTCGCCGAACTCCGGCGGAAGTACGCGGTCAGCGTGGCGGAGACGGGCAACCAGGACCTTCACCGCAGGGCCGAGATCGGCCTCGCGGTGGTCTCCGGAGACACCGAGCACCTCACCGACGTACTGGACCGGTGCGAACGGTTCGTCGCTGCACGGCCGGAGGTGGAACTGCTCTCGGTACGGCGCAGGCTCCACACAGACGAAGACTGACGAAACAAGCAAGGCGAAGAAGGAGACGGACCAGTGGCCGACAACGCGCGTGCCAAGAGGCTGGCGGACCTCATCCGAGAGGTCGTGGCCAAGAAGCTGCAGCGCGGGATCAAGGACCCGCGGCTCGGCACCCACGTCACCATCACGGACACCCGGGTCACCGGGGACCTCCGGGAGGCGACCGTCTTCTACACGGTGTACGGGGACGACGAGGAGCGCGCGGCCGCGGCCGCGGGCCTGGAGAGCGCCAAGGGCGTGCTCCGCTCCGCGGTCGGCGCGGCGGCGGGCGTGAAGTTCACCCCGACCCTGACCTTCGTCGCGGACGCCCTGCCGGACACCGCCAAGACCATCGAGGACCTGCTCGACAAGGCACGGGCCTCCGACGCCAAGGTGCGTGAGGTCTCGGCGGGAGCCGCCTTCGCCGGTGAAGCCGACCCGTACAAGAAGCCGGGCGACGAGGACGAGGACGACGCCGCCGAATGACCCAGAAGCTCCGGACGCCCGACGGGCTTGTCATCGTGGACAAGCCGTCGGGCTTCACCTCGCACGACGTGGTCGCCAAGATGCGGGGCATCGCGAAGACCCGCCGCGTCGGCCACGCCGGCACCCTCGACCCCATGGCGACGGGCGTGCTCGTCCTCGGCGTCGAGAAGGCGACCAAGCTCCTCGGGCACCTCGCGCTCACCGAGAAGGAGTACCTCGGGACGATCCGGCTCGGCCAGAACACGCTGACGGACGACGCCGAGGGCGACCTCACCTCCTCCACCGACGCCTCCCGGGTGACCCGGGAAGCCGTCGACGCCGGGATCGCCAAGCTCAGCGGCGCCATCATGCAGGTGCCGTCCAAGGTCAGCGCCATCAAGATCGACGGCGTGCGCTCGTACAAGCGGGCACGTGAGGGCGAGGACTTCGAGATCCCGGCCCGCCCGGTGACGATCTCGTCGTTCACGGTGTACGACATCCGGGACGCCGTGGCCGAGGACGGCACGCCCGTCCTGGACCTGGTCGTCTCCGTGGTCTGCTCGTCCGGGACGTACATCCGGGCACTCGCCCGCGACCTCGGCGCGGACCTGGGCGTCGGCGGCCATCTCACCGCCCTGCGCCGTACCCGCGTCGGCCCGTACAAGCTGGACTGCGCGCGCACCCTCGACCAGCTCCAGGAGGAGCTGACCGTGATGCCGATCGCGGAGGCCGCCACGGCCGCGTTCCCGCGCTGGGACGTGGACGACAGACGGGCGCGACTGCTGCTCAACGGCGTGCGCCTGGAGATCCCCGAGGAGTACGCCGGGGCGGGCGCCGTGGCCGTCTTCGATCCGGCGGGGCAGTTCCTGGCGCTGGTGGAGGAGCAGAAGGGGAAGGCCAAGAGCCTCGCCGTGTTCGGCTGAGGCCCCCGCGGCATCCTTCGAGGCCCCCGAATCCCCACGGCCCGCGAGATCCTGCGGGCCGTGCGGGGCGCGTGCTCGCGGGCCGTGCGGGGCGCGCGTGCTTGCGGCAGGGACCACTCGCCCGTGGAGCGGCGGTCACGGGGCTTCGCGCCCGCCGCTCCATGGTCCCCCCTCGGATCCCCCACCCAGAGGTGTATCCATCCGTCCTGCCCTATTCACCCCATCGGGCAGGCGCTCGGAGTGAACCGAGGGAGCGGAAGGGGGCGCGTTCACCACGCGATCTGTCCCGCTGATCACCTCGCGCCTACGGTCGGAGGAACGGAGCGCGGCGGGGAGGTTCGAACATGGCGGGACGGGGCCCGCGGACCGGGGACGAGCAGCGACCGGCCGCCATCGACCGCGCGCGGGACGACGGCCTGGTACGCATCTGCGACCTGGCGGGACGCCCGCGCGGCACGGGCTTCGTCGCCGACCACCACGGCACGGTGATCACCAGCCACGAGGCCGTGGACGGCCTGGCACGCCTCGTGCTGCACGCCTCCGGCGACCGCAGCTGCGTGGTGGGCGCCGACGCCGTGACCGCCCTGCCCGCCGCCGATCTGGCACTCGTCCGCACCGAGGGCCTCGACCTCCACCCGCTCCCCGTCACCGTGCGGGACAGGGTCGGCACCGGCACGTACGTCCGGATCGCCGCGGGAGGCTGGCGCGAGGCGCGGGTGCTCGGCACCACCGCCGTGACGTACACGGCCACCGACCGTTTCCACCCGCTCGGCGAGGCGCTGGAGCTGGCGATCGGCACGGCGGGCGCGGACGCCCTGCGGCTCGGCGGCGGGGCGGCCGGAGGCCCGGTCCTCGACGTGTCGACCGGGGCGGTGATCGGCGTCGTAGGCACCGCGCTGCACGGGGAGCACCCGACCGCGCGGTTCGCCGTACCCCTGCGCACACCCGGCGTGCGGGGACCACTCGCCACGCTGCTGGCCCGCAACGCCGCGACCGTGCCCGCGTACGGCGCCGATCTCAATCCGGCCGGGGTGCTGGAGCTCACGGCGACCTCGGTCGGCTCCGACGGACCGGGTGCGGGGCCCGCGTCCGGCACCGGCGAGGAATCGTGCACCGTCGTCGAACGGACCGCTCTCGTCCGGGAGTTCGAGAACTTCGTGCGCGGCCCGGCCACCGTTCTCGGACTGGTCGGCCCACCCGGCAGCGGCCGTACGACGGAGCTGGCGGCCCTCGCCACCCGCCGCACCGGCGGCGCCGAACCGGCCCCCACGCTCTGGTTGCGGGGAGCCGACCTGTTCGCCACGGACACCTCCGTCGCCGACGCGGCGGCACGGGCACTCGAGCGGGCGGGACGGATCGTGGCCTCCTCGCGGGAGGAGGCGCCCGGGGACTCGGAGGTGCTGCCCCCCGGCGGGTACGGCGGTGAGCTGGGCGACATCGGCCCGGAGCGTCTCGCCTCGCTGTCCCGGGACGCCGGCCGTCCGCTGCTGCTTCTCCTCGACGGCCCCGAGGAGATGCCGTCAGCCCTCGCCCACCGGCTGCCCGACTGGACGGCGGGTACGGCCGAGTGGCTGAGGGAGACCGGGGCGCGGCTCGTCGTCGCCTGCCGTCCGGAGCACTGGGAGCAGACGGGGGCGCACTTCCCGGCGGAACTCCTGCACCGGACCGCCGGGGCCGAGGCGGAGCCGCCGCTGCCGCCGTGCGTCCGGCTGGGTGATCTCACGGAGGAGGAGGCGCGGCGGATCCGGGCGCGGACCGGTATCCCCGAGGGCGCGCTGGGGGCCGCCGACGCACGGCACCCGCTGACCCTGCGCCTGCTGGCCGAGGTGCGCGCCGTGCTGCCGGACGCCCCCGCCGGGCGGCTCGACCGGCACGACGTCCTCGGCGCCCATCTGGACCTGATGTGCCTGCGCGTCGCGGTTCGGCTCGCGGCGGCGAACGGGGTGCGCGGCAGCGCCGTACGCCGTCTCGCCGCGCAGGTCTCCGGCCGGGTGCACGAGGCCGCGCGGCGCTGTCTCGGGCCGGGGCAGGGCCAGTTGGACCGCGAGTCCTTCGAAGCCGTCTTCCCTTGGGGGCCCGCTCCGGGGCGCCGTTCCGGCCGGACCACCGGCTGGGCCTCCGCCGTCCTCACCGAGCGCCTCCTGGTCCCCGCGGGCAACGGCTACCGCTTCGCCCACGAAGAACTCGCCGACTGGATCCAGGGCACCCATCTCGACCTGGACGCGGCCCTGCACGCCCTGGTCCACCGGAGCCGTGACACGGCCCCGGCCGCCGGAACCCCGGGGCCGTCCCCGTCCACGACGGAAGCCGAGCGGGTACCCGCCCAGCGGACACCGCCGTCGGGCGGGGCGGCACCGGGGGCCGCGCCGGGGCCGGGGACCGGGACAGGTGTGCCGCGCCGCCGCCGGTCGCGTGGCTCCCGGCCCGCCGTCCGCACCGGCCCGCGCCTCATTCCTGTCCCCCGACACCGCATCGGGCCGGTCGTCGAGGCACTGCTGCTCCTGGCCCGTCAACAGGACGCGGCGGCGCTGACCCCTCGACTCGAAGAACTGGTCCACGCCCTGGACGCCCTCCTGCCGGACGCGCCCGCGCCGCCGGAGGACGCTGTCTGGTGGGCCACGCGACTCTTCGGCGACGTCGTGCTGCGGCTGCCCGACGCGACCCCGTACACGGGGGTCCTGGAGCTGCTTGCCGAGCGGATCGTGCGGTGGCGGGCGGAGGGCCGGGGTGTTCCGGCCGAGTTCGGGCCGTCCTTCTGGGAGGCGCTGCCGCTGCCGCGGACGGAGCGGCTCGACCTGCTCAGGAGCTTGGTCGTCGCGGACGAGGCGCCGCGTCAGGCTGGCCCGGACGACACGACCGCGAACGCCGGCGCCGCGGCCGACGTGGGTCGGGATGACGTGGGTCGGGTCGACGTGGGTCGGGTCGACGTGGGTCGGGATGACGTGGCTCGGGTCGATGTGGGTCGAGACGACATGGCTGGGGACGACATGGCCCGGGTCGACATGACGCGGGTCGACATGACTCGGGATGACATGGTGCGGGACGACACGGTCCGCGTCGGCAGGGGTCCGATCGACATGGCTCCGGCCGACATGGTGCGGCGCGGCACGGCTTCGGTCGACGCGGCCCCCGTGGGCATGGTGCCGGCGGACACGGGCCACGGTGGCACGGTGGCGCGGGGCGCGGCCGCCATGGGCATGATGCCGGGCGAAACGGTCGGCGTCGGGACGGCACGCAACGGCGCGGCCCTCGACTCCGCCCCGTCGGTGGACCCGGCGCGGTACGCCGACGCGACCGCGAGTGCGGTACCGGGCAGTGCGGCGTCCACCGGTGGAGGACGGGAGCGCGCGGTCAGGGACGGCGCCCGCCTCCTCGACGAGGCCCCGGTCGACCGGGGCCCCACTGCCCACCGGACGCCCGTAGGCACCCGCACGCCGGAAGGCACCGTCTCTCCGGAAGCCCCCCGTACGCCGGAAGACACCCGCGCCCCCCGCTACCTGGACGCCGTGGCCCGGCTCCTCGCCGCCGACCCCACCGGCGTGGCACCTCACCTCATCACCTGGTTCGACGACGACCGACCGCTGCCCGCGACGCCCCACGCCACCGTGGCCACCGCGGCCCAGGCGCTGCTCTACGCGCACCGGCGGCGCGCCCTGGACGACCTGGCGGAGGCACTGGTGGACAGCGCGCACCGCCGGGCCGACGAGCTGCTCGCCGCGCTCGCCGAGGAGGAGCCGTCGGCGGTCTGCCGCGCCGTCGACCGGTGGGCGCACGACACACGGCCGGCCCGGCGGGTGGCGGCGGTGGCGTACGGACTGCGCGCCGCGCCGCACGTACGCACCGAGGCCGACCGCGCCCTGCTGCGCTACGCGGCGCTCGCCCTGCTGGCCCGTCCCGCCGACTGCACACTGCACGGCGGAGCGCTCGGCCTGCTCGTACGGGATCCGCGGAGCCGGGCCGCGTATCTGCCGCAGGCGCTGGAGCGGTTCGCGGCGGGCGACGCGCAGCTGCCCGCCCGCGCCCTGGTCCCCGCCCTCGCCACCCACCCCGACCCGGTGATCGCCGCGTTCCGGGCCCGGCTGCGGCAGCCCGGCGCGGACCCGGCCGAGGCGCTGCGCACGCTCGCCGACGTCACCACGCCCGCGCTCGCCCACCGCGTCGCCGCGCTCGTACGGGAGATGGTGGAGCTGCGCCCGGAGGCCGCCACGCACATGGCCGCGTATGTCGACCGTCGTCTCGCCCACGGGTCCGTCGCGCGCACGGCGCTCTTCCCGCTGGTCACGGGGCTGCTGGTCGGCTGCCCGACCCCGGTGCGGTCGGCCCTCGCGACCGTGCTGGCCGCGCCGGGCAGCCGTGGTTCCCAGGAGCTGCGGCGCGAGCTGCTCGATCTGCTGCTCGCGCACGAGCGCGACCCGGCCGTCCTCGGCACCCTCCTGCGGGCCGCCGCGGAGGGCCTGGGCCGCCGGGGCGAGGAACCCACCCGGGAGCTGGTGCACCGCACGGGCCGGTTGCTGGTGCGCACCCCCGCCGGGGCCACCTGCTTCGACCGCGGCCTCGTCGAGCTGGCCAGGCAGACGCCTGGATTCGCCGCGGTGGTGGCCCGCTGGCTGGCCGGCGCCCCCGAGGAGTGGGCCGGAGTGGTCGGCCCGAGCACCCGCCGCATGATCGAGAATCTGGCCGGTGTGCGGGTCCCCGCCTGAGTCAGGCCACGGTCAGGTTCTCGTGCTCCGCGTCACAGCTCGATGCCGATGCGAACCGGGAGCACGCGGCATGGCACCCTTAGAGCTGCGAATGAGGCAATCACGGACACGGGTTCGACAAGGAGCGGTCACAGTGCAGCGCTGGCGTGGCTTGGAGGACATCCCCCAGGACTGGGGGCGCAGCGTCGTCACCATCGGTTCCTATGACGGGGTGCACCGGGGGCACCAGCTGATCATCAGCCATGCGGTGGACCGGGCCCGGGAGCTGGGTGTTCCCTCCGTCGTGGTCACTTTCGACCCCCACCCGAGCGAGGTCGTCCGGCCGGGCAGCCACCCGCCGCTGCTCGCCCCGCACCACCGCCGCGCCGAGCTGATGGCCGGACTGGGCGTCGACGCGCTGCTGATCCTCCCCTTCACGACCGAGTTCTCGAAGCTGTCGCCCGCCGACTTCGTGGCGAAGGTGCTGGTCGACAAATTGCACGCCAAGGCCGTCGTGGAGGGCCCGAACTTCCGCTTCGGCCACAAGGCGGCCGGCAACGTCGACTTCCTGCGCGAGCAGGGCGAGACGTACGACTTCGAGGTCGAGGTGGTGGAGCTCTACGTGAGCGGTGCGGCCGGCGGCGGTGAGCCCTTCTCCTCGACCATGACGCGGCGGCTGGTCGCCGACGGCGATGTGGAGGGGGCGCGCGAGATCCTGGGCCGTCCGCACCGCGTCGAGGGCATCGTCGTGCGCGGCGCCCAGCGCGGCCGCGAGCTCGGCTTCCCGACGGCCAACGTCGAGACCCTCCCGCACACCGCCATTCCCGCCGACGGCGTCTACGCCGGCTGGCTGCACGTCGGGGACGAAGCGATGCCCGCGGCGATCTCCGTCGGCACGAACCCGCAGTTCGACGGGACCGAGCGCACGGTCGAGGCCTACGCCATCGACCGCGTCGGCCTCGACCTGTACGGCCTGCATGTCGCCGTCGACTTCCTCGCCTTCGTCCGCGGCCAGGCCCGGTTCGACTCCATCGAGGCACTGCTCGAAGCCATCGCCGACGACGTGAAGCGGTCCCAGGAACTGATCGAGGCGTACGGGGCCCTGTAGCCGTCCGGCACACGGCAGTGTGGCCGGCGCCCCTCACCGGGCACCGGCCACTTTTGTTTCCTCGGAGGCCGGCGCCCCGTGCCGTACGGCGGTCCCTGCCGGTTTCACCGGAACCGGGACCAGCGCCCGCCTCGGCACCGGAACGGGACACTCCCGTTCGACCCGGCAGGCGCTCACCCGAGCCACCGCCCACAGTCAGGCCGTTGCACTCACGGACCGGCCCGTACCTTGCGTACCGGCCCACACTGCACGTACCGGCCCGCACTGCACGGACCGGCCCGCACTTCACGTACCGCCCCGCACTTCACGTACCGCCCCGCACCTCACGTCCCGACCGTCGCCGCCCAGTGGCACGCCACCTGGGCCTCTCCGCCGCCGCCCAGTACCGGCAGGTCCTGCCCGCGGCACGCGTCGGCGACGCCCGCCCGTTCGGCCTCCCCGCCCGCCAGGATCTGGCAGCGCGCGTGGAAGCGGCAGCCCGAGGGGATACGGGACGGGTCCGGGGGCTCACCGGTGAGCACGACCGGAGCGCCCGGTGCCTCCGGGAGAACGGACAACAGGGCCTGGGTGTACGGGTGTCGGGGCGCCGTCAGCACCTCGGCGACCTCGCCCGTCTCCACGATCCGGCCCAGGTACATCACCGCGACGCGGTCGGCGATGTTCCACGCCAGGCCCAGGTCGTGGGTGACCACCAGGGCGGACAGGCCGAGTTCGGCGCGCAGCCGCAGGAGCAGGGCGAGGATCTCGCCCCGTACCGACGCGTCGAGGGAGGCAACCGGCTCGTCGGCGACGATGAGTTCGGGCTCCAGGACGAGCGCGCCCGCGATGACGACGCGCTGGCGCTGCCCCCCGGACAGTTCGTGCGGGTAACGCAGGAAGAAGCGCTCCGGTGGACGAAGGCCCGCCCGGGAGAGGGCCTGGGCGACGGCCGCCTGTTCGTCGCCCCCGTATCCGTGGATGCGCAGCCCCTCGGCCACCGCGTCGTACACCGTGTGCCGGGGGTTGAGCGAGCCGCTCGGATCCTGGAGGACCAGTTGGACCCGCTTGCGGTAGGCCTTCAGGGCGCGCGAGGAGTAGTCGAGCGGTCCGCCGTCGAAGGTGACGCGACCGCCGGTGGGCGGGACGAGTCCGAGCAGGGAACGGGCGAGCGTCGTCTTGCCGCAGCCGGACTCGCCGACCAGTGCGACGATCTCGCCACGGCGGATGTCGAGGTCGACCCCGTCGACGGCGCGGGCGCGGGCGGCGCCGCGCCGTCCGGGGAAGGTGACGTGCAGTTTCTCGGCGCTCAGCAGCGGCGGTGCGAGCGCGGGCGCCGGTGTCGCCGCCGGTACGGGGGACGACGGCGCGGGCGGGTTCGTCATGGCGTGCTCCTGACTGGTTCTGCCGCTCCGGCGGCCGTGTCCACGTGCACGCAGGCCGCCCACCGTCCCGCGCCCGCGTCCCGCAGCCCCTGGTCCT
The DNA here is from genome assembly GCF_042887295.1 of Streptomyces sp. NPDC057950. Taxonomy (NCBI): domain Bacteria; kingdom Bacillati; phylum Actinomycetota; class Actinomycetes; order Kitasatosporales; family Streptomycetaceae; genus Streptomyces; species Streptomyces sp. NPDC057950. The sequence continues at coordinate 174,213 of NZ_JBHVPP010000023.1, forward strand.
GGTCGGCGCACGAGTCCAGCGCCACCGGGCACCGGGGGTGGAACGTGCAGCCGGAGGGGAGCGCGGACGGGTCCGGGGGATCGCCGGGCAGGCCGCGCGGCGCGAACCGCGAGGCACTGTCCCCGATGCGCGGAAAGGCCGCGGACAGGGCCTTGCCGTAGGGGTGCCGGGCGTTGTCGTACACCTGCCGGGCGGGGCCCTCCTCGACGACGCGGCCCGCGTACATCACCGCGAGCCGGTCGCAGGTGTCGGCCAGGACCGCGAGGTCGTGGCTGATCATGAGGAGGCCCAACTGCTGTTCGCTCACGAGCTGTTCGATCAGGCGCAGGATCTGCGCCTGGATCATCACGTCGAGCGCCGTGGTCGGTTCGTCCGCGATGACGAGCCGGGGGTCGCAGGCCAGCGCCATGGCGATCATGACGCGCTGGCGTTGTCCGCCGGAGAGCTCGTGCGGGTAGGCGTCCGCGCGGGCGGCGGGCAGGCCGACCTGTTCCAGCAGTTCGCCCGTCTTCCTCCGGGCGGCCGCCGGGGTCGCCTTCTTGTGCAGCAGGATCGGCTCGGCGATCTGGTCGCCGATGCGGTGCACGGCGTTCAGCGAGTGCATCGCTCCCTGGAAGACGATCGAGGCGCCCGCCCAGCGGACCGCCCGCACCCGTCCCCACTTCATCGTGAGCACGTCCTCGCCGTCGAGCAGGATCTCCCCGCTCGTGCGGGTGCCCGCGGGCAGCAGCCGCAGCAGCGCGAGGGCCAGCGTGGACTTGCCGCAGCCGGACTCGCCCGCGATGCCGAGCTTCTGTCCCGCGTCGAGCGAGAGGTCCACGCCGCGTACGGCGGCCGCCCCGCCCGCGTACGTCACTTCGAGGTTCCTGACCGCCAGCAGGGGCTGCCTTGCGGGAGTGTCCACCGGGGTGCTCAACGGGTCACCCCCAGCTTCGGGTTGAGGACGGACTCGACCGCACGCCCGCACAGGGTGAACGCGAGCGCGACCACCGCGATCGCGATCCCCGGTGGAACCAGGTACCACCACTTCCCGGCGCTGACCGCGCCCGCCTCCCGGGCGTCCTGGAGCAGGCCGCCCCAGGACACGATCGTGGGATCGCCCAGGCCGAGGAACGCGAGCGTCGCCTCGGCGAGGATCGCCGAGGAGATGATCAGGGTCGTCTGGGCCAGTACCAGCGGCATCACATTGGGCAGCACGTGCCGCGACATGATGTGCCAGTGGCCGCCGCCGAGCGCCTTGGCCCGTTCGATGTAGGGCCGCGATTCGACGGCGAGGGTCTGCGCGCGGACCAGCCGGGCCGTCGTCGGCCAGGTGGTGACGCCGATCGCCAGGATGATCGTGCCGAGCGAGCGGGTCATTACGGTCGCCAGCGCGATCGCGAGGACCAGCGTAGGCATCACCAGGAACCAGTCCGTGATCCGCATCAGCACGGTCGCGTACCAGCCGCGGAAGTGGCCCGCGGTGATCCCGATGAGGGCGCCGATCGCGACCGAGAGCACGGCGGCGAGCAGTCCGACGAGCAGGGAGACCCGGGCGCCCCACACCACGAGTCCGAGCAGGTTGCGTCCGAACTGGTCGGTGCCCAGCGGGAATCGGGCGCTCGGACTCTCCATCGGCCGGCCCGGCGCGTCGGTCACGCTCTGCACGTGGGAACCGACGGTCAGCGGAGCCGTCAGGGCGATGAGGGCGAAGAGCGTGAGCGCGGCGAGCCCGAGGACGCCCGCCCGGTGGGTGCGGTACTGCCGCCAGAAGCGGACGGCGGAGTTGCGGCGGCGTTGCCTGGCGAGGGTGCGGGAACTCTTCGCGTCCGCGGTGACGGCCTGTTCGGCCGCTGTGGATTCGGTTGTCATCGGCCCGTCCGACTCGGTCGTGGTCATCGGCCCACCCGTGGGTCCAGCAGCGGATAGATCAGGTCGGCCAGCGTGTTCATCACGACCACCGCCGCCGCGAAGACGAAGAACAGCCCCTGGACCAGGGGCAGATCGGGCACGCTCAGTGCCTGGTAGAACAGGCCGCCGAGGCCCGGCCAGGAGAAGACGGTCTCGACGAGGATCACGCCCGCGACCGTCCGGCCGAGGTTGATGAAGATCAGCGTGACGGTCGGCAGCAGTGCGTTGGGCACGGCGTGGCGGCGCCGTACGAGATCGTCGCGCAGGCCCTTGGCCCGTGCCGTGGTCAGATAGTCGCTGCCCATCTCGTCCAGCAGCGCCGAGCGGGTGACCAGGAGCGTCTGCCCGTACTCGACGGCGACCAGCGTCACGACCGGCAGGACCAGGTGGTGGGCGACATCGAGGACGTACGCGAAGCCCTCCTTGCCTCCCGACTCCATGCCGCCGGTCGGGAACAGCCCCGGGACCGGACCCACGCCCACCGAGAAGACGATGATGAGCAGCAGCCCGAGCCAGAAGGACGGGATCGAGTACAGGGTCAGCGCCAGACCGGTGTTGAGGCGGTCGCTCAGCCCGCCGTTGCGCCAGGCGGAGCGGGTGCCGAGGAAGATGCCGAGCGCCGTGTAGAGGACGAACGCCGTGACGGTCAGGAGCAGCGTGTTCGGCAGCGCCTCGGTGATCTTGTCGATGACGGGGGCCCGGAACTGGTACGAGGTGCCCAGATCGCCGGTGAGCGCCTTGCCGCAGTAGTCCGTGAACTGCTCCCAGAGTGGCAGGTCGAGCCCGAACTCCGTCCGGTAGTGGGCCAGTTGCTCGGCGGACACCTGCCTGCCGCCGGTCATGTACTTGACCGGGTCGCCGGGGATGAGCCGGAAGAGGAAGAAACTGGTGACGAGGACGGCGAGCAGCGAGACGGCCGCGCCGCCCAACTTGCCCGCCACATAGCGCAGATACGCGGTCGTGGTGCGCGCCCGTGGCCCGCGGACCGACGGTCCGGCGTCGGCCGGACCGTCGGTCGCCCCGACCAGCGAGGGTGTTGCCTCAGCGGTCATGAACTACTCATTCGCTCGTACGTCCATGGAGTGCCCCGGGGGGTGTGGGGCGCGCTATTCGCGGTCCTCGGCCGTGGCACGGCGACGCGTCGCGAAGAACGCCCCGACGCCCACGAGGACGACCACGCCCGCGACGATGCCGATGATGACGCCCGTCGAGCCCGAACCGTCGGAGGACGCACCGGAGGAGCCCGCCGGAACCGCCGACCACCAGCTCCAGTAGCCGTCCTGGCCGTAGATGTTCCCGGCCGCCTTCGGCATCGTCTCGATCGACTTGATCTGGTCGGTGCGGTAGGCCTCCACCGCGTTCGGGTACGCCATGACGTTCATGTACCCGGTGTCGTAGAGCCGCGACTCCATCTGCTTGACGATCTCCGCGCGCTTGGCGGTGTCGTACTCGGCGAGTTGCCGGCCGTACAGCTCGTCGTACTTCTTGTCGCAGATGAAGTTGTCCGTCGCGCCCGTGTCCTTGGGCGTGGCGGGCAGAGCCGCGCAGGTGTGGATCGACATCACGAAGTCGGGGTCGGGGTTGACGGACCAGCCGTCGAAGGCCAGGTCGTACTTGCCCGCGAGCCAGGGGTCCGTCACGTTGTCCAGGCAGTCGAGGGTGACGCCGATGCCCAGCTTGCCGAACCACTCCTTCAGGTACTGCCCGACCGCCTTGTCGTTCGGGTCGGTGGCGTGGCACAGCAGCCGGTAGTCGATCGGCTTGCCGTTCTTCTCGACGCGCTTGCCGTCGCCGTTCTTCTTGTATCCGGCCTGGTCGAGGAGCTGGGCCGCCTTCGCCGGGTCGTAGCCGAGGTTCTGAGCGGCCGTCGGCTTCCAGAAGTACGTGGAGAACCTCGGCGGGATGTATCCCTGTCCCTCCACGGCGTGGCCCTGGAAGACCTTGTCGACGAGGGTGCTCCGGTCGATCGCCATGAACAGTGCCTGGCGCACCTTCTGGTCGAGCAGGGACGCGGCTCCGTCGCCGAACCGGTCCCCGTTCGCGGCCTGGGCGCCGGGATTGGTGGCGAGGGCGTAGAAACGGCGGCCGGGGGCGTCGTTGACCTTGATGTTCGGCTGGCTCTTGAGCGCGGCGGACTGGGCGGGCGTCAGATTCGAGACGAACGACACCTCGCCCTTCTGCAGGGCCGCGACGGCCGCGTCACCGTCCTTGTAGTACTTGAACACCAGCTCGTCGAACTTGGGTGCGCCCCGCCAGAACGTCTTGTTCGGCTTCAGCCGTACGTAGCTGTCCGGCTTGTAGTCCGTCAGGATGAACGGCCCGTTGCCGACGATCGGGAAGCTCTTGTCGTTGTTGAACTTGGAGAAGTCCCCGACCTTCTCCCAGACGTGCCGCGGCACGATCGGGACGTCGAGGGCGGCCATGGTGGCCTGCGGCTTCTTCAGCTCGATGACCAGCTTGGTGGGGCTCGGGGCGGTGACCTTCCTGAAGTTGCCGACGAAGCTGCCGTTCGCGGTGGCCGCGTTCGGGTCGGTCATCATCTTCGTGAACGTCCACGCCGCGTCCTCGGCGGTGGCCTGCTTGCCGTCCGACCACTTGGAGTTCGAGCGGATCGTGTAGGTCCAGGTGAGCTTGTCGGCGGACGGCGCCCACTTGGTGGCGAGGCCCGGGATCGCGTGGTTGTCCGCCGGGTCGTAATTGGTCAGGTACTCGTACATGAGCCGGTGGATGCTCGTGCTGACCAGGCGCGACGCCAGGAAGGGGCTGAGCGAGTCGACGCTCTGCGCGACCGCGACGGTGAGGACGTTCTTGCCCTCCGCGGCACGGGCCTGCTGCGGGGCCGGATCGAGCGGGGTCGCGAAACCGGCGGTGAGGGTGAGGGCGGCGGCGCCCGCGGCGGCGAGGAGCCTGAGACGCGGGCGTCCTCCGGTGAGCTGATCTTGTCTGTTCATGGGTCGGTGACCTCGCGTCATCGCTCGCACGGGGATGGCTGGTTGAACTAATGGATCAGAGGTGAACGGGGGCGCCGGCGGGGTTGATGTGTGTGTCTATCAGCGGCGGTCTCCGCGAGTCAACGGCAGGTGGACCCCATGTGGCCTGCGGAAATAACGAGTTGGCGCGGAATATTCGCTCATTGGTCCAGACCGGTGAAGCCCTCCTGGCCAGGGGGTGACGCTTCCTTTCGCCCCTGGACACGCGAAGGCCCGCACCGTGGACGGACGGTGCGGGCCCTGGCGGGAACCGGTCCCTCGAAAGGGGCCGTTCGGGTGATGGTCCCCGACTACTGCTGAGGGGACGCGGGGGGCGGCGGGGGCGGCGTGTGGCCCTGGTGGGGCGGATGGGCCTGACCGTCCTCGAAGGGACGGCCCGCGTCGGACCGGCCCGGCTGCGGAGGCGGCGGATACGCCTGTCCCGGCTGCGGCGGGGGGAGAGGCGGGCCGGGCTGCTGGGGGTAGGGGCCGCCCTGCTGGTACGGCTGGGGCCCGCCGGGAGCCGGTTGTCCGGGCGGCGGCGGGCCGGGAACCGGCCGACCGGGGGCGCCCTGACCGCCCGGCACGGGTACGTCCAGCGGGTACGAGTACTGCGGCTGCCGCGGCATCGGCGGGGCGGCCACCGGCGGCGGGTTGCCGTCGTTCGTCCACAGGCCGTGCGACTGCTGGTGACGCACGATGTCCTCGGCGACCATCGCGGAGAGGTTGAAGTACGCCTCCCGCACCTTGGGCCGCATCATGTCGAGGTCGACCTCGGCGCCCGCGGCGAGATGCTCGTCGAACGGCACCACCACGACACCGCGGCAGCGCGTCTCGAAGTGGCTGACGATGTCCTCCACCTTGATCATCTTGCCGGTCTCGCGCACCCCGGAGATGACGGTGAGGGAGCGCGAGACGAGATCCGCGTACCCGTGCGCCGACAGCCAGTCCAGCGTCGTGCTCGCGCTGCTCGCACCGTCGACCGACGGCGTGGAGATGATGATGAGCTGGTCGGCGAGGTCGAGCACCCCGCGCATGGCGCTGTAGAGCAGACCCGTGCCGGAGTCGGTCAGGATGATCGGGTACTGCTTGCCCAGCACGTCTATCGCGCGCCGGTAGTCCTCGTCGTTGAAGGCCGTGGAGACGGCCGGGTCGACGTCGTTGGCGATGATCTCGAGCCCGGACGAGGCCTGGGAGGTGAACCGCCGGATGTCCATGTACGAGTTGAGGTACGGGATCGCCTGCACGAGGTCGCGGATGGTGGCCCCGGTCTCCCGGCGTACCCGGCGCCCGAGCGTACCGGCGTCCGGGTTGGCATCGATCGCGAGGATCTTGTCCTGCCGCTCGGTGGCGAGCGTGGAGCCGAGGGCGGTGGTGGTGGTCGTCTTGCCGACACCGCCCTTGAGGCTGATGACCGCGATCCGGTAGCACGACAGCACCGGCGTCCGGATCAGCTCCAGCTTCCGCTGCCGCTCGGCCTCCTCCTTCTTCCCGCCCAGCTTGAACCGGGAGGAACTGCCGCCGGGGCGCCCGCTCTTGGCCTTCTGCTTCTTGTTGTTGAGCAGACGGTCGGAGGACAGCTCCACCGCGGCGGTGTACCCGAGAGGCGCGGCGGAGGGGTTGGTGGGCTGCCGCTGGTCGTGCCGGACGGGCTGCGGCCAGGCGGTCCCGCTGCGGGGATCCACGGGGCTTTGCTGGGGCGGCTGCTGCGGCTGCTGCGGGTGCTGAGGCTGCTGCTCGTGCTGCGAGGGGTGCGGGGCCTCGGGCGGCAGGCCCGGGTGCGGCTGGTACTGCCCGGGGAGGTGCGGCTGTGGCTGCGCGGGCGGCTGGGCGTGCGAGGGGAATCCGTAGGCCGGCTGCGGGCCCGGGGCCTGCGGCGCGGGGGCATCCGGGCCGGCCACCGGGGGTACGGGCGGCTGGGGAGCCGGGGCACCTTGCTGCGGGAATCCGTAACCGGTCGGTGGGGCCGGGGGGTTGGGTGCGGCGGGGGCCGGAACGCCGGGTTGCGGGAAGCCGTAGCCGTCCTGCGGCGCGGGCGGCTGGGGGACCGGGGGGCCCTGCTGCGGGAAGCCATAACCCGTGGGTGGGGCCGGGGGGTTGGGTGCGGCGGGGGCTGGAACGCCGGGTTGCGGGAAGCCGTAGCCGTCCTGCGGCGCGGGCGGCTGAGGGACCGGGGTGCCCGGCTGGGGGAAGCCGTACGCCGCCTGCGGCGCGGGCGGGGCGGGGGGCCCCTGCTGCGGGAAGCCGTAGCCGTCCTGCTGCGGAGCCGGGGCCGCCGGGGCGGGCGTCGTCGGTACCGGGCCCGGCGCGGGCGGTGCGGCCTGCGGGTCCCAGGACGGCGGCGCGGGCTGCGCGGTCGGCGGCTGGAACGGCGGTTGCGGCTGGGCCGGCGGCCGGTGCGGCTGGGCCTGGGCGTGCTGGGGCTGGAACTCGGGCTGACGGGGCGGCGCCGGCGGCTGCGCCCCGGTGACGGCGGGGTGGGGCGGTACAGGAGGCTGCGCGGGATCCTGCGCGGCCGACGGCTGCGGCTGCTGTGGGATCTCGGGCGCGGGCGGTGCCACCGGCCCGGGTGAGGGCCACTGCGCGGCCGGCGCCGGGGCGGCGGGCTGATAGGCGGGTGGCAGCGGCGGCAGCGCGCCCTGCGCCATCGGCGGGGGAGTCCAGGCGGGCGCCGCTTCGGGCGCGTCCACGGGTACGTCCGATCCGGCGTCCGGTGCCGCGGTCCCTTGCGGGGTGTCTGATCCGGCGTCCGGTGCCGCGCTTCCGTGCGGGGTGTCCGACGGGTCTGCACCCCCGACCGTGTCGTCCCGCGATCCCGTGTCCTGGTCTCCGGGGCGCTGCGACGACATTTCCGGGGAGGCGACGGCGTCGAGCCGCCCGGCCTCCGCGTCGTCATCGCCGCCGCCATCGCCGCTGTCGGTGGCGGTGGCGGTGTTCGTCGTGCCGTCCACGTCCGGGCCGTCCGTGTCGGCGGCCCGGTCCGTCACGTCGGCCTCGGCGTCCGCGGGCTCCTGCCCCCGTCCGTCGACGGGCTCCACGGCATCGGGGCCGGCACCGGTGCCGGAGCTCGAGGAGCCGCCGTTCCCGGTGCCGTCCTGCCCGCTCACGTCGGCGTCCGTGCTCTCCGGTCGCGAGGGCGCGTCTCCGCCTCCCGCGGACGCGCCGGAAGCCTCGGCCGACTCTGCCTCCGACCCGGACCCGGACCTCGGCCCTGCCTCCGACCCGGACCCGGACCCCGGCCCGGACCCCGGCCCGGACCCCGGCTCCGCGTCCGGCACAGCGCCCTGCGGCACCGGAGCGCTCAACTCGAAGTCACCGCCGACCGCTTCATCGCCGACCGCCTCACCGCCGTCCGGCCTGGCACCGGCCGGCTCCTCCTCGGGGACAGCGGCGACGTCACCGCTCGCCCCGCCCGGGACCGGACCACCGGCCCCGGTGACGTGCTCTCCCGCGGAACGCTCCGCGAACTCACGCTTGAGCGCGGAGGCGGAGATACGCATGGTCGCGCCGCTCTCGATGTCACCGGCCGCGGCACCCCCCTGGCCGGCCGGTACGACCGGCGGTGACCACGCGGCCTGCGGCATCGGCACGGGCGGCACCGGGGGAACCTGGGCCACCGGCGGTCCCGGCGGCAGCGGCGGTCCCTGAGGGCCCGGTGGAGCCGGAGCGGCGGGGACCTCGGGAACCGGAGCCTGCGACGCCGGTGCCGAACCGGCCGACGCGTTCTGCGTGTACCAGGCGGGCGGCGCGTAGTCGATGGTGAACTCGCCCGTCGCCTCGACGGCGGACTCCGCGTCGGGCTGGTCATCGCCGGGTGTGGCCCAGCCCCCGCGGATCCCGTCCCGATCGCTGTTCACAGTTCCTCCTGGTGTGGTCAAGCACCCTCGATACCGAGCCGGGGCGACCGTTCTCTTCATCTGGATCTCTGGGCCGGACGCCGTCCGACGCGCCCGACCGGCCCCGCGGGACGCGGGCGGTCTGCCGACGGGTCGGTCGACGGCGGGGTGTCGCGTCCGGTCCCACCCTAATCACCAGGGGCGCCACGACGGCAGGCCCGTCCACCCCTCCGCACAGGCCCACTTGGTCACACCCTGCCCAGAAGCGGCTCACGCACGCCTCACAGGGCGAAACAAATCGGGCAATACTGGTGAACAAGTCGGTTGCGAGAGGGGGTAATCGGCCTGAAACGCCCGCCTCCGCACCGGAAGTGACCGAGTGTGAAACGGGATTGAGCGCAGACCCACGCCGGGTCGCGCTCGCTCAGTCCATCCGTCGCGGCGTACCGAACAATCCGGTCTCGGCGTCCGTGGGCTGCGTCATCACGTACTGCCGGTCGCGGTCCGCGCACCACAGGGTGACGCCGTCGGTGAGCGTCGGCAGCGAGTCCACGTCGCCCCGGGGAAGCGCCAGCGCGCGCCCGATCTCCGCGGCCTCGTCCGGCGAGACCCGCTGGACGCCGACGAGCCGCGCCTGCCGCAGCAGCCGCGGGGCCACCGGGCTGAGATACGGCAACAGCGTCAGGATCGACTGCCAGGGGCCGGCCACCACCCGGCCGCGCGGCGGCCGCATTCCGCAGTCGCGCACCACCAGCACCGGGTTGCCCGCCGAGGCGCCCTGCGGCGGAACCCGCCCGACGTCGTGCACACTCATGCCGTTCTGGCCGCCGCCCATGGCGTGCACCATCTGCATCCAGGCCTGCGCCCGCCCCGTCTCGACGGCGACACGCGCCCCGGTGGCCGCCGCCCGCAGCGCGAGCACCTGCGCGGTCCACAGCCCGCCGATCAGGACGACGTCGTACGGTGTCGGCCGGTTGAGCCCGAGCACGGCGGGCTGCCCCCCGGCGTCCACGCCGATGACGACCCCGTCGTCCCCGATGGGCAACGCCAGCGAGTCCACCTGATCCACGGACAGCACATGCCGCCCGTGCCGTGGCCCGATCAGACCGAAACCGCTGCGCAGCAGGCCGCGCGGACGCTCCGCGGCCGAGGCGCCCGGCACGCCGGGCGGACCCGGCGGACCGGCCCCGGGAGCCCCCGAAGTCCCGTACGGCCCCGACGCGGTCGTTCCCGATGAGGTCATGGACATCAGCGAACACCCCCGAGCGGCAGCGTGGCGAGCACACCCGGAAGCTGCTCGCGGTCGAGCCGGGTCAGTCCCGCGCCGGCCCGCCGTGCGGCGTCCTCCAGCGAGCGGCGTGCCGCGACCAACTCGTCGTCGCCGCGCCCGGTCACCCGCAGGTGTCCGCACAGCGACACGTCCTGCCGCTCCCCGCGCCGCAGGGTGAGACTGAAGGTGGTCGCCAGCGCGGGCACGGCCGTGAGCAGCGCGACGAGTTGGGGCAGCGACGGACCGCCTGAACCACCCAACTGGGGCCAGCGCCCCACCCAGTACGTCGTGTGTCTGCGGTTGTCGCAGCGCCAACTGCGGCTGGACTCGTCCGTCCGCCTCGCCGGCAGGTCCATGCGTCCCGCCTCCGCCGTCACCAGCGGGTTCGCGCACGCCGAGGTGGCCACCGCCGCGATCAGCTCCTCCTCGTTCAGGAGCGTCGTACGGAATCCCGCTCCCGTGAGCCGGCTCGCGAGGTGGTCCGCGGCGCGGACGACGCACTTCTGCGCGCCGACGAGCCCGCCTCCGCGCGCGGCCACCGCCTCGGGGCACAGCTCCGGGTCGAGCTTCAGCGCGATCCAGGTGATGCGCACGGCGGGCGCCCCGGTCTGCTCCTGCAACGGCGCGTAGTTGCTGACGGCCACGGACTGCCGGGGCAGGTGCAGGGCGGGCGCCGGCTGCGTGTGCAGCACGATCTGCGCGGACTCCAGGCGGATGCCGTCCACCTCCAGCGCGTCCCGCACCGGTCCCAGGGGCAGCGGCCGGTGGCTCCGCTCGGCGCGCAGCGCGGTCGCGTCGGACTCCACCTGGAGGACGGCCGTCAGGAACGTGCCGTCCCCGATGACGCCGACCGGGCGCCGGTCGCGGGCGCTGTACGCGGACGTGCGCAGACTGGGGTCGCACTCCACGGCCGGGGCGAGGCCGGGCTCCGTGCCCGGCCGTATCGGTGTACCGGCGGCTCGCCGCCGCCGGACGCGCAACGCCCGTGCCGTGGCGAGCCATTCGGGCAGTGAGCGGCCCCGGCGACGGACGAGGGCGAGCAGGACCAGCACGACCGCGAGCACGGCCGCGGGGACCAAGGCGAAGGGGGAGACGACCCATCCGACGAGCAGCGCGGCGGCGGCGATCTCCAGCAGGACGACTCGTTGCAACCGGAACGATCCGGACTGTCCGGCGCGCACCTTGAGGTGCAACGCACCTGTACGCGGGCCGGGTTGCCCGGACCGGTCGGGTGTCCCGGGCGGCTGCGGCCGGGACACGGAGGGGTCCTGCTCCCGCGACCGGTCACGCGACCGGAACCGCGCTCCGGAAGCCATCACTTCGTCCCCCCGTTTTCCTCACAACTCACTGGAACAACGCCACCACACAGGGCCCTTGGGGCGCCGATACCCTACCCGCACCACCAAGCCGCTCCCATACCAGGCATAGTAGGGGGCCGGTCCGACAGCGGAGGGCGGGGGACGGGACCCCCGGGCGCGGGCAGGGCGAGACACGGGGAGACACAGGCACACATGGCATCTCGGCGGGACCAGCTCAACGCCTACACCTTCGCGAAGCGCCGCATGCTCGCGTCCTTCGTCCAGTCGTCCCCCGACGGCTCCGAGGAGGGGGCGCCGCGCCCGTTGCGGGCCGTGCTGCCGGGCGCCATCGTCGGGGTCGTCATCCTGGCCGCGTTCGGGGCGTGGGGGATGTTCAAACCGACGGCCCCGCAGGGCTGGGCCACCGTCGGCGAGAAGGTGATCATCGCCAGCGACTCCACCACCCGCTACGTGGTGCTCAGGACGGACGGCAAGGTGCAACTGCACCCGGTCCTCAACATGGCGTCCGCGAAACTCCTCCTCAAGACGGGCAAGGGCGAGGTTGTCACCGTCGACGAGTCGATCCTCGACAAGGGCACCATCCCGCGCGGTGTCACGATCGGCATCCCCTACGCGCCCGACCGCCTGCCCGCGGCCTCGGAGGCGGGCTCCACGAAGCGCTGGGCCGTCTGTGAACGCCCGAGCGCGGGCGGCGGGTCCATCCAGAAGGCCGCCTTCGTCCTCGCCTCCCGCGACAAGGACAGGACCGAGGGCGGCCGGCAGAAGCTGCACGGCGGCGATCTGCTGTACGTCGTCGCACCGGACAAGACCCGCTACGTCGTCGACGCGCACGGTACGTCGTACAAGGTGGACAGCGACGACGAGTTCCTGCTGCGCACCCTCGTCGGCTCCGGCCGCGAACCCCAACGGGTGTCCAAGGAGTGGCTGGAGACCCTGCACCAAGGCGACCGCGTCTCCTTCCCCGAGGTCACGGGGCATGTCGGTGCCGACGCCGGAGTCGGGGGCGGTCTGCCCGCCGCGGCGGACAAGGTCGGCATGCTGCTCAAGGCTCCGAACGGCGACCGGGACCAGTACTACGTCGTCGAACCGGGCAAGGTGGTGCCCGTCTCGGACTTCACCGAGAAACTGCTGCTCAGCAGTCCGGCCCTCGGAAGGCTCGACCAGACCGACGCGCTCGACGTCCGGATCTCCGATTTCACCCCGGATTCCCGGCAGTTCGCCGCCGACCGCGACTGGCCGACCGAGTCCCCGTCGACCGTCAACGAGGCGGGCACCGGCCAGGGCAGCCGCAACACCGTCTGCAACGTCCTGCGGGGCGTCGACAAGGACAAGGGCACGACGACGCTCAGCACTTGGGCGGGCACCGACTTCCCGGCCCCCCTCCCGACCGGCTCCACCAGCGCGTACGTCACCCCCGGCTCCGGTCAGCTCTACCGCCAGTTCCAGGGCGAGGAGACCAAGGCCGGCGGCGTCTTCCTGGTGACCGACACCGGCCTGCGCTACGCGATGCAGTCCAACGACGACAGCACCACGGACGACGCGGGCATCGGCACCACGGCCAAGGACCGCAAGCAGTTGGAGCAGGAGGCCGAACTGGCCCAGATCAGCTTGGGTTACTCCGGTGTGGATCCGGCGCCGATCCCCGTCGCGTGGTCCTCGTTCCTGTCCACCGGCCCCCGTCTGTCGACGTCGGCGGCCCGCCAGCCGCAGGGCTCTTAAGGACAAGGGGGTCGGTCCATGTCCGACGCGCCCACCGCCAAATCCCCGCGTGCCGCGGCCCTCGCCGCCGCGACGCTGATCGCCTGCACGGCCGCGGCCGCCCTCGGACCCGCCGCGACCGCGGACTCCTCCACCGACCAGTGCACCTTCCCGAACAAGATGTACGCGAGCCGCCCCTGGGCCCTGCAACGCGTCCTCCTGGACGAACTGTGGAGCCAGTCCAAGGGCAAGGGGGTACGCGTGGCCGTCATCGACACGGGCGTGGACGTGCAGAACCCCCAGCTCACCCGCGCGGTGGACACGGCCGCGGGACGCAACTTCCTTCCCAGGAAGCTGAAAGACGACAACGGGGATCCGATCCCGCGCGGCAAGGAGAACGGCACGACGGACACCGTCGGCCACGGCACACGCGTCGCGGGCATCATCGCGGCGCGGCCCGCCCCGAAGACGGGATTCGTGGGCCTGGCACCCGAGGCGACGATCATCCCGCTCGAACAGAACGACGCCGAGGGCCACGGCACTGCGAAGGAACTGGCCGACGCCATCCGCCAGGCGATCAAGGCCGACGCCGATGTCATCAACATCTCCCAGGACACCTCCAACGCGACGGAGCCTCCCCCGGACCTAGAGAGGGCGGTGCGGGAGGCGCTGCGCGAGAACATCGTGGTCGTCGCCTCCGCGGGCAACGACGGCCAGGGGGGCAACGTCAAGAAGACCTACCCGGCGTCCTACCCGGGCGTCCTGGCCGTCGCGGCCTCGGACCGCAACAACGAACGCGCGCCCTTCTCCCAGTCCGGCGACTTCGTCGGCGTAGCCGCACCGGGTGTGGACATGATCTCCACCGTCCCCAAGGGCGGCCACTGCTCCGACAACGGCACCAGCTTCTCGGCCCCTTACGTGGCCGGGGTGGCGGCCCTGATCAAGGCCAAGCATCCGGACTGGACCCCGCGCGAGATCGTCGCGCAGATCGAACAGACCGCGGAACGTTCCGTGCCCGGCCGCGACCGTCTGGTCGGCTGGGGCGTCGTCGACCCCGTCCGCGCCCTGACCGAGGACGATCACCCCCTGCAGTCCCCCGATCCGCGGGAGGGTCTCGCCAAGGCGGAGGCCCCCGCCCCGGCCGCCCTGCACCTGGGTGAGACCCCGGACGAACGCAACGCCCGCCTGGCGACGTACGTGGCGGTGGGCGCGGTGGTGCTGGTCGCGGGGCTGGCAGGGGGCGCGGTGGCGATACGGGACGCGCGCAGACGCGGGCACCGGATCCCGGGGACTGAGTAGAAGTACTCATGCCCGACGGCCCGTTGCACGCTTAGCCTCGCGTTGCGGGAGTGATCACCGGTGCGCGCCGGGGCGTGGTGAAGGAGGAGTGAAGCCTCGCACAGTAGTAGCAGAGCTGCTGCATAAGGCAGTTGGGGCTGTCACATGAATTGACTAGAGTGGTTGCGTTGCAGACAGGAACGCTCGGGGGGCGCGGTGTCCCCGGGCAGGCGACGACAACGGGGAGGGAAAGCATCGTGCTTCCTGCGGACATGGGCGGCAGCGGGGGCGCTGACCTGAGGCGTGGCATGGAGGCGCTGACGACCTTCAAGAAGCGTGTGGACGGCGTGCTCTCGAACTTCGAGGGTTCACCGGGCAGCGCGACGAAGGTCGGCGCCCACACCATCTCCCAGGCGTCGTTCTGCGGCCGGGGCGACTTCGGTGAGGCGAAGGGCCTCCACACTCAGTACGAGCGCGTCCACGAACGGCTCACCACGCTCTCCAAGTCCCTCGGTCTGCAGATCGAGGCGCTCCGCATCGCCGTGCACGGCGCGGACGTCGGCTTCGACAACCTCGAGGAGGAGCTCCGGCACCGCTTCTGGGAGATCCAGACGCAGGTCCGCCACGAGCACGAGCAGGCGCAGCGCGAGAAGGCCGCGGCCGAGGCCGCGAAGCACGATCCCGAGGAGAAGCGCTCCGACGACACCAAGTCCGAGGCCGGGTACTGATGGGTGACGAGAAGAACAAGCCGGACCACAAAGCTGACCTGGAGCAGGTGAACCAGCAGGTCGGCGTCATCGACGCGACCAACGCCGTCTCCGAGATGCTGAACCACACCTTCCTGGGCGGTGGTGTCCGCTTCTTCGGCAAGACCGACTTCGAGGGCCACGAGCTCAACACCATGGTCGACATGGTCGAGTCCGCGAACCCGGAGCACCTGGAGACCGCGGGCAAGGCCCTGTGGGACGCCCGGGACGCCATCAACGACGCCGCCGAGGAACTGAGCGGTCACATCGGCCGGGTCGACTGGGACGGCGAGGCGGGCAGCGCGTTCCGTACGTGGGGCGGCAACCTCGTCACCCACGCGCGTGACCTCGCCACCTTCGCGGAGGTCGCGGGCACCCAGATCACCGCGGCGGCCACGGGCCTGGCGTCCGTGCGCAAGTCCATGCCGCCGCGCGACGCCCGGCTGTCCCCCAAGAAGGTCGCCGACATCCCGGCACCCAAGCGGGTCGAGGGCAATCACGAGTACACGGCGGCGGTGACGGCCGAGAACCACCGCCAAGAGGCGATCAACCAGATGAACCGGCTGTCGTCGTTCTACGCGGTCTCGGAGGAGACGCTGGCGGCCCAACAGCCGCCGACGTTCGAGCCGATGCCGGGGGTGGGGGTGCCGAAGCCGAGCGAGGGGACCCCCGAGAGAGGTACGCCTCCAGGGACAACAGAGC
The DNA here is from genome assembly GCF_042887295.1 of Streptomyces sp. NPDC057950. Classification (NCBI taxonomy): domain Bacteria; kingdom Bacillati; phylum Actinomycetota; class Actinomycetes; order Kitasatosporales; family Streptomycetaceae; genus Streptomyces; species Streptomyces sp. NPDC057950. Next base: position 189,921 of record NZ_JBHVPP010000023.1, read on the forward strand.
ACGTATCCCGGTCGGTCACGGACGGGTCGGGGACCGCGAACCACCACTCGGTGCACACCGTGGTGAACCACCCGCCCGCGCACGAGACGCCGCCGTCCTCCCACCACCTGGATGACTCCGTCACGTACCCGGACGACCGGAAGCATGTCGGTACGGAGATCGACAGTGTGGGGACGCTCCCGCAGGAGACCGTGAAGCCCGCCGTCGGCGTACCGCCGGGGCCTGCGGGCCCGAGCGGCTCCCCGGTGGGGACGGTTCCCCCCTTCGCCACCGGCTCGGTGCCTCCCACGGCTCGTGGTACCACGGGCCGTTCCACAGGGCTCGGCGGAGCGCCCGTGAGCCGGGCCCCGGCCACGCAGCAGGGACGCGTGAATCCCGGTGGCACGTCCGGAGGGCGCACCGGGAACGGCCCCGCAGGGCCTGTGGGCCGTGCGGCAGCGGCCGGTCAGACGGGCGCTCGCGGGGGTACGCCGACCGCCAGGTCACCGATGGGGCGAAGCGTCACGGGCGGGATGCCCAGGAGCGCGGGCACGGCGTCAGGGCGCGTCGGCGGTCCCGGTCCCGCGGGCGCGGGACGTACCGGCGGTGTCGTCGGAGGGAGGCCCACGACCGGCGGTACACCGGGCAAGACCGGTTCCCGGGTACCGCGAGGCACGGTTATCGGCGGCGAGGGCACGTCCGGTTCACGCGCTGCGGCCGCACGGCCCGCGCAGCGCGGAGTGATCGGCGCCCCCGACTCGGACAAGGCCACCGGCGCGCGGCAGACGCCGCGTCGGTCCGCCGGCAACCCCGACGGTGTGGTCGGTGCGCCCAAGGGGCGTGTCCCCGGAGCCGGGAACGGCGGATCGAACTCTGGTGGCTCCGGTCTGGCACGGGGCACGGTGGGCAACCGGGACTCCGAGCGGACACGGCGCAAGGGAGCCTCGCGTCGTGATGCATCGACCGAGGACGAGACACGTGCGCGCACGGACGAGCGGCGCGATCTGCCGCCGGCGAGCGACTGACCGGATAGAGCGAGGGCGAACACAATCATGGTGTCAGGGATCAGCCGACGCGGCGGATGGACAGGGCCCGCTGCCGGGCGAAGCGGCAGAAGAGCGTCCGCCGTATGTTCGACGCTCGGCGCTGTGGCCGTCCTGTCGGCGGCCCTCGCCCCGAACGCCGCGGCCGACGATGTCCGATCGCAGCAGTGGTACCTGACGGCGATGAAGGCCGACGAGATGTGGAAGGTGAGCACGGGCAAGGGCGTGAAGGTGGCCGTCGTCGACTCGGGTGTCAACGCCGCGACCTCTTCCCTGAAGGGGCAGGTGCTGGTCGACGAGGTGCCGAAAGCCGTGTCCTACCACGTGACCCAGGACTTCGACGGCCACGGGACCACCATGGCGGAACTGATCGCCGGTACGGGCGCCGGGGGCGGCCTGAAAGGCATCGCACCCGGAGCGAAGATCGTCCCTTACCGGATCGCGCTGGACGGTCTGAAGGATCCGGTCGAGAAGAGGAACACCCCGAGCGCGGAAAAGGTGATCCGGGCCGCCGCCGATACCGACGCGAAGATCATCAGCATGTCATTCGGCAGTCCGTACTTCGATCCGGACGTGGAGGCGGCGATCAAGTACGCCCGCTCGAAGGGCAAGTTGATGTTCGCCAGCGTCGGCAACGAGGCGGAGAAGAAGAACTCCATCGGCTATCCGGCCGCGTATCCGTTCGTCGTCGGAGTCGCCGCCGCGGACAAGACCGGGAAGGTCGGGAAGTTCTCGGAGCACGGCAACTACGTCGACCTCGCGGCCCCCGGCCTCGACGTGCCCACCTGGTGCGACGCGACGTTCAAGTCGTACTGCCCCGGCGTGGGAACGAGTATGTCCACCGCCATCACCTCCGCCTCCGCCGCCCTCATCTGGTCCGCCCACCCCGACTGGACGGCCAACCAGGTCCTCGCGAGCCTCATGGACACCGCGGGACGTGACTGGCCGAAGAACGAGCCGAGCAACTACCTCGGATACGGCCTCATCCGGCCCCGCAAGGTGCTGGAGAACACCGGCATCGACCCCGGCCCGGCCAAGACCGACCCGCTCAGCTACGAGAACGGGACGGGCGTGACCGACGCCTCCCCCTCCGCCACCGCGTCAACCGCGTCGCAGCCCCCGAAAACCACTACTGGTGACCGGACTTCGGCGGCAGGATCGAGCGCCGAGTCGTCCGGCGGGGACACCCTGTGGGTGGTTCTCGCCGGTGCCGCGGCCGTGCTGGTGATCGCGGGCGGCGCCTTCGCCGTGCTCCGTTCACGGCGCCGCGCATGACCACCTCGCACGTCCGGACCACTCGGTGACGTGCGCGCAAGAAGGACGAACCCACAACCCACGAAAGGGAGTGCGGACATGGCCGACGGCCGCAAGTTCGACGACGACCGGGTACAGAAGCTCCAGACGAACGTCCTGGACCGGTACGAGTCCATCAAGAAGCAGCTCGCCGCCCTCCAGGGGACCATCGACATGATCGAGGCCAGCTGGACGGGTGTCGGCGCCAACGCCTTCAACAAGAAGCAGACCGAGATCAACGACAACATGGCCCAGATCGGCCGGATGCTCGACCGGTTCCTCGAGAACCTGCACCTCACCAAGTCGGACAAGATCAAGCTCGAGGACGAACTCCACTCGACGATCTCCAACATCCAGGTGGACCTCGGCGGCAAGACCTCGGCGCTCAACAGCTACTGACGGCGCTGGGCCGCACCGTTCCCCGGACCGCGAGGTCCGTCCGAAATCGTCAAGGAGATGAGGAAACATGTCCGGCGTCCACTACCAGGACCTTGCCGTCAAGTACGGCACCCTGGACGCGCTCACCACGGAACTCGGCAACCAGGCCAAGAAGCTCGAGGAAGACCTCGGAGCGCTCAAGCAGGCCGTTCTCGACGCGGCGGAAGGCTGGGGCGGCGAAGCCTACGACGCGTTTCAGGCGCAGTCGAAGGAGTGGGACAACCACGCCACCGCCGTGCACCAGGCGCTGCTGTCCATCTCGCAGAAGGTCCACCAGGCCGGCGGTGACTACCGGGGCGGCGACCTCAAGGGAGCCAGCTACTTCCAGTAGGACCAGGCGGCACGGACGACCGGGGTGGGCACGCACGGGAGGTGCCCACCCTGTTCCGTACCACCGCCGTACCACCGCCGCCGCGGGGCTCCGCACACGAGCGGCGAGGAGAGCGGAACACCCGCCCGCCCCGCCGCCGTTCTGCGTCCCGACACCGCGTGGCGGTCACCCCGTGCCGCCGGTAACCCGGGCCGGTAACCCGGGCCGGTAACCCGGGCCGGTAACCCGGGCCGGCAAGCCGTGTCCGGTCAGCACCCGCCGGTCAGCACCCGCCGGTCAGCACCCGCCGGTCAGTACGTCCCCTCCGGCACCAGCCCCGTCTGCACCAACGGCTTCCCCCGCCGGCGTGACACGAAGACGCCCCGCCCCGCGGGCATCGGCCGGGGCCGCACCCCGCCGAGGACGTCGCCCTCGCCCGGATCACCGGCGAGCACCACACCCTGCGCGCCCAGCTCCTTCATCCGCTGCATGAACGGCTCGTACGAGGCACGCCCCGCGCCCGCCGTGGAGCGGGCGATGATGAACCGCACGCCCACGTCCCGCGCGAACGGCAGCAGTTCCGTCAGACCGCCCAGCGGGTTGCCGCTGGACGTGGCGACGAGATCGTAGTCGTCGATGACGACGTACACCGTCGGCCCACGCCACCAGCTCCGCTCCCGCAACTGCTGCGCCGTGACCTCCGCCGTGGGGGTGCGGCGCTGCATAAGGTCCACCAGCGCCGCCATGTGGTGGTCCATGGCGTTGGACATCGGGATGTACTCGGCGAGGTGGGTGGCCGGGGTGACGTCCAGCAGCGAGCGCCGGTTGTCGACGACGAACAGCTTGCAGTCGTCGCCCGGATAGCGCTGGGTGAGCTGCTTGATCAGCAGCCGCAGCAGGTTCGACTTGCCGGACTCGCTCTCGCCGTACACGAGGAAGAACGGGTCCTGCTCGAAGTCGACGTAGACGGGTTCGAGGTTGTCCTCGTCGAGCGCGAAGGCGACACCCCGGCGCGGGAGACTGTCGCCGGGCGGCAGCTGCTCGGCTGGGAACTCGCGTGGCAGCAGCCGGACTTCGGGGGCGCCGGGCTCCTGCCAGTGCCGGGAGACCTCCGCCGCCAGCGCGGCCGTCGCGTCGGCGAGGTCCGTGTCGGAGGTCAGACCGTCGATCCGCGGGACGGCCCCCATGAAGTGCAGCTTCTGCGGCGACTGGCCCCGTCCGGGCACCCCGGTCGGGACGTTCGCGGCCACCTTGCGGTCCAGCTCGGAGTCCATGGTGTCGCCGAGGCGCAGCTCCAGGCGGTTCATCAGGTGGTCCTTGAGGTTCGCCCGGACCTCCATCGACCGCGACGCGGTCAGCACCAGGTGGATGCCGTAGCCGAGACCACGCGCGGCGATGTCGAGGACGACGCCCTCCGCCGCCTCGTAGTCGCCACGGAAGTTGCCCCAGCCGTCGATGACGAGGAAGACGTCCCCCCACGGCTGGTCGGCCACGGAGATCTCGCCGCGCGCCCGCTTCGTACGGAACTCGGCGATCGAGGAGATCCCGGAGGAGCGGAAGTACTCCTCGCGCCGGGTCATGACGCCGTACACCTCGGCGACCGTGCGCCGCACCTTCTCCGGGTCCAGGCGCGAGGCGACCCCGCCGACGTGCGGGAGCCCCGCGACGGCCGCCAGACCGCCGCCGCCGAAGTCGAGACCGTAGAACTGCACCTCGTGCGGGGTGTGGGTGAGGGCGAAGGAGGCGATCAGCGAGCGCAGCAGCGTCGACTTGCCCGACTGCGGGCCGCCGATGACCTGCATGTGGCCCGCCGCGCCGGAGAAGTCGACCCACAGCGGGTCGCGGCGCTGCTCGTACGGCTTGTCGACGAGGCCGACGGGCACGACGAGCCGCCCCGCCCCCTCGTAGCCGGGCTGGCCGAGGCCCCGCCCCGGTACGGCAGCCAGTCCCGGCAGCAGCCCGTCCAACGAGGGAGGGCTGTCCAGCGGCGGCAACCACACCTGGTGGGCAGCCGGGCCCTGCGCCTCCAGCCGGCGCACGATCACGTCGAGCACGGTGTCGGCGAGGGCGTCGTCCGTCTCCGGTGTCGCCGCCGGGCTCTGCCGGGGCACGGCCACGTACCGCACCGGCACCTCCGCCGCCGTGAACAGCACCGGCCGCCGGTCCACCGGCAGCGCTCCGCCGAGTGCCGCCTGCGCCGGACCCGTGCGGTACACCCCGGAGACGTACGCCGCCTTGAAGCGCACCATCTCGTCGGTGCCGAACTTCAGGAAGCCGGAACCGGGGACGTTCGGCAGTTCGTAGGCGTCGGGGACGCCCAGCGCCGCGCGGGACTCGGCGGCGGAGAACGTCCGCAGGCCGACACGGTACGAGAGATACGTCTCCAGGCCGCGCAGCCGGCCCTCCTCCAGGCGCTGCGAGGCCAGCAGCAGGTGCACGCCGAGCGAGCGGCCGATGCGGCCGATCTGCACGAACATCTCGATGAAGTCCGGCTTGGCGGTCAGCAGTTCGCTGAACTCGTCGATCACCAGGACGAGTGAGGGGATCGGCTGGAGGGCGGCACCCGCGGCGCGCGCCTTCTCGTAGTCGTGGATGTTCGCGTAGTTGCCCGCGTCGCGCAGCATCTCCTGGCGGCGGTTGAGCTCGCCGCGGATGGAGTCGCCCATGCGGTCGACCAGCGTCAGGTCGTCCGCCAGGTTGGTGATGACGGCCGCGACGTGCGGCATCTGCGCCATGCCCGCGAAGGTGGCACCGCCCTTGAAGTCCGCGAGGACGAAGTTCAGCGTCTCGGAGGAATGCGTCACCGCGAGACCGAGTACCAGGGTGCGCAGCAGCTCCGACTTGCCGGAGCCCGTCGCGCCCACGCACAGCCCGTGCGGACCCATGCCCTCCTGCGCGGCCTCCTTGAGGTCCAGCATCACGGGCCGGCCGTCCTCGCCGACACCGATCGGCACCCGCAGCCGCTCCGCGAGCGAACGCGGCCGCCAGGTGCGCTTGGTGTCCACCGAGGCGGCGTCACCGAGGCTCAGCAGATCCGTGAACTCCAGGTTGGCGAGCAGCGGTTCGTCGTCGTCGCCGCCCGAAGCCATGCGAAGTGGCGCCAGTTGCCGCGCCAGGGCCTCCGCGGACTCGTACGAGAGGACGTCCGGCGTGCCCTCGTAGACGAGGCCGTGCCCCGACTCCAGGTGCAGCGCCTGGGGTTGTACGACGATGGAGAGGTCGCCGCGGGCTCCGGAGAGTTCACCGGGGACGACCTCGACGACCGTCACCCCCTGCAGCCCCTCCGGGGTGGCCAGGACGGAGTCCGGCGGCAGTGACAGGCCGTCGAGCACGACGACGACGTGCGGCTCGTCGGGGAGCGGGGTGGCGCCGGGGTGGAAGCGCGGACGCCCGGTCAGCCGGGTGGCCAGCAGCTCCTCCAGCTCCCGGGTGTCGGCGCCGATCAGCCGGCGGCTGCCCGCGCCGTCCACCGCGCCGGACGCCTGCGCGTGCGGCAGCCACTTCGCCCACTCCCAGTGCGGCAGCTCCTCACGCCCGGCCGCGACCACGATCATCAGGTCCTCGGGGGAGTGCAGTGAGGCCAGCGAGCCGGTGAGGGCGCGTGCCGAGGCGCGTACGGACCGCGGGTCGCCGCTGACCGTGACGTGGTAGAAGGCGCGCAGCGAGACCGCCATCGGCAGGGCGTCCAGGACGCTGTGGGTGGCCACGAAACGCTGCATGGCCCCTGCCGTCAGCGGCTCGAGCTGGTCGACCGGGCCGGTGTCGGGGGAGACCAGCGGGGTCGCCAGCGACTGCGGGCCGAGGCCGATGCGCACCTGGGCGAAGTCCTCGTCACCCGGCCGCCGTTCCCACACCCGGCTGCCCTCGGCGACCAGCGCCCACAGCTGCTCGGGGGAGGGGTGCTGGTAGTACTGCGCGTCGCGCTGGGCCCGCGCCGTGTCCAGCGCGGCTCGCCGGGTCTGGGACAGATAGCTCAGGTAGTCGCGGCGCATGTCCGCCAACTGCCCCTGGGAGCCGCGCCGGAAGCGGACCACCATCGCGATGGACATGGCCACCGTCGACGCGATCATCACCATGCCCATGATCTTCATGAACGGCTGACCGCTGGTGAAGAAGAAGACCACCGAGCCGCCCATGCCGAGCGTCGGCAGCAGCTGCATGAGGACGCTCTCCTGGTGCCCGCGCGGAAGTTCCGGCGGCGGCTGCAGGAGGACCTCGTTGGTGGGTACTTCCGACGGCAGCGCCCTGGGCGGGCGCTTGACGATGATTTGGCTCACTGCTCACCAATTCCCTTGCCGGCCCCAGGGTCTTCCGCCCGCCGCCCCGTGTCAGGCGGGCGGAGGCCGCCGCGCGATCCTACTGACTTCCCGCCGAGGCCACAGGAGACGGGTGGGCGGTAAGGTGCCGGATGTTCGCGTGAGCACACGCGAACAGGGCTGGGGAATCAGGGCATTTCGCGCGATGTGGAGGAGTCTGGAGCCTTCGGCCCGGTCGCACGGGCCGCTTTCCGCCGCCTCGCCGCACAGCCGGCCCGGCGCACGGAGCAAAGAGGCGCAGGACCTTCACACGGCCGACGCGGAACCACCGCGGAGGCGGAAGCACCGCGGCCGCGAAACCACCGCGGCCGCGAAACCACCGCGGAAGCGCGGCCGCCGAAGACCCCGAACCACCGCAGACGCAGGACCATCACTGAGGGGGAGCAGCAGGTGAGCATGACGGCCTCCGCGACAACCACCGGAGCCGGCGGGCCGGGCCCCGGAGCCCCCCAGGGGGCGGGCACCGGCCTGGGCTTCTGCCGGGTCACCATCGTCGCGCCCGACAGCCGGATCGACGTGGCACTGCCCGACGACATCCCGGTCGCCGACATCTACCCGGAGATCCTGCGGCTCTCCCAGCAGAGCCCCGCCGAGGGCGCCCCGGTCGGCTACCACCTCGTACGCCGGGACGGAACCGTCCTCGACAGTTCGCGCTCCTTCGCCGCCCAGCGGATCCTCGACGGCGAACTCCTCACCCTGCGCCCCTTCTCCGAGTCGCTGCCGCCCGCCGTGTTCGACGACGTCTCCGAGGCCGTCGCGTCCGCGGTGACCCGCGAACGCAGCCTGTGGAGCGGCGATCTGACGCGGGCCGCCGGACTCGTCGGCGGTGCCGTGCTGCCGACGCTGCTCGCCTTCGTGGCCTGGACCGCCGATCCCCGCCACGACATGCACAGCCTGCCCGGCATCCTCGCGGGCGTCACCGGCGTGCTCCTGGTCGTCCTCGCCGCGATCCGCGCCCGGATCTACGACGACCGCGCCTCCGCGGTCGCGCTCGGACTCGGCGCGCTGGCGAACGTGGGCGTCGCGGGCTCCGGACTGCTCGCCGTCGCGCACGGTGAGGGCATCGGCAAACTGCAGTTCCTGCTGGCCTGCGCCGCGGTGCTGGTCGCGTCGGTGATCCTGACGCTGTGCTCGCCGAGCGGGGACGGCCCGTTCGTCGCCTTCGTGTTCGTCTCCGGCATCGGCCTGGTCACCGTGTTCACGGCCCTGCTCGTGCACTGGACGCCCACCGAGACCGCCGCGCTGTGCGCACCGGTCGCCGTGGGAGCCCTGGCCTTCCTGCCGGGCATGTCCATGCGCTTCGCCCGCATCCCGATCGGCTTCGACCCCCCGAACGCCACCCCGCGCAGCGCGTACGGCGCCGAGCCCGCGCCCCCGGAGCCGGTCGACGCCGGCCGCATCGAGGCACAGACCCGCCGCGGCCACGAACTCCTCGTCGGCCTCGTCGGCGGGTGCGCGCTGCTCGCCGTCGGCGCCTCGGCGGTGCTCGGCTTCTCCGACGACCTCTGGGGACAACTGCTCGCCTTCGCGACCGGCGTCGCCCTCCTGATGCGCGCCCACCTCTTCCGCTACACCGCGCAGGTCGCCCCGGTACTGGGCGCGGGCCTCGGCTCCCTCGTCCTGCTCGGCCTCGGTCTGGCACTCCACCCGCCGCACTCCCTGGTGCGCGACGCCCTCGCCGGGGACCGCGCGGACCTGGACATCCGTACGATCTGGCTCGTCGCGGCGATCGCGGCGGCGGCCGCGCTGGTCACCGCGCTCGGCCTGATCCTGCCGCGCGGCGGCCTCACCCCGTTCTGGGGCCGCTTCCTGGAGATCGCCGAGAGCTTCGTGCTGCTCACCCTGATCCCGCTGGCACTCGCGGTCTTCGACGTCTACGGCACGGCCCGCTCGATGACGGGCTGACCGGCCACGCGCCTCGGCAGCTATAGGAGGAGGGCGGTCGGCCCACCGGGCGACCGCCCTCCTCCTGTCCTGCTTCTGTTCCGTCGGCCCGTCGCGCCGTCCGCTCCGGCCGCGCGGGCTACTCCGCCGCGGGCCCGCCGTCGTGCGGCGCCGGCCCCAGGTCGAACTCGCCGTCCCGGGCCCCCAGCACGAAGGCCCGCCACTCCGCCTCCGTGTAGCGCAGGACGGTGTCCGGGTCGAGCGACGAACGCATGGCCACCGCGCCCGCGGGCAGATACGCGATCTCGACCCGCTCCTCGTGCTCCTCCGTACCCGGCGCGCTCTGCCACTCGACGTCCGAGATGTCCAGCGCGTAGAGCTCGTCCCGCTCCCGGTCCTTGCGCGCCTTGACGTCCGCGTCCCTGACGTCGACGTCCCTGTCCGCTGCTGCCTCGGCCATGTTCGGACGGCCCCTTCCCCACGTACGGTTGACCTGTGCCGTCACCCTAGTGGCCGGACCGGCACCGCCCGTGAGGTTCCGGGACCCGGGCGGACGCATCCGGCCAGGCTGGTACGCTGTGTGACGGCCGTTTGTGTACGCACCCCCGGAGCGCATCGCTCTGGAGGCCGCGCCCAGCGGATCCCCGCCTCCCGAGTAACGGAAGCTCCCCTGAGATGTGGACCAGGGGCACTCGGTGGCACATCGAAGACTACGAGGAGTACGCGTGTCGCTCGACGCCGCTACGAAGAAGCAGCTCATCAGTGAGTTCGGCCAGAAGGAGGGCGACACCGGCTCCCCCGAGGTCCAGGTCGCCATGCTCTCGCGCCGCATCTCGGACCTGACCGAGCACCTCAAGACCCACAAGCACGACCACCACTCCCGTCGTGGTCTGCTGATCCTGGTCGGTCAGCGCCGCCGGCTGCTGCAGTACCTGGCCAAGAAGGACATCCAGCGCTTCCGTGCGCTGGTCGAACGCCTGGGCATCCGCCGCGGTGCGGCGGGCGCCAAGTAAGACGCCGTGAAGGGAGCGGTTCCCACCTCTTGGGAGCCGCTCCTTTTGCTGTACGTGCCCTCTACGTGCGGAGTGTCACCGACGCTTTGTAGTGTGGTAGCACAACGACACACGCAGGACGCAGCACGTAGGACACAGCGTGACGACGCCCCGCCCGCCGGGTAGGGACCGTCATGACAAACGAACGAGGAGAAGCGCACCTCGCCGCCGCCGGTCCTCGGTAGTGGCCCCCGGGAGATTGCGACCCCGGGTGCTTCGATCGAAGACCGGCCCGCACCAGAAGGAGCGCCTCTCCGCCACCGTCCCCCTGCCACACGGGCAGGACGGGACGAAGACGAGGAGAAAACGCTAGTGGAGAACGAGACCCACTACGCCGAGGCCGTTATCGACAACGGTTCCTTCGGCACCCGCACCATCCGCTTCGAGACGGGCCGCCTGGCCAAGCAGGCCGCCGGTTCCGCCGTGGCGTACCTGGACGACGACACCATGGTGCTGTCGGCCACCACCGCTTCCAAGAAGCCCAAGGACCAGCTCGACTTCTTCCCCCTCACGGTGGACGTCGAGGAGCGGATGTACGCCGCCGGCAAGATCCCCGGCAGCTTCTTCCGCCGCGAGGGCCGGCCCTCCGAGGACGCGATCCTCACCTGCCGCCTGATCGACCGCCCGCTGCGCCCGTCCTTCAAGAAGGGCCTTCGCAACGAGATCCAGGTCGTCGCCACGATCATGGCGCTCAACCCCGACCACCTGTACGACGTCGTGGCGATCAACGCCGCCTCCGCGTCCACCCAGCTGGCCGGCCTGCCCTTCTCCGGCCCGGTCGGCGGCGTCCGCGTCGCGCTGATCAACGGCCAGTGGGTCGCGTTCCCGACGCACACCGAGCTCGAGGACGCCGTCTTCGACATGGTCGTCGCCGGTCGCGTCCTTGAGGACGGCGACGTCGCGATCATGATGGTCGAGGCCGAGGCCACCGACAAGACGATCCAGCTGGTCAAGGGCGGCGCCGAGGCGCCCACCGAGGAGGTCGTGGCCTCCGGCCTCGACGCCGCGAAGCCCTTCATCAAGGTCCTGTGCAAGGCGCAGTCGGACCTCGCCGCCAAGGCCGCCAAGCCGACCGGCGAGTTCCCGATCTTCCTGGACTATCAGGACGACGTCTTCGAGGCCCTGACCGCCGCGGTCAAGAGCGAGCTCGCCCAGGCGCTCACCATCGCCGGCAAGCAGGACCGCGAGGCCGAGCTGGACCGCGTCAAGGAGATCGCCGCCGAGAAGCTGCTCCCGCAGTTCGAGGGCCGCGAGAAGGAGATCTCCGCCGCGTACCGCGCGCTGACCAAGAAGCTGGTCCGCGAGCGCGTCATCAAGGACAAGGTCCGCATCGACGGCCGCGGCGTCACGGACATCCGTACGCTCGCCGCCGAGGTCGAGGCCATCCCGCGCGTGCACGGCTCGGCGCTGTTCGAGCGTGGCGAGACCCAGATCCTGGGCGTCACCACCCTCAACATGCTCCGCATGGAGCAGCAGCTGGACACCCTCTCCCCGGTGACCCGCAAGCGCTACATGCACAACTACAACTTCCCGCCGTACTCCGTCGGTGAGACGGGCCGCGTCGGCTCCCCGAAGCGCCGCGAGATCGGCCACGGCGCGCTCGCCGAGCGCGCGATCGTGCCGGTCCTGCCGACCCGCGAGGAGTTCCCCTACGCGATCCGTCAGGTGTCCGAGGCCCTCGGCTCCAACGGCTCGACGTCCATGGGCTCGGTCTGCGCCTCCACCATGTCGCTGCTGAACGCCGGTGTGCCGCTCAAGGCCCCCGTCGCCGGTATCGCCATGGGCCTGATCTCCCAGGAGATCGACGGCCAGACGCACTACGTCGCCCTCACCGACATCCTCGGTGCGGAGGACGCCTTCGGCGACATGGACTTCAAGGTCGCCGGCACCAAGGAGTTCGTCACCGCCCTCCAGCTCGACACCAAGCTGGACGGCATCCCGGCCTCCGTCCTGGCCGCGGCCCTCAAGCAGGCCCGCGACGCCCGCCTCCACATCCTCGACGTGATGATGGAAGCGATCGACACGCCGGACGAGATGTCCCCGAACGCCCCGCGGATCATCACCGTCAAGATCCCCGTGGACAAGATCGGTGAGGTCATCGGCCCCAAGGGCAAGATGATCAACCAGATCCAGGAGGACACCGGCGCCGAGATCACGATCGAGGACGACGGCACCATCTACATCGGTGCCGCCGACGGCCCGGCCGCCGAGGCCGCCCGCGCCACGATCAACGGCATCGCCAACCCGACCATGCCGGAGGTCGGCGAGCGCTACCTGGGCACCGTCGTGAAGACGACGACCTTCGGCGCGTTCGTGTCGCTGCTCCCGGGCAAGGACGGTCTGCTGCACATCTCGCAGATCCGCAAGCTCGCCGGCGGCAAGCGCGTGGAGAACGTCGAGGACGTCCTCGGTGTGGGCCAGAAGGTCCAGGTCGAGATCGCCGAGATCGACTCCCGCGGCAAGCTCTCCCTCATCCCCGTGATCGAGGGCGAAGGCGACGACGACGACAAGAAGGACGACACCGACCAGTGACGTCTCGTAGCTCCACGACGACGGCCCGCACCTCTTCGGAGGCGCGGGCCGTCGCCCGTACCCAAACCCTCATCAAGGGTGAGAACGGCATCGGTACGGTCCGCAAGACCACCCTCCCCGGCGGCCTGCGCATCGTCACCGAGACGCTGCCCTCCGTCCGCTCCGCGACCTTCGGGATCTGGGCCCACGTCGGCTCCCGCGACGAGACGCCGACGCTGAACGGTGCCACCCACTACCTCGAGCACCTGCTCTTCAAGGGCACGAGCCGCAGGTCGGCCCTGGACATCTCGTCCGCCATCGACGCGGTCGGCGGCGAGATGAACGCGTTCACGGCCAAGGAGTACACGTGCTACTACGCACGCGTGCTCGACACCGACCTCCCGCTCGCCATCGACGTGGTCTGCGACATGCTCACCGGCTCGCTGATCGAGCAGGCCGACGTGGACGCCGAGCGCGGTGTGATCCTCGAAGAGATCGCGATGACCGAGGACGACCCGGGCGACTGCGTGCACGACCTGTTCGCGCACACCATGCTCGGCGACACCCCCCTCGGCCGCCCGGTCCTCGGCACGGTCGACACGGTCAACGCCCTCGGCGCCGACCGCATCCGCCGCTTCTACAAGAAGCACTACGACCCGACCCATCTGGTCGTGGCCTGCGCGGGCAACGTCGACCACAACAAGGTCGTGCGCCAGGTCCGTGCCGCCTTCGAGAAGGCGGGCGCCCTCCGGGAGGCCGCCGCCGAGCCGATCGCCCCGCGCGACGGCCGCCGGGCCATCCGCACCGCCGGCCGCGTCGAACTGCTCGGCCGCAAGACCGAGCAGGCCCATGTCGTCCTCGGCATGCCGGGCCTCGCGCGCACCGACGAGCGCCGCTGGGCCCTGGGCGTCCTCAACACCGCCCTCGGCGGCGGCATGTCCTCCCGCCTCTTCCAGGAGGTCCGCGAGAAGCGCGGTCTGGCCTACAGCGTGTACTCGTACACCTCGGGCTTCGCCGACTGCGGCCTCTTCGGGGTGTACGCGGGCTGCCGGCCGAGCCAGGTCCACGACGTGCTCAAGATCTGCCGCGACGAGCTCGACCACGTCGCCGAGCACGGACTGTCGGACGACGAGATCGGCCGTGCCGTGGGCCAGCTCCAGGGCTCCACCGTCCTCGGCCTCGAGGACACCGGCGCGCTGATGAACCGTATCGGCAAGAGCGAGCTGTGCTGGGGCGAGCAGATGTCGGTCGACGACATGCTGGCCCGGATAGCGTCGGTCACCCCGGACGAGGTCCGTTCGATCGCCCACGACATCCTGGGACAGCGGCCCTCGCTGTCGGTCATCGGTCCGCTCAAGGACAAGCAGGCGTCCCGTCTGCACGAAGCGGTCGCGTAAATCCCGTCTCTGTTAGGAACGAAGCAATGAGCAAGCTGCGCGTGGCGGTCCTCGGTGCCAAGGGCCGGATCGGGGCCGAGGCGGTACGAGCCGTCGAGGCCGCCGAGGACATGGAGCTGGTGGCCGCGCTCGGCCGGGGCGACGGACTGGAGACCCTCGTCGACGCGGGCGCCCAGGTCGCCGTCGAACTGACCACGCCGGACTCGGTGATGGGCAACCTCGACTTCTGTGTCCGCAACGGGATCCACGCGGTGGTCGGTACCACGGGCTGGACCGACGAACGCCTCGCACAGCTCACCACGTCGCTGGCCGAGTCGCCGGAGACGGGGGTGCTCATCGCCCCTAACTTCTCCATCGGCGCCGTACTGACCATGAAGTTCGCCGAGATCGCCGCGCCGTACTTCGAGTCCGTCGAGGTCATCGAGCTGCACCACCCGAACAAGGTGGACGCGCCGAGCGGCACCGCCACGCGCACCGCCCAGCTCATCGCCGCGGCCCGCGAGCGAGCCGGCAGCGCTCCGCAGCCCGACGCCACGGCCACCGCTCTCGACGGCGCCCGCGGGGCGAACGTCGACGGCGTCCCGGTGCACTCGGTCCGGCTGCGCGGTCTGCTCGCCCACCAGGAGGTCCTGCTGGGCGGCGACGGCGAGACCCTCACCGTCCGCCACGACTCGCTGCACCACAGCAGCTTCATGCCGGGCATCCTGCTCGGTGTCCGCCGGGTGGTGAGCACGCCGGGCCTCACCTTCGGCCTGGAACACTTCCTGGACCTCGGCTGAGCCGAGGGACGGGCACGGACGGACCCCGACGGACCCCGACGGACACGGACACCTGGCAGACATGCGCGCGAAGATCACCTACGCCGTCACGGCGGCCGTCCTGGTCGTCTATTTCGTCCTGGTCGGCAGCCGTGGCGTGCTGCTCATCCAGAACGGCACCCTGATCACCGTCACCTTCGGCATCGCGGTGCTGATCCTGCCGGTCATCGGAATCTGGTTCCTCTGGAAGAACACGCAGTTCGTACGCAAGGCCAACCGGCTCGCCGCCGAGCTCGACGCCGAGGGCGGTCTGCCGGTCGACGAGCTGCGGCGCACCGCGGGCGGCCGCATCGACCGCGACTCGGCCGACGAGGTCTTCGCCCGGCGCAAGGCCGAGACCGAGGACGCGCCCGACGACTGGCGCAGCTGGTTCCGCCTCGCCGTCGCCTATCACGACGCCCGGGACACCCCGCGCGCCCGCAAGGCGATGCTACGGGCGATCGCCCTGCGCGAGGGCAGACCCCCGGCGGAGGCCTGAGACACCGACGGATACCTGTGCGCCGGCGGAGGCCTGATACACGGGCCGAGGTCTGAGACACGGGCCGAGGCCTGAGCCCTGCCGGAGGCCCTGGGGCCACCGGCCGAGGCCCGGGGCCCAGGTTCCGGGCCTCGGGCAGGGCCCGTGGCCGGTCCGGGCCCGACATCCCGAGGGCGCCGGAGTCCGGCCCGGTCCGGCCCGGGGCACAGGTGCGGAGTCTCGGCGCAGAGGGCTGACGAACGGCGAAGGGGCCGGTCCGCATCGTGCGGACCGGCCCCTTCGTACGCGTCCGACGCTCGGCTCAGCCCAACCGGTACTCGTCGGCCCAGACCTCGACGGCGTCCGCCGCCCGGTCGAATGCTTCCGTGCGTGCCAGGAAGTCGGAGTTGTGCGAGGTCAGCAGCGGTGGTACGGAATCGGCCGCCCGGTCTCTGCGGACCAGGAGCAGTGCCTGACCCTGCACCGTGCGAGGCAGCCCGAGCCAGCGCACCGGCTGCTGGACGGTGCGCACGGCGACGACCTGCGGCCAGGGCGCGGTGGTGGTGGTGAGGAAGCCCACGCGGCGCAGCCCCCGGGCACTCACCCAGACGCCCATCCTCAGCAGCCGCAAGGCGCTCAGGACGACGATCACGGCGACGAGCAGACAGACCACGGCAGCGGAGCGGCTCCCGGCGAACGCGGTGATCACGGTGGCCACGAGGACATAGGCCGCGAGCAGCAGAATCAGTGCGGCGAATGCCACCCGCCACGGGCCGGGCCGGTAGGGGCGCCGCCATTGGTCGCGATCGTCGAACGGCAGGGCGAGATCGTCCGCAGCCTCGTCAAAAGTACGGTCCGCCGTCAGGAAGGGCAGGGGCACGACTGATCCTCACTCAATCCACGCATGGGCTGTGCCCGGTGAGGCTATCGAGCCGGGTCCCCGCTCACCACCCTCGGGGGTCCGGAAGAGTCAGCGGCCGTCCGATGCCTCGGAGTGCTGTGTGTGGGCGGGTGACGGGTCCTGCGACAGGGCCGGCATGCCGAGGATCAGGGACCCGGCGAGCGCGGCGGTCAGGGTGAGTCCCATGAGCCAGCGCCCGGCTATCTGGCCGCCGGAGGCCCGCTCACGCGGTGGGGGAGTGACATTGCTGCGGAAGTTGTCGGCTTCGGCGATGAAGGCGAACGGTACAGGCTCGCGCCGACGGAACATGAGGACTGCGTCTCCTCTGGAGTCTCGAAGAAATCTTTGTCACCGATACAGACGTACGAACGCCCTCGTTGGTGCCCTGTTTCGCCGAATTCATTGCGGCAAGGCCCGAACGCCCTGGTATCGGCGCCCCGTAGAGTGGCCGCGTTGCAAGCTGTGATGGAAGGACCCCCCGAACCGTGACCGACACCCCCGCCGACGATCTCAAGATCGACCTCCGCAGCGACGTCACCGTCGAGCTGGTGAAGCACTCCGCGGCCGACTCCGACGTCCTGTTCGCCGCCCGTGTCTCCACCGTCGGGGAGCAATCCCTGGACGAGATGGGCAAGGACCCGGAGCGCTCGAAGGGGTTGATCAACTACCTGATGAGGGACCGGCACGGCAGCCCCTTCGAGCACAACTCGATGACGTTCTTCATCAGCGCCCCGATTTTCGTCTTCCGCGAGTTCATGCGGCACCGCGTGGGCTGGTCCTACAACGAGGAGTCCGGCCGGTACAGGGAGCTCCAGCCGGTCTTCTACGTCCCGGACGAGTCGCGCAAACTCGTCCAGCAGGGCCGTCCCGGGAAGTACGTGTTCGTCGAGGGCACCGAGGAGCAGCGTGAGCTGGTCGCGGGCGCCATGGAGGACTCGTACCGCGCGGCGTACCGGACGTACCAGGAGATGCTCGCCGCCGGTGTCGCCCGCGAGGTGGCCCGCGCCGTCCTCCCGGTCGGCCTCTTCTCGTCGATGTACGCCACCTGCAACGCGCGCTCCCTGATGCACTTCCTCGGGCTGCGCACCCAGCACGAGCTCGCCAGGGTCCCGTCCTTCCCGCAGCGGGAGATCGAGATGGTCGGCGAGAAGATGGAAGCGGAGTGGGCCAGGCTCATGCCGCTCACGTACGCGGCCTTCAACGGCAACGGCCGGGTGGCGCCGTAGGGCGCTCCCACGCGCCTTCCGGCACAGATGTACGGATCAGCCGAGCGAGGTGTCCGTATTGCGGCATTTCGAGAAGTTCATCTAGCCTGATCAAACGGACCCGGCACTGCTTGAACCCCCGAGCAGGCAGTGCCGGGCTCCGCATTTGTCATAGTTTGTCCTGTCCCCCGTGGGCAGACCCCGCCCTGAGCAGCGAGTAGCGTGTTACCCATGGCTCCGACCTCCACTTCGCAGACCCCCTTCGGACGGGTCCTCACCGCTATGGTCACGCCCTTCACGGCGGACGGCGCACTCGATCTCGACGGTGCCCAGCGGCTCGCCACCCACCTGGTGGACGCAGGCAACGACGGCCTGATCGTCAACGGCACCACCGGCGAGTCACCGACCACCAGCGACGCGGAGAAATCGGATCTCGTACAGGCCGTGCTGGCGGCCGTCGGCGACCGCGCCCACGTCGTCGCGGGAGTCGGCACGAACGACACCCGCCACAGCGTCGAGCTCGCCCGCGCCGCCGAGAAGGCCGGCGCGCACGGCCTGCTGGCCGTCACGCCGTACTACAACAAGCCCCCGCAAGAGGGCCTGTACCGACACTTCTCGGCCATCGCCGACGCCACCGAACTGCCGGTGATGCTCTACGACATCCCCGGCCGCAGTGGTGTACCGATCAGCACCGAGACGATCGTCCGCCTGGCCGCGCACCCGCGCATCGTCGCGAACAAGGACGCCAAGGGAGACCTCGGCCGGGCCAGCTGGGCCATCGCTCGCTCCGGTCTCGCCTGGTACTCCGGCGACGACATGTTGAACCTGCCGCTGCTCTCCGTGGGCGCGGTCGGCTTCGTCTCGGTCGTCGGCCACGTCGTCACGCCGGAGCTGCGGGCCATGCTCGACGCCTATGTCGCCGGTGACGTACAGAAGGCCACCGAGATCCACCAGAAGCTGCTTCCGGTCTTCACCGGGATGTTCCGCACCCAGGGCGTCATGACGACGAAGGCCGCACTCACCCTCCAGGGTCTGCCCGCCGGACCGCTGCGCGCCCCGATGGTCGAACTGTCACCCGAGGAGACCGCCCAGCTCAAGATCGATCTTGCTGCCGGCGGGGTACAGCTCTAAGTACAGACTTCACAACTGAATACGTACGACAACGCAGGCCGGCGGCCTGCACCCCACACAGACAACAGCTACTGCACGAACGTCATGCGCGCCACGTGCCTTGCCAGGTACGTGGCGTGTGTGGTGAGGAGAGTCTTTTGAGTCATCCGCATCCTGAACTCGGCCCGCCGCCCAAGCTTCCCCAGGGGGGCCTGAGGGTCACCCCGCTCGGCGGCCTCGGTGAAATCGGCCGGAACATGACCGTCTTCGAATACGGCGGCCGTCTGCTGATCGTCGACTGCGGAGTGCTCTTCCCCGAGGAGGAGCAGCCCGGAATCGACCTGATCCTGCCGGACTTCACGTCCATCAGGGACCGCCTCGACGACATCGAGGGCATCGTCCTCACGCACGGCCACGAGGACCACATCGGTGGTGTCCCGTTCCTCCTGCGTGAAAAGCCGGACATCCCGCTGATCGGCTCCAAGCTGACCCTCGCGCTCATCGAGGCGAAGCTCCAGGAGCACCGCATCCGCCCCTACACGCTCGAAGTCGCGGAGGGCCACCGCGAGCGCATCGGCCCCTTCGACTGCGAGTTCGTGGCGGTCAACCACTCCATCCCGGACGCCCTCGCGGTCGCCATCCGCACCCCCGCGGGCATGGCGGTGCACACCGGCGACTTCAAGATGGACCAGCTCCCGCTGGACGGCCGCCTCACGGACCTGCACGCGTTCGCGCGCCTGAGCGAGGAGGGAATCGACCTCCTCCTCTCGGACTCCACGAACGCCGAGGTCCCCGGTTTCGTCCCGCCCGAGCGCGACATCTCGAACGTGCTGCGCCAAGTCTTCGCGGGTGCCAGCAAGCGCATCATCGTGGCGAGCTTCGCCAGCCACGTGCACCGCATCCAGCAGATCCTGGACGCGGCCCACGAGTACGGCCGCCGGGTCGCCTTCGTCGGCCGTTCGATGGTCCGCAACATGGGCATCGCGCGCGACCTGGGTTATCTGAAGGTTCCGCCGGGCCTGGTCGTCGACGTCAAGACGCTGGACGACCTCCCGGACCACGAGATCGTTCTCGTGTGTACGGGCTCGCAGGGCGAGCCGATGGCCGCGCTGTCCCGGATGGCCAACCGTGACCACCAGATCCGCATCGTCCAGGGCGACACGGTGATCCTGGCGTCGTCGCTCATCCCGGGCAACGAGAACGCGGTGTACCGCGTCATCAACGGCCTGACCCGCTGGGGCGCCAACGTCGTCCACAAGGGCAACGCCAAGGTGCACGTCTCCGGGCACGCCTCCGCGGGCGAGCTGCTGTACTTCTACAACATCTGCAAGCCGCGGAACCTGATGCCCGTCCACGGCGAATGGCGTCATCTGCGCGCCAACGCCGAACTGGGCGCGCTCACCGGCGTACCCCACGACCGCATCGTCATCGCCGAGGACGGCGTCGTCGTCGACCTCATCGGCGGCAAGGCCAAGATCTCCGGCAAGGTGCAGGCGGGTTACGTGTATGTCGACGGCCTCTCGGTCGGCGGTGTCGGCGAGCCCGCGCTCAAGGACCGCAAGATCCTCGGGGACGAGGGCATCATCTCGGTCTTCGTGGTGATGGACTCCAGTACCGGCAAGATCACTGGCGGTCCCCACGTACACGCCCGCGGTTCGGGCATCGAGGACTCCGCCTTCACGGACGTCGTCCCGAGGATCATCGAGGTCCTCGAACGCTCGGCCCAGGACGGCGTGGTCGAGCCACACCAGATGCAGCAACTCATCCGCCGCACGCTGGGCAAGTGGGTCTCGGACAACTACCGCCGGCGGCCGATGATCCTGCCGGTCGTCGTCGAGGTCTGACCCCCTCGCACGCGCCAACCTGGAGCGGGGCGCCTCGATTTGCATCGGGGCGCCCCGCTCCAGTACGTTTACGGCTCCGCCTGAACGGGAACCCGGGAACGATCGTGTGCCTGGACCACCCCGAGCGGGACGGAAATTCCGACTCAGAATCTCTGATAAAGTCGGGACCGCCGGAAAGGGAAACGCGAGAGCGGAAACCTGGAAAGCGCCGAGGAAATCGGATACGGAAACGGTCTGATAGAGTCGGAAACGCAAGACCGA
>NZ_JBHVPP010000024.1:0-196989 GCF_042887295.1 Streptomyces sp. NPDC057950
ACAGCCGCCGGTGACTTCAGGTCGATCACCATGCCGCGCTTGTTGCGGTTGGCGAGGTGCCAGCCGTAGTTGGCCCGTGCCCTGGGGCTGGGCGGCACGGAACTGAGCCTCCGCTGGGGGTCGCCCGCGCCCGGCGGCTCGATCTTGATGACGTCCGCCCCGAAGTCGGAGAGCATGGTGGCCGCTGCCGGTCCCGCGATGAACGAGGACGCGTCGAGGACCTTCAGGCCGGTGAAGACGGATTCGGTGGTCATGGTCATCACTTCACGAAGGCGCTGAGGCCGCCGGTGACGGCGCGTCCGACGATGAGGGTCTGGATCTCCCGCGTGCCCTCGTACGAGTACAGGGCCTCGGCGTCGGCCACGAAACGCCCGACCTTGTAGTCGAGGACGATGCCGTTGCCGGCGAGCAGTTCCCTGGCCCACCCGACGCTCTCGCGCATCCGCACGGTGCAATAGGCCTTCGCCAGGGCCGACTGTTCGTCCCTGAAGATCCCGGCGTCCTGCAACTGGGCCAGGCGCGTCACCATCCCGCACGAGGCCGTGGCGTTGCCGAGCATCTTCACCAGCAGATCCTGCACGAGCTGGAAGCCTCCGATCGGGCGCCCGAACTGCTCGCGCTCCTTCGCGTACTGCAGGGCGATCTCGTAGGCGCCGAACATCACCCCCACCGCCTGCCACGCCACACCGCTGCGCGTCTGGCGCAGAATGCCGGCCATGTCCTTGAAGGTGTTCGCGTTCTGCAGCCGGTTGGCCTCCGGAACACGGCAGCCTTCGAGCACGATGTCGGCGTTCTGCACGATGCGCAGCGCCATCTTGTTCTCGATCTTCGTCGCGGTGAACCCGGGGGTGTCCTTCTCCACGACGAAGCCCAGCACGTGCTGCGTCTCGACGTCACGGGCCCAGACGACCACCATGTCGGCGAACGTCGCGTTGCCGATCCAGCGCTTGGCTCCGTCGAGGACCCACTCGTCGCCGTCCCTGCGCGCGGTGGTGCGCAGGCCACCCGCCACGTCGGAACCGCCGTGCGGCTCGGTCAGGGCGAAGGCGCCGATCTTCTCGAAACGGCTCATCGCCGGCAGCCAACGCCTCTTCTGTTCCTCGGAACCACAGGCGAGCACGGTGCCCATGGCCAGACCCGTGTGCACGCCGCAGAACGTCGCCAAGGAGGCGTCGGCATGCGCGAATTCGAGCGCGAGAAAGCCTGAGAAGAGGTTGCTCGGCCTCGGGTCCGTGGAGTCCGGGTCGGCCCAGTCCACCAGCCCGAGACTCCCGAAGCCCTCGACCAACTGGAAGGGGAACTCGGCGCGGGCCCAGTAGTCGTCGACGATCGGAGCGGCCTGCGCGCGAAGGAACTCGCGGACGGTCTCGATCTTCTCCCGCTCGCTGTCCGTGAGCATGTCCTCGAAGGCGTAGAAATCGGCGGGCAGCGGTCCTTTGTCCAGGTACGGACCTGACGGGGTCGGCAACTGCGGGGTGCCGCTCATGGCAATCTCCCTCAAGCACTGTGGGGCATGGCACGGAGATCCGAGCCCCTCAGTGCTCTGGGCGCCCGGCGTTCCGGTTCTCCGGCGCGATTCAACGCGGATCCCGGACCGATCCCCCGCACCCGCGCCGTGCGGGGGTGCCGTTCTCGCCGCAGACCACTCCAGTGGCCTGCCGTCAGCCGGTGTGAGGTCCCGCACGAGAGCCACGGCCGGGCGACGAAGCTGCCGGCCGACCGTGGGAAGCAAGCGCTCACCATGACCCACGATGGCCGGCGCCCTCTCAGGCCGCCCCCTTGTCGGGGTTGCCTCCGATATGAGCGTCTGCGCAATGCGGTTCTCACAAGAGATCCATTGACACGCCCTCGTCCCGGACCAGTAATTGATCATCGACGGATGTGAATCCGCCATCGCTGGGCTGGAGTTGAGCCCTTTCATGGATTGGTGAACAGTGTCGATACCGCCACCCGCGAGAAGTGCCGCCACAGGCTTCCGCATACTCGGCCGAGGCGCCGTGGCCCTGGGTGCCGCCGCGGCCCTCGTACTGCTGGGAGGCCTGCCCTCCGCGCAGGCGGCCCAGAGCTCCGACTCCGCACACGTCCACGCGGGGACGCCGGCAGCGGTGACCACGTCGGGTGCGACCGGCCCGGCCGGACCGGACGCCCCGACCCGACTTGAGCCCGTCTGCGGAACGCCCGGCAAGGATCGGGCGACCTGCTACGCGATGCGCGCCGCGGACGAGACTCCCGTGATGCGGCTCAGTGCGGCGGCCACCCCCGCCGGGCTGGGCCCCAGGGACATCCAGAGCGCCTACAGCCTGCCCGCGGACGGCGGCGCCGGCCAGACGATCGCGATCGTCGACGCGTACGACAACCCCTACGCCGAGGCCGATCTGGCCGTCTACCGCGCGCAGTACGGCCTCCCCGCCTGCACGACCGCCAACGGCTGCTTCACCAAGGTCGACCAGCGTGGCGGCACCTCCTACCCGCAGCCGAGTGAATCGTGGGCCGGAGAGATCGCTCTCGACCTGGACATGGTCTCGGCGTCGGCCCCGGGCGCGCACATCCTCCTGGTCGAGGCGGACAACGACGGTCTGGAGAACCTCGCCGCCGGTGTCGACCGCGCGGTCGCCCTCGGCGCCAAGTACGTGTCCAACTCCTATGGCCGGCCCGGTGACTTCGCCTCCGACCTGGCCACCTACGGCGCCTCCTACGACCACCCCGGCGTCGCCGTGGTCGCGGCCACCGGCGACAACCGGTACGGAGTCTCGTTCCCCTCGACGCTGCCGTCCGTGACCGCCGTCGGCGGAACCGCGCTCACTCCCGCCCCGGACACCGCCCGCGGCTGGACGGAGACGGTCTGGGCCCGTGACCCCTACGGACCCGGCTCCGGGTGCGCGCAGTACCAGGTGAAGCCCGACTACCAGAAGGACACCGGGTGCACCGGTCGCAGCGTGTCGGATGTCTCCGCCGTCGCTGACAACGTTGCCGTCTACCACACCTACGGTGCGGGCGGCGTCGGCTGGCAGCGCTACGGGGGCACCAGCGCCGCCACTCCGCTGATCGCCTCGGTGTACGTGCTCGCGGGCGCCCCTCGCCCCGGCACCTCCCCCGCCGCCTACCCGTACGCGGCCGGCGGCGCCGGGCTCAACGACGTCACCAGCGGCACCAACGGCAGCTGCGCCAGCGACTACCTGTGCAACGCCGGTCCCGGCTACGACGGCCCGACCGGCCTCGGCACCCCCGCGGGTCTGGCAGCGTTCCGCAGCGGGCCGCACGGCACACTGTCGGGAACGGTCAAGGACGCGGCGTCCGGCAAGCCGGTCGCCCACGCGACCGTGGGTTCGGGTCTCGACGTCGCGACGACCGACAGCCGGGGCGCGTACCAGCTGGACCTGCCCGCGGGAACCGTCAAGGACCTCACGGTCCGCGCCTTCGGCTACACCACTTCGACCCCCGCCACCCTCACCCTCACGGACGGCCAGTCCCTGTCCCGGGACTTCCGCCTCGCCGCCATTCCGCGTGAGAAGGTCCACGGCACCGTCAAGGACGGCTCGGGTCACGGCTGGCCGCTCTACGCGAAGGTCACGGTGGACGGCTCTCCCGAAGCCCCCGTCTGGACCGACCCCGCCACCGGCGCCTACGAGCTCTCCCTGCCGAAGGGAGCGGACTACGGTCTGGACGTCACCGCGGCGCTGCCCGGATACGAGCCCGTCGAACAGTCCGTCACCGTCGGCAGGCATCCGGTGGGCAGGAACTTCACCCTGGACGCGGACCCCGACTCGGCCACGGCCGTCGGCTACACCCTGCGACGCGAGGGCACGACGGAGACGTTCGACTCCAACACCTCGGCCCCACAGGGCTGGACGGTGTCCAATGCCTCCGGGACCGACAACGGCTGGGAGTTCGACGACCCGATCCAGCGTGGCAACGCGACCGGAGGCAGTGGCTCCTTCGCCGTCGTCGAGAGCGACAACTGGCCGATCGGCCCGCACCAGGACAGCCAGTTGATCAGCCCGGTGTACGACTTCTCCGGCAGCGAGTCGGCCGAGCTCGACTTCAAGACGGCCTATCTGTACAACCCGAACAACCAGCAGATGAGCGTGGACGTCACCACCGACGGAGGCACCACCTGGGAGACGGCCTGGGCCACCTCCTCCACGAGCGGGGACGGCAGGGACCACCGGACCGTTCACGTCCCGCTGCGGGCGTACGCGGGTGACAAGGCAGTCCAGCTGCGCTTCCACTTCGTGGCCAACTGGGGCTACTACTGGTCCGTCGACGACGTGTACGTCGGGACGCGCGACCTGCTACCGGTGTCCGGCGGGCTGACCGTCGGCACCGTCCGCGACGCCCGCACCGGCGCGGGACTGGTCGGTGCCACCGTGGCCGACTCCGGGCATTCGGACGCCACGACGGTCACCGTCGCGACACCGGACGACCCGGCGGTCGGCGACGGCTTCTACACCCTGTTCCTCGCCGGCCCGGGCAAGCACACGCTGCGCGTGAGCGCTCCCGGCCACGTCACCGCGTACCCGGCGACCAGGGCGCGTGCGGACCGGACGGTCCGCACGAACCTCCGGCTGAAGACCGCCCCGGCGACCTCGGGCTGACCCTCGTCGCCGTGGGGTGCCCCCGGCCCCGGTCCCGTCGGGGTCCGCGGCCGGGGGGCACCCGACGGGTCGGAAGCGCCGCGCGGCGGACGGCGGAACAGCGCGCGTGTCGGTCATCGCCGCCAGGGTTACGCTGGTCGGCAGGAAGCCGGGACGTCGGAGACGGGTCTCGTCGGACACTTTCCGTGGTCGGAGGAAACACGATGGGCGACCAGGAGATTCGCGCGGCGCTGGACCGGCACTGGGAGGCGTCCGCGGCCGGGGACCAGGACGCCGAGCACGAGATCTACCACGACGACGTCATCACTGATTATCCCCAGTCGGGTGAGCGCATCCACGGTCGCCGCAACCTTCAGGCGTTGCGCTCACACCATCCGGCCGAGCTCACGTTCACCGTCCGCCGGATTCTCGGCAGTGGAGAACTCTGGGTCACTGAATACGTGATCGATTACGACGGGCAACCGGCCTCCACCATCAGCATCATGGAATTCCGCGACGGCAAGGTCGTCCACGAGACGCAGTACTTCGCGGATCCGTTCGCTCCACCCGCCTGGCGAGCCCAGTGGGTGGAGTCGATGCCCCACGTATGACGTCTGCTGCCGATCCACTCGCGTCCCGTATCCGGTCGATCCCACCCAGGACCAGGGACCGCGCGATGTCGGCTCGTGACAGGCCGTCGGCTTGCCCGTCCCACGCCCCGCCCCGCCCCGCCCCGCCCCGCCCCGCCCCGCCCCGCCCCAGCTGATTGGACGTCGGCCTACGGGGCCGCCGCTGATCGCAGGGTCCACAGATGGTCCGCTGTGCCGTTGTCGGAGTACTGGACGACGTTGGCGCTGTCGCCGGTGGACATACCGGCGACGCCGAGCAGCAGGCCGCTGTTCTTGTTGACGATCTTGTACTGGCCGCCGCCGGCGTCGACCAGCCGCCACAAGTGATCGCTGGTGCCGTTGTCGTGGTACTGCTGGATCTGGGCGCTCAGTGCGGTAGAGGCGCCCTGCACGGCGAGGAGCAGACCGCTGTTGACATTCACGATCTTGTACCAGCCACTGCCGGCTTTGACGAGTTTCCACAGGTGGTCCGGGGTGCCGCTGTCCGCGTACTGCTGTACATCGGCGCTGTCGGAGAGCGAGGCGTGGTCGACGGCGAGGAGTTTGCCGCTGTTGACGTTGGCGATCTGGAAGACGGGCGGGGCCCAGACCTGGAATTCCGACAGCCCCCACCCGGTACCGCCACCGGCGTTGGGTGCCACGACGCGCAGCCGACTGGTCGTCAGGGGCGGGAAGCTGATCTCGTTCTCGGCGTTCGCGGTGGGAGCGGCGGGAGAGCGGGTCTGTCCGGGTACGGTGGCCCACGCCGAGCCGGTCCAGTACTGCAGGTCGTACGTGGCCGGGGTGCGCACGCCACCGCCGTCGTCGTAGAAGTACAGCCGCACGTCACCGGTCTTCTGGTCGCGGCCGAAGTCGACGCCGTAGTAGTCGCTGGGGTGGCCGGTGGCATAAGAGGTCCAGCGGCTGTTCTCGGGAATCCCCTGCCGGTAGACGATGCCGTCGACGGCGTTCCAGACGTTGTCGTAGCTGGAGGTGTAGGAGGCGAAGGGCTGCGGACCGGACGCGAAGCGCTGCCCGTTGGCGGCCACGTCCGCGGTCGCGTCCGCGCCCGGCCGGGCGTTCGGCGCGCCGACGTCGACCGTGACCGGGCCCGGTTCCGTCCTCGCGGCGACCTGGCCGCCGTCGACGTAGACGTGCAGCCCGGCTCCCTGTCCGTAGCGGCTTCCGGTGCGGTCCCACAGGACGGTCACGTTGTGCCCGTGGTACGGGGTGTTCTCCAGCGCGAAGTAGTCCCAGCCGGCCGGTGCGAGCGGCTTGACGACCAGGGTGTCGTCGCTCTGGCCCCGCAGACCGATGAGTCCGGAGATGACGTTGTCGTTGTAGGTGGAGTGGTTGTAGTCCTCGCTGTGGTTGTTCCCGTCGTACAGCCAGTTGTCGCTGTCCGGGTCATGGGCCTCGGCGACGTAGGGGACGCCGCCCCGGTACTGGGTGGCGGCATAGGTGTGCAGCAGCCGGACGTAGTCGCCGCTGGAGAACACCGACTGGGCCGGGTAGTCCTCCAGCAGGTTCGCCGCCGCTGTCAGCGTCTGGGACGTGGCGAACGGCCAGGAGGGGCCGTCCCAGCGGCAGCAACCGCCGGCCTGGTACATGAACCAGGGGCTGCGCCGTTCCACCGTCGTCGGCCCGTAGGGGGCGGCGAAGCCGTTGGAGTCCTTGAGCTGGGCGAACGCTCCGGCGTTCGCGGCCGGCGCCATGTCGAACATCCAGGGCAGATAGCCCATCAGCTCGCGGCTGCCGGTCTTGCCCCGGGAGGGGTTGTTGTCCCGGGCCACGCCGTAGTAGAACTGCCGTCCCGCGTCCCACAGGTGCGTCTGCACCGCGTTGCGCAGAGCGGAGGCGCGTGCTTGGAAGTCGTCGGCCGTGCCGGTGTCACCCGCCAGCGCGGCGATCGCGGCGATCGCCCGCGCGTCTCCGTACTGGTAGGCGTTGATCGTCGGCCGGTAGCCATGGCCCCCGTGATAGGGGTCGGAGGACTCGTACGACGAGGCGGAGTACTCCGTCGCGTCCCACACCGGCGCCTGCCAGTACAGGCCCAGCGTCCGGTTGAAGTGGTTGCCCCAGCCGTCGTACTGCTTGACTAGCGACGCCAACTGGGACTTGGCGTAGTTCCGGTCCCCGGTGGCCAGCATCTGCTGCCACACCGCGTCGGCCGCCCAGAAACTGTACTCGTGGGCCCAGTCCGACGTGTCGGCGTTCACCCCGTCGGTCTGCGGTTTGGGGAACTGCCCCGGGCCACCGAGCCAGTAGTCGACGACGTCCTTGGTGTACGTCTGGTCCCGCAGCCACCGCCCCTCGGTGATCTGGTGTCCGGCCGCGGCCGAGATCCCCCCGTACGGAGCGCCGTAGCCGACGGGTTGGAGGAACTCGCTCGACAGCCAGCCGTATTCCGGCCCGGTGTAGACCAGATGTTCCTTGTAGGCCTGCCAGCGGTAGTAGTACACGTCCCGGATCTGCCGGTCGGGCACGTCAAGGAAGGGGATGTTGGCCTTGTACCAGGCCGGGTCCTGAACGCCATCCAACAACGCGTCGTGATCGAGGAACGACGTGCCCGCCGGAGCGGGAGAAGCGGCCACGGCGGGCACTGCGGCCGCAGCGGGCGATGTGCCCGGCCCGCCGAGAAGACTGCCGAGCCCCGCCACGGCGGCGGCCGTGCCCCACCATCTGACCAACCTCATCATGGCGTTCCCCTCCGAGCCCCAACGGCGGCCTGACACGGTCCGCTTGTCGACGTCGCGCGACGGCCGCCCACCACGGAGCGCGGCCCGTCTCTTCCGAACTCCCCTTACAACGTTGTAAATGAACGACCGTGTGAACATGACAACATGGGCGGAGCGAGGGTGTCCAGAGGCTGCGAACAAGGCGCTCCGCATCCGCGTACACCGGCCGGTGGAGGCTCACGCGGTCGTGCGGCCGACTCACTTGGTCATACGGCTGAGGTGAGTTGCTGCTCGGCCCAGATGGTCTTGCCCCGGTCCTCGTAACGGGTCCCCCACCGCTGTGCGAACTCGGAGACCAGCAGCAGACCGCGGCCGCCTTCGTCGGTGGTGCGGGCGTGCCGCAGATGAGGGGCGGCGCTGCTGCTGTCGGAGACCTCACAGGTCAGGGTGCGATCGTAGATCAGCCGCAGTCGTACGGGCGGTTCGGCGTACCGGATGGCGTTGGTGACCAGTTCGCTGACGATGAGTTCGGTGGCGAAGACCTCGTCGTCCAGTGCCCACGCGCCCAGTTGGCCCGAGGCAAGGGTGCGGGCGGTGGCCACGGCCGCCGGGACGGCGGGCAGGCTCCAGGTGGCGACGTGGGAGGGGTCCAGGGCCCGGGTGCACGCCACCAGGACGGCCGCATCCTGCGGAGGGTCGACGGGGATGAGGTTCTCGGCGAGGCTCAGGCACAGATCCTGCGGGGCCTGACGGGAAGCGGCGAGCAGTCGCGTGACCTCGGCGTGCCCGCCGTCGTGGCCGAAAGCCTGCACCAGTCCCGCCGTGTACAGCACCAGACGGGTCTGGTCGGGCACCGTCAGCTCGAATTTGGTGAACGACGGGCCGGGCCGGCCCAGGGGCGCCCCCACCGGAAGATCGGGGAAAGTGACCGTGCCGTCCGGCCGGGCCACGGCCAGTCCGGGCCGTCCGGCCGTCGCCATGACGCACTGGCGGGTGACGGGGTTGTAGACCAGGTACAGGCAGGTGGCCCCGGCCTCGCTGTCGGCCGCCGGGTCACCGTTCTCCGCGTCCATCTGGTGAACGACGTCGTCGAGGCGGGCCATGACCTCGTCCGGCGCCAGATCCAGGGCCGCGAGGATGTGGACAGCGGTCCGCAGCCGGCCCATGGTGGCCGCCGTACGCATGCCACGTCCGGGGGCACTGCCCGCCACGAGGCCCACGCGAGCCCCTGGGAGAGCGATCACGTCGGCCCAGTCGCCGCCCGCGCCGGAGTACACCACGTGGTGCGCGGTACGCACCGAGTGCGGTGCGGGGGGATCCTGTGGCAGCATGCCTCGCTGCAGGGAGAGCACGGCGTTTCGCTCGCGGACGAAGCGGCGGGCGTTGTCCAGGGCGACGGCGGTGCGGCCGACGAGGTCCTGGGCCGAGGTGAGGTCTTCGTCGTCGAAGGCGCCGCGCGTGCTCCACCGGTAGAAGGCGACCAGCCCCAGAACGCTCTCACGCGCGACCAGGGGCACCATCATCAACGAGTGGATCCGCTCCTCCAGGATCCGCCGGCCACGGACCATGTCATCGCGTACCCAGGCGCTGTCCTCGTCGATCGTGCGCACCAGACACGCCTTGCGGTCGGCCAGGACCCGCAGGGCGGCCGCGGCACCGGGGTAGTTGCTCGGCTCACCGACCGCGTACACCCCTGGAGTGACACCCACGCGGTTCGACCTGTACGCCGCGCGTTGGAGGGCCCATCCGGCCTCCCCCGGTCCGTGCGGAACCTCGTGTCCGGCGAGCACCGGTTCGAGGAGGTCCACGGCCACGCTGTCGGCCAGCCGGGGAACCACCACCTCGGTCAGCTCCTGCGCGGTGCGCAGCACGTCGAGGGTGGTCCCGATACGGGCGCCCGCCTCGGCCACCAGGGCGAGACGCTGCTGCGCCCGGTGCTGGTCACTGACGTCGACCACGGTATCGGCGACGCCTATGATGCGTCCGTCGGTGTCCTGCAGGCGGAACACGGACGCCGAATAGACGTGCTCGTGCTCCGGGTCGCCGGGTGGTCGCCCCCGCTTCTCGAAGGCGATCGCAGGCTCACCGGTCTCCAGCACCTTGACCATCACCTGCTCCGCCATCTCGGAACTGAATCCGGGCCACGCCTCGGTGGGACGCAGCCCCAGGGCCTCGGTCACCCGAGTGCCTTGCATCCCCTGTGCCGCGGCGTTGTAGCGCGTCAGACGCAGTTCCGGATCCAGGACGAACAGGCCGATGGGGGAACGGGTGAACAGGGCCTCCAACAGGGCCTGGTCGACCGCGGGGACCGTCTCGGACGACGCCGGTGAAAGCTCCACCCGCCAGCACGCCCCGAACTGCGGGTCCTGCTCGGCGCGCGCTCGGATCCGGCAGGCGACCGCATGGCCGTCCTGGTGTCTGAACGCGGTCTCGGCCGCCCCGATGTGATCGGGCGGCCCCGCGGCAAGCAGTTCCGTGATCGTCCGGCCGACACCGCAGGTCTCCGGATAACCGAGGAGTTCTTCGGCTGCCGGGCTCCACCGGACCACTTCGCCTGCGCCATCCACCAGGAACGATGCCTGATCGACCCCGTCAGGCGCGCTTCCCGCTCTCCGCGTGCTGCCGACTTCCGATCCGTCCATGACCTTCCGCCGTTCTGGGCTCCCTCCGGCTCGGCCGGTGCCTCCAGTCTCGCGCAGCCACAACCGCTTCGCGCGGCCTGGGCCGGGAGCGTGCGTGCCCACGGGTGCCCTGGGCGGGTGCGCTTCCATCGGCCCGCCGCCGGCCGGACGTCCGACGCGATCGTCACCTGTTTGACCAGTGACGAGCAGAGATGCCATGATCTCACCGGTTGAAACGGTGACGCGCCGAGGCCCCCACGCCACCGTCCGCGAAAGAGAAGGCGAAAATGGATCTGAAACTCGAAGTCGTCGTGCTGCCCGTCTCTGATGTCGACCGGGCCAAGGCCTTCTACGAGAAGGCCGGCTTCCGTCTGGACGTCGACCACGTCGCCGACGACAACTACCGCGTGGTGCATCTGACCCCGCCCGGCTCATCGTGCTCGATCCTCTTCGGCACCGGGGTCACCACGGCCGCGCCGGGCTCGACGCAGGGCCTGCACCTGGTGGTGTCGGACATCGTGGCGGCCCGTGCCGAGCTCGTCGGCCGGGGTGTCGAGATGACCGAGATCTTCCACGACGCGGGCGGGGTGTTCCACCGCGGCACGGACGAAGGCCGGGTCAGCGGCCCCGATCCGCAGCGCGCCAGCTACGGCTCGTTCACCGCCTTCAGCGACCCGGACGGCAACGGATGGGTACTGCAGGAAGTCACCACCCGGCTTCCCGGCCGGTGACGAACGCCCCCTTCCGCCGCCCACGCGTCCCGCACCCCCGCGCCCCGGCCCA
Organism: Streptomyces sp. NPDC057950; assembly: GCF_042887295.1. NCBI lineage: Bacteria > Bacillati > Actinomycetota > Actinomycetes > Kitasatosporales > Streptomycetaceae > Streptomyces > Streptomyces sp. NPDC057950. The sequence goes on from NZ_JBHVPP010000024.1 coordinate 11,265, forward strand.
TCCGATTCCGACCGCGGACACTTAGTTGACACATAAACTAAATACCCTACGATGGGCCCGACGAACAGGCGGCGAACCGATCCCTTCGCGCACGGGAGGCGCGGCCGCTCACATGATTCACGGCGGCGCGGAGCAGGTCCGTATCACCTCACCCCCACATTTTCCTGGTTGACACATCAAGCATGTATCCTGCGAATATACTTGACGTGTCAATTATTTACTTCGGGGTGATCAGCCCCCTGCGGGCCGCCGGAGGAGGAGACCATGACGCCGCCGACCTTCGAGATCGGCCTCGACTCGTTCGGGGAGGTCGCCACGGACGACGGCCGGACGCTGAGCGACGCCGAGACCGTCCGCCTGCTCATCGATGAGGCGAGACTCGCCGAATCATCGGGGGTGGACGTCTTCAGCATCGGCGAGCACTACCGGCCCGGACACGTCGACAGTGCCACTCCCGTGCTGCTCTCCGCCATCGCCGCCGTCACGGAGCGCATCCGCCTCGGGACTTCGGTGACCGTTCTGAGCACCAATGATCCCGTGCGGCTGTACCACGACTTCGCGACTCTGGACGCCGTGTCGAACGGCCGGGCCCAGATCGTGCTCGGACGTGCGTCGGCCACGGAGTCCTTCCCCCTCTTCGGCTATGAACTCGCCGACTACGAGGAACTGTTCGAGGAGAAGCTCGAGCTATTCATGCGTCTGCAGCGGGACGAGACGGTGACATGGTCCGGCGCGTTCCGGGGACCTCTCGTGGAACAGCGGCTGCGTCCCCGGATGCGCCAGGGAGGCATCCCCACCTGGATCGGAGTGGGCGGCAGCCCGCGCTCCGTGCTCCGCGCCGCCGACTACGGCCTGCCCCTGATGCTTGCCATCATCGGCGGACGTCCGCAGCGCTTCGCAGGCCACGTCGACCTCTTCCACCGGGCGCTGCGGCAGGCCGGACACGGTCCGCAACCGATCGGCCAGCACTCGCTGGGCCTCATCGCCGACACCGACGAGGAGGCGGCCGAGACCTGGTGGCAGTACTGGAAGCCGGTGGTGACCCAGGCGGCCGAGGAGCGCGGGTTCTACACGCCGACCCGCGAAAGGTACGCGGCCGAGATCGACCACGGCGCCCTCTTCGTCGGCTCCCCGCACACCGTCGCCCGCAAGATCGCGAGAACGGCCCGCGACCTGCACCTGAGCCGTTTCGACCTCAAGTACGACATCATGCGCCTGCCGCGTCAGGCCCGTTCCCGCACGATCGAGTTGCTGGGCAGCGAAGTCGCCCCGCTGGTAAGGGAACTGCTCACCAAGGAGTCCACCCATGTCTGAACTCACTTTCGGCCTCGACACGTTCGGCGACGTACCCGCGGACGACTCCGGTGCGACGGTCTCCCACGCGAGGGCGATCCGGCAGGTCCTCGACGAGGCCGTCCTCGCCGACGCCTTGGGCGTCGACGTCATCGCGCTCGGCGAACACCACCGGCCGGAATACTCGATCTCGTCCCCGGAGACCGTGCTCGCCGGCATCGCCACGCGCACCACACGCATTCGGCTCTCCTCCGGCGTGACGGTGCTGAGTTCCGACGACCCCGTCCGGGTGTTCCAGCGCTTCGCGACCGTCGACGCCCTCTCGGGCGGCCGGGCCGAGGTGATTCTCGGCCGCGGCTCCTTCACGGAGTCGTTCCCCTTGTTCGGCTACGACCTCGCGGACTACGACACGCTGTTCGAGGAGAAGATCGAGCTGTTCTCGAAACTACTGGAGGAGAAACCCGTCACGTGGAAGGGCACCGTGCGGGCTCCCCTGGAGGACGCCGAGGTCTTTCCCCCCACGGAGTCGGGTCACCTGAGCACCTGGGTCGGTGTCGGTGGCTCACCCCAGTCGGTCATCCGCACCGCCCACTACGGACTTCCCCTCATGCTCGCCATCATCGGCGGTTCTCCCGAGCGCTTCGCGGCCTACATCGACCTCTACCGGCGCGCGGCCGACCAGTTCGGCACCACCGCGCATCCGGTGGGAATGCACTCCCCCGGCTTCATCGCCGACACCGACGAAGAGGCCCGAGAGGTGCACTGGCCGAGCTACCGGGTCATCCGCGACCGCATCGGCGCCCTGCGAGGCTGGCCGCCGCTGCGCCGCGAGGAGTACGACGCGGAGATCGAGCACGGCTCCCTGTACATCGGCTCACCCGAGACGGTCGCCCGCAAGATCGCCGGCGCCGTCCGCCAACTCGGCGTCGGCAGGTTCGACCTCATCTACACCGCGGGCGCGCAGCCGATCAGTGCCCGCCTGCGGGCGGTCGAGCTGTACGGCACGAAGGTCATTCCCATGGTCCGCGACATCCTCGCGGGCTGACTCACGGAAGAGCGGGAAGGGAGACGGCATGAACTTCGAGGGCGTCCGCACCGTCGGCATCCTGGGGGCCGGAAAGGTGGGAACCGTTCTGGCACGGCTGGCCCTCGCGGCAGGGTTTCGCGTGCTGATCGCCGGGTCGGGCGCGGCCGAGAAGATCGCGCTCACCATCGAGGTCCTCACCCCCGGTGCCGTCGCGGTCACCGCGGCCGAGGTGGCGGCCGAGGCGGACGTCGTGATTCTGGCACTCCCCCTGGGCAAGCACCGCGGCATTCCGGTCGACGCGCTGCGGGGCAAGCTGGTCATCGACGCGATGAACTACTGGTGGGAGGTCGACGGCGTGCGCCACGAGTTCACCGATCCCCGTACCTCCACCAGCGAGATCGTCCAGGCCTTCCTGCCGGACTCCCGTGTGGTCAAGGCCTTCAACCACATGGGCTACCACGATCTCGAGGACGGGTCCCGGCCCGTCGGATCGTCCGGCCGCAAGGCGATCGCCCTCGCCGGGAAGGATCCTGCCGACCGGGCCACGACCGCCCGCCTCGTGAGCGCCCTCGGCTTCGATCCCGTCGACGTGGGCCCGCTCGCCGAAGGTGTGCGCCTGGAACCGGGGACCGAGCCCTTCGGCGCCAACGTCAGCGCGGACGAGTTGCGCGCCATGATCGACCGCTTCCCCGGCTCGGAACGCGGCGTGACGGTCGGCCGAGCCCGCGCGGCCGCGGCACTCCCACCCGTCGACGTGGCGTAGAGGTCGCTTCTTCCCTGTTTCGTCGCGGGAGCGACCGTCGATCCTCGTGTATCGGTTCGTACAGCGGGAGTTGGTGGCCTCGCCGGGAAGGGGCGGGCCACGCGTCGTTCGGGCCGGACACGTGCCCCGCTGTCGGCCGTGGCGACACGCCTCGGGCTCGAGCGTTCCTACGAGGTGATGGCGCTGCGCTCATCGGCGGGTCAGCTTCGAGAGCAGTTCGCGCCCTCAGCGCGTCAAGGGCAGGCCCGGATAGAGGTTCGCCAGATCTCCGGAGAGTGCGGCCCGTACGGTACGGCTCTTGTCGTCGGCCACCACTTCGAGCGCGCGGTCCTGGATGCCGTCGAGTGCGAGCCCGGCCACCCACGCGGGGTCGACCTTGTCGGAGCCGTCCACGTAGTCGGCCATGCCGGTGTCCATGTAGCCCACGTGCAGGGCCATCACGTCGATACCCGACGGTGCCAGCTCCTGCCGCGTCACGTTGGTCATGGCCAGTTCGGCGGCCTTGGCCGCGCTGTAGCCGCCGTAGTCCGGGTAGTGCGCCCAGCTGAGCAGGGAGAGCACATTGACGATGGTTCCGCCGCCGTTCGCGGCGATCACCGGCGCGAAGGCCCTGGTGACATTGAGGGAACCGAAGAAGTGCGTTTCCATCTCCAGGCGGATGTCACCCATGTCGCCCGTGGCGAGTCCGACGTGCGTGCTGATGCCAGCGTTGTTGATGAGAAGTGTCGCGTCCCCGGCGACCTCGGCCGCCCGTGCCACGGAGTCGGCGTCCGTGATGTCCACCGCGAGCGGCACGGCCCCGGGCAGGTCGACCGACGACGGATTGCGTGCGCCCGCGTAGACCTTGGCGGCGCCGCGCTCGAGCAGCTGGGCGGCGAAGTTCCGGCCCAGGCCGCGGTTGGCTCCGGTCACGACCGCCACTGCGTTCCTGATGTCCATGGGTTTCTCATCCCTGAGGGGCTGAATTGGCATTTCCAACATAGATAGCTGGATGAGGAAACGCAACTCAGGGGTAGGCTGAGTCGCATGACGCACGCCAAGACCACGCGGAGGGACCGCGGCCGCGAAGATGCCTGCTCGATCGCCCGCTCCCTGGAGATCGTCGGGGACCGCTGGACCATGCTGGTCCTCCGCGAGGCGGCGCTCCACGGCGTGACGCGCTTCGCCGACTTCCGTGACCGCCTCGGCATCGCCCCCGACGTCCTCACGTTGCGCCTGGCCACCCTCGTGGAGGGCGGCGTCATGGAGAAGCGGCCCTACCGGGAGCCCGGTGCGCGCACCCGGTTCAGCTACCACCTGACGCCCGCCGGTGAGCAACTGCGCCTGGTCCTGGCCGCCCTCCAACAGTGGGGCGACGAGAACCGGCCGCCCTCGGCCGGGCCCAGCACTCTGCGGCGCTCCGGCGACGGCGACCGCCCTGTGCGTGTGGCCTTCGTCGACGACACCGACGCCGTCGTCCCCGCGGCCAACGTGAACTTCCTGACGGCGCTCCCCCGTCCGACGCGGGGGCGGGAGGAAGCAGAGTTGACTCCGAAGCCCTGACCGTCCACCACTGAGCGGCCACTCGCAGGCGAGCCGGCGCTCTCACCACCGGCGGCGCCACATCCGCCCGACCGCCCGAGCCGGCCCACCAGCGCCGCCGCCGCCGCGAGGTCGAGCCGGCGACCGGCCGACCGGCCGAGGGACCGCCGACAGCGGAACGGCCGACAACGGAACGGCCGGCCCGAGCACGAGCACCCTGCGCAAGCAGTCGCCCGTCGCCGCCCCGGCGCAGCACCCTGGGTCCCGCGCCGCGGCCGGCGCGCTCTCCAGACGCGTACCGGCGTCGAACAGCGCCTCGTTCAGCACGAGTTCGACGCAGAGCTTGGTGCGGTGCCCGAATGCTTCCGGCGGGTCGCATCGCCCGGCCACCCGACGTGGGCCGGCCCGGAGGACTTGTCAGTGGGTTGGTTCTCCGTCCCAGGGCGGTTGCTACGCCAAGGCGGCTTGGGCGGCCGGGGGCAGGACGCACGTCCCGGGTGGAACGCGGGCTGACCCAGACCGTGCATCGAAAGCTGATCTTCGATGTGAGCGGACTCCGTCGCGGGGGTGGCGCCCGGCGGCCGCCTTTCCAACACTGGTGACGTACAGGCGACGGGGGGCACAGAGATGGCGACGCACCCAGGACCGGCGCAGGCACCGCTACCGGAGCGGCGGCCGGAGCTGGACACGATCCGGATGCTGGTCGTGATCGGGCTGGTCTTCTTCCACTCGGCGCTCGTATTCGCTGCCGACGACGACTTCTACGTCAAGAACGCCGAGACCACCGGAGCCGTCATGATCATCGCCGGGTTCGGGGTCGTCTGGGCCATGCCACTGCTGTTCCTCATCTCCGGCCTCGGTGCCTGGCATTCGCTTCAGCGCCGCGGCGCGCGCGGCTTCGCCGGCGAGCGGCTGCTGCGGCTCGGCGTTCCGCTGGTCTTCGCGACCCTCACCCTGAACCCGCTGCCGCAGTGGCTGCGGTTGCGCTCGGCCGACGCCGGCTACCACGAGTCGTACCTCGGCTTCCTGCCCCGCTTCTACGACGTGCACCTGGCGCCCGAGGAGTTCCCCTTCCTCGTCCAGGGCGAGCACTTCGAGACCGGCCATCTCTGGTTCGTCGTACTCCTCCTGGCGTTCTCCCTCATGCTGGTGCCGTTCCACCGGTGGTTGCCGCGCGAACGCGTCCGCCGCATCGGCGGCCGGGTGGCGGAGGCGACCCTGCACCGGCGGAGCGTCGTGTTCCTGCCGGCCCTCGCCTTCGCGGCGATCTGCGCCTTCGCACGGCTGGAGGAGGACTACGCGGGCTGGCACCGCTGGTCGTACCTGCTGTTCTTCGTTGCCGGCTTCACGCTCGCCAGCGACGACCGCTTCCGCATCGTGATGCGGCGCGACGCCGGGACCGCGGCCTGGCTCGGCGTCCTGCTGTTCGCGGCGGCCGGCCCCGGCTTCGCCCTGGCCGACGAGCCCTTCACGGAGATGACCGCCCTGGCCACGGCCTCACGGGCGCTGTTCGGTGCGGCCGGATGGTGCCTGGTGGTCGCCATCCCAGGTCTCCTCGACCGTCGACGGCCGGAGCAACCGCCTGTGGCACCTACCCCGACTCCGACGATGCGCCGGCGCCTCTATGGATATCTCGCCGCAGCGGTGCTGCCGCTGTACGTCCTGCACCAGCCGATCGTGGTCGCCGTCGCATACTTCGTGATCGGCTGGTCCGCGCCGATCCTGGTCGAGTACGCCGTGGTCGTGGTGATCGCCCTCAGCCTCACCCTCACCGCGTACGAGCTGCTGGTCCGCCGCACGCGGGCGACCCGCTTTCTGTTCGGGATGCGACCCTAAGCTTGTTCTCTGTCTTCCGTCCGCGTCGTAGGGCGGGGGCGGAAGGTTCCAGACGGCGTCTGGCCGGCTGACGATCTTTCGAAGTTCGCGGCCGCTTCGTGGCGACATGGCTTGCATCACGGTGTCGAGGAGGACTCGGGCTTCGAGCGGGTTGCCGCAGCAGTGCCAGTGCGCGTTGTCCCACTCGTAGTCGTGCCACCGATCACGCTCGGACTGGTGGACGTAGTCCTTCCACAGGCCCACGGCCGCGCGGACGTCGCCTGGCTGCAAATAGTTGCGGGTGTGCTCGAGACGGATGATCTCGGACAGCGCACGCGAAGACAGGCCGTCGATGGCTGGCCTCGCACCCGTTGTCCCGTCACTGCCGCGGGCGCTGGCACGGATCTGTCCTGGCCGTCTACGCGCCATGGACCTTTCGGTTCGTCGTCATGCGGCACATGCTGCCACGATCTCGAATGACATCTCGAACGGTTTCGCTCACCTGGGGATGCGCCGCACGCGGGGGCGGCCTTCGTCTGATCCTGTGCTCCGACCAAGGTGCACGACACAACACCCCTGCGCCCTGAGAGCCGTGGCTTCACCGACAACTAAAACCATCTTGACAATAATTTTTGTCGGCTGCACTCTGAACCCGTGCCGGACCTTGCCGTAAGCGAAGTCCGCGCACCGCAGGGCGGCCCGCCGACACCGAAGGAAACCAGCATGCGTACCCTGATCAGCTCCGCCTTCATCTCGCTCGACGGCGTCATGGAGGGTCCTGGCGGCGAACCCGGCTACCGCAACTCCGGATGGACCTTCAAGGACGTCGAGTTCGTTCCCGAGGCGTTCGCCATCAAGGGGCGGGAGCAGGAAGAGTCCACCGCGGTCCTGCTGGGACGGGCCAGCTACGAGGCGTTCAGCCCGGTATGGCCGGACATGGCCGAGTTCGCCCAGTACAGGACCATGCCGAAGTACGTCGTCTCCACCACCCTCACCGAGGACGAGCTCGTCCCGAACTGGGGCGAGACCACACTCCTGCGCACCCTCGACGAGGTCGCCGCCCTCAAGGAGACCGAGGGCGGTCCGATCATCGTCCACGGCAGCGTCGCGCTGAACCACGGCCTCGCGGACGCCGGTCTGATCGACCGCTACCACCTGCTGGTGTTCCCGCTGCTGCTCGGCGCGGGCAAGCGTCTGTTCCCCGCGACGGACCAGGACACCCGGAAGCTGAAACTGGTCGAGCACGCCGTATACGCCAACGGCCTCCAGATGAACGTCCTCGACGTGATGCGCTGACCAGGTCCGGGCAGCCGCCTCGCACCGACCGGCAACCCGCCCGCCGGTGAGCCCGTGGGCCTCGCGGGGACGCACACCCTGCCGCGGCACCAGGAGCCCTGTGGGGGCCGGGGCCGCGCCCGGATATCATCCACCGATGTCGACGATCTGCCTGATCGGTGTGGGCCGCATGGGCCAACCGCTGTGTGCCGGTCTCGTCCGCGCGGGATACCGGGTGAGCGCTTACGACGTCCTGACCGAGCGCAGGGAAGCGGCCCTGTCACACGGGGCTCGGACCCCGGATTCGGCGGCGGCCGCCGCCGCGGGGGCGGACGTGCTCCTCACCGTCCTTCCCGGGCCCGCCGAGGTGGCGACGGCGGTCGACGACGCCGTTCTCGGGGCGCTGGCGCCCGGGGCCACCTGGATCGACATGAGCAGTAACACGCCGACCGACGCCGAACCCTGCTGGAAGCGGGCCGCCGCACACGGAGTCGGTGTGCTGGAGGCGCCCATCGGAGGTTCGCCCGCGGATGCCGCCGCGGGGCGGTTGCGGCTCTACGTCGGCGGGGAGGACGCCCTCCTGGAGCGCCACCGCCCGCTGCTGTCCGCGGTGTCCGACCGCATCACGCACGTCGGTGGACCCGGCACCGGCTACGTCGCCAAACTGCTGGTCAACCTCCTCTGGTTCGGCCAGGCCGCTGCCACCGCGGAGGCTCTTCTCCTGGGCCGACGTGCCGGCATCGACCTGGGCGTACTCACCGGGACCCTGGCCGCCGGTCCCGCCTCGACCGCGTTCATCCGCCACGACCTGCCCGCCCTCCTGGCCGGCGACTACCTCACCGACTTCGGCCTCGACCGCATCCACGACCAACTGACGGCGGTGACCGCACTGGCGGAACGACTCGGCACGCCCCACAGCATCACGGACACCGTCCGACGTCTCCACGGGCAGGCACTCGAGCGCTACGGGCCCGTGGACGGCGAACTGCTCGGGGTGGCGCTGCTGGAAGAGAAGGCCGGGATCCTCCTGCGCCATCCGGTCCCGCCCGGTGCGAACAGCGGCACCGGCGCGGCCGAAAGCCCGACCGACAGCCACCCGTGAGCCCGCCTCAGCCGCGCCGAAGGAGCGGGGGGACGGGGGGTACCTCGACGGCGTTGGCGATGTCGTCGACGGTCATCCTGAATCCGTCGGGATAGAGGTCACGCTCGGTGCGGCGGGCGGGTTCGCTGGTACGCCAGCAGTAGAGGCACCGCCGGCACTGCAGCACGAGCCAGACCCCGGGGACGGGAGAGGTGAAGAGCTGTTCGATGGTCTCGTGGGCGCAACGCGGGCAGACGCCGGTGCCTTCCATGCCAGTGGTTCCTTTTCGCTTGTGGGGGACGGGAGTTCAGCGCTTGTCGGCACTCGTCAGCGTTCCGCGGCGAGTTGCCGGAGCCTGCTGAGCCATTCGCCCATTTCGGGCAGGTCTCGGACCGGGTTGCCGTAGTTGCCGCGGTGATCGGGCCTGACGGGAGTGGTGGCGTCGATGATGAGCTTGTCGACGATGCCGGGTGTGTCCGCCTGTGGCCCCAGCTCCATCACGGACAGGTTCGGAATCGTGATCAGGTCGCCGGCGGGGTTCATCTTGGTCGACAGCGCCCACATCACCTGTGGAAGGTTGAAAGGGTCGACGTCCTCGTCCACCACGATCACCGTGGCTGCGTATCCCATGCCGTGCGGGGTGGTCAGGACACGCATCCCGACCGCCTTGGCGAAGCCCCCGTACCTCTTCCTGGTCGAGACGATGACGACCAGGCCGTGTGTGTACGTGGCGTTGACGGCCTGGACCTCGGGGAAGTCCCTCGTGAGCTGTTCGTACAGCGGGGCGCACGTGTTGGCGGCCATCAGGTAGTCGATCTCGGTCCACGGCATGCCCAAGTAGAGATGCTCGAACACCGGGTTGCTGCGGTAGGAGATCTTGTCGATCCTGATCACCGGCATGCTGCGACCGCCCGAATAATGGCCGGTGAACTCGCCGAAGGGTCCTTCCACCTCCCGCTTGCGGCCTTCGATCACGCCCTCGATCACGACCTCGCTGCCCCACGGCACCGGCAGCCCGGTCAGGGGCGCCCGTGCGATCGGAGCCGGGGCGCCACGCAGGGCGCCGGCCAGTTCGTACTCGTTCTCGTCGTACCTCATCGGGGTGGAGGCGACGATCGAGATCACCGGGTCATTGCCCACGGCGATGGCGATGGGGAGGTCCTCGCCGGACTCCTCGGCCTTCCGCAGGTGCTGGGCGATGTCGTGCACCGGTACCGGCTGGAGGGCGAGCCTGCGTCTGCCCTTCACCTCGATGCGGTAGATGCCGACGTTCTGCTTTCCGCTGTTCTCCGGGGCCTCCGGGTCCTGGGACACGACCGCGGCCTTGTCGATGTAGAAGCCGCCGTCGCCGTCGTTGAGGCGGATCAGCGGAAGCACCTCGAAGATGTCGACGTCGTCCCCGTCCTGGGTGTTCTCGGCCCACAGGGGGTGCTCCCGCCACTCCGGCCGGACCGGGAACTGGGCCCAGCGGCGGATGAACTCCTCCACCTGGTCCTTGGTCCCGGTCTCCTTCGGCAGCTCCAGGGCCAGCGCGTGATTGGCCCAGGAGCCGTGCACGTTCATGGCTATACGGGCATCCGTGAAACCGCTGATGTTGTCGAAGTAGAGGGCCGGCGCGGCATCCCCGAGGCGCGGTGCCGCGTTGGCCGCCGCGGCGATGTCCGGCTCCGGCTGCACCTCCTCGGTGATCCGAAGCAACTGCCCTTCCCGGTCGAGGACTTCGAGGAAACTGCGTAGATCGTCATAGGCCATGTGAACCCCTTGATGAAGTCGTGGTGGGGAGTCAGAGCGCCGGCTTGATCTCCTGGGCATGGGCGGCTCGCATGCCGTCCCAGCGTTTGGCGGCGGGCGCGGGGAGGTCGAACTGGTCGAGGACCCGGGCCGTGATGTGGTCGACGATGTCGTCGACGGAAGCGGGGTGGTTGTAGAAGGCGGGCATGGGAGGCACCATCCGTACGCCCATGCGCGACAGCGCCAGCATGTTCTCCAGATGGACATCGCTCAGCGGTGTCTCGCGCGGAACGAGCACCAGCTTGCGGCGCTCCTTCAGGACCACGTCCGCCGCCCGGCCGATCAGACCGTCGGCGTAGCCGGCGCGGATCCCGGCGAGCGTCTTCATCGAGCACGGGACGATCACCATGCCGTCGGTCCTGAACGATCCGGAGGAGATCTTGGCGCCCTGGTCCTCGGGCGCGTGCACCTCGTCGGCGAGGGCACCGATGGCGCGGGCGGACAGTCCGGTCTCCAATTCGATGGTGGCGCGCGCCCAGCGGCTGAGCACCAGATGGGTCTCCACCTCGGGCAGCCGGCTGAGATTCTCCAGCAGGCGGACACCGAGCACCGAGCCGGTCGCCCCCGTCATTCCCACGATCAGTCGCACACGGCTCAGCTCCTCGGTAGATGTGGGTGGGTACGGAGAGGGCGGTACGGAGAAGACGGACCACCTCGGTCACCACTCCACTCCCGCGCTTCACACTAGGTTCGACCTGCCTGGTCAAAGCCGTAGGATGAAGACAACCCATGGACAAAAACGGACACGCTGACGTCACTGAAGTCCCCTACCGGTCATCCGCGGGGGCTCCGCCGGGGGTCGAGGTCCTCGCCTTCGCCGACCTGGTCGCCCGAGCCCGTGGTCACGGAGTCGACCCCTACTCACCGGTCCGGGTCGCGTTCCACGAGTTGATCACCGTGCGGACCGGCACGTTGTGCTGCTCGCTGGACTTCACCGATCACGAGCTGACCGAGGGCGACTGGTTGTGGGCGCGCCCCGGTCAGATCCACCAGTTCCGCTCCGATCTGACCTCGGCCGAAGGAACCGTCGTCCTCTTCCAGCCCGGCTTCCTGGACACCACCACCGCCGAGGTAGCCCGTGCGGACCAGTACTTCCCCTACCGTCCGCTGACCCCCTCGGGCACCGCGGGAGACGCGCTGAGGAACACCCTGGGCCTACTGGACAGCGAGTACCACGGGCTCGGCGGCCTGCCGTTGGAGGCGCACGTCGAGGTGCTCCGTCACCTGCTGGCGGCCCTCGTCCTGCACCTCTCCCACCAGCAGGCCGCCGCGGGCGACGAGTCGGACGACGGAACGGGCACCGAGACGTTCCGCCGCTTCCAGCAGGCCGTGGAGCGCGGATACGCCCGTAGCCACCGGGTGGACGACTACGCCAGGGAGCTGGGCTACAGCGTGCGCACGCTGACCCGGGCGACCCGTGACGCCGCCGGATGCGGGGCCAAGCGCTTCATCGACAACCGGGTCCTGCTGGAGGCCAAACGCCTGCTCGTGCACACCGACCTGTCGGCAGGGGTGATCGCCGAACGGGTCGGCTTCCCGGAGGCCACGGTCTTCACCAAGTTCTTCCGCAAGCTGGCGGGCGAGACGCCGACCGCCTTCCGTGACTCCTCGACGGCACACGGCCGCGTCCGGCGGGCCCGAAGCGCCGGCCGGTAGCCGCGTACCGCCCGGCGGAGGCGCCCGGCGAGCGGCGGCGTTGCCGCACACACTGCCGTTCGGCGGTCGCCGACCGCCCGGCGACCCGAACTCGGCACGGCGGCCGCCACCGCGTGCCCCTCGTCAGGGCACGGAGATCACAATCTCGCAGGCCGCTGCCCTGTCCCGTGGGTACCTGGACGTGTCCGCCTACGGGTCGTCGTTCCGACTTCTCAGAGCAGGCGCAGGACGCCGACGACCTTGCCGAGGATCTGGGCGTCATCGCCGGGGATCGGCTCGTAGGACGGGTTTCGGGGCATGAGCCACACCCGGCCGTCCTGGCGGAGCAGCACCTTGATGGTGGCCTCGTCCCCCAGGAGCGCGGCGACGATGTCTCCGTGGTCGGCGCTGTCCTGGCGTCTGACGGTCACGATGTCGCCGTCGCAGATCGCCGCGTCGATCATGGAGTCACCGGAGACCGTCAGGGCGAACAGGTCACCGTCGCCGACGATCTGCCGAGGCATTGAGTAGACGTCCTCGACCATTTCCTCCGCGAGCAGAGGTGCTCCGGCGGCGATCCGCCCGACGAGGGGCACCTCGACCGGCGCCTGGCTCACACTGCCCAGGTCGGGCGCCCACGAGGGCCGCACGCGGTAGGCGCGGGGACGGTGCGGGTCCCGGTAGAGGACGCCCTTGCGTTCCAGAGCCATCAGCTGGTGGGCGACCGAAGAGGTGCTGGAGAGGTTGACCGCCTGGCCGATCTCCCGCATCGACGGCGGGTAGCCCTGGCGCCCGACCGTCTCCGTGATGTAGCCGACGATGGCCGACTGGCGGCTCGTCAGCTCACTCCCGGTGTTCCGGGTGCCCGGCGGACGGCCTCGGCGTGCGGGCGCGCTGTTCTCCATCCCGGGTACCTCCGTACAAGATCTTCGCAGAACGTGACCTTAACCCGCCATCCGGTGCAACCGGAACACCGGTGTCATCGTGGGCCTGCGGAACGACGGCGGATCACCACGTCGAGGGCGTCCGGGCGCACGGCGGCCGGGACGATCCGGTCGGCGGTGACGGCCGGCGGCAGCGCCTGCGAGGGCCGGGGCTACGTCCCCCGCGGCCTTCGCCCCGGTGCGGCGCGGTCGTGTGCAGGCCTGCCTGCCGTTCCGGCTGCTCGCGGGTGGCGTCGCCGATGGGCGCCGTGCGGGCACCTGGTACGCGTCCCGGCCGGCGCAGGTCCTGCGCGCCTGCCGGTCAGGGGGTGGGGGACGTCGGAGCGGGGGGTCCGTCAAGGGCGGCGACCGAGCCGGGCACGAGGTGTCGCCGCACGATGGCCTGCGCGGTCCTCTCGGCATCGGCGGACAGGCCACGTCCGGCATCGGTCAGCGTGACCTTCACAGCCCTTCGGTCGCGCTCGTCTCGATCGCGCTCGATCAGACCGGACGCCTGCATGTCTCTGAGGACGTAGGACATCCGGCCCCCCGATTCCCCGAGGAACGCCGTCAGTCCGGCGACCGGCGCGGATCCGTTCGCCGCTTCGGCGAGGGCGCCGAGGATGAGGTAGTCGTGGAGTGACAGACCGTGCCGTGCCCGCAACTCACCGTGCAGGCGACCCAAGGTCCAGAGGATCCCGGGAGCCTGCCGCTGGGCGGTGTGGGGCGAAGTGCTGTCGGACATGTTCGTTCCCGAGGGTCGGCTCTTCGGTCACGAGTCCGCGACCGAAGATTGACAACCGGGTTTCGCACGGCGGCCATGTCGTGCCCGTGGGACCTGAAGCCCTCGGATCAGGACACGGCGGCAGTCGTCCGCGCCTCGGCTGTGCGCCGGGAGCACTCCACGCGGGCACCGGCCGCCCGGTCCGACGTCCTGATGTGAGGTAGTTGTGGCAGGCGCGGCCACCTGTCCCGGTTCACCGGACGTCCTACCGTCATCACCGAGCGCGACGTGGTCGAAGGGGTTGGCCACTACAACGAACGCAAGCTCCTGTGGTCCGCAACAAGGAGGAGCAGTGGCATGACGCTGCTGGCACGCATCAACCAGCCCGCGGATCTGCGGACTTTGAGCCACGCGCAGCTGATCCGGCTCGCCGGGGAGATCCGCGAGTTTCTGATCCGCAATGTGGCGGTGACGGGTGGCCATCTGGGTCCCAACCTGGGTGCGGTGGAGCTGACTCTGGCACTGCACCGGGTCTTCGACTCACCGCGCGACACACTGCTGTGGGACGTCGGGCATCAGGCGTACGTCCACAAGATCGTCACCGGTCGGGCCGACCGGTTTCCGGGTTTGCGCCGACGCGGCGGAATGTCCGGCTACCCCAGCCGGGAGGAGTCCGCGCACGATCACATCGAGCACTCCCACGCCTCGGTGGCACTGTCGTACGCCGACGGCATGGCCAAGGCCAGAGAGCTCGCGGGGGAAACGGACCGGCACATCGTCGCCGTCGTCGGTGACGGCGCGCTCACCGGGGGGCTGGCCTGGGAGGCGCTCAACAACATCGCGGCGGCGCCCGGGCGGCCCGTGGTGATCGTCGTCAACGACAACGGACGCTCGTACGCACCGACCGTGGGCGGACTCGCACAGCACTTGGCCGCCCTGCGCACGAACGCCGGTTACGAGCGACTGCTCGGCTGGGGCAAACAGACCTTGGGCGGCGCGCGAACGCCGGGGCGGGCCGTCTACCGGACCCTGCACGCGGCCAAGGAAGGTCTCAAGGACGCCCTCGCACCGCAGCCGCTCTTCTCGGATCTGGGGCTGAAGTACTTGGGCCCCATCGACGGGCATGACGTCCCGGCCTTGGAGGCGGCCCTCGAACGCGCCAAGGATCACGGCGAATCCGTCATCGTCCACTGCATCACGCGCAAGGGTCTGGGCTACGCACCCGCCGAGCAGGACGACGAGGATCATCTGCACGGCGTGGGTGCCATCGACCCGCGGACCGGCCGCCCGCTCCGCGCCGGTGGTACGAGCTGGTCGGCGGCGTTCGGCCGGGAACTCGTGTCGCTGGCGGCACAACACCGGGAGATCGTGGCGATCACCGCGGCCATGCCCGGCTCGGTGGGTCTCAGGGATTTCGCCGCCCGGTATCCGGAACGGTTCTTCGACGTCGGGATCGCCGAGCAGCACGCGGTCGCCTCGGCCGCCGGGCTTGCCATGGCGGGGTTGCATCCGGTGGTCGCCGTCTACGGCACGTTCCTCAACCGCGCGCTCGACCAGGTGCTGATGGACCTGGCACTGCACCGGCTCGGTGCGACCCTCGTCCTCGACCGGTCCGGTGTCACCGGCGACGACGGACCGAGCCACAACGGGCTGTGGGACCTGGCGATGCTCCAGGCCGTTCCGGGCCTGCGCATCGCTGCTCCCCGCGATGTCCCCACGCTCCACGAGGAGTTGGGAGAGGCCGTCTCGATCAGCGATGCGCCGACGGTCCTTCGGTATCCCAGAGGCGCGGTGCCACCGACGCTCCCCGCGGTCCGCAGGGTCGGCGGGGTGGACGTGCTGCGCGAGGCCCACGGCGCGAGCGTCCTGCTGATCGCGGTCGGCACCATGGCGAAGGTCGCCCTGGAAGCGGCGGAGCTCTGCGCCGCGCGGGGTGTGGAGGTCACCGTGGTGGATCCGCGGTGGGTCAAGCCGCTTCCGGGCGAACTGCTCGAGCTGGCCGCCGATCACGTGCTGGTCGCCACGGTCGAGGACGGACTTCGTACGGGTGGCGTCGGGGCCACGGTGGCCCAGGCCCTGCACGAAGCCGACCTCCTGGTACCCGTTCGCGCCTTCGGAGTGTCCGACGGGTTTCCCGAGCAGGGGACCCGCGCCGAAGTCCTCGCCGAAGCGGGGCTGACCGCGCGGTCCGTCGCAGAGGCCCTTGTCACCGCGGTCCCGGTCGTCTCCTCGCGGCCGGGGCGTACGTAGTCATGGTGGCCGCACCGCGACCGAGCGGGAACACTGGGTAGTCGTCCCGCACTCTCTCCGGCGGCTCGGGGGCCTGGTGCCGGGGGTGTACGCCGCGTGCCCCGCGCGCCCGGCGCGGCCCGCCCGCCCTCTGCCGGAGCCATTCGATCAAAGCCTTATAGAATGGACATATCGGAAGGGCGGGTGTGCGGGGACGCACACCCGCCTGACGCTCGGAGCTGTGACACACCGGCGTCAGCGTTCCTGAGAGCGGGCCGAACCCAGGGCGAGCGCCCCGCCGCGCGGGCGGGTGGCGCCGATCGCCTCGACGGCCCGGGTTACCCACCCGCGAAAGGTACGTCATGGGCAAGCAGGTGACCTGTCGCAGAGTGTACGAGCGGACGTCCTTCGAGGACGGCAAGCGGGTGCTGGTCGATCGTGTCTGGCCGCCGGACATCGGCAGGGACGACGCCCATCTCGACGAGTGGCTGGACGACGTCGCGCCATCCACCGGACTGCAGCACTGGTACAGCCATGAGCCCCTGGGTTTCGCGGAGTTCCGGCGCCGCTATCTCGCCGAGCTCGAGGATCCTGAACACCGAGCTGCACTGAGCCACCTGCGTCACCTCACCGACGACGGCGGGCTCGTCCTGTTGACCGCCGCTCCGGATGCGGACCACAGTCATGCCGCCGTACTCGCGGAGTGGCTCACCGGCGCCGACCGCTCCGAGCCCGACCAACCCGCACCTCAGCCTTGGCCTGGATACCGGGCGGCTGTTTCCGCCAAGGTCGCGAACCTCAACGCGGGAGCGTTCGCGTTCGTCATGGGCACGGGCATCGTGTCCACCGCCCTGTACATCAACGGTGCCCACACCGCCTCCCTCGCGCTGCTGGTGGTGGGCCTGGCCGGATGCGCGATGCTGTTGCCCGCCTATGTCTGGCGGTTGCTGCGCTGGCGGCAGCGCTTCGTCGCGGATCTCGTCGGGCCGCGCGCGTTCGCCTTCCTCACCGTCAGCATCGCTTCCGATGTGATCGCCGCCCGCCTGGTGGCGGACGGCGATACCGCGGCGGCCGGGGCGTTTCTGGCGTTCGGAGCGGTGGCGTGGCTGCTGCTGGGTTACGGAATTCCGCTCGCCCTGATCGCCAGCACCCGGCGGGACGCGTCATTCGACCAGGTCAACGGCACCTGGTTCCTCTGGGCGGTCGCATCCCAGTCGGTGGCGGTCGCGGCCGCCGGTCTGGCCCGGTTGACGTCGAGCCACCCGCTGCAGGTACTGGCCCTGGTCTGCTGGGGCATCGGAGTGATGCAGTACGTGCTGACCGCGACGATCGTCCTGGCCAGGCTGCTGGCGCGGCCGGTGGCACCGGGGAACCTCATGACATCGTCGTGGATCTGCATGGGCGCGGCGGCGATCAGCGTGCTCGCCGGCACCAGGCTGCTCGAACTGCCGCCGGAAGGCATGCTGCTGTCACGCTCGCTCGTCGCCGGAGCGGCCGTCGTCCTGTGGTCGTTCTCCAGCTGGCTGATTCCGCTGCTGCTGGCTCTGGGGGTATGGCGGCACGTCCTGCGCAAGGTCCCTTTCCGTTACGAGCTCGGCTGGTGGAACCTGGTCTTTCCGATCGGTATGTACGGGGTCACCACTCACGAACTGGGCCGCACGACCGGGACGTCGTGGCTGACCACGCTGGGCCGCTGGGAGATCTGGGTGGGCGGCGCGGTCTGGGTGGTGGTGTTCGCCGCCATGGTGGTCACCGCGGTCCGGCCGCACCTCACGGCAGGGCGTACGGCCGGTCGGGACCGACGCGTCGCCTAGCCGCACGCCCACTCGCTGCTCGGACTGACGCCCAGCTCACCGGGCCTATCGCCACCGTCCCCCTCGGGTGCTCCGCGTACGCTGACACCCGTGCCCACCTCTCGTCTGCGCCGCGTCGCCGTCCTCGTGCTCAGTGGTGCGAAACCGCTTGACGTCGGCATCCCCGCGCAGGTGTTCACGACGCGCGCGAGCATGCCCTACGAGGTACGGGTGTGCGGCGCCGCACCGGGGCTCGTCACCGGCGGCGACGGCCTGTCGTACCACGTCGCCGACGGGCTCGACGCGCTCGCGTGGGCCGACATCGTCTTCATTCCCGGTTACCGGTTCCCGGCCGACGACGATCCGCCCCGGGCCGTCGTCGACGCGCTGATCGCCGCCAGTGACCGGGGAGCACGGCTCGCCGCCATCTCCACGGGTGCCTTCGCGCTCGCGGCCACGGGCCTGCTCGACGGCAAGCGCGCGACGACCCACTGGCACTACACGCGGGCTCTCGCGGCGAAGCATCCCCTCGTCCAGGTCGACGAGAACGTCCTTTTCGTCGACGAGGGAAACGTGCTGACGTCGGCGGGCGCCGCTTCGGGCATCGACCTCTGCCTGCATATTCTGCGGGGCGACCTCGGCGTGGCCGCGTCGAACCACGCGGCCCGGCGCCTGGTCGCGGCCCCCTATCGCAGCGGCGGTCAAGCCCAGTATGTGCCGCGCAGCGTGCCCGAGCCGCTCGGCGAACGGTTCGCGGCGACCCGCGAGTGGGCTCTGCACAGACTCGGCGAGCCCCTCACTCTCGAAGTCCTCGCCCGACATGCCGCGGTCTCACCGCGCACCTTTCTGCGGCGCTTCAGCGAGGACACGGGATACACCCCGATGGAGTGGGTCAGGCGGGCGCGCATCGACGTGGCCCGTGAGCTGCTGGAGCGCTCGGAGCGGAGCGTCGAGCAGATCGCCACCGAGGTCGGCCTCGGCACGGGGGCGAATCTCCGGATGCATTTTCAGCGCATCCTCGGCACCACTCCGAGCGAGTACCGACGCACCTTCGCCCGGGGTGAGTAGCTCCTCGCCGGATGGCGTGATCCTTGCGGACCGTGGCGCTCTCGCCGATGCCACGAGCAGGCCGTACGCGCGATCGTGGTGGGGAACAGAAAGGACACCCCACTCATGACTCGCATCGCCATCAACGGATTCGGCCGTATCGGGCGCAATGTGCTGCGCGCACTGCTCGAGCGCGACAGCGACCTCGAGGTCGTCGCCGTCAACGACCTCACGGAGCCTGCCGGTCTCGCGCGGCTGCTCGCCTTCGACTCGACCTCCGGTCGGCTCGGGCGTCCGGTGACCGCGGACGGGGACACCCTCGTCGTGGACGGCCGTCGTATCGCGGTGCTTGCCGAGCGCGATCCCGCTCAGCTGCCGTGGGCCAAGCTCGACGTGGACATCGTGCTCGAGGCGACGGGGCGTTTCACGTCGGCGAAGGCCGCCCGCGCGCACCTGGACGCGGGCGCGAAGAAGGTGCTCGTCAGCGCGCCCTCCGAAGGAGCGGACGTCACGCTCGCGTTCGGGGTGAACACCGACGCGTACGACGCGGCCACCCACACCATCGTCTCCAACGCCTCGTGCACGACCAACGCGCTGGCGCCGCTGGCAGCGGTCCTCGACGAGCTCGCCGGCATCGAGCACGGATTCATGACGACCGTGCACGCCTACACGCAGGAGCAGAACCTGCAGGACGGTCCGCACCGTGACGCCCGACGGGCCCGTGCCGCCGCCGTGAACATCGTCCCGACAACGACGGGCGCCGCCAAGGCGATCGGCCACGTTCTGCCGAACCTGGAAGGCCGGCTGTCGGGTGACTCGATCCGCGTTCCGGTGCCCGTGGGCTCGATCGTGGAACTCAACACGACCGTCAGCCGCGATGTCACGCGTGACGAGGTGCTGGCCGCGTACCGCGACGCCGCGGACGGACGTCTCGCCGGCATCCTCGAGTACTCGGACGACCCGCTCGTCTCCTCCGACATCACGGGGAACCCCGCCTCGTCGATCTTCGACTCGGCCCTCACACGGGTCGACGGCCGCCACATCAAGGTGGTCGCCTGGTACGACAACGAGTGGGGCTTCTCGAACCGCGTGATCGACACACTCGAACTGCTGGCCGCCAACTGACCGTTCACCAGACCGCCACCGCGAGCGTGTCGCCTTCCAGGGTGACCGGGGAAGCGTTGGCCGGGGTGGTCCTTGTCCTTGCCTCTGCGGGATCACACCCTCGAGGCAACACGTGTCCGCACCAGGACGGCATCGATGCCACCCCGGTCCGATGGCGAGGGTGACGCGGGCCGCAGCGAGGGCGGTCGGCAGAATGGCGCGCAGCGTCGTTCCGCTGCCTGCTCAGCACCCAAACGCACACGTGCGCACGGCAGTTGCCGCGAGGGGTTCGCTCTAGATCATTGTCTGCGGATGCGGGAAGTGGCAGCATCGGGCGCATGCCGGGAATGAGCGAGCCGGGCTCGCGCCGACGGGTGGGACGCTTCGTAGGGGCGCGGCTGCTGCCGCTGCTGCTGTGCGTGGTGACAGTCGTGGGGGCAGCCTGTTTCGCCGTGGTCGGAGTCTCCTCCGAGGAGCGGCGGGACCGGGAGTGGCGGGCGGCCACGCCGTGCCCGGCCGCGGCACCGGTCGATGTGCGCGCCGACTGTGTGACGACGCTGCCCGGGGTGATCGAGCGCACCAAGGCCAAGCTGAACAGGTCCCACAGAGACAACTGGCTGTACTTTTCCGGCGGGAAACCGGTGGACCGGCTGAACGTCACCTACGACACAGCCGTCGCCTTCGAGGCGGGTGACCACGTCACACTGACGTGGTGGCGCGGCGAACTGATGAAGGTCGCGAGCCGGCGGCACACCGCGAACGAGGGCGTGCCGCGTCCCGGAGGCATCGCCGGCGGTGTCGTCTTCTGCATTCTCGCGGCCGGCGCCCTCGTCGTCTTCACGCTGGTACGCCGGCGCCGCGACGGCCGTCCCGTCGCCGCGGACGAACCGACGTCGCCGAGCGTGTTGAATTTCCTGACGCCGCTCGCCGTCGCCGCCCTGTGGGCGGTACCGCTGGCCGGCGCCCGACCGGGCCGTGCCGTCGCGGTGCCGGTGGCGGCCGCCGGCCTGCTCGTGGTGCTCGTCCTCCTGTCCCGGGCCTGGCGGGCCAGCGGCCGGACCCCGCCCCTCGAGCCGCGCGCGCTCCCGGAGGGCGAGGACGTCATCGTGCCGGCACGTTTCCTACAGGACACGCCACGCGACCCGGATCTGCAGGGCAGCCACATCGCCGTCGGCGCCGGGCCGATGGCGGTGCTGTCCCACGGCGGTCCCGGCCGCCTCGCCGGCAAGGAGATAGCCGCGGGACGTTTCGACGTACGAGGGTTGCGGCGGCCGGAACGCTTCACGGAACGGAACGTGCCCGCCCACTGGTACGTCGCCGAGCTCCTCGACTCCGGAACCCCGGTCCGCCTCGCCGCAGCCCCCGCAGACCTGCTCCTGCTCGTGCGGGAACTGAAACGGGCGGGGCTCGGCGTCTCGCGATGAGCGCGACTTGCCCCGCTGCTGGGAGCCGGTCCGCACCGATCGCCGACCATATCCACCCACTCGGGCCATCGGGCCAGAAATACCCGAACCTCGCGAGTACCGCCCGTCGCCCTCCGGCACGGGGTGGAGGCGGGGGCCAAATAGCGCATGCCGAGGTGTCTGGACGGATACGCAACGAGGAAATGGCATATGCATGGGGGAGCGATGGAATAGCGAAAGCAGCTGGAACTGGAGACCCGCGTCATGCCCCCGAACAGCAAAGCAATCGTGTGTCCGTTTGATTTCAGTACGGGCTTGGAATTCGACCCGTCCCTCGCGGACCTCATGGCCCGCGATTCCATCACCCGGATCCGGCTGCCGTACGGCGACGCCGACGCCTGGCTGGTCACCGGGTTCGACGCGGTGCGGCAGGTGACCACCGACCAGCGGTTCAGCCGCGCCGGGATCATGGGGTTCGACTATCCGCGGCTGACGCCGGAGCCGATCGTCTCGCCGGAGTCGATCAACGTGATGGATCCGCCGCACAGCAGCCGTCTGCGCCGCCTGGCGTCGCAGGCCTTCACCAAGGGGCATGTCGAACGGATGCGCGAGCGGATCACTCGCCTCGCGGACACCTTGCTCGATGAGATGGCCGCGCAGGGGCCGCCCGCGGATCTCGCGCACCATCTGTCGAACCGGCTCCCCCAGCACACCATCTGCGACGTTCTCGGGATCGTCCAGGACGACTGGCCCCGGATGGACCGGTACGTGCACCAGCTGCTCTCCACCGGCCCCGACAGCCGCCAGAGCGCCGCGACCGCCAAGTCCGAGCTGCGGGCCTATTTCGGGGCCCTGGTCGAAGAACGGCGGCGCTCCCCCGGCGACGACCTGATCAGCGTGCTGGCCACCGCCAAGGACGGCGAGGACGCACTGGACGACCGCGAGCTGGCGGTCATGGCCCTGACGCTGATGCTCAGCGGGCACGACACGGCCACCGGGCAGATCAGCAACATCGCCTACCTCCTCCTGACCCGTCCCGAGCTGCTGAAGGACCTCCGGAGCCGTCCGGAGAACCTGACCGCCGTCGTGAACGAGCTGCTCCGCTTCATCCCCTTCCGCAAGGGGGTCGGCATTCCGCGGGTGGCACTGGAAGACGTGGAGATGGAAGGGGTCCGGATCCAGGCGGGTGACTTCGTCCATGTCTCCTACCTGACCGCGAACCGTGACCCGGAGCGCTATCCGGACCCGGACACCATCGACCCGGACCGGCCTGCCTTGCCGCACATGACCTTCGGCTGGGGCGGACACCTGTGTGTCGCCGTTCCGCTGGCCATGGCGGAACTGGAAGTGGCCATCGGACGGCTGCTGGAGCGTTTCCCGGAGCTGCGGCTGGCGGTACCGCCCGAGGAGCTTCGCTGGGACACGGAGACGATCCGGCGCTTCCCCCTCGAGCTGCCCGTGACCTGGTAGGACAGCAGACAGTCGAGCACCCTTCGCGGACGCGGGCGGCCACCGAGGACCGTGGCCACCCGGCGGATCCACCGCGCCTCGGTCTGCGGAGATCCGCTCACCGTTCGATCATTCTGACTATGGCCCCGAATTCTTCCGGCGCCCCCTGGTCGCCTCCTTCGATCGCACCGATGCTGGCCGTGCCGGGCCCGCTGCCCGTGCCCGACGCCGACTGGGCGTTCGAGGCCAAGTGGGACGGTGCGCGCTGCGTCCTGACCACGACGGGCGACGGATCGGTGCGGCTGATCTCGCGGGCGGGCAACGACGTCACCGTGACCTATCCCGAGCTGCAGGCTCTGGGCGGTGTTCTGCACGGGCGCGGTGTGGTCCTGGACGGTGAGGTCGTGGTCCTGGACGGGTCCGGACGGTCCGACTTCGGGCTCCTCCAACGCCGGATGGGCGTGGTCAACGCCCGCCGCGCCGCGCGACTGGCACTGGACTCCCCCGCCCATTTGATGATCTTCGATGTCATGTTCCTCGACGGCCGCACCCTGCTCGACGCCTCCTACGGCGAGCGCCGCGGGGCCCTGTCCCTGCTGGGGCTGGACGGCCCGCACTGGTCGGCACCGCCGTACGTGCACGGGAACGGATCGCAGGTGTGGGACGCCGTGGTTCGTGAAGGTCTGGAGGGGGTGGTCGCCAAGAAGATCGCCTCCCCGTACACGCCGGGGGTCCGGTCGGCTCTCTGGCGCAAGACCCGCCGGATGGAGACCCTGGACGTGATCATCGGCGGCTGGACGCAGCGAAACGGCGCGGCCGAAGGTGTGCCGGGGGCGGTCCTGGTGGGGTTGGACGGGCCTGCCGGGCTGCGGTACGCGGGATCGGTGGGGTCGGGAATGTCGGAGCACGAAATCGGCGAACTCAGCGCGTATCTCACGGTCATCACGCGCTCGACGTCCCCGTTCGTCGACCAGGCCGACGTGGCCGACGCGCACTGGGTCGAGCCGAGACTGGTCGCGGAGGTCACCGCCGCGGAGTGGACCGCCGCGGGCCGTCTGCGCCATCCCGTCTGGCAACGGCTCCGCCCGGATCTGACCCGGCTGGAGTGAGCCGTCGGAGTAGCCGAACGGCAGGTCGACACGTGAGCGGCGACACCCTCTTGGCCGCCACCGCGATCCCAGGTGCACGACGTGACTCGCGCAGACGCGGCGGTCACCGACTCCAGTCGTAGATCAGTATGCGCCCTGGCCCTGGGGCCGTCCGCCGCGGCGGAAATTCAGATGGCCTCAGCGCACCATCTGGATAGAGTCGGGCGGTGCCCGAGTTGAAACGGCTTCATGCCGGTCATGCCCCGGCGGTCTTGGCGTTCGAGCTGGTGAACCGCGCCTACTTCGCCGCCTCGATCTCCGACCGCGGCGACGAGTACTTCGACCATTTCACCGACCGGCACGGCGCCTTGCTGGCTGAGCAAGAGGCCGGCATCTGTGCCTTCTACGTGCTCGTCGCCGAAGACGGCTCGGTTCTGGGCCGGTTCAACCTGTACGACTTCGTAGACGGCACTGCGACGCTCGGCTACCGGGTTGCGCAGCACGTCGCCGGCCGAGGTGTGGCGACCGCGACCGTCCGGGAACTGTGCCGGCTGGCGGCGGCGCGGCATGGGCTGCGCACACTGCGGGCGGCCACCACCCACGGCAATGCCGCGTCCCGGAACGTGCTGACCAAGGCCGGGTTCGCCCCGGTCGGCCCGGCCGACCCGGCCGACCTCGGCGGTAAGCCAGGCACCTGGTATCAACGTGACCTGGAAGCCCAGCCGTGCGAAGTCCCGCCGAGTTGAAGGTGTGGCGGGTGGCCGGAACGGGGGCCCGGCTTGTCCGCCGCGGGAGTTGATCGCCTTTCACGCAGGGATTGCGTTGCGCTGGTGTTCGGGTGCCGTAAGAGTCCTACGAGGAGCTGAGACATGGTCGGTCGTTCGAGCGCGCGTTGACGTCGTCGGCCCTGATCGGCCTGCCATCGCGTGCTGCCCTTGATGTCGCGGCGCAGCGAGCCTTCTTCCGCCTCCATCGTCGGCGCCTGTGGTGCGCCGCGTGACCGGGCTCCTCGTCGGTGATCCAAGGTGACCTCGTGCCGTCCGATTCCTCCGCTGCATCGGATTCCGTCCTGCCTGTTCCGTCGAATCTGTGGCGGGACGACGACTTCCGCAGACTCTGGGTGGGTCAGACGGCCTCCCAACTCGGCGAACACACAAGTCTGTTGATCCTGCCGCTCTTCGCCGTCCTGACACTCGACGCCGGTGCCGGACAACTGGGCGTCCTCCGCGCGGTGGGGCAGGCGCCGATCCTGTTGCTCTCGCTCTTCGTCGGCGCGTGGGTGGACGGGTGGCGGACCCGCACGGTGATGGTACTGACGGACGCCGGCCGAACCCTGACACTGGGCGCCGCCGCCGTGGCCGGCCTCCTCGGTTGGCTCGGCCTGCCCGCGCTGTTCGTGGTCGCCTTTGCCGTCGGGACCCTGTCCGTGTTCTTCGACGTGGCCTACCAGGCGTCCCTCGTACGGCTGGTGGAACGCGATCAGTTGGTGCGGGGCAACAGCGCGCTCGAGGGGAGCCGGTCCGCGGCGCAGATCGGCGGTCCGGCCCTCGGAGGTGCGCTGGTGTAACTTCTGTCGGCACCGATCGCCGCCGCCTCCAGCGCGCTGTTCTTCGCCCTGTCGTTCCTGTCGATCCGACGGATCCGACGGATCGAATCGATCCCGACGAGCACGGAACGTCCCCCACGCGTCTGGCGACGGATCCATGAGGGCCTCCGTTTCGTCGCCGACGATACCTCGCTGCGGACCGTGTGCCTCGCCTCGGCCGCCTTCCAGTTCTCCTTGGCGGCCATGATGACCGTCTACCTGCTCTTCCTGCCGCGGGAACTGCACCTGTCGGGTACCGCTGTCGGTCTGGCGCTTGCGGCGATGGGGCCGGGCGCGCTCCTGGGTTCGGTGCTGGCCGCCCGCCTCCCCGGCCGGTTCGGCCATGGCGTGGTGCTCGTGTCAGCGGCGGCACTCGGCGACGGCGTGCTTCTGTGCGTACCCGCGGTGCACGGCTCCTCCGCGCTCACGGTTCCCGCACTGCTCGCGGTCAACTTCGTGTTCGGCACCTCCAACCAATTGGTGTCCGTCACGGTCATGGCGGTGCGGCAGGCCGTCACCCCGGACGGGATGCAAGGCCGCGCGGCCGCGACGATCGCATTCGTCGGCATGGGACTCACCCCACTCGGCTCGCTGCTCGGCGGACGTCTCGCGCAGGAGTGGGATGTGCGCACCAGCCTCCTGGTGACGGCCGCAGGCATGATGCTCTCCCCGGTGCTGATGACCTTGTCCCCGCTCGCCCGCCTGGGACGGGCACTCCCGGTTTCGCAGGGCGCGCCCGCCACGAGACCCGAAGTCACGTGATCACCTGCTTCCGTCAGAACACCTTTGGAACGGACTTCGAGTTGCCGGTGACCGCGGGCGGAGCGACTGCCGTCCCAGGACGGCGCTCGGACGCGAGCGCGTCGTCCCCGTACGGTGCCGCGGCACGATTCTCCGACGTGAATGCGGTCGATCCGCTTCAGGAGTCCGTCGCCTGCCGCTATGTTGCTCATGTCCATGACAGCAACAGAAAGGGCCTCTCGGCATGTCTGATCGCAGATTCGTCGTGTCCCGGCGAAGCAGAGCCATCGCGGTGACCGCGGCCCTCGCCGCTGTCTTCGTCGGCGGACCCGCCCCGGCCGCCTTCGCCGGAGCCAGCTGTTCCATCGCCGGCTGCTCGTCACAGGTCAATGACTCCTCGCTGGGCGCCACCGCCCTCAAGAACTGGTGCCTGGGCGGGAATTCGACCGGTGACCTGACGACGACACAGCCCACGTGTTCCAGCGACAACGTCGCCCAGAAGACGTACTACCTGTCCTCCGGAGGCGGTCACACGCCCTACAGCGAGGACTGGGACACGCTGCGCATCGACGCCGGTTACTGCTACAAGGTCAAGTTCATCATCGACCTGGCCCCTGACTTCACGAGGACCTACGACCGCAGGGGTACGTCGGCGGCCTGGGTGAAGTCGGCGGACAACGCCGACGCGCACATTCTCGGGCAGAGTTCCAGTTCCTGCCCCTGACCGTCGGAGCCGTTCCGCATCACCGACAGCCCTCACACGTGAGGCGGCGGTGCGCCGGCGAAGGCTCGCCTGCTGGATCGCCGGAGGCACGTACGCCTGGTCGGGCGTCCCGACGTCCGCGCCCGGTGGAACGGTCCCGCGCTCCGGTCGATCCGGTCGAGGAGGTCGTCGGTGAGGGCCACCTCGCCACCGGCGAGCAGGTCGTCCAGGTGGCTCATCGTGCGCGGCCCGACGATCGCGCTGGTCACGCCGGGATGGGCGATCGCGAACGCCACGGCGAGGTGGGTCAGCGGCAGACCCGCCTCGCCGGTCCGCTGCCGACTTGGAAACCCCGAACGGCGGGGCCGACTGGCTCCTGGTCTACGGCGCTGGCGCCCGGACCATGGCGCTGCGGCACGGCATCGACCGCTTCGGCCGCTTCATGGTCTTCGGCGTCCCCGACGATGACCTCCCCGAGCACGCCTTCGACACTGCCCTGCGGCAAATGACCGACGGTACTCCGGTCACCGAAACGGACGAACTCCTCCTGCGACTGCGTGTCGGCACCGCTCCGTACCGGCTCAGCCACCCCACCAACACCGCAACCAGCACACAGCACACAGCACACAGCAACACTCAACGAACCTGATCACCGCGCAGAGAAACTGACCGCAGCGGACCAACATTCATTCCACCTGCCAACGCGGCAGCTCAGCCCACGGCCGGTGTCCCTGTTCGCTCCCTCACCAAGCCGTCAAACCCGGCCCGTCAGCACGGCGGGGATGTTGACCTGGAAATGAATGAATTCGTACATGCTGTAGTCGCTGTACTCCTTCATCGCGAGCGCTTCGCGGACCTGAGCGTCCGAGAGCCCCTTGCCCCGGGCGTCCCGTGCCAGGCCGGTCAGCTTCTCGAGGTAGGTGATCGAGTGCAGGATGTCCGCACGGCGCATGGTCCGGCCGTGGCCCGGCACGATCACCGTGTCATCGTCGAGGATGTCGTACAGGCGCCGGTAGGTGACAAGTGCCTCGTCGGCCCGCCCTTCCAACAGCCATGGGAACGCCGGGGGCGGCGCCTGCAGCATGTTCCCGACGAAGACGATGTTGTCTTCGCGCACGCGGACGACCAGGTCGCCATCGGTCTGGGCGTAGCCGATGTGTTCGATGTCCACATGCTTGCCCCCCAGGTCCAGGGAGCACGACCCGGAAACCGTCACGTCTGCTGAGCGGGCTACCGCCTCCTCGATGCCGGCGCCCGCGCCGAGCAAGTCGATCATGAAGGCGCGGTCCTGCTCGAAGCGTTCGTCGATCTCACGCTTGGTTGCCTCGTGATGGATGATCACCGTCTGCGACGGAAAGGCGAAATTTCCGAAGCAGTGATCGCCGTGGAAACTGGTGTTGACCAGGAACCGAATGGGCAGAGTGGTCACCTTGCGGACCTCGCCGATGACCTGCGACGCCAAACGGCCATTGCTCAGCGATTCGACCACCAGCACTCCCGAATCACCCACGATGAAGCCTGCGTTGGTCGCCGCGTGGTCGGTGTCGTCGACGTCTGTCGCCATGACCGCGTGTACGCCGTCGGCGAGTTCGCGTGCGCGCATCTGGACATCGGCGAGTTCGAAGGGTCTGTTCTTCTGGTGCATGGTTCTTTTCTCTTCTGGAAGCGTGACGGCTGACCGGCCTCGTTCGACGCGCGGCTCGAGGCGCGCCTTCGTGGGCGCGGGCGGGGGGTGATCCGGGCACCGGCCAGGAACGCCCTGGTGTGTGAGTGGCCCCGGTCTGAGAGTGAGGGCGACGGCTTCACCCTCGCTCGGCACTCCCGCTCATCGACTTGGGCTCTTCCTCGGCGTGTGCCCGGGTTCCCGTCGCTCCTTGGGCCTGTCCTATTTGTCTCATGCTTGGGTGGCGGCTGCATCCCGCTCCGACGCGGGCTTGCGTCGATGCCACGTCTGGGACTTCGAGGCATACGACCTGCGCTGGGTGCCCGTCGTGCCCGAGTACATGCCTGTCGTGTGCGCTGCTGGGCAGGGTCAGGAGACGACCTTGTCGAAGACCTCGTTGAGGGCTTCGGTCGAGCTCGGGTGGGTGTAGATCGAGTCGCGGAGCTGCGTCGCGGTGATGTTGTGCCGCATGGCCAGCGCGACGGTGTTAATGATCTCCTGCGCGTCGATGCTGAGCAGGGCGGCCCCGAGGATCAGGTCGGTGTCCGAGTCGACGACGAACTTCATGACGCCGCGGGTCTCCTCGACGGTGTAGGCGCGAGGCATGGCCACGATGTTCGCGACCTTCTCCCGTGAGACCGTGATGTCGAGTCCTCGCGCCCGCGCCTGGCTCTCGGTCAGTCCTACGGTGGCGAGCGGGGGCGTGATGAACAGGGTGTGGGGCACGGCCCTGCGGTCGGTCGTGGTGCGCTTGCCCGCGCCCAGGAGCTGGTCCAGGACGATGCGCGCGTCGTCCAGGGAGATGTAGGTGAACTGCTCGCCGCCGTTGACGTCGCCGAGTGCGTAGATGTGCGGTTGGCTGCTGCGCAGGTGCTCGTCCACTTCGATCGCGCCGTTCGGTGCGGTCCGGACGCCGGCGGCGTCGAGCCGGAGGCGGTCGGTGACGGGTCGGCGTCCGGTGGCGGGCAGCAGTGCGGAGGCTTCGACGGTGTGCGTCTGCCCGTCCTTTTCGTATACGACCTTTGAGACGGCGCCGTTGTCGTGGACCTCGGTGACCTTCGCGCCGGTGATGACGCGGATGTCGTCGCCGGTGAGGATCTCTTCGACGGTCTGGGCGATGTCCTCGTCCTCTCGCGGCAGGAGCCGGTCGGCTGCTTCGATGACCGTGACTTCGGTGCCGAAGCCCCGGTAGATGCCGGCAAATTCCAGGCCGAGGTAGCCGCCTCCCAGGACGACGAGCCGCTCGGGGAGGTTCTGTGTGCGGGTGAGTTCCGTGCTGGAGACGAGGTGGGGGCTGCTCGCGAGGCCGGGAATCGGGGGGATCACCGGCTCGGAGCCGGTGTTGATGAGGATCGTGGGGGCGGTGACGGTGATGAGGTCCGGTGCCTCGCCGACGGCGACGGTGTGCGGGTCGACGAACCGGGCTGTGCCGGTGATGACCGTCGCGGTGTCCCTGCTGTTCAGCGCGTCGAAGTTGCCGGCGCGGAAAGCGCTGGTCAGCGCGCGAACGCCGGCGACCGAGTGGGCGAAGAACTCCTGCGCGTCGTCCTCGAGGCGCTTGGTGTTCGCGTAGTGGACGAGCATTTTGGTCGGTACGCAGCCGACGTTCGGGCAGGTCCCGCCGTACATGTTCTCGGACTGCTCGATCAGGACCACTCGGCGGCCGGCGTCGGCGAGTACACGTGCGGCGGTCTTGCCGCCCTTGCCGAAGCCGATGACCAGAATATCCGCGGTGAGCATTGTGGTGATCTCCATGTCTTGAGTCTGCGGCGCGGCCACTGGTACGACTAGACTTGATCGTCTCGCTTTTCTGCCTGAAAGTTTCATCATGGATTCAGTCAGCCGGTTGCTGCGCATGGCCCGCCTCGAGGCCGGTCTCGACAAGCGCTGCCTGCTCGGAGCCGGTACGAGGATGGACGTGCCGGCTCACGGCGAGCTGCGGGCACCCTTCCATGTGCTGTTGGAAGGCGCATGTCGGCTGCAGGTGGGCACGGTCCTGCTCGACCTGCGTCCCGGGGACGTGGTGATGATCCCGAGCGGCGCTCCGCACCGGGTGATCACTGACGGTGGGGCCGGTTTGACGGGGACGGCGGAGAGCGTCGGCGAGGTGTTCGTGACCACGCGAAGCGAGGACGGCGGTAGGCCCGTCATCGACTTGTTCTGCGGGCACTACACGTTCGACGCGGGTGCGGGCTCGCTGTTGTTGGCAAGCCTGCCTGACCCGGTGCATGTCTCCTTCGGGCAGTCCACCGAGAGCGATGAGGTGCTGCGCATGCTGAGCGCCTTGATGCGCGGTGAGGCGCGGCGCGAGGGCGAGGGCACCGCTGCGATCCTCTCTGCGCTGTGCACGGTGCTTTTGGCGATGGTGCTGCGCACCTCGCGGGGCGACACAACGCGGACCGCCCTGTGGACCGCGGCGGCCGACGGCCGCATCGCGTCGGCCGTCGAGGGCATGCTGAGCGATCCGGGTGCCGACTGGACGATCGAACGGCTCAGCGGCGCGGCTGCCATGTCGCGGGCCACCTTCCTGCGTCACTTCACCCGGGACACGGGGACGACCGTGGGCGCCTTCCTCACCCGGGCGCGGCTGATGGCTGCGGCGGAACTGCTCACAACCACGGACGCGACTGTGGCAGCCGTCGCCGGTCAGGTGGGCTACTCCTCCGAGTCCGCGTTCTCACGGGCCTTCCGGGCGTATCTCGGTACGACACCCGCCCGCTTCCGGCGCGGGAGAACACGGGCACCGGGAGCGGCGAAGAGCGGATGACCTCGGGTGAGGATGGAGGGAGCTGCCCGCGAGTTGTCGCTGAGGTGGTCGCGGTGCGGTGGCGCGGTAGGCCGGTCTGGCTCCGCTCCGGGAGCGGGCAAGCTGGCCTGATGACCGTCTTTTTCGGCGACTTCAAGGACTTCTCCCACCTCGACCTGCATCCGCTGGCCGCAGCCGACGCTCACGAGCAGGCCCAAATACGCCTCGACCGCGCCCGTAACTCCGCCACCACCCAGGGCACACTGCCCAATTACCATCCCTACGACATCGCCGCCGCCCGCTCGGGCTCCTGGCGTGCCCTGCGCCACGACGAGCTCGGCGACAAACAGCCTGAAAGGCTCGGGAGGCGGCTGTACCTGCTGACTTTCGAGGGAATCGTCCGCTACATCAAGGTCGGCATGGTCGAGGGGCGGACTCTGGCCGCGCTACGCGACAGGGTCCGCCGCCACGAGCACGCCGCCGAGATCCACCAATGCTTTCTTGTCGACGCCTGGGCCTCGCAACCCTGCACCACAGACCAGGCGGCCGGGCGGTGGGAAGATCGCGTCCTTGAGCGGTTGAACACCTTGGTCAAAGGGGATCGGGTACGGCGGGTGCACCGGGAATACTTCTACGGCATCCCTTTGGACCTGGCGCTGACCGCGATCGAGCTCGAACGCCCAGAGGTGGACGGTAGCCCCCGGCATCCCGGTGTCGTTTACCAGGAGTGAACACCAAAATCGTGCGGTAGGACGCCCCCCAGCCGCGGCGCACCGACAGGTGTGCAGCGCACACAGCACGAGCACCTGCACCCGGGGCCTTGTCCCCCATGTCTTCCTGCGCGATGCGGGCAGTGGTCTCATCCGCTGGACGTCTGCTGGCACTGGCTCGATCGTTAACCCGCCATGGCCGCCTACGAAGCTGACCCGGAAGGCTCCCGCCAGTATTCGCGCAGGACCCGCCCGGTGTAGGGCCGTTGCGGGACGGAGAGTCTGTCTGCGCTGGTGGCGGCGGCCCGCCACACTGTGCTCATGGGTGCCCATATTCGGCCCGCCAGCCAGGTGCCCATTTCCACTACGGTCCGCAGACCCGGCAGTTGGAGGAAGCCCGACCAGAGCCAGGGCCACGCTGCGGGCGGAGGTCTCCCCAGTGCTGGCCGATCATCAACACCACAGCTCACACCCCACCCACCACACCGACTGCGAACCCCTCAATCACAACTGGACCGAGCGGCGGGGCGCGCGTTCGGGTGGGCGGGGGGAGGCGCAGTGTCACGGGACGATGGCTGCCGCGTCCCACACGATGAGTGTGCCGCTGCGGTCGAAGGTCATGAGGTGTTCTCGGTCCGGTGACGCGCGGCAGTCGAGAACGACGTCCGTGTGGGCCTCAAGGGTGTCCAAGAGCTCACCGGTGCGGGTCGACCGGATCTGCACGCGTCTGGCGGCAGGCACGGCCAGCCAGTCCTCGGTGGTGGCGAAACGCGTACCGTTCTGCTCCAGCGTGAAGCGCTCGCGATTGCTGGGCAGTTCCAGAACCCGGAGGTCGTACGGTCCGCCGAACGCGATCCATGAGCCGTCCCCGGCCAGACCGATCCGGTGGACCGAGTGCGGCTGGTCGGGCAACTTCGCGAGCAGTCGGCCGGAACGTGGGTCCCAGAGCAGGACCTGACTGTCGCGGCCGCGGGTGGCCAGGGTTGATCCGTCGGCAGCGAGCGCCAGATGCGACATTCCCTTCAACGTGGGCTTCGTTCCCCGGCGTTCATTGGTGAGCGGGTCGACGAAGCTGCCGGTGAAGCTGTTGTAGGCGACCCACGTGCCGTCCGGACCGTACACGGACTCACCCACGGTACCGACCTTGAAGGGGAGCCTTTCCTCGCCGCTGACCGCGTCCCATGCCTGCGCCTTCTCGCCCACCGCGCTGGTCATGATGAAACTGCCGTCCGGAGAGACGGCGCAGTTATAGAGCCTGTCGTACGGGCTACGGATCACCCGTCGCAGGTCCTGGGTCTCCACGTCGTACACGTTGACGAGCCCGCCGTCTCCGACCGCCACCAGCCATGTGCCGTCCGGTGACAGAGCGAAGCCGAATGTGGACCGCGGCAGCTGCAGCACACCACGGACCGCCGACACTTGTTGGCCACCGGGGTGCCCGGCGACGGCGGACTTCTGCCGGCCCGCGTGGGGGTCCGCGTCCGCTCGCGGGAGCGGCACGGGGCCAGGGCTCAGGGCTCGCAGCAGCTCGGCCCGCTTCCCCGGATCCAGCCGGGAGCCGTGCTCCTCCGCGCCCATGACCTCGTTGATCACTGAAGCGGTCTCCCTGGACTCCGGGGAGTCGACCAGGGCCAGATCGGCCAGCAGGCTCTGTGCACCCAACCGCTGGATCTTGGCGATCTGCCAGCCTGGAAACGTCACGAGCGCGGCGGCCTGAGCCGGGTCGCAGTACCGCAAGTGCCACACCAGATGCCGCCACCAGTATCCGGCGCCGGCGGGCAGAGACCACCACGGGTCACCGGGTTTCAGCAGGAGGAAGGCGTTGTGCACGAGCTGTTCGTGCCAAGCGGCCTCTTCACCCGCCGACCAGCGCGACCTCAAGCGCTCGTGCAGTCCCTCCGGGACGGTCAGCCACCTCCTGCCGTCGTCGTCCTTGGTGATACGCACGAGGCCCACGTGATTGAGGCTCTCGAGCAGGCCCAGGGTGATGTGGACGTGTCGGAAGGGTGAATCCGGTTGGTTCCATGCCTCTTCGACCTCGGTCGCGCGCAGTTCGACGCCCGGCGGGATGGCCGCCAGACGACGGACCTCAAGGTCACTCGGATAGTTGAGACCCAGACCTTCCAGGAGCGTGCCGATCCTGTCGTCACCCCAGTCCTTGTGGCCCGTCGCCTGCTGCCAGTGTTCCCTGAGCCGGCGATCGAGCCGACGTCTGCCCCACGGTGTTCTCGCCATCGTCTGCGCCTCCCGCACCTGGACTCCGAGTAAAACAGTCCGAACGCCTGCGCGTAGGCGTTCCTCCCTCCAAATCGGCGCGTGAACCAGGGGCATTGCATGATCGGGATTGGTCCGGCCAGCGACACGGACAGGCACCACCAGGTCGGGCGATCCCTCTCGTGTCCCGCACCCCGTGCCACGCCTTCTCGGGCGAGCAACAATGAACGGGCGACACCGTCTCGCGAGGGGAACGCGGATGACTGCGCCGGAGAGAACCGGAATACGGAGCGCCTCCGCGCTCCACGGGCGCGGTGATGGCCGCCACGGCCACCCTGGACGTCCACGGTGGTGTCCAGGGCTGGTCCGGCGGGGCGCGGGAGATCCTGGGGTACACGCCGCGGGAGGTGCTCGGCAGACCCGCCTCCGACCTCACAGCGGAGGAAGGCGACGTCCTCCATGACATCAAGGGGTGCCGGACCGACCGGCCGTGGAGTGGTCCCGTCCGGCTCCGGCACCGCGACGGCCACACCTCTGCTGTCCGACGGCCGGCAGAGGAATCACCGGAGCGCGAACGACGCCCGCTGCTGCCGGCTTGTTCCGTCGTGGACCATCAGATCGACCGACGACACGCGGGCAGTGACGGGAAGCCGGCCGCGAAGGCCGGCCGCGGCCTCCTTCAGCACGGCATCGTCTTGCCCCTGGGCGATGGTCGGATGCGACGACCTGGTCGAACTGCCCACCGAACGGCGGGGCCTCCGGCCACCGTTCCGCGATCTCCTCGGTGAGCCGACGGAACGGGAGGTCCGGGCGGCCGCGGCCTGTTCCTCGTCGCCCGCATGAGCCAGCGCTGGGGAACCCGGTACACCGACGGCGGGAAGATCCTGTGGACCGAGCAGCCACTGGACCAGGCCGAAACATCGTTGCTTCCCGAGTGGGACCCGGAAGACCTAGAAGATCTGGAGGGAAGCTTGAGCGAGGCCACGCGGCGGTCACCGGAGGAAAGACCTCCGTGACGCGCGGCGATGCCTCGAACGAAATGTCTGCCGCCAGCCCAGCCCTTCAAGGTCCTTGCGCGCGCACCTGAACCCGCACGAGTACGTCGATGAACTCGCGGAGGCGGCCTGCCACGGCACAGCAGTTCCTGAGGTGCTGTCAGGTATCGGCGTAGAAACTGCAGAAACTGCCCTCGGGGCCGACGACTGACGGCCGGTGCCCGCCCGTTACGTAACTGCACTCGCTGAGCCCGACCGCTCAGCGAGCGGGGAGCAGATACCTCGACGCCGCCGCGCGGAACGCGGCGAGCAGTGGGTGCCGTTCGCCGGATCTGGAGGCCAGCACCACCCGTACCGGCAGTGCGTCCGAGACTGGAACGCTCACGATGTCCTGCCGCAGATTGGTCGCGAACCCGGCCGGGGCGAGCGACACCACCTCATCGCCCGCGACCATTTCCAGCTTGTCCTCCAGCGTCTCCACCAGCGCACCCAGCCGGGTGTGGCCCGGCGGATTCGCCCCACCCCCGTCGACGCCCGCGAACCGGGGGAGTGTCTCGCCGGCGATGTCGTCCAGGGTGACCGACTCCTTGCCAGCCAGCCGGTGACCGAGAGGCACCAGCAGAACCCGCGGCTCTACGTAGAGAGGGGTGATCTCCAGCCCGTCCGGGGCGAACACCAGCCGCGCCGCGACCACGTCGACCCGGTGGTCGAGCAGTGCGTCCCGCGGCTCGCTCCAGCTCAGGTGGACGGCGCGCACATCGGCGTCCGGATGCCGGTGCCGCAGCTCGCGCACGGCCGGGGTGACGATGAGATTCGTGGTGTAACCCACGGTGAACGGACCGTGCCCTGCGGCGGAGCGAGCGCTCGCCGTAGCCCGTGCCGCCGCCCGCAGCAGCTCCCGGGCCTGTGGCAGAAAGGTCTCACCTGCCGCAGTCAGCCGCGTCCCGCGCGGAGAACGGTCCAGCAGCCGCGCACCCAGCTGCCGTTCCAGGCGCCGGATCTGCCGGCTCAGCGACGGCTGCGCCAGCCGCAGCACGTCGGCGGCCCTGCCGAAGTGCAGCTCGTCGGCGACCACCGTGAAATAGCGCACGAGGCGCAGCTCCAAGTCCGCTGGTGGAACGGGAAGATCGGCCACGCCTCGACCATACTCCGGCCAGGACCTGCAGTCATGACGGATCGAGCATCACCCGGTGCGCAACAGGCCTTGGACCGGCGGCCGGTGCAGGACGCAGCCTGGGAGCGGTTCCAGCAGAAACTCTCCGTGAGGTGAACAGTCATGCGTGTATTCGTCACCGGTGCCACCGGGTTCATCGGCAGCGCGGTCGTCCGCGAGCTGCTCGGCGCCGGGCACCAGGTGCTCGGCCTGGCCCGCTCGGACGCGGCCGAAGCGGCCCTGAAGGAGGCGGGGGTGGAGCCGTGCCGGGGCGATCTTAACGACGTCGACGGGCTGCGAGCCGCCGCGGGATCCGTGGACGGGGTGATCCACACCGGCTTCAACCACGACTTCTCCGACATGCCTGGCGCTCTGCGCACCGAGCTCGCCGTGATCGAGGCGTTCGGTGACGCCCTCGAAGACTCCGGCCGCCCCCTCGTCATCAGCTCCGCCACCGGTGTGCTCGCCCCCGGCCGCCTCGGTATCGAGACCGACAGCCCGGACCCGGCAGCGCCCGGCGCGCACCGGGGCGAGGCGGAGCGGGCCGCGCTTGCCCTGGCCGCCCGTGGCGTGCGGGTCTCTGCAATCCGGCTCCCGGCTTCGGTGCACGGCGTCGGCGACCACGCGTTCGTCCCGCAACTGATCCGTCTCGTCCGCGAGACGGGCGTCTCCGCCTACCTGGGCGACGGCTACAACCGCTGGCCGGCCGTGCACCGGCTCGACGCCGCCCGGCTCTTCCGCAACGCCCTGGAGTCGGCCGACGCCGGTGCCGTTCTACACGCGGCGGCGGAGGAGGGCGTACCGCTGCGGGCCGTCGCCGAGGCCGTCGGCGGTCGCCTCGGCGCAGCGGTGGTCTCCCTCGGCGAGGAGGAGGCCGCCGCCCACTTCGGGTGGATCCTGCGATTTGCCCGCAACGACAACCCGACCTCGAGCACCGCGACCCGCGAACGCTACGACTGGCGCCCCCAGGAACCCGGCTTGCTGGCCGACCTCAGTCAGGACCACTACTTCGCCTGACCCACCAGGACCGGTGCACTGTCGCAGCGCCCCCCAGGTGGGGTGGCCTTCGCGTTTACTCCTCCACCGGCATCGGCCGCCCCTTGTGGTCGATGCCGGGCGCATACGGCAATAGCCGCAGATCTCGGCTGGCCTTCTAGTTGCTGGGGGGGGTGAAGAGGGCGTTGAGGCCCTCGGCGAGGAGGGGGTACGTGAAGATGGCGTCCGCCAAAGTGGTGTAGGAGACCCGGCCGAGGATGGCGACCTGGATGATTGGCATTGCGAGGCGACGGACCTGAACCTCGCACCGAACAACATCAACAACGTCCGCATCAAACTGAAGCGTTTGACCAGGCGCGGAATCCTGGCCGAAACCGAGCCGGGACTGTTCACCAGGCCACGACCGCAATCGCTGGAATTCTCCCTGACCAGCGCGTCTACTCGAGGTCCATGGGCGACTCGGCCGATGCCTCACCGCCCATCGCCTCGGACGGCGCGGTCTTGATGCTGCCCGGAGCCCAGCCAAGGACTTCCTCCAAGCTTCGGGCAACGGTCGCGGTGGGCAGGTCCCCGCGGTCGCATTCGAAGGTCCTGATGGTCGCTTCACTCAGCCAGGTGCGGCGCGCGAGTTCACGCTCCGAGATGCCTTCGGCCTCACGGAACTCGATGAGGGCTCTCGCCAGCCGAGTCGATTCCTCTCCACTCATGACCGCAGTATGTCGCAGAGCCCGGGCTGGGATAGCCCTCTGGCTCGGTCCCATGCCAGGGGCACACCCGGAGCGCGGTAACACGCCCGCCAGACCGAATCCCAGTCGACTTGTTCGTCCTCGCCATGCAACCGGCGCTCGTCAACAGGCTGACCTGCACGCCCATCCCATGACAGAGTCAGATACCGGGTGAAACCTCGCACACCTTCCTCAAAGGTCGGCCGACCCAAGCCCGTTCTGGTCGTGATCGACGTGGCTGCCGCGGACGACCAGTCAGCCTTCACCTTCCAGGCGGCTCCGGCCGCAATGTGGGCGGCTACCTCGGTGGAACGCAAGACCCGAGACGCCGAGCAGCCGGTTTACGGCTGCGCTGCTATCTCGACATGCGCCAGAGCCTCAGCCCCTGACCAGGCCCGGCCCGGCACCAGCCCATGGGTGCGCGAGCCGGGCCGCGAGATAGGGCGCAGTGGCGCTGCGGCGGGCCCTGGCCACCTTGGCCGGCGGGCCCGCCGCGACCACCCGCCCGCCGTCGTCGCCGCCGCCCGGCCCGAGGTCGATGACCCGGTCGGCGGTGGCGAGCGTGTCCAGGTCGTGCGCGACGAGGACGACCGTGTTGCCTGCGTCGACCAGCCGGTGCAGTTGTCGAAGCAGCGGGGCGATGTCCGGGGGCAGCCCCGCCGTCGGCTCGTCGAGCAGGTAGAGCGCGTGCCCGCGGCGGGCACGCCGCAGTTCGGTGGCCAGTTCGATGTGTTGCGCCTCACCGCCGCTGAGTTCCGTCGCGGACTGGCCCAGCCGCAGGTATCCCAGTCCCACCTCGCGCAACGTCTCCAGACTGCGGGAGGCGCCCGAACGGCGGACAGGAACCTGGCGGCGACGTCGACGGAAAGCTCCAGCACTTCCGCGATGTCCTTGCCGCGGTAGGTGACCTCCCGCGTTTCGGCGTTGCACCGGGCGCCCTGCCAGGTCGGGCACGGCGCGTAGTTCCCGGGCAAGAACAGCAGACCCACCGCGACGAATCCTTCGCCCTGGCAGGTCTCCCACCGCCCTTCGCGCACGTTGAAGGAGAACCGCCCGGCCGAGTAGCCGCACGCTCTGGCCTCGTCCGTCGCCGCGTACAGCTTGCGCACCGCGTCGACCATCCCCGCGTACGTGGCCAGGTTGGACCGGGGAGTTCGACCGATGGGCCGTTGGTCGACCGCACCAGCCGGCCGAACGACTCGACCCCCGACGCGTCCTGGACGTCGACCTCGAGAAACAGGCAGCGCTTGGGCTCATTTGGCTGGAGGGCACGGTCGTCCTCTAGGTACTCACATGAAGTCGAAACCGCTTGGTGCCGCATCGAAATCAATAACAACGGCTAACAGAATGAGGTCGTCTGTCAGCCCATGCAGGCGATGCAGCACGTGAGGTCCCCCTAACCCTGGGGGCGTTGACCGACGCGGTCGACAACGGCCAGTTTCTCCATGCTGGTCATCTCGAAGTACCAGCCGGCCGTCTGCCATTTCCCGTTGACGCGCTTGAGGCCACTGCCCTTGAAACGCAGACCGAGGTAGTCGTAGGTCTCACTGTCGAAGACGAACGTGAAGCTGATCTTTGGGTACGAGACGCCGATCCCGTGCCGACCGATGGCGTCCACCTGGTCGTGGTCCAGTTCAACGCTGCGGATCTTCGCGAGTGCCTCGAAGGCGGCGGCCTGCAAACCGGGAGGCATCACGCGCGGCCCCCGCATCAACATACAGATCTCGAAGAACGCGTTCCTGTCTCCGTCCGCCGTGCCCGCACCCCCGAGCGATAGTTCCTTGAGGAGCCTGTCCGGGTCCGTGGGCATCGTCTCGAGCTTCGCGTACGAGGTGGGCGGCCACGCCACCTCGTGCTTTCCCAGCGGAGGATCATGGTGGACCTTGCCGTGCTCCTGTCGCCGTGAGGGCCGCGAGCCGTCCACCGACAGCCAGCTCTCGTCCGTCCACGTCTTGGCCCTGCCGCCCTTCAGAGGCGTCTGCGTGCTGTACGTCCTGGTGTAGAAATACTGGTCGTTGCGCGGGATCGGCAGCCCGGA
The DNA here is from genome assembly GCF_042887295.1 of Streptomyces sp. NPDC057950. Classification (NCBI taxonomy): domain Bacteria; kingdom Bacillati; phylum Actinomycetota; class Actinomycetes; order Kitasatosporales; family Streptomycetaceae; genus Streptomyces; species Streptomyces sp. NPDC057950. Next base: position 51,495 of record NZ_JBHVPP010000024.1, read on the forward strand.
ACTGTCGGACCGTGACCTGTCCGCGGCCTTGCGCAACACCTGCGCCGCGGTGAGCGACGTCCGCGCTACGGCGTTGCCGTCGCGGTTCGCCGAGGCGACGACGACGGTTCCCCCCACCGCCGCCACCGCCCCGGCAGCCGCCACCCGTAAGACCAGCCGCCGGGACGGAGCGGCCGACCTGGTCCCGTGGTTCTCCCGGTGGATCTCGCTCTGCAACCGAACGCGGGCGGCCGAGCGGGCTTCGTCGGTCGGTGGCGGCACGTCGGCCTCCCACTCCCGCACCCGTGTGAGGTCATCCATGATCCTGCTCCTCCTGGTCCTCTCGACTCGTTGTGGGATCCGACTCGCCCAGCGCCTCGCGAACTCCGCTGCGGGCCCTGTGCAACCGTGAGCGCACGGTGCCCACCGGTATGCCCAGGGCCTCCGCGGCCTCCGCGTAGTCCAGGTCGCCCCAGGCGATCAACAGCAGGACGTCCCGGTTACGGGCGGACAGTCCCGCCAGGGCCGCAGCCAGCCTGCCCCGGGTCTCCTCGGCGCTGACCCGGGCCACCACCCGGTCCTCCATCGCCTCGCCCTCGCCGCTTCCCTCGGCCGGAGCCGTGGAGGCGGCACGCGACAGTGCGCGCAGCCGGCGGGCCTCGGCACGGTTGTGCCGACCGATGAGGTTGGTGGTGATCCCGTACAGCCACGGCACCGCCTGCGACCTCGACAGGTCGTAACGCCGGCGTCGCTGAAACGCGATCACGAACGTCTCGGCCATCAGATCGTCGGCCGCCTCGCTCCCCAACCGCCTGGCCGCGTACCCATGAATGCTGTCGGCGTAGCGGTCGAACAGGACGGCGAACACGTCCGGGTCGTCCCAGGACCGTTCGATGACCGAGGCATCGGAGTCGGCCGATCCCTCCATCACCGCAACACGGCCCACTCCGACGCCCGGTGAAGCGGTCATTGGTCACCTGCGAGTTTCATGTGGTCCCTTTGACGATGTGGGCATGGTCACCCGTTGTTCGCCGATGCCGGCAATCGAGTTCCATCCGGGATTCCACGTCCGCGCGACAGTCATGAGACCGCTCCCGCACGACCGCCTCCCCTGCTGCGCGTGCAGCCGATTCGCCCACCCATTCGCCGGGCCGTCTGCCCCCAACGCACCGCCAGGGGCGTAACCGCGATCAAGCACCCCTCTCGTCGAGGAAGCGGTCCCGGCTCCGTGGCGGAGCGCCGGGGGTCACGGGGTTCGGGGCACCGCCGGCACGGCCGGGTGGGACCTTCGGGCAACGGAACTGCCCAGTCCTTGTCGCCGCCCGATGCGTTCGAGGTCCGTGACATCGATCGAGTGGCCGGGCTGAACGGAGCGCAGTCGACGGCCAAGTCCTATCGATCAGCACCGGAGTTGGTGCTCAATGGTGGAATTGTCGCCCTGGCTCATGGTGTGGAGCGGCTTGGTACGCGCGGTCGCTGTGGCTGCCATGTCTGCCTGCCTGCCTGCCTGCCTGTCTGCCTGTCTGCCTGTCTGCCTGTCTGCCTGCCTAGGAAGCGCAGCTTCTGACGGTTCTGAGTCGTGTCAGGCGGCTTTGCAGTCAGCGGCGAAGCGGAGCACGTAGCGACGCTGCCAAGGGGTCTCAACTGCGCGCGAATGATAGTGGTGACGCACGAAGTTCACCGCCTCACCAGCGGGTACCCCATCCAGAACGGCGAGGCAGGCCAGGGCTGTTCCTGTCCGTCCCCGGCCTCCGCCGCACGCGATCTCGACGCGTTCAGCGTCGGCGCGGGCCCATGCCATCTGGAGGACCTCTCGTGCCTGAGAGTGGTTACTGGGCAGTCGGAAGTCCCTCCAGAGTAGCCATTGAGCCACCCAGGGAACCGTCGGAGGCGGGGCGCCGAGCAGGTAGACGCCGTAGTGAGGAACGGGGCCCTCCGGAAGCAGTTGGCGCAGTCCGCGACCACGGACCAAGCGGCCGGACGGAAGCTGGAGCACTCCCTTGCCTGTCGGTTCCCACGTCTTGGTCACGTACTCAGGCTAGCTTTCAGTCGATGCGGTTCCGGGCGTCGGGCCTCCGGAGCAGGGGTTCAGGGGTGGTTGGGGCTGCGCTCACAGCATGTCGGTCGCCGTGCCGGGCGACCCGCGGCCGCCGAGACCACGCAGACCGAGGCGCGGACGGAGCTGATGTTTCGAAGACGCCGCAGCGCACCGACGTCTGCGGATCAGCGGTAGTTTTCCAGCTTTGCCATCGCTTCGCAGGCACGATGGAGAACCGGCGGATTCAAGCGAGACCACCTGCAGGGCGCCGTCCCGGCTTACTGTTCCTAACAAAGCCGTTGGACGTGGCGATGGGTGATCAGGCAGACGGCGAGCCCGAGGAACGCTTCGTGGATGTCGTCGCGTCGTCCCCAGCGCATGCGCAAGTGGCGGAAGCCGTGAAGCCAGGCGATCGTGCGCTCGACGACGTAGCGGAAGATGCCCAGGCCGGTGCCGTGGGGCTCGCCGCACTTCGCGATCACCGGTCGGATCCCGCGGGTCCAGAGCAGACGCCGGTTCTTGTCGTGGTCGTAACCACGGTCGGCCGGCAACGCGGTGGGGCGCCTGCGCAGCCTGCCGACGCGGCCTGCGACGGGCGGGATCTTGTCGAGCAGTGGCTGGAGTGGGGTGACGTCGTTGCGGTTCCCGCCAGTCAGTGACACTGCGAGCGGGATGCCCTGCCCGTCGACGATGAGGTGGTGCTTGCTGCCCGGCCGTGCTCGGTCGACGGGGCTGGGCCCGCTTTTGGGCCCCGGCGCGCGGCCCTGACGTGGGAGGAGTCGATCACTGCCCGGGACCAGTCCAGCTGGTCCTGCGACCGTGGCTTCTCCGGCAGCAGCACGTGCGGTTGGTCCCAGACGCCGGCCTCGTTCCACGCGGCCAGGCGCCGCCGGCACGTCATGCCCGACCCGAAGCCCAGCTCCTGAGGCACGTACTCCCATTGGATGCCGGTGTGAGGGACGAAGAGAATCCCGCGCAGTGCTTGCCGGTACGGCACTCGAGGTCCGCCCTCGGCCAGCTTCGGCGCCGGCTCGGGCAGCAACGGTTCGATGAGTGACCGCAGTTCATCCGACACGATCCAAGGCCGCGACTGACGTGTCCCCACGATCGGACCAACGAGCAGTGGCCGACACGCTCCAATCCGTTGTGGACGGTGTCGTCAACGGTCTCGGTTACGAACTGGCGTTCATGCACCTGGTACGCCCGGACGGCGATCTCGTGCTCGCCTCCTGCGCGGGCGACTCCGCCGAGGCACTGATCACCGGCCGCGTCGGCTCTCGTACCTCCTGGGACCGCCGGCTCCACATGGGCGAGGCCTGGGGCAGCCTACGCTTCATACCGCACACTGAGGGCTGGATCCTCGACGACGACGTACCGGAGTGGCACAACAAGGAGGACGGGCCCGAGCGCCGCTTCAAGGAGGGCTGGCACCCCTCCGACCGCCTCTACGCCCCCATGTACGCTCCCGGAACCTCTGGCGGCAGCGGCGGCGAGCTCATCGGCGTCCTGTCCGTAGCCCGCCCGCGCAACCATCGCCCGCCCAGCCCGGACCAGCGCGAGGCCCTGCAGTCCTACGCATTCCACGCCGCTATCGCCGTCGGCAGCGCCAGAATGCGCGCCAACATGCAGCGCGCCCTGGTCCGCCTGGAGCGGGAACAGGAGATCCTGCGGGCCAGCGAGGAGTCCTTCCGTCAAGCCTTCGAGTACGCCCCGTCGGGCTTTGCCATCGCCGAGTTGGGCGGCGACCAGCACGGCCGCATCGTGCGCACCAACGACGCCCTGTGCCGCCTGCTCGACCGCTCAGCCTCTGGCCTGCGCCGTATCGCTTTCTCTGACCTCGTACACCCCGAAGACATGGGCATCTTGCTCCGCACGTCAGCAGAAGGCGGCCGTGCCGAACTCAGACTCGGCCGCCGCGACGGCACCTATGTCTGGGTCTCCCTGCGCAACTCCGTCGTTGCCGACGCACCCGACGGCCCCCGCTTCGTTCTCACGCACATTGAGGACATCGAAGAACGCAAACACCGTGAACTCCAGCTGATGCATCAGGTCAGTCACGACCCGCTCACCAGTCTGCCCAACGTCACTGAGCTGCGTGCCCGCCTCAACTCCCGCTTGTGCATCGACGCTCACCGGCCAGCTGATGCAGGCATGCATGAGGACGGCACCCTCTCCCACATACACCTCGGGCCGCCCGCTGACGATACTGGTGACGGCGCCAAAGGCCTCGCTGTCCTCGTATGCGACCTCGACGGCGTCAAATCGATCAACGACCGCTATGGACACCACACAGGCGACATGGTGCTCGTCGAAGTAGCGCAACGACTCACCAACGGGATCCCAGACGAGGGCGTTGTCGGCCGTGTTGGCGGCCACGAGTTCGCTGTGCTCGCTGACGGGCTCGCCCCCGCCGACGCGGCTGACCTCGCCGTACGACTACGGAACGCGATCATCCCGCACATCCGCGTCGACGGCCGCGCCGTCCGCGTCGGCGCCAGTTTCGGCATCGGATGGGCACGCTGCGGAATGACCGCGGACGAGGTCTTGAAATCCGCCGACGAACAGATGTACGTCGAGAAACGGTCACGTCCCCGACAGCATCGGCGCACGGGATGAGCGCGGCGGCCTGCGCAAGCATCTTCATGTACTGCACCGCAGGCGCCCGTCACCACGCTGGCGGGCAGGGCATCGTTCTCGTGGCGCGTCTTTCACTTTTTGCGAACTGGGCCACCGGGGAGGAACTCGCCGCGTGATCACCCGCATCCGAGCGTCAGCCCGGCCACGGCAGCACGGTGAGCTCCGGCCATTCGTCCCTCCAGCGCGCCATCTTGGTCTCATAGACCTCTCGCGGGGCAAGGACTGGGTTCGGCCGGACCACGAGGTTGAACACGTCGGAGAGCCCGTGGGGCGCATAGACGCGCCACCTACCGTGGGCTTCCAGCCGCACCCCCAGACAGCACGTCGTCGCGGCGAACGAGTCGATCGCCGCCTCGGTGGACTCGTGAGGCGGGCAGGGCACGCCGAATTTCTGCTCGTACCAGAGGTGCACACGGGCCTCGTTGCGGATCTCCACCTCGGCCGGCAGCCCGGCGAACATCTCCTGTCCTGCCTTGATCGCGGCATCCTCCGCCTCCCAGGAGAGGTCGGTGCCGTCGAAGTAGAAGATGTCGTAGTCCTTGATGCCGCTGGTCGGGGGCCTGTCGGTGACCACGTTCCACACCGTCTGGAACAGGCAGCCCGCCGTCACATACCAGCCGGGCAGCTCCATCGTCGCTGCCCTGGTCATCACCTCGGTCAGGACCTCGTTCTGGGAGAGCACGGACCGCAAGCCATCGAGTTGCTCAACGAGCGGGAGTCGACCAAGCATCCGTACTCCGTATCACGAACAGCCGCTCGCACAACGCGACGGCCCCAAGCAGGCGCCCCAGCCCGAGGGGCGGGCAAAGTCAGGACCGCGCGGTCCGAGTGAATATTGCGTTGCGACGCTCTGTGACCGTTGGCGAGACCTGTGCGCATCCTTCGTTTCAGGTCGCCTGCGTGGCCAGCCTGCGCAGGGCCCGCAGAGCGGGTGATCCGGGGTCGGCTGTCATCAGGACAACCTCCTGGTCATCCTCGGGCACGAGCAGGACGTCGCAGTTCAACCGCAGCTCACCGACCTCCGGAGGGCCCAGGGTCTTCGTACGATGCCCGGGAGCGTGGACCGGACGTGCCTCCCAGATCTGCCGGAACTCCGCACTGCCGGCGTGCAGTTCGGCCAGCAGCGTGGCCAGCTGCGGGTCATGCGGGTAGCGGTCCGCGGCCCGGCGCAGCCGCGCCACCACGATGTGCCCGAATTCCTCGGCGCTGGAGCTCTCATACATCCACCCCTGGCCCAGGAAGCGGCGTCGGGCCAGGTTCGTCGTCCCGCCTCCAGGGTCGGCGCCGAGCAGTGCCCGGGCCAGGGGGTTCCAGCTGACAACGTCGTACGCCGCGTCAGTGACGATGGCACCGGTCTCCGGCAGCCGCTCCAGCATCCGGGCCACGTGCGGGCGCACCCGCCGCACCGCGCTGATGCCAGGCGGCGCGCTCGAACCCGCCAGGCGGAACAGATGGCTGCGCTCGGCCGGCGTGAGCCGCAGCGCGCGGGCCAGCGCGTCCAGGATCCGGGCCGATGGTTGCGGCCCCCGGGCCTGCTCCAGCCGCGTGTAGTAGTCGACTGACATGTGGGCGAGTTCCGCCACCTCTTCGCGGCGCAGACCCGGTGTGCGGCGGTCGGTGCCCGTCGCCGCCAGGCCGATCTCGTGCGGACGCAGGGCCGCCCGGCGGTCCCGCAGGTAGTGGGCCAGCTCCTGCCGCGCCATGCCGCCTCCTCTCACTGCCTGGTACAGGCTGTCCCTGGCAGGGCACCCACGACCAGGGAAGTGTGGCTGCCATGAACGAACGCACAGCTCTGGTCACCGGTGCCAACAAGGGCATAGGCAAGCATATCGCCCGGCTGCTCGCCGCCGAGGGCCTCATCGTGTACGTGGGCTCCCGTGATGCCGGGCGCGGGCAGCGGGCCGTCGAGGAGATGGGAGCCGGGGCCCGTCTGCTGGTCCTCGACGTGACAGATCCCGACGGCGTCGCACAGGCCGCGGGTCAGGTGGACCGCTTGGACGTGCTGGTCAACAACGCCGGCATCTCGCCGTCACTCGCCCCGCCGACCGACACCGGCGTCGAGGAGTACCGGCGCACATACGAGACCAATGTATTCGGGGTAGCGGCGGTGACCAATGCCTTCCTGCCCGCCCTGCGCCGGTCCCCGCACCCGCGCATAGTCAACATCTCCAGTGGCACCGCGTCGCTGGCCTGGAGCACCACACCCAACCCTCAGTTCACCCCGGGAAGCGGCGGCGGCGCCGCTTACCGGTCGTCCAAGGCCGCCCTCAATGCCCTCACTGTCCTCTACGCCCAGACGCTGGCCGAGGACGGCTTCAAGGTCAACGCGCTCGCCCCCGGCCTGCGGGCCACCGATCTCAACCCCCAGGCCGCCGCTGCCGGCGGCGACCCGGCCGAGGCAGCGCAGGGTGCCCTCCGCCTGGCCCTGCTGCCGGACGACGGCCCCACCGGTGGCTTCTTCTCCTGGGACGGAACGCCCGTGCCCTGGTGATCAGTCATGGGCGGCGTCGAGGACGGGTGTCCCAGCGGTGTGTGGTCCATGCCTGCCGAGCACAACCGCTCGCACAAGCAGGTCCGCGCCCGCGTCGAGCACGCCTTCGCGCGGATGAAGACCTGGAAGATCCTCCGCGACTGCCGGTTGAAAGGCGAAGGTGTCCACCACGCGGTGCTCGGCATCGCCCATCTGTACGACCTTGCGCGTAGCACGTGACCGCACCCAACCAAAGGAGCTGACCGTTCAAGATTCGATGGGCAGCATCTGGACCAGGCCGACCCAGCTGTCTTCGTCCGCCTTGGTATGGGTGGCTCGGATCCTCCAGCGGCCGGCGGGCAGTGCAACCGACGCCTGGGAGGGCATCCCGCCGCCGGGATACTCGGTGTCCAGCGCGGAACCTGATTCGGCAGAGTCCATGAGTGTGGCTGGACCGTCCGATGACCACGTGCCGCACTCCTCCCACTCGGTGGCGGGATCTGCAAGAACTGCCCTGGCCGCCGCTTTCAGCTCGTCCTCGGAGTCAGCGGCAAGCCACCGCAGGAAGGCCTGATGCTCGGGTAGAAAACAGCTGGTGGCTGGCTCGTCCGCCAACACCAGTGCCTGCGCACCGTCCTCGCCAACGGTGATCACACCGGCCAGATCGTCCACCGCGCAGGCCCGGTCGTAGTCGTCCGGCGCGGTGGCGTCTCCCACCATGACCCCGCTCTCCGTACCGCCCGGGCCTACCGATCATCAAGGTGTTGCTTTCGGGCCGGGGGCTCGTTGATGTCGTATGCGCATTCCGGACGAGACGCGTGATCAACTTGCTGTGAAGTTCGCGGTGTTGTTCCCGCATCTGAACGAGCGGCAGCGGCGATTGCTGTTGGCCGCGGAGGCCCGGGGGTTGGGGCATGCGGAGATGGGCCGCGACGTCCTCGACCTGGCGGCCCGGACCCCGTGGGGGTGGCCGCAGTGGAACGCCGGAGACGTCGAAGGAGAGGACGTCCGGGCCGCCTCGATCGGGCAACTGTCCGTCGTCTACTTCATCAACCGGCCGCTGCGGCACCTGTCCGTCCTGGACGTCGTCTGGCTCGGCTGACCGCCACGACCCTCCCGGTCAAGGGTGCGGGAGGCGTCTGGCCGGGCCCGTCATCTCCAGGCGAAGGGCCGGTCGTTACGGTCGAGATCGCCGCTGTCCTGGACGAGGGCGCCGCAGTGAGCCCTGGTGTAGGTGCCGCGGTGGCCGGTCACGCTCCACTCGGGCCAGTGGTTGGTGCGTCGGCACTGCTCCGTGCGTGGTGCAGAAGGTGTCGCCTCAGCCAACTGCGGGCACGCCCTCCGATTATTCACAGTCAGATCAGTTCAACCAAGCGAGTCAGAAACTGTAGGCGTCTGAAAAGTCGCGCGCACGGCGCGCACCTCCCAAAGGAAGGGAGGTCCGCGCCGTGCGCCACGGATGCTATTCGGTAGCCTCGGCATTCACATGAGTCACCCTTGCCCCGGGAATCTCCAGGGCCTCGATAATCCAGTCAGCGGCTTCCGTGGAGAAGAGTCTCTCGGTCACACTGAGGACGAATCCGGGCACGGCGGCATAATGCATGTGCCGCAGCAGGATAAACGCCTCCCCATCCGCCAAGGAGAAGGCGAAGCAGAAGTACTCCGCGAAGTCGTCCTCGGTCATCTCTGCCGCGCCCCAGCGCTCCTCGATCGCCGCGTGCTCGATATCGACTTGAACGAGCCACCTGATGTCACCGCGGCTGACATCCTTCTCAGGGATCCGCCGCAGACCTGTCGGGTTCAGCTCCGTCAGATTAATGCCGACCTCACCCCCGTGACGATGACCGGAATAGACACTCATTCGTCACCGTCCCTTATCATAGAGCTCGAATATTTCTCAGGTGGCTGAGGTGGCGGTCCACCACTGCCACCTCTTCCCGAGACAGCGGCACAGGGACCCACTGGCAGGAATTGCCGTGAGCAATAAACTCTTCCGGTAGTTCGATCCCATAATGCTGAACATGGTCGGCCGCGTCGAGCCGCTAGAAGAATCTGCCGTCGCTCACGATACCTGTGCCGCCAGATCTGGAGAATTTGCTACCCAGGACATCCTCCGAGACTCCCATCAGGGCAATGATAGGAGTCCCGGATCGAAGGTACTCGGCAATTTTTCCCCGTTCCCCTTTCTGGATTACGCCTACTCTTCGATGGATTTCCTTGGCGTTTTCCAAAAAGGAGGATTGACTCGCGATCCTGCCGAATATTCCCAATGGGGAAATTCTCGTCATGTGAATTTTCCAGACAGTAGGCGAAGGCAGCTTCTGCTTCCGGATCTCGTTCCATCATGCGCTCCCGGAAATTTCCTGAGATCCATTCCTTCGGTCCGGCGCTCAGCCCGCCTCGCCGATAGATCTCCAAACTCCATTGTGGGAGGGATGGAGTCAGACACCTGATCAAAAGTCGTTTGCCCTGTGCGTCCCCGGGAAGGGAGGTCGCACCGGGCATGTCGGCACTTACGAGGCCCTGTCGGCTATTTCGCGCAGGAGGTCTTTATACTCCGAGTGGCCTCGCACGTAGCGACAGTCACCAGCCTTGGAGTCGACGACAACTCCTGGACTGCCACCGAACCGTGGTCTTCCATTCGGAACTGATGGGCTGACGGTGATCTGAAACAGGTAGAGACCAGACCCCGAAATCCCCCGAAAGAGGAATCCCCATTGAAATCCGTCCTTTTCAGGAAGATTAAGGGACCCGAATTCTTGTGCAGACAGCGTGGCGGCCTCCAGGGTGATCACTGTGCACCAACCGCCGTGCGCATGAACTCCCAGTGATCGTAATCTATGTCGGCGTATCCGCCTGCCTGTCCACGAGCTCTTACAACTGCCGCGCGCACGGCGCGCGCCTCTCGAAAGCAGAGGGAGACCCGTGCCGTGCGCCTTGGTTATTGCTCGACGACCTCTGCATTCACACGAGTCGCACTCACGCCAGGAATCGCCAACACCTCGATGATCTTATCGACTGCTTCCCTGGAGAAAAGTCCCTTAGTAACGCCGACTATGAAGCCGGGCGCGGGAGCATGATATCTGTCCCGTAGCAGAATGAACGCCTCCCCCCTCACCGGGGAGAAGGCGAAGCACAAATACTCAGCGAAGTCGTCCCCGGTGATCTCCGGCGCGCCCCAACGCTCCTCGAGTGCTGCGCTCTCGACGTCGATTTCGATGAGCCACCTGCTTTTACCACGTTGGATGTTCCTCTCAGGAATCCGACGCAGACCCGTTGGACTCAACTCCCGCAGATCCATTGCTACCTCGCCTCCGTGACGATGACCGGAATGGACCTTAATTCGTCGCCGTCCTTTATGAACTCATGGAGCTCGTCTCTTTCTCGGGCGGGTGAGATGGCCGTCCACCACTGCCACCTATTCCCGAGATAGGCGCGCAGAGACCCACTGGAAGGCATTGGATTTCCCAGCGATCACTAAGTACCACCTCCCGTGCGCATGTGTCGATCTGTAAGACCATCGGGCAGGGGGGCGGGTATCCGCCCCCCTGCCGAAGAGCGGGAGGTCGATCGCTCAACGCTCTTCAGAGTCCTCGGACATCGTCCGTCGGAGCCCGTTCGATTACGTGCGGATTCAGCTCTGGCGTGCTGCCTCGCGCAGTCGATCATGTGCGGCCGCGAGCAAGTCCTGCGACCACTGTGCGTGGGTGACCCCCTCCGGCAGACGCATCGACTCGGCGAGGCTGGCGCCCAGCGCACGGGCGATCGCCTCCACTGCGACACGCTGCATGAGGTGGTCGTTGTACTTCCCGCGGCCCTCCTCGGCCAGTTTCAGCAGGGTGTGGAGGAGTTCGGCGTCGAACCCGTCGTGCAGGATCTCGCCCGCCCCCGTCACTGCGGCCATGAACGCATCATCGTCCAGGTCCCACTCCGGGGAGCCTAGCAACTCCAGAATCTGTTCTCGGTACTTCGCTCCCACTCCCCATTGTCCCGTGAGCACATGGACGGCGAGAGCCGAGACCTCGGGGTCCTCGGGGTGGATCACATAGTCGGCGACCAGCGACTCGTACGCCGGGCCGCCCGCGCGGGCTACCGCGTACAGCGGCCGGTAGAGGTTTCGGCCGGCTCGGCCCTCGGACATGGCCAGAGCGATCTCCTTCACCTCTCGCTGCGAGATGGTGCCGTCCTTTGCCCGCGCCATCAGTTGCTGGACGTATTCGTCATGCATCACTGTCGTGTTCAACTTCCCTGCCTGGGTACGTATTGTGCCGAAAAGTCCAGCATTCTGCTGGCCCGCCCCAGGTCTGCGACGAGGAGTTCCCGCTGGGCGGCACCTGTCTTCGGATGCCCCAGTGCCTTGTGGAGGCGCCGCGACAAGCCGGCTCTTGGGCGCTGTCCTCGTGGGCAGCCGGACCGAAAACGGTGGCCAGCCCCGACGACGCAAGCCTGCCGTCTGGCTGGCCCTGACGGACCGACAACGTGAGCGACTGGAACAGCTCCACATCGTGCCGTTCACCCCGGTCCCGGAACCGAAAACGTCCGCGAAGACGTCCCTACCGGCCGTAAGCGCCTTCGACAGGGGTGTCGCAGCCCTCGCGCAGTACAAAGCACACACTGGGTCGGTGAATGTCTCCAGAGGCCACGTCGAGCGGCTGAAAGACAGGACGGAAGTGAAGCTCGGAGTGTGGATCATGAACCAGAAGACCCGCCGGACCAAACTCACCCCCGACAAACGCGGCACACTCGCCTCACTCGGACTCAACTGGGCGACGGCATGGCAGTCGGGCAGGACATACCGGCCAGCAGCGAACAGCATCCGACACCACAGCGGTACGAGGACGCCGCAGGCCGCGTGCCGCGGACGACAACTCAAGAGCGTGCCTCCACCATCCGCCTGTGCGTCAGCGCCTCGATCGGCACCGTCCTCACCGTGATATTCCTGGCCTGGTTGTGTGGCACCATCGCCCCACAACCCCCTGGCCCCCTCGAAAACGTCGCCCGTGAACCCGCCACAACAGCCCAGCACGCAATCGAAGAACAAGCACAAAGACTCTCCGGCACGTGAGGCACCATCACCCCATGCACGAGCACTCCGGGTCCTGGCCCCGGGCCGAACCTGGCACGGGCGGCTCTCTCGCCCCACTGGTCGGCGAATGAGGACAGGTACAGCAGGTCAGATGCTGAGCTGGGTCACCAGCTGTCGGGAGGGTACGGATGGTTGAGACTGGGAATATGGACGGTCTGCGGGAGCGCGGGTTCGTCCGCTACGGCGCCGAACGCCTCGGAATCCCGGCCGGCTCCGCCGAGGATGACCTGGCCCGGATCCGGAAGGTCTTCGCGGCTCTGCCGCCCGACCCGTACGCCCCGCGAACGCATCGGTTTCGCCGCTACTCCCATGCCGTGTACCTGCCGTGGAAGGACGAACTGTCCTGGATTCCCGGAACCCCCGACCCCGTTCACGGCACGGTCACCGACTTCTTCCAGGGCGAGGAGGACCCTGCGCACCCGCGGACCCGGCGGGTGCTCCCCGACATCCCCGAGGAGCTGCGTGGCAACGCACTGTTGCTGCGGCTCCTGCGCTGGGACATCGAGCAGGTCCTGTCGCTGAGGAATCTGGGAAGCCGCCCGCTGTGGGCCGGTGTCCACCTGATCAGGCTCGGCGTCGACGGTCCCGGCCAGAACGCCGTGTCCACCCCCGACTGCTTGCACCAGGACGGGGGTTCGGCCGGCACGTTCACCTTCGCCCACCTGATCAGCCGCACCAACGTCACCGGTGGGCAGAACGTCATCGCCACCCCCGGCAGCGCAGGCCTGCAGCCCGACGACCCGTGGGCGGACATCCACGCCGAGTTCACCCTCACCGACCCGCTGGACGGCTACGCCGTCCACGACCACAGGGTCAGCCATTACGTCGGCCCGGTCCGGGCGGGCTCCGGGCCCGGACCGGGCGAACGGTCCATCCTCATCGTCGGCCTCGCCCCGTACGTCCCCCAACTCTGACGCCGGCACCGCCCGAGCCCGGTGGGGGTGGTCAGCGGGCGCTGCCGAGGTTGCGGTCGGCGTCGGTTCCCTCGAGCATCAAGGTGGTCTCCTCGATGCGCTGGAAGCGGCCGTCGGGGGCTATGGCGGCGAACACGTAGACCTCCATGCTCACGGTCGTGCCGTCTTTCTTGGTGAGGTGGCAGGTGTGCCGGTCGGCGTACTTGTCTCCGTCGTAGAGCTCTTCATGGACCTCGATCTCTCCTGCGGCGAGGTGCGTGCGCAGGTGGGCGATGTGGTCGAGGAACTGGGAGCGGTCGGCCCATTCGCCGTCGGTGCGCTGGCGGTAGTCGGGGGTGAAGTGCCGTTCGGCAGCCTCGGTCAGGGTGATGTCCTCGTTGAGGAGCAGGTCGGTGATGGCGGCCTTGATGCCGGTGCGGGTCATGTGGGGTCCTTCGGGCTGGTTCGGACAGCGGGATCGTTGGCGGTGCCTGGCAGTGCTTGGCGGTGTGAGCGTCAGGGGCGGGTGGCGGCGAGGGTGTCGTCGAGCCAGTTGTAGATGCGGGCGATGGACAGGCTCATCGCGCCGGGGTGGCAGTGGGCGCCGGCGCCTTCCTCCGTGGTGAACTCCATGAGGGTCTTGGGGCAGGTCAGGTGGTCGTAGAGCTGCTCGGGCTGGCCCTTGAAGAAGATGTCCTCCTCGGCGTCGCAGACGAGGGTGGGGCACTGGATCTTTTCGGCGATGCCGCCGGTGAGGGTGTAGTCGAGGTAGGAGGCGTTGAAGGCGCGGGGAGTGTCGACTCCCATGACGTACATGCCGTGGTTGACAGCCCAGCGCGCGATCGGGTCGTGGGCCATGGCCTGTTCGAAGGCGGCGTCGAGTTCCGAGGCGGACGCGGCGCGCAGGAGCCGTTCGGCCTCCTCGCGGGTGCCGGGGATGTTGCGTACGGAGAGCTCGCCGAGGTCGTAGAGGCCGTCGACGGCTATCAGCGCGGCCAGCCGGTGCTCGAACGCGGCCGCCCGGGGGGCGAGTACGCCGCCCATGCTGAGACCGAGCAGTGCGATGCGGCTGTTGTCGACCTCCGGGATCGTCTCGGCGAAGTCGATCACTGGGGTGATGACGTTCTCCCAGTCGGGGCGGAAGACCAGGCCCTGGTGGTGGCGCGGCCCGGGCATGCCGGGGCCGTCGAAGACGAGCACGGTGTAGCCCCGCTCGATGGCGGCCGGCGCGCCGAAGAAGTGCATCTCCTCCGCGGTGCCGTCGAAGCCGTTGTGCATGATCACCGTCGGACGGGGTGTGCCCGAGTCGTCTGCCCGGTAGAGGTAGCCGGGCAGCGTGGTGTCTTCGTAGGGGATCTGGACCGGCTCGATGCGCGGGGTGGTGTAGAGGGCGGCGGCGGCCCTGAAGCACTCGACGGAGCGGTCGTAGGCGTGGTCGTGCCGCGGGTCGCACTCCTTGCTGTGCAGGAAGAACTCGGCCGACCGGTAGTAGTTCGAGGCACGCAGGAACCCGTCGCGGGCGCTGATCGGGTGGCCGGCCGCCAGAGCCGTCTCGGCTTCCGAGGACACCCGGTCGGCGGTGGCGAACCATTCGGTGTACCAGCTGTCGTAGTCGCCCTCGGTGATCCGCGCGGCGGTGGAGACGACCTCGCCGAAGTCGGCGCCGCCGTAGGCGATGTGGCTCATCGAGCGCAGGGTCTCGTACCAGAACTGGGCGTTGTTCGGGAACAGCAGCTGCTTCATGACGGTCTCCTCCGACCCGGATCACAAGCACAGATTTGTGCTTGCCCGGTCGACTGTAGGCCCTGACCCGACCAGAAGCAAATATCTGTGCTTATGATGGAGGCGTGACTCAGAAACAACCGGCCGCGCGCATCAGAAGAAGCCCCGAACAGGTCCGCGCAGCCGTCCACCAAGCGGTCATCGACCTCCTCTCGGAACCGGAGGGCGAGGGCCTCACCATCCCCGCGATCGCACAGCGCTCCGGCGTCAACCACACCAGCCTCTACCGGCGCTGGGGCAGCCTCGACGCACTGCTGGCGGACACGGTCACCACCCGCCTCGAGCGCGACTCGCCACTGAACGACACCGGCAGCCTGCGCGGTGACCTCACCGCCTGGGCCGAAGCCAGCGCCCGGAGCATGCACACACCCGAAGGACGCGCCCTCGTACGCGCCGTCATCCTGTCCATGCCGAGCAGCACCCAGGACCAGACCGAGCGCTCCCAGCACTTCCTGCGCCGCATGCACTCCATCGAGCAGATCCGCGAACGGGCCACCGCCCGGGGCGAGGACCCGCCACCGCTGGAGCAGATCCTCGACCAGCTGATCGCGCCCTTCTACATCCGGGCGATCTTCGGCATCGGCCTACCGGCCACCGGCTACCCGCAACTCCTGGTCGACAGACTCCTTGGCACCGCCGACCGACGGGCCCGGGCCTGACGCACAGGGCGCCGCAATTCCGGCCCCCCGTCCGCCACAGCGCCGGGCCCGGGCCCGGTGTGCTTCGGCGCGGGCAGCGGCGCGCCCATGCCTCATTGCGAGGCTTGCCCGTCTCGTGCGAGATCGACAACGGTGAGCACCGATGTCGTGACGGCCTCAGGCTGGCTGTCGTGTATGTAATGGGCTGCGTCGGGCACCACGACGTGCTCGCCTCGAACGGTCGTGGCGGCGATCTGGGCTTGCAACGAGGTCCACCGAGTCCGCAGGCCCTTCGGTAAACCCCGGGTCGCACTCAGGACGACCACCGGCACGTCGGGCAGCTGCGAGCAGGCACGTAGCCGCCGGACAGCCGGGACATGGGTGCGGAGCAGCCGGCTCTCCGCAGTGCTGGTGCGGGTTTGATACTCGTGCGCGTTGCAGGCCATCTCTGCCTCGACGAGCAGGCCCTGGACGCGCGGATCGCCGCTCCTTTTGCCCGCTTCCTGCGCGGCCTGCTCGCGAAGAGAACGATCAGCTGACCCCACGGCCCTCCTCACGACGGACGGCCAGGTAAGCACTGCTTCAGCTGCGCGGATGGTCCAGGGCTGGAAGTCCTCGTGCGCAGGGTCCACGAGGACCAGGACGGGACCGCCGGTCCGCGGCCGGGTCGGCCGTCCCCGCCGCAAGCCGGATTCGCTGTTCGCCGACCGCGGCTACGACCACGACATTTACCGCGACCAGGTCCCTCCACCCATCTTCCCTGGGTCTGCCGACCTGCCAGTTCGCTGTCATGGTCCTTCCCGGATTCACTTCTCCAGCTCCTTGGTGTTCACCCGTCAGTCCACAATAGCGCGAAGGAAAGGGCACACAGGAGAATAGTCATCACCGCACACAGACGCTCTGCAATCCCCGTCACGTATCGCTTACTGAATCTGACACTAGGGTTTCGATTGCTAGAATTCGCCTTTCGAGACATTATCTCTTGAGCCAGCCTGTCACGCTGCTTCCTCCCCGTAATACTCACATCGTACGCGAGCACCGGCAGATTTCCATAATTGGACACCTCAAGAGTGAGGGCGCGCCGTCCACCACATGAGACCACGCTATTGTAGGGAACTTCGATCACGCTGAATAGGTTGCGTACAACCAGCACGTCCTGCGCGATTGTCACGGATGGACGCAGATAGAAAGAAAGAGAGAAATAAAAAACCAGAGGAAGGGGGGCGAGCGCGGCTAGCCGTAGTGTCGCCGCTTGATCCCACAGCCCTTGCTGAGCGATAACTTCCAGACCGGAAAAAGTTACGACCACGACAATCCCGCTGGCTATTCTTTGAGGTCTACGATAACGATTCCGCATTTATCAAACCTTGCATTAAGTTTTCTGCCTGTGGAACTTGAGGTGTATGGAAAGCAAGTCTGACTGATCTCCCCCTTGACGAGTAACTGGTCTGTGGTCTGCCCTCGGAAGAGGGCAGACCACAGACCAGTTACTCTAGAACATCCACTTGGTGAGTCGATGTATCAGGCTGCTGCTATCGCCAGACATGTACGCCTCCTGGGCCCTTTCTACAAAACTGGGGACGAACTTAGGAAGGTAGGGGATCGCAATCTCCACGGTGCTAAAAAGCGCACCGTTCACATCGTGTGCACAGTTCGCTCCGCCGCCATATTCGCATGAGTCAATGGCCTGACTCACACTGGATGCCGCGCTTACGACAGCTCCCACCTTTCCGATTGTCGCAAGAATCTCGGCGGGACCTGCGGCACATGCGCCGATTGTTACAGCTACACACACCCCTGCAAGCGTTGTAGAACCATAGTTGAGATTTTCTCCCGCGTCCCCGATCAGCTGGATTGCTTCGCGATGATCGTGGTTGAATTTCAGGGCTTTGTCCCACCAATTTTTCTGGTCGCCGTTTCCAGTCGTCATCGCTGGCGCCGGTTCTGGGCCCTTCCTGAACATCACCTGCGTCGACTTGTAGCCCTCAACCGTGCGCACCGTGACAGTCATTACGCCGCTCCCAGTGCCACCGCCGGCCTTCTGGTATTGATAGGACTTGGTGTACACCTCGGTGGAGACGAATGCCCAACCGCCCTTGCCGTTCGGCTTCAAATGGCCGTAATAGGTTCCACCCTTGTTGTTATTGCACCCGTACTCGCAGGCTGCCATAGGCCGCAGGCCGGTGGGGTCAGACTTGGTGACCGGGGTGTTGTTGGCGTAGGCGTGGCCATTGAGAGACTCGTGGTCGTCGGAGGCGAGGACGGGGTCGACGGAGAGGAACGTCCGGTGGCCGGGTCGTACTCGCGGGCCCCGATGTGAATGAGGCCTGTGTCGGCGTCGGCGGGTTTCCCGAGGAAGCCCTTGTCGTCGGGCCAAGCCGACGGTGCCGCGCCGCGAGTCTCGCCGAACGGATCAACGTCAAGCCGTCCATCGCAGCCGGCGGCGGGTTTGACTTCGTGCCCGTGCCCACCTGCTTCTACCCCACGAGCGGCAGCTCCTACTGCAATGCCTACCGCGACATCACGGTCGGAACCTGGAGTCTGGCAGCCACCGACGTCAAGGACGGCACCAGATTCATAGTGCAATTCCAGTTCAGCACCAAGGGATCGATCGCCTACTGACCTGACTCGTGCTGCTGTCCACGAGAGGCTCCGGCGCATCACATGCGCTGGAGCCCTTCGCCCAAGCTGCCGGTCTGAACGGCGTTGACACCGGCCTTCGCCACTCGCGTCACAAGTAGCCGGCGGAGGAGGCCAACAACACCGGGCCACTGCTGCGCCGCCACGACGTGGTGGACGGAAAGGTTCGTCAAATGGCGGCTTCACAGCGAAGGCTCGCTGCCTCCCCCGACCTCCCGGTAGGCCCGCGCCGCTCGCGACGTCAGCCGACCATCAGCGCGGGCAACGGGCAGCGGCCCAAGGCCGGCGAGCATCCTAAGTTGCTTCGGGACGAAGCAGTCGCTCCTTACAGAAGGCAAAGCCAGATCGGCAATCAAGTGGCCAGGAAGTCTCGTTGCTCTCACGATGAGCGCATGGACCGGTTGCAGCACAGCGCTTGGCGGTATGTGGCGGAGGTACTCCCACCCGAGGAGCTCCCGATGCTTGCTGCTCATGCACTCGTCGAGGGGCGTGATTCCCCCGCCCTGCGCGAACTGGCCGGCCTGCCACGCAGGAGCGACGAGACTGAGATCCGTGAACTGTACGCCCAGGCCCTGCACGAACTCGGCGTACCCCTTCCCGACGAGGAGACAGCCGGCCGCTGGCTCCTCGTGAGCCTCGCGGTCGGTCTCGCGAAAGCCGAGCTGAGCCCCAAGGACGTGGTCGACATGCTGTCGATGACGGTCGCAGCCCGCACCCCGGAGGAGACACAGTTCCTCTCCATCGCAGCGAACCACAGCGAATGGATGGGCGCGGACGAACTCCCTGAATGGGAGAACGGTCTCAGGACCGCGGCCCACTCATTGACCGCCTCCACCGATCTCGGATCCGGTATCGGCGTGCCAGGGTCGGGGCGCGACTGACCAACCCGCCTGAACTCGCCCTGTGCCAGACCCGTGCCAGATACTGCGGGGGGCCACGGGAATCAGCGGTCGCCCACCCAGGTCATGACACGGATCGACAGCAGGTCAGCGGGACTATCGAGCCTGCCCCGGGATGGGCGTGCTCCTGGTGGTCGTCGGGCCCGTGCCGAGCCGACGTCGCGTGGTGCTCATGGCGGGAGTCTGCCGCCCGTCCGCGAGCGGCGGACACCGACCCCCCGCTGCACGCAGGCCACCGGCTGATGCGCAGCCCCTACCCCTTCAGGGCCCCGATCTCCCGAGGTGTGCTCCTTTCCCGTCCCGACCATCCGGGAGGGACGGGAAAGGAGAGTGCCGAGGGGGATGTCAGACATCGCACCGATCCCGGACTGGGCCCTGAACAGCCACTTTCTGACGCCTGAGCGGGGGTGCCTGCAGCAGCAGTGTCAGCAACAGGAGCAGCAGCAAGGTCAGCAGCAAGCGCAGCAACGGGGTCTCGCCGGTCGGACCGGGAGTCTTGCCGCGCGCCGTGGCCGGCCGTGAGTGCGGCGCAGGTCGGCGAGCAGCTGGCGGCCAGCCTCCGCGGCCGCGGGCTTGCCCGGGTACGGGTGGCGCCCTGCACGTCCTGACAGGCAGACGCTACGTCTCTTCGGCCGCGGGCTCCTTCTCCACCGTCTGCGCTCCCGCGCGTTCCGTGCGTCCTTCGCCTTGCGCGCTGCCTCGTCGATTTCCGTGAGCGACCGCCGGACCTGGTTGCGGTCCGTCGTATACCAGAAGTCGGGCAGCAAGGCATTGAGATAACTGCCGTAGCAAGCCGTGACCAGCAGGATGTAGGCGGTCGCCAGCCATGTGCCGGTGTCTGCGGTGCCGTCGCAAACTGCGCGGCCGCTGGCTGTCCGCTCGAACCAACTGCTGCCCCAGCCTTTCCGGAGCCGGCCACACTTTGGAGTGCCGTTGTCGGTCAGTGCAGGTCGTCCCAGGTCCATGGGGGACTTGCACACCCGTCAGGCTCGCGTCCGAATTGGAACAGCTCAGAGCTATCGCTCGCCTCGGTGAAAAGGTCGAAGTGTCCTGCGGCAGGGAGTCGTGCGGTCAGTACGGCGGCCTGCTCGTGTGCACTAGCCTCACCCAGTTCCGTGAGCAGCCCGTTTACAGCAGGTGAGTCGTCGATCCGCACCTGGGCGGCCGGGTTGCGGGCGAGGAGAGCAGCGGCTTGCTCGTGCGCCCCGGCCTCCCGCAACTCCTTGTGCAACTCGGTCACCAGCCACGGGTTGCCGAACTGCACCTGGGCAGCCGGGTCGCGGGCGAGGAGAGCAGCGGCTTGCTCGTGCGCCCCGGCCTCCCGCAACTCCTTGAGCAGCACGCTGACCGAGAGAAAGGGGTTGTCGATGGACACGCGCGTGGCTGTCCGTGCCAGCAACGCAAAGAGGTCCTCGTTCGCCCCGGCCTGCCGGAACTCCTCGATCAACGCAGCCAACCACAAGGGGTTGCCGAAGTGTGTGTGGGCGCCGGGGCCGCGCGCAAGCAGGGCATCGGCCTGCTCGCGCGCGCCGGCCTCCCGCAGTTCCTTGACCAGCATGCTTGCCGAAATCGGGTTGTCGACGGACGTGTGAGCGCCGGGGTCGCGAGCAAGCAGGGCAGCGGTCTGCTCGTGCGCCCCGGCCTCCCGCAGCGCTTTGAGCAGCAGGCTTACCGAAAGCGGGTTGTCGAGGGAGACGTGGGCGGCGGGGTCGCGAGCAAGCAGGGCAGCGGCCTGCTCTCGCGCCCCGGCTTCCAGCAGTTCCGTGAGCAGCGTGCCTACCGAAAACGGGTCGTCGAGGGAGACGTGGGCGGCGGGGTCGCGAGCAAGCAGGGCAGCGGCCTGCTCTCGCGCCCCGGCCTTCCGCAGCGTGTACAGCAGCTGGGACGCTGCGTGCCGGTTGTCGAGGGACACGTGGGTTGCGGCCCATTGGGCGGGGCGGAGATCGGCCGGATGAATCTGCCGTAGGTGCTTCACGAGGTGAGCGGGAGCGCTGCTGGCGCGATGACGGACGGCGTTCTTGTGGAGTTGGGTGGCGTCCCTGTATAGGCCACGGCCCCACGCCGCGTCGCCGAGGGTTTCGAAGTCGGTGGGGTGAGCGTGGTGGGCGGCTGCGGTCCAGAAGTCGACGGGCGGGATTGTCTCGGCGCGTTGTTGGCGGCCGTGCTGGTCTAGGTAGTCGGCCAGCAGGTACAGCCGTCCCTGACTCCCCTGGTCGTCACCCATGGGACGGGCAGGGGCGCGGTAGTTGCGGGGGCGCCGGATTTTGACGGGGGTGAGGATGCCGGGGATGCCTTTGCAGGGGGTGCAGACGTAGTCGAGGGCTTGTTCGAGCCAGTTGTCGCCGGTGGCGTCCCACTGGGTATCGGTGAGGTAGCCGGGGGCTGCTTCGGCCAGCCAGTTCAGAGGGATGCGGGGCCCGGCGCCCAGCCGGCGGGCGTCCATGGCGGCATCGATCAGTGCCCGTGTGGCCGGCGGGGCGCTCGCGTAACGGTCCAGCAGGACGGGCACCCCGGCCAGATACTGCGTGACCTGGGCACCCTGGGCATGCTCGGCATGCCTCCACGAGGCGGGGATCCACGCCACCGGTGCCGTAAAGTGCGCGCAGGTCGCCGACAGTGAACACGTCCGGCACTTTGATCCTGTGTCCCTCCAGAAGGGCACGGGCCTGCGCGTTCTCGTCGTCTGGCGTGCGGGTGGTGAGGGTGTCCCAGGGTTCGGGCCAGAGGGTTGCCACGACCAGGACCGGGCCGCGTGAGGAGTCGTGCAGGAGGCTGCGCAGGCGCGCCGCGATCTGCTCCCCGTACGGGGCGGGGGACAGGTAGAACTGGGCTTCGTTGAGCCAGACCACGGTCTTCGGGGCGACGTCCGCAAGCTGGTCCAGGACTGCGTCCTGGCGAGTGGGGCTGAAGGGATGCCACAGTGTCCAGCCGTCCGGCAGTGTCCGCACGGCCTCCCACAGCGCGCGCGTCTTACCCGTGGACGACCCCCCGACCAGGACCGCGATACTGCTCCTGCCGGCCACTGCGGCGTCAACCACCGTAGCGAGCTGCGTGTCGTGGGCGCGCGGGACATAGCTGGGCAACACCCCGAACCGGTGCGGGTCACCGCTGTCGACAGCCGGGTGGATCTCCAGGTCCTGCAGGACGAGCCGGTCGTCTCGGATGAAGTCCCCGATCGGCCGCCCCGCGCCAGTCGCCATCCGGGCCTGCACCCACAACGCGCGTATACGGGCGGACAGGTCGTCCTCGTCCCAGCGTGCCTGGCGGGCCAGCACCCGCGCGACAGCGACCGCATCGGCCTGGTCGGGCGGCACGCCCGGATCGCTGATCGCCCGGCGGATGACGTCCCTGCCGGGCGCTCCCGGGAGCTGGTCATCTTCGGCGATGGCGGCGGTGATGGTGTCCAGGCTCGGAGCGCCCCCTTCCAGATAGACCTGGTAAAGCAGTTCCTTCAGCTCCCGCAGCGCAGGCGGCCATCCCACCGCAGCCCGCGCCAGTACCCGCGGCCGCCGCACACCCGCCCGCGCGACGGCCTGTCCATCTGCCGTGTCGCTACTCATCGCACCATCGTCGCCACTCCCCCGCCCCGGCATCTCGTGAACAGCACAAATACCTGTACGAGTTGGCGGCCGTCGCGACTCGGAGTCGATCTCCACGGGGGGTCCAGCGTGGACAGCAAGCCGGCCGGCTGACCACCCGCCCACCACGCTCCCGTGGAGAACTCCATGTCCCGCACCCGCCTGAACCGCCGCGAGCGCCTCACCCTGGCCAGCGCCGCCCTGCGCGGTGCCGCCGCTGGCACCCTCCGCGCCCTCACCACCTGGCTCCTGGACCACGTCATTCCGTAAACCCACAGCACCTGCAGGTCAGGCAGATGCACACCACGTCCATCTGCCCGACCTGGAAGCCGCTACCGCCAGCTGCAGGGCAACTGCGGGTCCGGGCTGCTGAGGCGTTGCTACGCGTCGAAAGGCTCTTGGTAGGGCTCGGCGAGTCGCTGTGCGAGATCCTCCAGCCACTCCTGGGCCCAGTGACGGAGTTCGGCGATCCCGGCGGAGTCCAATCCATACGCCTCGAACTCGGCATCACTGATCCATTCCAGGCTTTCCAGCCGGTCGTGGAGCTCCTGGAGGTCGAATTCCTCTGGGCGTCTGGCTGCGAGGTTTTCCAGCTGGGGGATGGTGTAGTGGTGGCGGGCGGCGTGGACGTCGATGGCGTCGCGGGCGAGACCGCGGTCGCCCAGAGCGCGGACTTTCGTCCCGATGAGGTCGTCCAGGTCGAGCACGGGGCCGACGTCCAGTACGACGGGAGGACGCCAGAGGACTTCTTTGAGGAGATCCACTTCGCAGGTGGCTTCCGTGTCTGGGTCGGTGGCGAGGAATCGTGCCTTGAGCGGGGCCACGTCGATGACGGTGATGCGCCAGCCCCGGCTGCTGAGGGACTGGGTGATCTGGTCGATGATCTCGTGCATGGATGCCGGGTGTTCGGTGGCGAAGTCGAGATCCTGGCTGGGCCGGTGAACGATGCCGTGCGCCTGGACCGCGTAGCCGCCCATCAGGGCGAGCCCGTAGGGGTGTCCGGCGGCAAGCGCGTCGGAGAGCAGGCGGCGGTGATGGTCGGGCAGGCCGGACAGGGTCACGCGGCGGCCGCCGGCCGCAGCTGGGTGAAGCGGTCCTCCCACGCGGTGCGTACGCCACGGCCCAGCATCTTGCGCAGGATGGGCCAGTGGGCTACCAGCAGCGCGGCATCCAAGTAGCGGGTGTAGTCCTCGTACCTGCCGTTGAGCAGAACGATCCGGTACATGCCCAGGAGCAGCTTCTCGTCGCCGAGATCGAACGCGCGCAGCCCGGACCACGCCAGATGCAGCGGAAGTTCCACGATGCCGTGGGTAGGGCCGGTGAGCACAGCAAGATCACCAGGCAGCTGACCTTCGGCAGGCGCCCAGCGAGAAGGGACCGATGCCCCCGATAGCCCTTCACGCATGGCCCCAGCCTTCCCGCTCCCTGTAACCGGCCTGTACAGGAGTCAGCCTAGTCTTTCAAAGCGATGGAAGTCGCGAGGCTGATCGGGGCAGCCATCCCTTCGGGCTGCGCGGCGGGAGACCAGGTGCAGGGGTCGATCGGCACGACCGCACGCCTGGACCGCGCCCTATCGGGGCCTCGTGGTGACGTGCTCGACGGTGCGGCAGGCTTCGCGGACTCCTCCGCGCCGAACCTGCTCCTGCGCATCCACCACGCGGCTGGCGACGGCTCCGCGCGGGGGTGCGGCCGGTGGTCGTGGTCACCCAGGTGACAGGGGTGGCGGGAATGGGTCTTGGGGCAACAGACGCCGCCTGGTTCGGGGGAGACGTCGAAGTCCTATCAGGCGCCGTAGAGCTCGGGCTTGGGGCTTCGTGACATCAGGGCTGCGGCTGCGTCCTTCACTCCGGCGTCGCCTACCAGTTCCGCCACCGGGAACTCCAGAACCGGCTCACCGCACACCCCACTCCCTGACAACCGCCCCCACCGGCTGCCCGTGCACGTACCCCCGCAACGGCCATCCCGGCGCCTCGGACGTCACACCGTGAACGATGCCGAACTGGCGGCAGAGGCCGGCGCCGACGTCGCCCGCGATCCCGTCGCAGGAATTTCGAGGACCAGTCGGCGACCTGTGCGCAACGCACGGGGTGCGAGCAGGACCTTCCCGTCCTCAACCGGCCGGGGACACCATGCTGTTCCGGGCTGCTTCCAGTACAGAGAGCCAGGAGGCGACGTCCGGCTTGCGTCGCAGGAGAGCTCTGCGATCCCGCTCGGTCATACCTCCCCACACCCCGAACTCGATACGCTCATCCAGCGCTTCGGCAAGACACTCGACGCGCACCGGACACCCCGCACAGACCGCCTTGGCCTGCCGCTGACGTGCACTGTCCGCGAACAAGCCGTCCGCATCGGAACTGCCGCACGCGGCCCTCTCCAGCCACTCGGACCTCGCACTCGTCACAACTTCCCCCTCAACAGGCCATCCCACCCCACGGCTCCGAAGAAATGCCGACCCAGCGCATCTCCCGGCTGCATGGACCTCGACACCCCACGCTTTCCCCGAAACAGCCAGGTCACCGCATGTCCAGTGAACGAGACGCGCCTGTGCGCCCTGGAGCTTCGGCCTCTGTGTCGCCGTCTGTGCGGAGAGGCACAGGAGTCAGCAGCGGGCCCGCCTCAGCGTCACGAGTCGCCCTGGTGTGCCGATCAGACCGAGCGCAACCCGGACTGCATGGGAAGCCCCCTGCAACGGCAGGGTGCGACTAGACCTCGATGAAGGCGATGACCACCACGGTCTTCAGGGCGGTCAGCCATTACAGGAGCCGGACGCGCTCGACGTCGTCGACGTATGGCGCAGCTGCGGGCCGGTGCTGTTGTCAGGGAGCGGTTCTCCGGCGTCGGGGTCGACGGAGATGACGACCAGGGCGCGGTCCAGGGCGTGTGCGAGCGTAGCTACGGAGAATCTCCGCGGGAGGGCCAAGCGTCACTTGATGCCAGATCGGCAACCGTGGCAGGAGCAGCAACAAGCGCAGCAGCAAGGAGAGCAACGGGTGCTCACCCGGCCGGGCCGGTGTGTCCGCGCGGCTGCGCCGGGTCGCTGGGGTGCTTTCGCCGGATCAGGTCTGCGTCCGGCGGGCGGGGTGCGCGGCCTGCGGTCGGGCGGGGAGGCCGCACACGGCGTCGGGTGCCTGGTGCGGTGCGTACCGGGACACCCATCGGCTTCGTGATACCGGCCCGCAGTGCATGCGGCGCTGGGTGGGGCGACCGGATGACGGGCGGTCTCGGCCCGGGGGCCGTGCGCAGGCCTCCAGAGCGGCCCGCGATGGGCTGCGCACGACCCGGAGCGTCCTGACTTGGGCAGGACGCTCCGGGCCGAATGCTGGCACGCGGCAGGGACCGTCGACGGACGGGGAATCCCGCGGCCGTTGCGCAAGACCCGCGTGCTGCTGTCCCGTCGGCTGTCACGGCCGTACTGAAGGCCTGTCCCGGCTCCCCTTCCTCCTGGCTTCTGGCAGGCCCGTCGCGGGCAGCGAGCGCGGAGGCCGCCGGCCGACGCGCCACCGCAGACAGCCGGGCCCGATCCCTCTCTGCACTCCTGCGCCTCCCCCTTCCCCCCTTTTCCCTTTTTCTTCATGTCGGAGTGGATACGGGAGTCCAGAGAGGGATGTCGGGCCCCCGGAGTAGCCCCGACCATGGCGGTGACCTGCGCCGATCCGGCACAAGGTGCGAGAAGGCGCGGGCAGTTACGGGCGGGGTTGTCGGACCGGTGCGGGGTGAAGTTGTCGGAACGTGACCGTGGTCGGGCCTCGGTGGTCGGCAAACCGGTCGGGGGTGACTGCTGCCCTGACTCGTAAGCGCGGCGCCGCGAAAGGGCGGCGGCGCACCGTGGGGAAGCGGGCAGGCGATGACGCGGGTGAACCCGGATGCGGGTGCAGGGGACCGGCTGGCGCTCGCGGTGCTGGCGCAGTACCGGATGGCGACGACGGAGCAGGTGCATCTGGTCGTCAGTCCGGGGGTGCGGATCGAGCAGACCCGGCGGCGGCTGGCCAAGCTCCGGGCGGAAGGCCTCGTCGACCGGATCACGCTGGCGCAGGCGGGGCGGACCCGGGTGTGGTTCTCCACCGTGCACGGGGCGCGGATCGTGTTCGAGTGGCCGGAGTTACGGGGCCGGCGGCCGTCGCGGTTGGTGGGCGACCGGTCCGCGGTGCGACTGCGGACCGGACACGCTCTGACCGTCACCGAGACCGCGCTGGCCTTCCTCCAGGACGCCCGCCACCGCGGTGACCTCTTCCGGCCGCTGGACTGGATACCCGAAGTCCAACACCCCCTCGGCAGCGGTGAGGCCGTCATCCCCGACGCCCTCATGTACTACCGGAGCCAAGGCGACGCTGGCGGGCACGGGTCGATGATGCGGGCCTTCCTCGAGATCGACCGGGCCACCATGGGCCCCGAACGCCTCGCCGCGAAAATCCCCGCCTACGCCCGCCTCCACACCTACAGCCCCGCGCAGCCCGGCCGGCGCCGGATCGGCCAGGAACCCCCGCAGGAGGAATGGCGCAAGCGCTACCCCGTCTTCCCCCGGCTGCTGTTCGTCCTCGCCAACACCGGCCCCGCCGGCATCGAAACCCGCATCGACGCCCTCCAGGCCGCCGCTGCCCTAGATGGCGGGAACTTTCTGCACAAGGTCCCCGTGCTGGCCGCGCCGCTGGCCGACCTGCTCCGCGACGGCCCCACCGCACCCATCTGGCGACCCCTCACCGACCCCAGCCAACGGGTGTCCTGGATATGTACCCGACCGGGCCCTGACAGTCCGCCTGCGGCAGGTGGCCGCACTGCGCAGAGGATCGCGCACCCTTACCTAGCCCCAGCTCCCCAGACCGTCACGGGCGCGGAGGCAGCCACCGACGCGCAGACCAAGCACCCAGGGACGGTTCCCCGGCAGCGCTCCCCGTACCCGCCCCGCCCCTCCCCTCCCCTCCCCTTTCCCCTTCTGGTGGAGGGGCGGGTACCGGAGTGCACAGGGGGATACCAGACCCCCCACCGTCCCCCGATGAGTGCGGTGACCTGCGCAAACTTCGTGGCCGCATGAACGAGGGCGCGCCAGCTGATGTCCACGACAGAGCCCATTTCCCGGCCTCACGCGCCGGTTGCCGCGCCACTTGTGCGCGTAACAGGGAGGCACCCCGTCGCCCACCGCCCGCATGTCCTCTGTCACCCAATCGAGTCGTTTGATATCGAACCCAGTCATTTCTTGCTTCCTTGACAGCGAAACCTAGTTGTACGAGGTGACGTAGCGGGGTGTCTTGTGGGTGAAGGGCATCGCGCGCCGTACTCGCGTTCGGGGGTAGCTCGCTGCCCTCAGTCTGGAGGCGGTCCACTGGGCACTCCACGTTGCCGCTGGCGTTCCGGCGGTGGTCTTCGATGCCAGTGAGCACGACTCGGTGCGCGACATCTACTAGCGCCTGAAGGGAGCTGACTCGGGCGATCCCCTAGCCGGAGAAGAACGCCGTCAGGGAGGCGAGGATCGCCAGGGCGGGCTGGGCGATGTCCGCGCCGGAAGACAGCAGGGCACGCAGGCGTTCGATACGGGTCCTGGCGGCTGGCAGGTCCGGCTCCGGGTCCGCACCGATGCGGGCGAGGTCGTGGATCTCGCTAGCCGCGGCGTTCCGGTTGGTAGCGGCCATGTCCCGGCTTACCAGCACGAGTTGCAACAGCCGGATGAGATCGTCGGCGTGCTGGATCGTGCCGTAGGTGTTCTGGAAGTCCCGGATCACCGTGTCCTGCGGGCGGTTGATGAACGTGGTCTTTTCGCCCTGGAAGTAGAAATTCTCCGTCACTTCGGCTCCTGAGGTCCCTGAG
The DNA here is from genome assembly GCF_042887295.1 of Streptomyces sp. NPDC057950. Taxonomy (NCBI): domain Bacteria; kingdom Bacillati; phylum Actinomycetota; class Actinomycetes; order Kitasatosporales; family Streptomycetaceae; genus Streptomyces; species Streptomyces sp. NPDC057950. The sequence continues at coordinate 79,934 of NZ_JBHVPP010000024.1, forward strand.
ACTACGACGACTTGACTGTTGTGCACGGCGAGCCCCGCCACGGACGGAACCACGGACCGCAACGCTGACTTGATCGCTTGCTCGGCCTCGCGGACGGCGGCGAACGCAGCCGCGTCGGCGGCACGGCCCGGGGCGAGGAGGTTCTGGAGAGCATCGGGCGCTGGGTCGTGTTTCTCGGTCTTGAAGGGTGCCGCGCGGTAGGTGGAATAGTCGGAAGTGAGGCTGTACCGCGCCAGCAAGCCACGACGCTCGGTTTCCGGCGTCCGCATGGAATCCGTGACCGGACGCAGGATCCTGTCGATCCCGCCGAAGAGGGACCGGAAGTAGGCCGTCGAGGTGTGCTCGATCCGAAAGACGATCTTCTCGCCTTCGTGGAGCGGACCCTGCGGGGAATGGAAGAAAACCAGGCACGGGAGGAGTGTGGGGCCAAGACCGAGCAGCGAGGCGATCTCATAGGCGCCCTGCGGGTCGTACGGTGTCCAGCGTAGCCAGCGCAGAGTGGACATGACGCGGTACAGCTCGGGCTCCAGATGCCGCCGCCAGTACTTCTTGGCCGCGGGCCAGTCGGTCCGCCGTTCCACGACGAAGACCCGGGTGGCGGGTCCGGACAGCACGTTCAGGTCGTCGAAGTGGGTGCGCACATACGTCGCCAGCTCAACGTCGGCGTCGGTGTAGAGCAGCACGCCCCACAGGCGAGCGCCTCCCGCGGGGGCATTGGCGTTCTCGGCCAGTTGGAGCCACTGCAGCAGTGCGGCCGGATTGGGGGGGCCGGCCATCATGTAGCTGGCCTCGGCCGGGTGCATGATGCACAGGACCAGCAGGTCGCCGTCGGTCAACCCGGCCTCCCCCACAGTGAGGTGCCCGGGCAGACGCTCGTCCGTCGCAGAGTCGGCGAGCCACACGTCCAGGACGCCACGGGACTGGAAGAACGGTCGGAAGGTCCGAACGGCCTCAGATGGCTTCGGCCGCGCGACTCCGAGACGACGGGCCTCGTTCAAGCACAGGGACTGGAGCTGGTGCACAGTCGTGCCCCACGCGTCGTCGTCAGGAACGACGATCTCGAAACTTCCCTTACGCGCACGCCGATCCAGCTTCAGCCATCGTCCGGCACCGGCACCAGCGCCGAATTCCCCCGAGCTGATCAACGCGTCCAGGATCCTTGAATAGCGTGCGCCGTACGGACTGTAGGTGACCCTGGTCCAGTCTCCCTCACGAACTTCGATATACAACCGCATGCGGCGTGTCCCCCATGAAGTCCCGTTTCCTGTCCGGATTATGGGGGACGGCATGGGGGATGCGGTATCGGTTCATGAAGGGACCGCCGATAGGACTCAACGACATCGAACCTGTCCGGGCTACGGACGACGGGCGACGGGGCATGCCAGGCAGAGATCAACAGACAGCGCCGGCCTTCCCTGCCCGAGGAGCCCCGCCGACGCCGCCTGGCGCGTGACCTCCGGGATCGGTTCAAGCACCACGGGCGGATCACCGGCAGGCAGGCGCTCCACGGGGCCGCATACAGCCTCGGCAGCGGCGCCGTGAGCATCATCGTGGTCTGGTTCGAAGCCCGCCACTGACCTACGACCAGATCGCTGCTGGCCCTCCGCTCCCGCAGAGGGCCAGCAGCCCGTCCGGACCTGCAGCGGCCGGGCTTACCCGCGGGTGCTCTTGAAACGAACGCCGGTCCCCCACCGTGCCTGCTGGTCGGTCATGCACCAGGTGCACAGCGGGAGGCCTCCGGGGCCGTAGCGCCAGGTCTGCCGCTGGCACCCCGCGCACAGACCGATCTGGGAGCCGGCGCAGTGCATCGTGCTGGGATCCGGATCCGATACCGGGGGCGCTGCAGTCGTCATGGCGGTGTCCTCGTCCTGGGCAGCGAACACTCGCTGCTTTCGAACGAAGAATAGAACACTCCCTGATTGTCGGACCCTCGCCATCCCGTGCGGGTATGTCACGAGTCCAGGCGCGCACTCCATCGCTGGTCTTCGGCAGCTCCGTGCTGCTGCGGATCCCGGTAGCTCGGATATAATCGAACCCATGTCCGATCAGCCTACGCTTGCGAAGTCAGAGCGTAAGAGTTCCAGGAAGGCGCCGACGCCGTCTTGTCGTCTGATGGACCCGTCACCATTGGTGTCCAGCTCCGCAGACATCTCGTCGACCCACGCCTGGTATCCGTGGGCCCGGTACATCCAGGAGGTCAGAGCCTGTCCCGGACGCTCCAGCCCTGCTCGGGACGGGCCGGGCAGACAGACCTGTGCATACCCTGCGCATACCGGAAACGGAACGCCTCGCAGATGGAGCGCTTCCCCCCTGGCCGCCTTCTCCCTCATGGGCGGGCCTGCGACAGGCCCGCCCGCCGTACGGACTTCTGCCCAAATCTATGCGGCACCGAGCCAGCCAACTCGCCTGATACCACGACGAAGATCCTGACGGGGTGGGTCCAGGGCTCACGCTGCCGTGTCTGCCGCGTTCGGACCGCACCGGCACACCAGCGACGCCGGCGGCTGAGCCTCGATGCACCTTCCTGGCTCAGCCTGACGACTTCTCGCTCGCGCCTGGCGAGCACCGTGGCCCGGCATCGGGATCGATCGGTGCCCGGTCGGGTCATGCTGGGATGAGCACGATCTTCTTACCGCCGGCCCGTCCGGCAACCACCTGAGTGAATGCAGCCGGTCCCTCGCTCAGCGGCAGGGGCTCTGGTGCGAGTTCCAAGGTGCCCGCCGCGGCCTGCTCCGCGAGCTGGACGAGTTGCGCGCCGTTGGGCTCGATGTAGAGGTCCCAGCTCGTGATGCCGCGTTCCTCCGGAGGCGCGTCCGAGGTCAGGGAGCACAGTTGGCCGCCGTCTCGCACCAAGGTCAGGGCCGCGTCCGCCGTGCCGGCAGCGATGGTGAGGGCAGCGTCGAACCCGCCGCGCACCTTGGTCGACCAGTTCGGGTCGTGGTAGTCGACGACCTCCGTCGCTCCCAGACCAGTCAGTCGCTCTGTGGCGGTGGCAGACGCGGTCGTGGTCACCTCGATGCCGTTGGCCGCGGCGAGTTGGATGGCCAAGGCTCCGGTGCCCCCGCCTCCGTTGGTGATCAGTAGCCGCTGTCCTCGGCTGAGGTCCAGCTTCTCCAATGCCTGCAACGCGGTGAGCCCGTTGACCGGCAGTGCCGCCGCGCGCACGGCGTCCAGTCCGGGTGGGCAGGCTGCAGCGTGATCCGCGTTGATCAGAACGCGTTCGGCCCAGAAGCCGCTTCCCCCGGGCAGCGGGGCCTCGTGTGCGAGCACCCGATCGCCTACCGCGAACCCGGTGACACCCGCACCGACGGCCAGCACCTTGCCTGCGCCCTCGACTCCCAGCGCAGCCGGGGGGCGCAGCCCCACGTCCCAGCTGGCGTCGATTTCCAGTTCGTCCCACGGGCCGACCCCGGCCGCCTCAACCGCCACCAGGATCTGACCGGGCTTGGGCGATGACGGTTCGGACAGTTCCAGCAGGACGACTTCCTTCTCGGCCGTAGATACTCCGCATGCCTTCACAGTGGATCTTTGTCCTCTCATTTAGTCCGGCCGACCAGGAGGTACGGGCCGGCAACCCTAAATCCGACAGCGGTGTCGAACTGGACATTCCGCATGCCTTCACAGTAGATCTTTGCCCTCGCACTCAGTCCGACCGACCGACCGGTTCCACCTCCCCGGCGCCTCAGACAGCAGCGTTGCCACCGACAGCAGGTCGCCCTCGTTCCGCGCCCCGTCGCTCGCGGCGCTGCCTGTTCGGACCTGTTGAGGTCAAGGCCGTGTCGTGGAGGCCGCGGCGCTCGACCAGCGGTACACCGTGGATGTCGAGGCGCTGCGAGAGGTGCCCCCGGCCCGATCGGCGTCGGCGGGATCGCGGCCTCCTTTGGAGCCGCGTGGGTTTCGCCGACGCCTGCCACCCGCAGTTCCTTGCCGAGCCGTTCGGCGACCCTGCGGTGCACTCGGAGAACCTGATGCCGGGCGAGTGGGAGGTCTGTCGACGCCGTCGGGTCATCCGGGCCAGCAACGACTGGGGCGCCGGCCCGGCGGCCCGCGGCCCGCGGCCAACATCGTGCGGGCCGTGATGACCCCGCGGCGTCAGCCGCCGGTCTGGTTGTCCGGGGTGGGCCGACCTGGAGGAGCAGGGTGTCCGCGGCCTGCGGACTTCGGCCACAGTCGTTCCCCGGTGCCGGGGCTGTTTAGACGAAGGTGAACAGCTGGTCGGTTTCGAAGCGCGAAGTCGGCCTGTTGTACACCTTCGTGGGGTCGGGGTAGCCGAGGGCCATCAGCACTGTCGTGGTGTGTCCGGTTTCGCGGATCTTGAACGCCTTGTCGACGCTCGCCGGGTCGAACCCTTCGAGCGGCATGGCTTCGACGCCGAGCTCAGCGGCCGCCATCATGGTCAGGCCCATTGCGAGGTAGGTCTGCTTTTCCATCCAGTGGTTCACGTCCTTGTAGCTGTACTTGCGCAGGTTGAGGAAGTCCCGGGTCATGAACTCCCACAGCTCGTGCGTTGCCGGGTCGGCGAACCGCCCATCTACCCTCTCCTTGCTGAACACCGCATCGAGGTGGCTGTCGGGAAGATCCGCCCTGGTGGTGAGGATGACGGTGTGTGAGGCGTTCAGGATCTTCTCGCTGTTGTCCTGGAATCGTTCGCCGAGGTTGGCCGCCAGCCGCTCCTTGCCTTCGGGCGTGGCGAGGACGTAGAAGTGGTTGGGCTGTACGTTCGTCGAGGACGGTGTCGAGCGCAGGAATCCCAGCACTTGCTGGAGTGTCTCCTCGGGGATGGTCTTGCTGGGGTCGAAGTACCTGGTGAGGTGCTTGTTCATGAGCTTGTCGAGATCCATGGATACCTGCCTTTGTCTTGCAATCACCGGGTGAAGAGTTAGTGATTTGTACTGTTTGGGTTAGTTCTTGCCGTGGGAAAGCAGTTCGTTGACGCGCGCGAAGCTCATACCTGTCGTTGCCGAAGCGAGGTCGCCCGCGCGCAGCTCCTTCGTGGCCTGTTCGAGTGCGCCCATTGCGTGGGTGTAGAGCAGCGGACCGAGGCTGATGCGCTTGACCCCGACCTGCTGCAGTTCAGCGACGGTCAGCACCTTGTCCGACGGAGACACCAGGACGTTGACCGGTGTCGGGGCGACCGCGGTGACGATCGCGACGAGTGCTTCGCGGTCGGGTGGGAACGGCGCGTAGACCACATCCGCGCCCGCCTCAGCGAAGGCCGTCAGGCGCCGAATGGTGTCGTCAAGATCGGGCCGTCCCTGGATGAAGTTGTCGGTGCGGCCGGTAACGACGATGCGCCCCTTGGCGGCGTCGACGGCGCTACGTACGCGACTGACTGCTTCGTCGAAGTCGCGGATCGGTTGATCGGGATCGCCGGAGGTGTCCTCGACCCCGATGCCGGCGAGGCCGGATTTCACGGCGGCCTCAACGGTCGCGGCGACGTCTTCAGGCATGTCGCCATAACCGTCTTCGAAGTCTCCGTTCACGGGCAGCCCGGTGAGGCCGCCGAGCAGCCGCGCATGCTCAAGGTGTTCTTCGCGGGTGACTTCGTGACGTCCGTCGAGGCGGCCGAGGGTGGCGGCGATCGCCGCGGACGACGTGGCGATCGCCTCGAAGCCGGCATCGGCCAGCATCAGCGCCGAGAGGCCGTCCCATGCGTTCGGCATGACGAGGCCACCGTCTCGGGTGTGCAGCGCCATGAACTTCTCATAGAGTTCGGAGCCCGGCATGTCGAGCCTTCCTGAATGATCGTTGACTCAGTGCGGGGTTTGCCTGCTGGGTGCCTGGACCGCGCCGAAGGGTCCAAAGAGCAACCGGTGGGCGGGTGTTGTTGGCGGCAGCGCGGAGCTTCCTAGAGCCACCCAGCCCCGCCAGACGAGATGACGCGCGCTGAATCCGTGGACGCCACCATGCTCGATCACGCTCTTACGTACCGTGCCGGGCACGCCGGATCGGGGCGCGGGTTCACTGCGGCACGGTCGTATCGACCGAGTCGACAGCGGGGATGTCGAGGTCGGTCTGGTTGACGTTGTTGATGAAGTTGGTGAGCAGGAACTGCACCGCCACCGTAATGATCGCCAGGATCTGCGGGTCGGTGTACCCGGCGCCCCGGACACTCTCGAGCTCAGCGTCGCTGACCTGTCCGCGGCCCTCGACCACCCGCTGCGCGAAGCGGGCGGCCGCAGCGCGTTTGGGATCGACGGAGCTCCCCGCGCGGCCGAGTTCGATGTCGTCGCCCGACATGCCGCCGAATTTGGTCGCGACGTGGGTGTGCATCGCCAGGCAGTAACTGCAGCCGTTGGCTTGCGACACGGCCAGCGCGATGCTGTGCCGCGTCCTGGCGTCGAGAACGCGGCTCAGGGTGCCTTGCAGAGTCGCGACGACCTCAAGAACGGTCGGGTTCGACGCGAGCGTCTTGAACATGCTCGGGACGAAGCCCAGCTGCGCACCAATGTTGTCGAGGGTCTGCTGTGCGCCGGTAGGCACATCCTCTGGAGGGGGAACGTTCAGTCGTGACATGGCGAGGCGACCTCCGGTCGGGGTGCGTGTCGTCGTTGTTGCGCCCAGGTCGGGCTCGAAGTGGTTCGGAGTTCCGTCGCAGGCCCTACCTGCGTGGCTGCAACCTGGCCGGTGGCGTCGGTTGCGCCTGGTGCCGTGCTTTGCGGGGGTGACTCCGCCTGCGCCGAGTCCGGAGATCTCTTCGCCACCCCAGACACCACATACGAAGGACTATACAGACCAGAAATGGCTACGCAACCCCCTCCCTGGATCGATCGCTTCCGCCATGTTGCATGCAAGTGAGTCCAGGTCGCGTCGGATCAGTAAATGCGCAGTTCAGAGGTGATCGATGGCTGCGTTGCGAGCTGCTCTGGCGAGTTGGACGGGCGAGTTCAAGCCGCCTCGAGTTGGTCCGATCTGGACTAGGTCGATTGATTTTTATGGACGTTTTAGTCCACTCTTGAGTAAGACTGGACTGAGAGGAAGGGCAGATCTCCCGGATCCACCTGGGCCCCTTTCCCGCATCCGTCTACGAGGAGGCTCTACTTGGCATGACCGCCGCAACGCAGTCGATCGACGTCACGGTGTCATGCCACATCGGCATCTACTTGATGCGCTCGCGATCCCGGCCGGCGCCCCGCAGGTCGTCCCGTCCGGCACCCCGGGATCGTGGCCGGCCAGAACCATGCCGGAAGACTTCGCCAAGGAGGCCGGGCAAGCCTCGGACAACGTGTGCGAAGCGCTGCGGCCGGCCGGCGCCAAGATGAGCGACATCATCCAGGTCGGTCCTGGCTCACCGACCACGACGACGTCGACGCGTACGTGAGGTTCGCAAGGACGTCATCTCTCACCGACCGGCGTATATGCTCGTATTGGTGCCACAACTGATCCGGGCCGGTCTCCTTTGGAGATCGAGGCCACCGCGGTTGTGATGCAGGCCGCGGCCGAGCAGCACGAGTGAGTGACATGCCCGAGGGAGGCACCGTGCCCGGAACCAGCGGTACTCGCCGCACGCCACGCGGCCTGGAAACCCGTTCACGGATCGTTGATTCGGCAGCCAAGCTGTTTTATGTCAGGGGCGTCAACGCCACCACCCTCGATGACGTCCGGGTGGCGAGCGGCACGAGTAAGTCGCAGTTGTACAACCACTTCGAGGACAAGCTCACGCTGGTCCACGCCGTGATCGACCTGCAGTCCAAGTTCGTCCTCGCGCGCGAGGAACAGCACCTACGCGGCGTGAAGACCCTCACCGGTCTGCGCCGCTGGCGTGACGCTCTCGTCCAGGCCAACTCACTGCAGGACGGCTCATACGGATGCGCACTGGGCGCGATGTCGATTGAGCTGTCCGACAACGATGAGCAGTCCCGCCAAGCGCTCAACGCATCAATCGAGGCCTGGCGGCGGATGCTCATCGAAACACTGACCCGGCTCCGCGTCCTCGGTGTACTTGCCGAGCACGCGGACCCACGGCGCTTGGGTACTGGTCTGCTGGCTGCTCTGCAGGGTGGTTACGTACTTGCACAGAACGCTCACAGCTCCGAGCCGATGGCCGTTGCGCTGGACATGGCTCTGGACCACATCGCATCCTTCGCTCGCCGCTGAGCACACGTTTGCAACACGACCCACTTCTCAGGCGGTCGCTGCCTCCTGAGGCCAGCTGGGCATATCTCCTGCGCGACGCAAGCACACGCCTAACGCAAAGGGTGCCTTCCGCGAGCCGGTTGGAGTCCAGGTTGTCGGCGAGCCCGAGCCTTGTGCACTCGAGGATCGCCGGCCAGGGGGCGGGGCGGCCCGGGAGATCGGTTGCCCAGGTGACGAGCCCGCCCGCCTCCGGCGCCAAGTTCAACAACTTGGTGCCCGCGGACCAGTCCGGGGCAGCAGGTCCGCCGATCGCGAGGGTGATCGGCCTATCGGGAAGCGTGACGACCAGGTCGCTCCACCCGTGGGTGACTACTCCGCCAAGTACCGGGTAACGAAGGCTTGGTTGGCGGCCCACGGTGCTCGAGGGGTGATTGCCCTGCAGCACCGCCCGTAACTCCGGTCCTGCCTCGAGGGCGACGATGCGTTCGACTGGGCGGTCCGCGACGAACAGGAGACCTTGCCCGCCACCATGCAGACGTTCAACTGCTCGGCGAACCGGTGCCTGGAGCTGACTCCGGGCAGCGCCAGTACTGTGCCGCACGGTCTGTCCTTAAGGTTCTCGCTGCTGATGGGCATGACGAAGGTCAGACGCCGCGGCCGTAGGTGTGCGGATCCACGGGTTGCTTGGACTTCGGAAGCCCGCCGACCACGAGACGGTAGGAGTCCGTCACAAGTTCCTTCACCAGCTTCTCGTCGATGGTGCCCCCGCCTTCCACCGTGATCCAGTGCCTCTTGTTCATGTGATAGCCGGGAGTGATGTCTGCGTGCCGCTCACGCAGGGCCGCGGCGTCGTCCGGATCAGCTTTCAGGATCACGACGGGGCGACCTGGCATGTCGGTCATGAGCATGAAGACCTTGCCGCACACCTTGTAGAGGTCCCAGTCCGGGCCGAAACGATGCTCCAGGTCGGCGCCGGGCAACTCAACCGTGCGGTCACCCGCGATCTTCTGCAGCTCCTGTCCGTCCAAGGTGATCAACTCCTCTATCAATCTGAGTACCCCGACCGATCGACCGACCGGTCAGGCCCGAGGTGGCGTCCATCGCATGTCCGCCGCGAACGGCGGCGCCAGTACGCCGGCAACAGTGACGGAAGCCGACGGGGGAACGGACACATTTTCGCGAGCGGCGCGACGTGGGCCCGGTGTGTGACCCCGGAGCACCAGGTAAGCAGCCGTCTGCTCGACGAACGCCCGAGTCCTTTGTCCGGGCCGGCTCGTGTGAGCCCCTTCGGAGGTGAGCGCCCTGGGGTGCCGACTTCTTACTTCCGGCCCGTCGGGAAGGTGAGGTTCTGACGGCGCACGGCGCCTGGCGGTCGTCCTCCCGGCGCGGACGGGAGAGAAAAGCCTATTCGGGGCCGGTGCGAGCCCCAGCGCTGCGCGGGCCGACGTCGTCGCCGCTGCCTCAGCCCGCAGCGCTGAGATGTCCGCTGGCTATCAGCTGAGCTCGCAGTTTCTTACGGGCGTCGAACATCGTCTTGTAGAGCGCGTTACGGTTCGTTTCCAGCTCACTGGCGAGCGTTTCCAGGGGGATCCCGTTGACGACGGCAGTGAAGACCTGCCGCTGGCGGGCGCTCAGTGCGGTCTCGACTGCGTTGCGCGCGGCTGCGACCAGTTCTCGCGCCTGCCAGTGGCTGACGGGGTCGATACCGGAGCGGTCGGGCAGTTGCGCCCATTCGTCCAGGTCGAACCAGGTATTTGAGACACGCCAGAAATGGCGGCCCAGCTTGCTGGACACTTCAAGTACGACGAATCGGAAGGCCCACGTGGTGAACCTGGCGTCGCCACGAAATTCCTGGATTTTGTGGGTGATCCTCATCAGTGCGTCGGCAGCTGCCTGGTGGGCGAGATCGTTCAGCTCGGGCCCGGTAATTCGGTAACGAGGACCTCGGCGGAACACTTCGTCCATGGCGATCCGCACCAGCAGTGCGTGCAGCCGCGTGCAGGCCTGCTCATACTGCGACCCACGGCCGCCCTCGAGCGCGTCTACCCAGGCGGCGGACTCCGGGTCGAGCTGCCGTCGGTCTGGGGCGGGTCCCGGTGGCGGGGGGCTGCCGTTGGTTCCGGTCTGTCTATCAGGAGCCGAGCGACACGTTTTTTTACCATCCGCAGAGTGCATGGTTCTCAATCCCCAGGTCATTTCGTGCGGACAAGCCCGCACGAGACCATCTACAGAGCGTCTACGCGAAGTCACTGTTTTTCATTCGCCGCGCACGTGTCCCGCGGTTCACGGCCCGGGTTTCCGGCGTAGTTCGACGAGGGGCTCACGCACGGCGTGGGGCACGCTTTCGAACTGTTGCGGCTGGTTGGTGAGCAGGCGGGCCGTGGAGGTCTGCGACCCACCACGCCGGTGGCAGGCGGTCACGCCGTGCCAGGCGTGTACTACGGCAGGAGCTGTTGCTGCTCTCTGTGGATGCGCGACATCACGGTGCCCAGGGGTTCCCCTCGTTTCTGTGATTTCGCGGCAGCAGAGGCCCTCGACGTCTGCGAGGTAGACAGCCAGCCGGCGCTGCGCTGTCGGCGTGCGAACGGCCCCGGGACCCCGGCGAGGCTCCTTTCCGTATCTCGCGGCCCTCGGTCAACGGGCTCGCCGCGGATGCCAGGTCGTTGGCGGTGCGGGGCTCGCTCGCCCTTGCCGTGGTTTCCATGAACTTGTTCAGGTCCAGAGCGTCCGGTTGGACGCCCAGCAGACAGGCCCCGTCGACCGGGCGCATGGAGGGGTCTCTCTGCTTCCCCGGCGCCTGCCTGAGCCTGCAGGCGTACGTGCACATGGAGCCTGCGGCAGATGATGGGGTGTCGTCGTCCCGCACGTCCTCCACCCGTTTCGAGGGACTTGCATGCTTGCCTGCCCTGAACAACAGCGAAGCGAGCACGGCGCACTGCCTCGGCTGACCGGCTCGGGCCACGACCCTCGGTCTGTGCGGCCGGACCGGGCTGAGCACTGAGAACTGGACGCCCGCATACATGGTGCCTACCGCCTTGGGGATCCTTGTGAGGCTTGGCTGCTTAGCCGTCCGCGAGGGACCGCTGTCGCCAAACGTACCGCAGGTCGGTCCGATTTTCCGGACCAATTAGTCCTCTTTTTTGTGGGCCAAACCTGCTGGATCCTCGCACTACAGGGTGGTTACGGCGCCGCGCTGGCAGCGGACGACGTCGTCCTGGCCGAGGGCGAGTAACTCTTCATGACGAGCGCGGCAGGCTCGGAGCCGTCACGGTCCTCGCCGACGGCGGTGTGTGCTCCGCAACCGTGGTTGGTAGTGGTTGGCGAACCACTCGCACCGGAGAGCCGGCGACCGGCCCAGCGTTCCGCCCAGTCCGAAGAGCTGGGCGGAACGCGACCTGTCTTTGCGTAGGGGCCGCCACTTTTCGTTGGCAACTGGGGTCGCATGCCGCCAGTGAGGCGTGCGGACGAACACGTCCCGTCGCGCCTCCGGCCTGCCGCGAGGCAGACCGCCCCCGCCTGCGGTGGCGCACAGGGCCTTCTCGGCGCCGCCTCGTCCCGGGCGGTTTTAGCGCTGTCCAGGGCCCTCTGCAGGCGGATTGCCGTCCTCGGCAGGCACGGCATAAGTCTTGATGTGGCCAATCGCCATGTCGAGGGCGATCCTCATGGGTTGAACGTTCCGTGCCGTCTGCGCAAGGAGATAGCCGCCTTGAAGGGCGGCCATGAGGCCGGTGGCGAGCTCTTCAGTGTCCGCGTCGGCACGGAGGACTCCCGAGTCCTTCATCCGCGCGAGCCCGGCCTCGAGCAGTCCTTCCCAAGTGCCGAAGTGCCGCGCGATCGCTGTACGCGCCTCTTCGTCCTGATCGGCCAGCTCGCTTGCAAGGGAGCCGAGCGGGCAGCCGTACGCTCCGTTTCGAAGCGCGTTGTGTTCGACCACTGCGTCCCGCCAGCGCTCCAGCCCGCGGAGGGAGCTGAGCCGCCGCAGTAGCTGGTGCTGGCGTCCGAGCAATTCCGCAGCCTGCAACGCGACAACGTCCCGCACCAACGCATCCTTGTCGGGGTAGTGGCGGTAGAGCTGAGATTTACTCGTTCCGCTGGCCGCCCTGACATCGTCAAGGGTCGTGAGGCCCACACCCTTGACGTACATCATGTCCGCGGCGGCCCTCAAAATGCGCTCTCGAGTCGCCCGCCCACGTTCAGTCAAGCGGGAGCCGTTTTTGTCGCTCGCCTGTTCCGCCACATTGACCAGATTACCGGTGCGAACGCTAGCAGCATTCAGAGTGGACCTCAAGGTCCCTTTTTTGGCTGCCTCCAGCTCTCTGCCTGTCCGACCCGGAGCCGTCGCCCCACGCCCCGATGAGCCCACGACCGGCGGCTTGGAACCCGGCGCCCAGTCGACGCAACAACCATGCCGCGACCATGCCGGCCGCTCGCTCGGACACAGAAACGGCCCGCTGGATGCAGCGACGGCACGAGACGCAATCCGGTGAACAAGGAGAAGCCGGGGAACCTGCACGGCATCGCAGGCCAGCGACTCTGCATGCCTAAGCGCTATCCGCGTTCGCGATCTTCCGAACTAGGGCTCTCGGTGACCGGGCTCCGTACAGGGGATGTGTGAGGACGCGGCGCCGTCATGTGCGCCGGATGATCAGCACGGCCACGTCGTCGAGGTGGTCTACCGCGACCGCGGCGTCAAGGATGCGGTCGGCGGTTTCCTCGGCGTTCAGCCCATCGTGGATGGCTTGGGCGGCCAGCGTTCCGGCTCGCTCCAGTCCGGCGTCCAGTGTCAGGGCCGGCCCTTCGACCACGCCGTCGGTGACCATGACCAGCGCGGCATCCTTGTCCAGTGTGAAGGTTTCTTCGGCGTAGTCGGCGTGGGGCAGTACCCCCAGCACCGGGCCGCCCGACATCTCACGGATGCTGTGGCTGCCGTCGTCGCGTGCGTACAGCAAGGGCACATGGCCGGCGCTGGCACCGGTGACCCGTCCATCGTCTGCGTTGATTCGCAGCATGGTGCAGCTGGCGAATCGTGGCACGTCCATCGTGACGAGCAGTTCGTTGGTGCGCGTCAGCACGGTTGCGGGATCCGGTTCGTGGGCGGCGATGGCGCGCATGGAGGCGCGCACCTGTCCCATGGCTGCGGCGGCGTCCACGTCGTGCCCTTGGACGTCGCCGATCTCCAGGGCGATGGCACCGTCGGGCAGGACGAAGGCGTCGTACCAGTCTCCGCCGATGTCGAGCCCGTCGCGGCTTGGTTGGTAGCAGGCGGCGGCCTCCAGGCCCGGGAGGTGCTCGGGGAGCATGGGGAGCATGGCCTGTTGGAGTGCTGTGGCCAGCTCGACTCGTGCCTCTTGCAACCTGACGCGCTTCAGTGCCTGGCCTGCAAGGTCGGCCAGAGTACTCATGAGGACCCGCTCGTCCGGGGAGGAGCGGTGTTCGCTGTCGTAGGTCACCAGCCAGGCCCCGAGCGGCTGATCGCCGCCCGGGCTGAGGGAGGTGATCGAGATGGCGTAGCCGGAGTCGAGCTGGTCGAAGTACGGCACCATGGCCCCGCGCGGCCAGCGGCGGATGTAGTCCGCCTGGTTGGAAATGAACTGTGGCTCACCAGTGCGGATCACATGGGGCAGCGCGCTGGGGGCGTCCAGCGGCAGGCCGTGCAGTGCGGCCACCGGGATCGGGATCCCGGCATCGGAGGAGACGCGTAGGCGGCCATTGGTGTTGAACGCCAGCGCGGCGCCCGTACCACCGAAGGTCGCAGCGAGCCGGGTCAGGATGACCTGCTGTACTTCTTGCTCCGTGACTGCTGTCATCACGGCGGAGGAGAAGGCCGCGATCTCGTCGGCGCGCTGACGTTCAGCACTCAGCGCGATCAGCGCTCGCCGTCGGCGCACTTGCCTCTTGGTCTCGTCGTGGATCACTCCGAAGACCCGCTCAGGGCCGCCGGATCCCAGGATGATCCGACGGGCCCGGCAGACCAGGAAATGCCAGCCATCGTGCTCGGTAAGAAATCGCAACCTGATCCAGGGGGACCGGGGGGCCGCCGAACGCACGAGCCGCCGCAGTGCACCGCGGTCATCGGGATGGACCCGCCGAACGACCTCGGACAGCGACATGGAAGCCTCCGGGAACAGCGCCGCCAAGGCGGGTGCGCCGCCCAACCACTCCAGCATGCGCTCCTGGGGTGAATACATGCACAGACCGAGATTGGCGGCCTTGGCTGCCAGACGGAACGGGATCAACAGGCCGCCCCGGTCATTTCTCGCGTCCAGCGAGTGCACCCACACCAGCGCCTCGCCACCTACGGGGTCGGTCACTCGTCGCGCCTCGACAAGGCAGACGACAGATGCTGCACCTGGCCCGGGGAACTCCAGCACCCGCATGGCGACCGTTTTTGTCGTGGCAGCGTGGGAAACGAGACTTTCGACCGCGCTCAGCTGACTTGTGGGCAACAGCTCACCGAAGCCACGACCCGCGCACTGCTCCACTGACCTGCCCAGTGTCCTGGCCATCGCCTCGTTGAGGCTGCGGATGACTCCGTCCAGGGCCAATAGAGCCGACGGTGTAGCCATCTGAAGAATTTCATCCGAGGCGTCCATTTAGCCGCTCACTACCCATCTTCGAGCGATATGACCTCGTTGTTCTTCAATAACAGTATCTGCGTGCGGAGCAGGTCGCCTCCACCAGCGGGGGCATGCGACAGGGCGCATAGCGGGGCACCTGCGGCGGCCTGCTACCTGTAGGTCGACCGCCCGGCCGCCGGCCGCCAGCTGACCGGCTCCCGGATGAGCTGGTCCAGCTGGGCCGCGACCTACTGATCACCCTGATCGCGATCGCGGAAATGGGGTATATCGCCACCGCTGATCCGGTTGTCGCGATCGGCGTGCGTCGGCGAGCAGTGGTGACCCGCTCAGGGTCGAGTGAGGCCTGGATGACGGTGAGGGTCGTCATGATTACTCACCGTACTGATCGTGTCGGTGTGCGGGTTGCGTGCGGCGAGGACGGTGAACAGGGTGGCGACGATGGCAAGTCCGCCGTATCCGAGGGCGATCTGCGGTAGCGAGAAGGCGTTCGAGAGCTGGCCTGAGATGAGGCTGGGGAAGGCGGCGCCGCTGTAGCAGAGGAGGTAGATCGTGCTGAAGGTCGGCGCCCGGTCGGCGAGTGTGCTGTCGTAGAGCAGGCCGCGGGTGGCGGCACTGATGGCGATGCCTTGACCGGCGCCGGCGACGACGGTTGCGGCGATGAACAGCGCCAGTGTGCCGATGGCGATCGCTGCAACGATGCCGATCCATCCGGCCAGGAAGATGGTCATGCCGATGCGTTGGGCTGCCGCGGATGTGAAGCGGCCGCCGACGGGGGCGCCGAGAACACTGGGGGCCATGTAGGCAGCGAACACCAGTCCGAGGAGGAGTGGGCTGTGGGTGTGGAGTTGATCTGCGACCAGCGCGGGCATGAATGCCTGGTAAAAGGCCCCGGTCGCCCAGGTGGCCAAGAACACCGCGGCCGCAACAGGGAGCAGGTGCCTGACCCGGGCCGGTACGCGGACCCGGGGTATCAGTGATCGCCAAGCGCCTGGCGTCGACTTCGCGGTTTCCGGGCTGATGACGATCAGTGCGGCAGCCAGTACGAGGAGACCGGCGCAAACCAGGTAGATGAGCTCGCGTGGCCAGGGTGCGAACTGGACCAGGGCGCCGGAGGCGATGGCGCCGAGGGTGAGACCGAGCATGGGTCCCTGGCTGGACGCGACGGAGGCCAACCATTCCGGCCTGTTAGGTGCGGTGTCGACGATGTAGGAGGTGAGGCTGCTGCTGGCCAATCCCGCACCGACGCCCATCAGTAGCCGACCGGCCAGCAGAGTGCCGAGGTCGTACACGTTCAGCAGCAGCAGACAGCCCAGCAGGAGCAGGCCGAGGCTGGCGATCGCTGTGAGCCGCCGGCCCAGATGATTGGAAAGTCGTCCCAGCACCAACAGTGTGGCGATAGTGCCGACGGAGTACGTGACGACGGCCAGCGAGATGCTGGCGTTGGTGAACCCATCCTCGGCCCGGTAGGTGTTGAACAGGGGGATCGGTGCGGCCGTCGCGGCAAACGAGGCCACCAGGGAGGCCACCGCAGATATGAATGCCAGACGGGGCGACTTACCCCCGCGAGCCAGGTTGATCACTGGTGTCACATCCTGCATCTAGCCGTGCCTTTCTATTGTTCTGAACCAACCCCGGGGCTTCCGGAAATCCGGGCTGTGTCCTGTCCAAGGCGCCGACGCCCGGCAGGGCTGGGCTGACACACTCCGGCCGAATGACGCACCACGAGAAACCACGCGTAAGCAAGAAGTCACAATGAATGGATGTCAGCGTCCGTCTCGTCAGCGTCGAACCGCGGCGCCGTCTTACCAACCACGTCGCGGCCAGCCCGCACCGCCGTTCGCCTCGCCCGTTCCTCGTCGCCCTCCCGCCGCCGCCTGCACCGGTGAGCGTGGTGCGACACCGAGGGGCGGCGTACCTAGGGATGGTGAGCCGACAAGGTGCCAATCGGTCTAGGGCGAACGACCCGTCGGCACTACCTTCCTGGCCGTGCTGCGGTAAAGGTGTCGTGCGCTTCGGAGGCCGTCACAGGCAACCATGTCGAAACGCCGGACGGCTTTTCCGGGTCGTGCTCGATCGGCGTCTGGGCAGAGGTATTCAGCCTCGCGAAATCGGGTACCTGACCTGCTCTCTCCTCTCAATAAGTCATTCCGAAACGATCAGTAAGCCCGGCCGTTTAAGCGAACGGTTTGACCGGGGTGGTAAGGGTTACTGACCTGCTGCCGAGACGAGGCCGTCAAAGGTGATATTGGAATTTCGGTAAGACGGCGCGGAGGATCGACGCTCATCAGACAGGTGCAGGGGCAATCCGGTAGCCCCTCTCGCTCGTCGGAGTCGCGTCATGCGCCACGAGGCGTGGGAGAGGCCATCCCACGCTCCGCGTTGAAAGGAACTCTTATGCGTGACGGCTGGACTTGTTGGCGAGACCGCACTGATCACCGGCTCTGGCCGCGGCATTGACGCAGCGATTGCGACCGGACTTGCCCATGCCGGAGTCGATGTCATCCCTCTCTCCCGCACCGCCAACCAACTCAACGAAACCGTCATCGCCATCAGAGCAAGCACCGTCGAGCGTTGAGGTTCGCATCGTGACTACCGATCTGACCAACGCCAACCAGCGCACCGCGGCCACCGACTGCCTGCTGCCCGGCGGCCTGGTTGATGTTCCGATCAACAATGCGGCCACTGTCGGGCACCTCGGCGCCCGCACCAGGATCAGTCCAGCGCAGCTACGGCAGGCCCTTGAGAATGATCTGATGCAAGCTGGACGGGGTGTGCGACGTGCGCTGGCCGAAGCCGTGCGCGAAGCGGTCCGCACCGGCCGCCTGCCCCCGGGGTCACGGTTGCCCTCCTCCCGCCAGCTCGCCACCGATCTCGGCCTTGCTCGCAACACCGTGGCTGACGCCTATACCGACCTCGTCGCCGAAGGGTGGCTCACCGCTCGCGGAGGCTCGGGCACGCTCGTGGCAGACAGGATGAACACTCGGCCGATCTTGGCGCGCTCGGCCGCTGAGTCGTCCGGAGACCGTTGGCACGACCTGATCCCAGGGAACCCCGACCTCACCGCTTTTCCTCGTGCAGCGTGGCTGAAGGCCACACGCCGCGCCCTGGCGGCGGCCCCCGCCAACGCGCTCGGATACGGCGACCCCCGCGGTCGGCCGGAACTACGGGCCGCACTCGCGGACCATCTCGCTCGAGCCCGGAGCGTGTACGTGAGTCCGGATCACATACTGATCTGCGCCGGCGTCTCCCACGGCCTGCAAATCCTGAGCGGAGTCCTGGCCAGGCGGGGGTCGGGGAACGTCGCCGTCGAGTCCTACGGCGTAGACAAGTACCGTGAGCTGCTGGCGGCTGCTGGACTGAAGACCGTTGTGCTTCCCTTCGATACCCACGGGACCGACCCGGTGCCGCCAGCCGGCACCGATGCGGTCCTACTCACACCGGCTCACCAGTTCCCTGTGGGCACGGCGCTGCAGCGCGATCGCCGGACGGCCGTCGTGGAGTGGGCCAGACGGACCGGCGGCTTGGTCCTGGAGGATGACTACGACGGTGAGTTCCGGTTCGGCCACCAGTCTGTCGGGGCACTCCAAGGGCTCGACCCCGACCATGTGGTCTACCTGGGTAGCGCCAGCAGGTCCCTTGCTCCTGGCCTGCGGCTGGCCTGGATGGCGCTGCCTCCCGCACTCGCTGAGGAAGTCGTGGCGGCCAAGGGGCAGATCGACTCGTGCGAGGTACTCAGCCAGCTGACGATGGCGGAGTTCATCACGTCCGGCGCTTACGACCGTCACGTGCGTGCTGCGCGTCGCCGCTACCGCGATCGGCGAGACGCTCTCGTCACCGCCCTTGCCCAGCACGCCCCAGAGGTGCGCGTCATCGGGACATCGGCTGGCCTGCACACCGTGCTCGCTTTGCCGCCCGGGACCGAACAGCAGGTCCTTCAGGCAGCAACCCGGCAGGGCCTCAAAGTGGCTGGCCTGTCTCGATACCGCCATGAACGGTCCCTGGACGCCCTGTCCGATGCCCTCGTCGTTGGATACGGGGTGCCCTCCGACGCAGCCTGGCCTCAGGCGCTTTCCGCACTCGTGCGGATCCTTTCCTGACGCGCCCCCGATGCCCTGGACAGGGTGTCCGCGGACGGCAGTGTCCTGCGGGACCTGCACCGGTTGGAAGCGCCGGGGCGCCGAGTCCGGGGTCGGAACGAAGCCCGGCTGACTGGGAGCCGGGCGCTGGTCTCGGGCCTCCTGCCCCCCTTCCTGAACGTGTTCGCCCCTCCCTCTTACGGCAACGGGACCTGCCGGGCTTCCGGACTTGGTAGACCAGGCCGTCACTGCTTGGCGGCCTGGAGCCGGAGATCGGACCTGCCGTCTTTGTCGAACAAAGAGGGCGCCAGGTTGCTGTCGGAACTGCTGAACACCTCCTGGTGATCACGGAGTTGCCGCACCCGGCGATCGCTGGAGGTCTTCGGTGACCCGGATGATCGTCCTACCGGTGACACGCTGCTCCGGGGCGAAGACGGCGGCTGCCTCGGTCAGCGGGTGCACCGCGCCGACCCGCACGTCGAGCCGCCCGTTCTGGAACCGCTGCGCCAGGTCCTCAAGGCGCGCGTGGTCGGGTTCCACGACGAAGAAGATCGCCCGTCCGTCCTTGGGTAGGACTGTGGGCGGCTGAGCGATCGTGACGAACGTCCCGCCGGCGCGTACGAGCGCGGCTGAGCGGTCGAGGATGTCACCGCCGATCACGTCGAACACCACGTCGACTTCGCCGACGTCCTCCAGCCGGCTGGCCTTGAGATCCAGGAACGTATGCGCGCCGAGAGCGAGGACTGTGCTCTGGTCGGCGGAACGACTGGTGCCGATCACCCGGGCTCCCGCCTCCAGCGCGAGCTGCACCGCGATCGAACCGACGGCACCCGCGGCGCCGTGCTCAGCGCCTGTGCCCTTTCAGTTCTCGATCCTGACCTGGCGTGTATCGAAGGCGACGTAGCCGCTGAAGTCGCGACCCACACGGCTCGCCGCCGACTCCTTGATGTTCGGGTAAGACCAAGCCCCGTCCCTGAGCGTGACCTCGCCGACCACAACGTCGTGATACTGCGCCCTCCCCTTCCAGGGGCAGGTGTACGGAGTCGGGCTATCGCAGAGCGCGCCGGCCGCAACTGAGTCCGGCGGGAAGTAGATATTTCCCTCAATACTGATTACCGCTTCGCTCGCGGCCTCGGCCACGGCGGTCTCCCCAATCACTGCCTTCATTGGTCTTTCCCCTCATCGATCGCCACATCTGCCATCGTGAGCGCAGACGAACCAATCCTTCGCACTTTGGCTCTCCAGGTCACGATCACCGGTTGAGACGCCAGGCTTCAGTCGGGCGTCCAGTCGGTGCAGTCACAGCCAGGTCGTGTATTCGTCGGAGGATGGCGTCGGGTGGACTCCGCTTCTTACCCGCGTCTTGACGCTACGGGAGATCGGGGAGACGTGAGCTCATCAACGCTCGCCAGGGTGCCGAATCACCCTGACCTGCGGCTGGTCGCCGGATTCCGCCCAGGTGCCCGAGGCGGCACGTCGTGAGGCCGTGACGGGGCTCCTTCGAGGGGACTGCTGATTGCGGCCCAGTAGTCTCAGCCGCCAGCCGCCACCTGCGCCGACTCGGCAGCAGCACGATCGGAGTATCCCGGGTGCCGGGCGTCGACCAGATCGGCGTAGGCGGTTGTTCGCGAGAGGTAGTCGACCACGAAGGGGCAGATTGCGGTGATCGTGCCCTCGCGGGTGCGGATCTCGTCGAACACGCGCCGCACCAGCGCGCCCGCCACACCCTGGCGCTGATGGTTCGCCTCGACTTCGGTGTGCCGAAGCGCGTACCGGTTGGGCTTCAGGTGGGTGTAGTGGAGCCAGCCGACCAGGTCGTCGTCACGGCAGAGCTCAAAGCGGCCTCGATCCGTGTTGTCGGTCAGCTGCTCAGTTACCGGAACCTGCACTTCGCCGCTCATCGCCTTACCCCTTCAGGGCGTCTCACGTAGACCATTCGAACAGTCCATCCTCGGACCTTCTAGTCCAGTATGACGATTCTCTTCTGGCAAGTGCATTATAAATTGGACTCGATGGTCCATTCGCAGACCTGGTGAGGGCTGCTCGGGATCACTGACCGAAGACGAACGAGGCGAGAAGAGAACATGCAGCCTTCACCGGCCGCCGTTGAGGTACGCAACGACGAAGCCACCCGCCTCTGCGAGGCACTGATCGATGACCAGGTCGTCGGTACGTTGGCATACGAGACGACCAGCGGATGTGCCACGCTCACCCACTCTTATGTGGATCCAGATCAACGGCATCGGGGCATCGCGTCTGCCCTAGCGCGCCACGCCCTGGAAGACCTGGCTCAGGGGCCGGCCAAGGTTGGCATCTACTCCGGTTTTGTCGCCGACTATGTCCAGGACCACCCCGAGTGGAACGACGCCGTCAACATCAGCCGCTCGGCCTTCATCGCCACTCGCACCGCGCGAGACACGACCAGCGAGCGCTGACACTGTGAAGTAGCCGCACGCTGCCATCGAGCCTGAGGTCATCGTCACTTCGACGCGTCGACAGACGCGAACACGACTGAGCCGCATGCCCCGCATCCGCACGTCTCGCCGCGCCCGGCAGGGAACAGCCCGCCGGGCCCGGACGCGTCCGGCGCCGTCGCCACTCTTCCTTGACCTCGGTGAGGTCACGTAACTCGCCCCGGAGGTGGGTGCGCTGCTGCTGTCCGCGGCAGCCGGGGCCCGTGTCCTGATCACCCGCGCCTCGCCGCCTCAGCCTGCGCCAGCTGGAAGAGCTGGGCATGCACCACCTCCAGCGGCGCTCCGCCGCCCGGGGACCCGAGCTGATCAGGCTCCACGTTTCTGCACGACCCGTGCGCTTCTCTCGGAGAAGGGCAGTCCGCGCTTGCCCAGGTTCAGGCCGGCGCTGCCTACGCCCTTGTTGCCCTTGTGGCCCGGACAGTTCAAACTGCGGGTCTGATCGGCGCCCGCGACTTTCAGCACACCGGGCCCCCGCGGGGACGTGACCGCGCACTGGGCTGGTCGTCTCGTACGTCGTGATGGGGTTTGCGGCCGCAGATGCGGAGGGCGAGGTAAGTCGGGGAGTTGGGCCAGTGCGAGGCTGGCCATGTGTCCGCCGACGCAGCCGCCTACCGGCATAGGCGGCAGTTTCCGGGACGGTAGTTGCGGTCCCGGAGCTGCCCGGTCTGTCGCTAGCGGGCGTGTCCTGTGGTCGGTGGTCACACGGGCGGGTGACCAGTGGTGCGGCGGGCGACGAGGGTCGGCGAGAACTTGATCTGGGCCGTGGGCCGTGTGCGGTCGGCGATCCGGTCCAGGAGAAGCTGGGCGGCAGTGGAGCCGATATGGCGACCCGCCTGGTCGACGCTGGTCAGCGAGATCGGGCCGAGAGCAGCGAAGGAAGTGTTGTCATAGCCCGAGATCGAGATGTTCTCGGGTACGAGGAGACCGGCTTCGGAGACCGCTTGGATGACCCCCATGGCAACGATGTCCGCGCCGGCGAAGATGGCGGTGGGCGGCTGTGGGCGGGAGAGCAGTTGCTGGGCGCCCAGGTAACCTCCTTCCTGGGTATAGGTCGTGGAGACGATGTCGATCTCGCTGTCCAGTCCGCGGACGCGCATGGCCTGGCGGTATCCGTTTGCGCGGATGGCGTTGGGCATTTCCGCGATCCGCCGGGGATCGGTCTCATCGTGCTCGATGTGGGCGATGCGTCGGTGTCCGAGATCCGCGAGGTGGTCGACGACGAGCGCGGCTCCGGCCAGGTCGTCGTCGGAGACGGTGTCGTAGACGGCGGACTGGCCATGCCGCCCCACGACCACGGTCGGGACGATGCCGGCGAGGCGTTCGAGATGGGTTCGCGGTGAGATGGGTGCGACCAGAATCATGCCGTCCATGCCGCGGTCGACCATGGCCTCGGTGACCTTTGCCTCGGGCTCCTCGCCGTTGCGCCCCGGGGCGACGAGGACCTGGTAGTCGGTGTCCCACAGGGCATCGGTGATGCCGTCGAGGATCTCGGGAAAGAAGGGATTGCGGATGTCGGGCAGCATCACGCCGACCGTGTAGGTCTGCCCGCGCATGCCCCGGGCCGCTGCATACGGCCGGTAGCCGAGATCGGCAATCGCCTGTCGGACCTTCGCGCGCATCTGGGGGCTGGTCCCGTATGCGTTGCGCAGCACCTTGGACACCGCCGTAGTGGACACCTGCGCGTGCTTCGCCACGTCGACGATGGTGACGCGCTTGGGCTGCGCGGGGGGCTTCATGTGGAGTCCTCCAGATCGTCTATTGCGGGAAACGTTGCCCACTGTGTGGGCAGCCGCTCACGTGCTCCCTGATGCGGAAAGGTACCGCCCGCTGGGGCTTCTTCGCAGCTCATGGAGCGAAGTCGGCTGGCTGCCCTCGGTTAATGCGGTGCATCGTGTCCGACATCTTGACGTTACGTCGCGCCCCTCCCTAGGGTCTGTCCCACGTTTTGGGGAACGTTACCCACTCGAATTGAAACGTTTTAGAAGAGGGGGTGTGACTCGTGACCTCTGCCTCGAACGACCAGCTCACCCAGCCGGCTGCCGTCGTCCCAGGTCCATCCAGAAGAGGCTCCACGGGAGGCCGCCGCGCTCCCTCTCCGTGGTGGTTCGCTGCTCCTGCGATGGCGTTCTTCGCCTTTGTCGTGCTGGTGCCGAGCGTTCGGGGGGTGTACTACGCCTTCACCGACTGGGACGGTCTCGACCCGAACTTCTCCTTCGTCGGTCTCGACAACTTCTCCAGCCTCCTGGACGACCCGGTCGCGTTGCGGGCCGTCTGGCACACGCTGCTGATCGCGGTGGCGGTCACCGTCATCCAGAACACCTTCGGTCTCCTGCTGGCACTGGGGGTCAACAGCATCATCAAGACCCGCAACGTGCTGCGGGTTCTGCTCTTCGCCCCCGCGGTGATCACCCCGATCGTCACCGCCTATCTCTGGCGCAACCTCCTCGGACCAGACGGTGCGGTCAACAGCCTCCTTGGTGCGGTCGGTCTGAACTCACTCAGACAGGACTGGCTCGGCGACCCGCAACTGGCTCTGTGGTCGATCGTCGGAGTCATCGTGTGGCAGTTCGGCGGCTACTCCATGGTCATCTTCTTGGCGGGACTGCAGTCGGTACCCAAAGAGATCACTGAGGCGGCTGACATCGACGGCGCCGGCCCGGTCCGCCGGTTCTGGACGATCACCCGCCCGTTGCTGGCACCCGCGTTCACCATCAACCTGATGCTGTCGATCATCGGCGGGATCAAACTCTTCGACCAGGTCTACGCCCTGACGGGCGGTGGCCCCGGCCACGCCACCGACACACTGTCCACCCTCATCTACAAAGAGGCCTTCACCCTCGGCGAGTTCGGGTACAGCATCGCTCTGGCCGTCGTCCTCACGGTCATCGTGGCCGTCGCGTCGACCAGCCAGTACCTCCTTCTGGCCCGCGAAGAGAGGGCGGCCTCGTGAACCGCTACCGCAAACGTACCCTCGCGCTCGAACTCGTCATGATCGCCGTAGCCCTGGCGGTCGCCTTTCCGGTCTACGTCCTGGTCAACCTGTCCGTACGGCCGACCTCGGACACGTCGTCCCCCATCCGGCCGACCAGCGCCCCCACCTTCGACAACTTCAGCAAGGCCTGGCAGCAAGGGGGCCTGGGGGGTGCACTGTTCAACAGCGTGCTGGTCACGGCCGGCAGCGTGGTCATCATCCTGGCCCTCTCCTCATTCGCCGCATACCCCCTGGCTCGGTCAACCGCACGCTGGTCACGGGGGCTGTTCCTGCTGGTCATGCTCGGGCTGATCCTGCCCTTCCAGCTCGCCGCGCTCCCGCTCTACCAGACCATGCGCGACCTCGGTCTGCTGGGCACTCCCTGGGCGCTGATCCTTTACTACTCCGGCCTCCAGGTCCCCTTCACCACCTTCCTCTACACCGGATTCCTGCGTGCCCTGCCCCGCGACTTCGAGGACGCCGCACTCATCGACGGCTGCACACCCGCACAGAGCTTCCGCCACGTCGTCCTGCCCATGCTGAAACCGATCACCGTGACCGCGCTCGTCCTCAACGCCGTCTCCGTGTGGAACGACTTCTTTACCCCGCTGCTCTACCTCAGCGGCAGCAATCAGCAGACCCTGCCTGTGGCGATCGCCGGCTTCTTCGGCCAGTACGTCACCGACTGGAACCTCGTATTCGCCGCCCTGACGATCAGCATCCTGCCGATCCTGGCCGTCTACTTCGCGCTCCAGCGCAGGATCATCAGCGGCTTCGCCGGAGGACTGAAGGGATGATCCACGCAGTGAACCCACCGCTTCTTGCGCCCTATGCCCTGCAGGCCGAACAGCGCACGGAGCCGCTCGGCCTCGGCGAGAAGCGCCCGAGGCTCTCCTGGAAGCTTGGCTGCCGCCGCCGTGCGGCCGCCCAGAGCGGCTACCGCATCACCGTCGCGAAGCGCCCGGCGGACCTGGACACTCCGCGCCTTCTGCTGTGGGACAGCGGCCGCCGCGGCTCCTCTGAGACCCTCCTCATCCCCTGGCAGGGCCCCGCCCTGACCTCATCCACGCGCTACCACTGGCGCGTCGAGGTCTGGGACGAGACCGGCACCGCGGGAAGCAGTTCCCAGTCATGGTTCGAAACGGGGCTCCTGGATCCTGCCAACTGGACGGCCGTGTGGATCGGCCGCGACCTGGCCAGCCTTCCCCACCTCGATCCTCCCCAGGACGACGACCTCGAAGCCTCAGCGCTGCAGTCACCTCCCCTGCAACTACGGCGCGCCTTCCAGGTGCCGATCCAGCCGGCCCGGGCGCGGCTGTATGCCACCGCCCGCGGCGTGTACGAACCCCGTCTCAACGGTTCACGCGTCGGAGATGTCGAACTGCCCCCGGGCTGGACCGAATACCACCGTCGGCTGCAATACCAGACCTACGACGTCACAGAACTGATCACCGAAGGGCCGAACGTTCTGGCCGCCATCGTCGCCGACGGCTGGTGGAGCGGATACGTCGGCTTCGACCCCCGGCGAGCCGCACAGCACTACGGCCAGCGGCCGTCCTTCCTGGGGCAGTTGGTCCTGGACTTCGCCGACGGATCCCGCCAGGTGATCGCCAGCGGCCCCGACTGGACCGAGCAGGCCGGATCGATCCGCTCCGCCGGCCTGCTCATGGGCCAGGACACCGACGCACGCCGCCGCATCACGGGCTGGGATGCGCCCGGCCCCGTCCCGAGCGGATTCCGACCGGCCGCCGTCCTCGACACCGAGCCGGGTCCGCTAGTCGCCGAGCCCGACCACCCGATCCGCAACACCCGGCAACTGCCCGCGGTCGCGGTCCGTCTCCGCGAACCCGGCCGGTACATCGTGGACTTCGGTCGGAACCTCGTCGGCCGTGTCCAGCTGACCATCCGTCATGCCGAGCGGGGACACCGGATCGTCCTGCGCCATGGTGAAGTCCTCCAGGACGGCGAGCTGTACGTGGACAACCTGCGTCGCGCCCAGGCGACCGATTCCTACACCGCAGGCGGCACCGGGACCGAGGTTTTCGAACCACAGTTCACCGTACACGGTTTCCGGTACGCCGAGATCGACCACTACCCCGGCGATCTCGCCGTCGGCGACGTGACAGCTCACGTACTGCACAACGACACACCCGGGACCGGCAACTTTGCCTGCTCAGACCCTGTGGTCAACCAGGTGCAGTCGAACATCGCGTGGGGGCAGCGCGGCAACTTCCTCGCCGTCCCCACGGACTGCCCGCAGCGCGACGAACGCCTCGGCTGGCTGGCGGACGCCCAGATCTTCGCCCCTACCGCGAGCCGCAACGCGGATGTCGCCGCCTTCTACGCTCGCTGGATGCTGGACGTGCTTGACGGCCAGGATGAAGACGGCGCGTTCCGGGACGTCGCCCCCGTCATGACTCTGGACCGTGAGGCGGCGCCGGCCTGGGGCGATGCCGGGGTGATCATTCCCTGGCATCTGTGGCGCACCTACGGTGACCTGCGGGCGCTGGAGCAGTCCTTCGACGCGATGATCGCGTGGGTGGAACACATCCGGCGCCACAACCCCGACCTCAGATGGCAGCACCGGACCGGGAACTCCTACGGTGACTGGCTGCAGGTGGGGGTCACCACTCCACGCGATGTGATGTCGACCGCGTACTTCGCCCGCAGCACGCAGATCGTGGCGGCGGCCGCCGAGGTCCTGGGACGCTCGCGACAGGCAGCCCACTACCGCACACTGCACGCCGCTATCCGGACCGCTTTCGCCGAGTCCTACATCCGTGACGACGGCAGCATCGAAGGCGGCACTCAGACCGCCTACCTGCTGGCGCTGGGCTTCGATCTCGTACCCGAATCTCTTTGCGAAGCAGCCGTCGGCCAACTGGCCGCCGACATCGAGAAGCGCAACACCACTTTGACCACCGGTTTCGTCGGCACCGCCCTGCTCTGTCCGGTCCTGGCCGACTACGGACGCCCCGACCTCGCATACGCCCTGCTGCACCAGGACGAGTACCCCTCCTGGGGATACTCGGTCCGCCACGGCGCCACCACCATCTGGGAACGGTGGGACGGGTGGACCCAGCGCAGCGGCTTCCAGTCTGCCGCGATGAACTTCTTCAACCACTACAGCCTGGGCAGCGTCGGGGACTGGCTCTTCGGCCGTGTCGCCGGAATCGACCAGACACCCTCCTCGGTCGCCTACAGCGAGCTGCTCCTGCGCCCCCAACCCGAAGGCAGGCTCACCTGGGCCCACGCCGAACAGGACACTGCACGAGGACACGTCGCCTGCGGATGGAACCTGGCCGACGGACTGCTCACGGTGTCCTGCACCGTGCCGCCCGGCTCCACCGCCAGACTGCACCTGCCCACCCTCGAACCCGGAAGCGTCCAAGAAGGCGGAGAGCCCGCAGCCGGCCAGCCCGGCGTCCTCGCCGTGGAAGCCCATCCGGTCGGGGCCGCCGTGAAACTCGCTTCCGGCCACTACACCATCAGTGCCGTTGCCCCACAGCTCACTTCGACGGGCCGCCCCTCGTGAGCGCCGTCACCTCTCCACGGGAGACACCATGATAAGAACCAGGCCGTCCGCCCTCGTGGCGGCAGTGACGGCTGCCGGACTGCTGGCAGCCTGCAGCGGCGGCACCAACGCCGCGGGCGGGGATTCCTCTTCCACCTTGGTCATCGCCTCTCAGGACCAGGGATCCGTGGAAGGCGTCGTCAAGGCCTTCGAGAAGGCGAACCCCGGAATCCACGTCCGCCTCACCACCAGCGGCGCGGATCAGTACCAGCAGCAGATCCGCACCAAGCTCGCCTCCGGTACCGGACCGGACGTGATGTCCGTCTGGCCGGGCAACGGCAATCCCGCTGCTACCTACACCCTGGCCAAGCCCGGCTACCTTCTCGACCTTTCCGACCGGCCCTGGGCCGCGAAGCTGCCCACAGCGGTCAAGAAGGTTTCCCAATACCAAGGCAAGACCTACAACGGGCTCTTCGGGCTCAACGGCATCGGCGCCGTCTACAACCAGGACGCCCTGGACAAGGCGGGCCTCACCGCACCCGGCACATGGAACGGCCTCCTCGAATTCTGCCGGGACGCCTCCGCGAAGGGAACCCCTGCCTTCGCGCTCGGCATCCAGGACAACTGGGTCACCCAGATCGTCCTGTACGCACTCGTCGCCACCACCGTCTACGGGCCCGACCCGGACTTCGACAAGAAGATGCAGGCCGGCCAGGCCACCTTCGCGAAGTCGCCGTGGACCACCGCGATGGCCAAGTACCAGCAGATGAACAAGGCCGGCTGCTTCCAGAAGAACCCGCTGGGCACCAGCTACGAGGCCAGCCAGGAACTCGCCGCAACAGGCAAGACCCTGGGCATCATCCAGGGGAACTGGATCATCGCCCTGCTCAAGGGCAAGAACCCCAGCGGAAAGTTCACCCTCAAGACGCTGCCGGCCACGGACACGCCCGCCAAGTTCCTCATGCCCGCCGCGACCGGCACCGGGTACGGCGTCAACGCCAAGGCCAAGCATAAGGACCTCGCGCTGAAGTTCGTCGACTTCGTCATGTCGCCCCAGGGCATGAACCTCTTCGTCAAGGCGCAGGGAAGCCTTCCGACCCTGTCGGACACGGGCTTCACTCCCGACCCCTCCCTCGCCGAGCTGTCCACGTTCGTCAACGATGGCCGCACCGTGCCCTTCATGGACCAGCTCTGGCCCAACCCCAAGGTGCAGCAGACCATGCTCAGCGGCCTGCAGGAGATCTTCAGCTCACAGTCCACGCCGGACAAGGTGCTCCGGTCCATGGACGCTGACTACAAGTCCGGTTCCTGACACAAACTCCCGGCCGGGGGAGCCGCCCCGGCCGCTCCTGGCACTCCTGATTCTCAAACTCCAAGGGAGAACACACCACTATGTTGAAACGTTTCAATTCCGGAGTTGCCGGCAGGCCCCGCACCCTCAGGCGCTCTCGCGTCGTCGTGGCCGTGGCCGTCCTCGCCGCCGTGGGGTCGGTCGGTCTCCCGGCCGAGGCCTCGACGCAGAAGCATGCCGACTGGCGCTCGTACGTGCTGGCGCCCTCCTCGCCCGAGGTGAGCCCGGTCAGCGTGGAGAGCCGGGGCGACGTCAGCCACGCCACGTCGCTGGTCACCGGCAAGAAGAAGCCGAAGGCGACGACCCTGACGACGGTGGCCGGAGGCGCGCCGGCCTCGGTGCTCCTGGATTTCGGGAAGGACATCGCCGGCACGCCACACATCGACGTCACCGCGATCGAGGGCAGCCCGACGCTGTCGCTGGCCACGTCCGAGGCCCGTCGCTACATCCGCACGCCGGCCTCGACGACCCTCTCGGCCGCCGCGGTGTCCGGCGCCACGCAGGTCAGCGTCGCCTCCACGGCGAACCTCGAAGTCGGCAACACCGTCACCTTCGGTACCGGCACGACCGCTCAGACCCGTACGGTAACCGCCTTCGACGCCACCGCCAAGACCGTCTCCTTCAAGCCCGCCCTGACCGGAGACGTCCCGGCCCAGACGGCGACGGCGTCCTCACCGGGCGCCCCCAGCTCGGACGAGTCCCGCGGGCTCGCGGGCGTCGGCGGCATCGACACCCTCCAGCCCGCCGGCACGGGCCGGATCAGCGCCAGCTACCACCCCGGGTTCCGGTTCGTCCTGCTCACCCTCACCTCGCCGGGAAGCATCTCCCTCTCCGCCGCCGGCGTCGACTTCCAGGGCGTGCGGGCAACTCCGGCGGACTACAAGGGCTGGTTCCTCTCCAGCGACGACCAGCTCAACAGGATGTGGTACTCCGGCGCCTACACGCTGCAGCTCAACCTGAAGCCCGCCGGGCTCAACGGCCTGGCCGACAAGCGCATCTACGACGGCGCCAAGCGGGACCGCAGCATCTGGACCGGCGACCTCCTGGTCCAGGGCCCCACCGCCATCAGTGCCCTCGGCGACGAAGGCGCCAGCTACGTCAGGTCCTCGATCGACGTCCTGCTCGCCACGCAGCGCGCCGACGGAGCCATCCCCGGCTCCCCCGACTTCCGCAAGGGCAGCAACCCCGCCGGCTCACCGCTGTTCTACTCCAACAACTACTCCGGCTACGGCGCACGAGCGGCCATGGACTACTACCGGTACACCGGCGACAAGGACTACATCACCAAGATCCTGCCCGCCCTTCGTGCGGAACTCGCCTATAACGACCGCTCCCTGACCGCTAACCACCTCGTGGCCTCCAACGACCGCGACTACTGGCAGGCCAGCCAGACGGGGGAGGTCACCAAGTACAGCATCGACTACTACATCCTGCTCAAGGACATGGCCTGGCTGGAGCGGCAGGCCGGCTCCCCCGCCCTCGCCGACGAGCACGACGCCAAGGCCGAGTCGATCAAGCAGGCCGTCAACGCCACGCTGTGGAACCCCCAGCTGGGTGCCTACGGACAGAGCAGCGACCACCCCGACGTGCTGGTCGAGGACGCCAACGCCCTCGCCCTGCAGTACGGCTTCGTCCCTGCCGAGCGCCGCGCCAGCGTCCTGAAAGCCCTCAAGACGCTGTGGACCCCGCACGGCGCGATCATGGGTCCGGGGCTGGTCGACCCGACCGGTCACACCATCGAGCCCTTCGGCAACGGCATGGAGACCGCCGGACGCTTCACCGTCAACGACGCCGACGGCGCCTTCGACCTGATGCGCCGCACCTGGGGCCAGATGGTCGACAAGAACGACCCCCTCTACACAGGCGCGTTCTGGGAGTTCAAGAACAACGACGGGGGCGTCAACCGCGCCACCGCCAGCCTCGCCCACGGCTGGGCCGCCTCCCCGACCGTCCAGCTCACCGAGCAGGTCCTGGGCGTCACCCCCGTCAACCCGGGCTACGCCTCCTGGAGCATCAAGCCCCACACCGGGGACCTGAAGTGGGCGCAGGGCCTGGTCCCGACCAAGTACGGCGACATCGCGGTGAACTGGCAGTCCAAGGCCCACGACGCCAAGCTCGCCCTGCACGCCAGCACACCCCGGAACACCTCCGGCACCATCGCCGTTCCGGTGACCGGCAAGTCCACCGTCAAGATCAACGGACGCACGGTGTACACCCGCGGCGGATGCACCGCCTTCAAGGGCACCGTCACCGACGGCTACGCCCAGTTCGTCGTGCCCGGCGGCACGTACGACATCACCGTCAGCCGCGGCTGACACCTGCCGGCCGGGTCTCCGCGCGTTCCTCCCCGCGCGCGGGGACCCGGCTCTCCGGCTGTGCCCCGGCCGGTCACAAGCAGGCCCGCCGCCGCGGCGAGCACTCCCCTCCTTAGGTCTCGATCTCCGCAGCACAAGGCAGGCCAGCCCGGCTTGTTCACTCACTGCACCCTTTGTCATGTCTTGAACGACAGGAGTCCGATGATGTCCGAATCACCAGGTGACCTGAGCCGCCGGCACGTCGTTGGAATCATGGTGGCCGGGGCAGGTGGACTGGCAGCCCCGGTTGGCCTCGCCGGTACCGCGGCCGCCTCGGCTTCCGGGAAGCACGGGGGCAAGGTGACCATCGGGCAGCTGACCATCGACGGCCGCAGAGACAACCCCCTCGGAATCGACGATCCCGCTCCCCGACTCGGCTGGCAGGTCACCGGCAGCCCCGCGGACTGGACCCAGCATGCCTACCAGATCCGCGCCGCAGCCAGCGCCACCGACCTGGCCCACGGCCGCTGCTTGTGGGACTCCGGAAAGATCCGCTCCACAGCGCAGACCGACATTCCCTGGCACGGGAGGGCCCTCACGTCCCGCCAGCGCATTGTGTGGCAGGTGCGATTGTGGGACTCCCGGGGCAGCGTCACGGACTGGAGCAGTCCCGCCGCCTGGGAGATGGGCCTGCTTAAGCGCGCCGACTGGGATCCAGCCCTGTGGATCGAGCATGGCGGCCGGCAGCTCGCCGACCCCCTGCCCGTCTTCGCCCGTGCCTTCACCGTCGACAGCCGACACGGCGGCGACGTCGTGCAGGCACGGCTGTACATCGCCGGAGTCGGACTCTACGAGGCTCACCTCAACGGACAGCCGGTCACCGATGAGGTGCTCGCTCCAGGCAGCTCCAACTACCAGCTCTCCGTGGAGTACCGCGCCTACGACGTCACCCACCTCATCCGCCCGGGATCCAACACCCTCGGGGTCGAACTGGGCCATGGCCAGGCCCTGGTGACCCGCTCGGTCACCCAGCCGGCCACCGACCGCACCGCCCCCTACAGCTGGTGGCAAAGCCAGTCCAAGGGCAGCGGTGCCCTGACCGCCCCGGCCGCACCCGGGGACACCACGGTGAAGCTGAGCAGCGTCAGCGGCTACCACGTAGGCGGGACGGTCAACGTCGACACCGCAGACGGCGGCGACCGCCTGGAGTCGCGCACCATCACGGCCATCGGCACAGCCGGCGCCGGCGGGACCGGCATCACCTTCACCCCTGCCCTGGCCCGCCCGCACGCCGAGGCTACGACTGTCACGGGTTCAGGGAACTCTCTCGCCAGCACAGACCCCAGCGCCGGCGCGGCCGTCCCGCCGCGACTGATCGCCCGCCTGGAGATGACCAGGGCGAACGGATCGGTCCAGACGATCGTCACCGACCACTCATGGAAGACGTCGCTGGGCCCGACGACCACTTCCAACTGGTATTCCGGGTCCGACTACGACGCGCGCCGGGAACAGCCCGGCTGGAACAAGGCCGACGCCGACCTGTCGCCCGCAGCCGCACGCCGCGACGGCACCACCGTCGGCTGGGTGCGCGCGGGCGTCGCTCCGCCCCCGAACTTGACGACCGAGCTGGTGTGGCGCGTTGCGGAACCGGTGAAGATCGCCGACCGGATCCGCCCGGTGAGCATCACCCAGCCCAGCCCCGGCGTGTGGGTGTTCGACTTCGGGCAGAACATCGCCGGCTGGCCTGAGCTGACCGTGGACGGGACAGTTCCGCAAGGCACCACGATCACCATGAAACCGTCCGAGTCCCTGGCCGCAGACGGAACCGTCAACCAGGCTTCCATCATGGGCGGCGGAGCCAGCCGCGGGACGAACGTGTTCGCTACCTACACCACGCGCGGAAGCCGGCACGGCGAGACGTGGCACCCCCGCTTCCACTACTTCGGCATGCAATGGGTACAGGTGAGCGGCCTGCCTGCGGGCTACACGCCCACCGCCGCGACCCTGACCGCGGTGCAACTCCATGCGGCCACCCCCCCTGCCGGCACCGTCACCACCTCCGACGAGCGCATCAACCGGATCCACCGCATGGCCCAGTACTCGATCATGAGCAACATGATGTCCACCTTCACGGACTGCCCCGGGCGGGAGAAGCTGGCCTACCCCGCCGACTACCTCCAGCCCTTCGGTTCGCTGCACCGCAACTTCGGCTACAGCGCCTACCTGCGCACCATGGAACGCCACCTCGCCGAAGGGCAGTCCAGAGCCGGGGACAACATCGGCAACGTCGCGCTCAAGGCGCCCGTGTACGACTGGGGCTACACCGGGCAGTTCGGTGACGAGATCAACTGGGGGAACGGGATCATCCTGGTGCCGTGGCACCTCTACGAGGTCTACGGCGACACCCAGACCATGGCCCGGTACTACCCGCAGATGCAGGCGTTCATGAAATACATCCGAACGCAGAAGGCGGGCACCGGCGCTGACACCTACATCGTCAACGCTGCCCTTGCTGACTGGATCGGCGCTGAAAGCACCTCCGGCCGCATCACCGGAACCTGGGGCTACCACCAGATCGCGGACCGCATGGCGAAGATGGCCGGGCTTCTCGGCCGCGACGCGGATGCTGCGGACTACCGCAGCCTCGCCTCCCACATCAAGGCCGCCTTCAACGACGCCTTCTACAACAGCGATCTCGGCCGCTACACCAGCCAAGGCGCCGCCGGGACAACAGGCGCAAGCCAAGCCGCCCAGGCCCTCGCTCTCGACGAGGGCCTCGTTCCCGACGGGGAGCGCCCGCGAGTTGTCGATTCACTCGTCGAACTGGTCCAGGCCTTCCACCCCTTCGGCGGCGGACCGCATTTCAGCGGCGGCACCATCGGACTCGCCCCGATCGTCCGGGCCCTCACGCAGGCCGGACGCGACGACGTCCTGTGGGACGTTCTGCAGGAGGACACCCGCCCCAGCTACGGGTTCTTCATGACACCGACCACCGCGAACCCCCAAGGCCTCACCACGCTCCCCGAGCAATGGGACATGGGCAACTCCAAGAATCACATGATTCTTCTCCAGATCGAAGAGTGGTTCCACAGCGGGCTGGCCGGCATCCGCCAGGCCCGCGGCGGCGCCGGGTACCGCAGCCTGGTGATCGACCCGCGCGTCGTCGGGAACCTCACTCACGTCGAAGGCAGCTACCACACGCCCCATGGCCGCGTGGCGACGGAATGGTCATTGGCGAATGGCACCTTCCGGCTGAAGGTGACGGTGCCGCCGAACACGACGGCTGAGGTCCGGCTTCCCCGGGGCGGCCATGCGCCGGAGGCTCCCGAAGGCGCACGCTTCCAGCACTTCGACAGCGACCGGGCCGTCTACCGTGTCCCTTCGGGCACCTACGTGTTCGTGGCGCGGGGCGTGCACGCGGCGACGTAGAGCGAGGATGCTCGGGCTACGCCATCCCGCAGGGCACTCCCCTGGTCATCCAGGCGCGCGCCTCATGTGAGGCGCCTAGTCGGACAGCACCTCAAAAGACGCGGGGCGGGCGCCGACCGGCGCTGGCCCCCGTACCCGTCAGAGACCGGTAGCCGCCTCGAGTCCGGAGCACGGATGAGCCAGCCGACAATTCGCGATGTGGCTGCTGCGGCAGGCGTTGCCGCGTCCACGGTTTCCAACTACTTCAACCACCCCGAGAAATTGGCAAACACCACCCAGGAGCGAATTCAAGAGGCAATAGGAACACTCGGATTTGTCCCGAATAATGTGGCGCGCATGCTCCGCACAAAAATGAATCCAGTAATCGGATACATCACTTCCGGGAGTTCTACGGCCGGTTCGCTTGAGGCTGCCCGTGCTGCTGAGCGGCGTGTCGAAGAGGAGGGGATGCACCTTCTCATGGCCCACTGCGGTTCCGAGGAACGCGAACGATCCTACCTGGACTTGTTTGTGCAACAGCGAGTTGCGGGCATCATGATCGCTCCTGCCCGGGGGACCGAAGAGGAACTCTCCCGCATTCGTGATCACGGGATTCCCAGCGTGGTGGTCACCCGCCGAGCGACCTCTCCCGTGCAGGCTTCGGTGTCGACAGACCACATCGCCGGGGGCCGTCTCACGGCCGAACACCTCATAGGGGAAGGGCGTCGGCGTCTCGGCCTCCTGGCGAATGACCTCGATTCCAGTGAGATCCAGGACCACCTTCGAGGTGTCATGTCGGCTCTCGCCGCTGCGCCCGGTGTCGCATTGGAGATCATCCGCGCGTCGGACGGCTCGTCGCACGCCGGCGCCGCCTGCGCCGATCAAGTGATGCAAAGACCGCCGGCAGAGCAGCCGGACGGCCTTATCTGCACCACCGGACCTCTGGCGCTCGGCGCCGCGCGGGCCTTCAACTCACCTCCGCAGCCCATCAATCCGTCCGGTATGTCAATTGTGGGATACGGTGTCACCGCCGTCTCCCCATTGGCGGAGGAGCACATTAAGGCGGTGCGTCTCCCCTATTTCGAGATGGGGGAAGCAGCGGTCAACATACTCTTCGACCAGCTCACCCATACTGAATCGGAGGACGGCCCCTTCGGTGCTTCGGAAACTCCTCAGATAGAGCTCAGCCCGGTGATCGTGGCATAGGGGGTCTGGCCAGGGTTTCGCAACGAGCACGACGTTCGGGGCTTCGAGGCTCCGGCACGTGCGGCGGGCGCCCGGCCGCATTCCTTCGGGGCGTCAGCACCACACTGGGCCCGGCGTACTGATCCGGGCCACTCCTGCCGGCCACCCCGCAGGACGACATGAGGCCGGCAGGAGTGGTTGCGTGCTGCGCCCGGCTGGACACCGTGCTGGCGGGGTTCATCTGTCCTGCGGGGCGGCCCTCGCGGACGTCGGGCGTTTCGGGCACCTGCGCGGCACCAGCCCAGGACCCGACGGCGCGGGGCCGCGCAGCAATCGCCGGCCCTTGCGGCATGGGCATGCCGAGCCGGTCTGAAGCGCGCCGAGCCCGTCCGTCTCCGCCCCGCGAGTGCCGCACGCGCTGGGTGGCCGGGATCGGAAGGCCAAGGTGCCCCGTCCCGGCCCCCGACGCGTCGCTTCCGCCATCCCGCGTACCGACCCGCCTTCGACTTGCGTAGCCCCGGAGCCGTTCCTCCGTGCAGTCACAGGCTCCCCCCTCGACGCGCCGAAGGTGAAGCCTGTGTTGGCCACTTCTGGCCTTACGTCCAATTGATTGAAACGTTCAATCACCAACCGGATCTCCCTCCGGAAAGATCTCAGCGATTTCCGCAGATGACCGCGATTGAAACGTTGTTTGAACCACCCGGCGCCCCTAGCATCCTCACCGCCTCTTGAAACGTACAAGTGGCCCTATGGGACAGCTGCACGCGTTCCCCCGGCTCCGCTCGCGACGGAGCCGGACGTACTGCCGCACCAAGAGATCTGCGTACGGCACATCAGCGTTCACGACCTGGGTGCCCCTGATGTTGGGGACCGCTCGAGCTTCGGCGTGGCGTCCCACAGCGCTCGGCGGTCCGGCGCACGGACAGCGCTCGCCCCCAACTTCATGCCGTCGACCGACGGCTCGAGACGAGAAATGAGGAAAAATGAGAAGTAATCACCGATATTGGCGCAGAGCAAGCCGCTACGTAGCGGCGGGAGCTGTGATGACCACCGCCTTCGCCGGGATCTTCACAGCTCCCGCGACCGCGGCCAACCCCGACTGGCGGACCTACCTGATTCAGCCCACAAGCACGAACGTCAAACCCGTCGCCGCTTCGGTCTCCGCCGGAACGGTGACCAACGTGCAGGGCGTCACCTCGCAAGGCAACGGCACCACCACACTGACCGTCCCCCAAGGAGGCCGCCCGACGACCATCCTGCTCGACTACGGCACCGAGGTCGAGGGAACACCCACCATCAGCGTGCAGTCCCACACCGGCACGCCAACCCTGTCGCTGGCGTTCAGCGAGGCCAAGTCCTGGCTGACCACCTCGTCCTCCGGCACGGTCACCGGTGACTCCGGATTCGGGCCCCGCACCACAACGATCCGCGTCAACTCGAACACCACGCTGACCGGCCCCCTCATCAGCGGCTTCCGCTTCGAGACCATCACCCTGAGCACACCCGGCACAGTCGTGCTCAGCGGCGCCGGACTCCGCTACAGCGGCGGATTCCTCGCGAGCGCCGCGGACTACCAGGGACACTTCGCCTCCAGCGACACCGGCTTCAACCGGATGTTCTACGACGGCGCCTACACCGTACAGACGAACATGCAGCCGGCAGGCGTCAACGGTGCCTCACAGCCGTCCGTTCTGGACGGAGCCAAGCGCGACCGCGCGATCTGGTCGGGCGACCTCAAGATCCAGGGCCAGAACATCGCGAACACGCTCGGCACCACGGGCAACAACTACGTCAAGCAGTCGCTGCTCACCCTCATCACAGCCAGCCCGAGGGGCGGCGGGCTGAACGCCGACACCTTCAACCGCAACGGCCCCTACAGCAACAACTACTCCCACTGGACGCTGGACGCGGCCGTCGACTACTACCGCAACACCGGCGACACGGCCTTCGCGCGGCAGGTCCTGCCCTGGCTGGAAGGCCAGCTCAGCTACGACACCGGGCTGACCGACAGTACTGGACTGATCGTCACCACCTCAGGCTCGGGCACCAGCGGCGGCAACGACTGGGACTTCTACGACGGCGCCAAGACCGGCGTCGTGACCGCGTACAACGTGCTCTACTACCGGGCGCTCCAGGACATGGCGTACCTGGAATCCAACCTCGGCAACAGCACGCAGGCCGCCACCTACACCGCCACCGCGACCCGGGTGCGCAACGCCATCAACGCGAACCTCTACAACGCGTCGGCCGGCCGGTACTACCTGAGCGCATCGGACCACACCACGCTCGCGCAGGACGGGAACTCCCTGGCCATCGTCTTCGGCGTAGCACCGGCCACCGAGCACACGAGGATCCTGGCCTCGCTCAGGACCCTGTGGGGCACGCACGGCGTCGCGCCGTTCTCCGGCACCCGGTACAGCAACCTGGTCAGCCCCTACGTCACCGGATTCGAGGTCCAGGCCCGGTACATCGCCGGTGACACCGCAGGCGCCGAACAGCTGATGCGCCTGACGTGGAACCAGATGATCGATCCCACCAACCCCTACTACACGGGTACCTTCTGGGAGAACTACACCCCGAATGGCACCGTGACCGCCTCACGGACCAGTCTCGCTCACGGCTGGGCTTCCGGACCGACCGTCATCATGACGAGCTACGTCCTGGGTGTTTCGTCCAACGGGCCCGGATACTCCACCTTCACCGTCAACCCGAGCTACGGCAGCCTCGCATCCGCAGAAGGCACCGTTCCCACACCGTTCGGCCCGATCAACGTCAGCTGGACGAAGAACGGGAGCAGCTACTCGCTGTCCGTCCAGGCACCCCCCGGCACAACCGCAACTGTCGTCCAGCCCAACGGCGCTCGTGCCACGGTTGAGGGCGGGACGCACGGCTCGACTAGGACACTGACCGGCTGATCCACCGCCACATCCCCCGGCGGTCGCAGCCGCCGGGGGATGCCACCACCGTGTTCAGGCGCGGGCAGAACGGTAGACATGGGCGAGGAGACCTGACCTCACGCAACCTGCTGCGAGCCAGGCGCTGGGATGGCGGGTAGTGCAGGCCCGCTCCGTGCCTGCACTGCCCACAGCACGAAGAAGACCCGAGTGTTCATGCCCCAGACTGTCACCTGAGTTCGACGGTGTAGGAGCTGCCGGTGAATTCCCAGCCGTCGGTGCCTTCGCCGATGTCGGCGACGATGATGTCGTCGATGAAGCGGTCCTCGAAGTCGTCGTCACGCAGGTCGCCGGCGAGCCACAGTGCTTCGATGTCGCTCCAGTCTCCGCGGCTGGCGTCGATGCGCAGGGGGGCGGCGCGGCGGGTGCCGCGTTCGCGTTCGTCGCCGCCGGTTTTGACGAGGCCGCTGATCTCGAACTGGCCGTCCTTCACCTGGTCGGGGAGGGGTTCGGCGGGGGCGATGGCGACGTTCTCGTAGGCGGTGTGGATCAGGTCGCGGTAGCTGCGGCGGACGTTGTACTCGGAATCCGACAGCCACTTGATGAGGGTCTCGGGGCGGATGTCGAGGCCGGCGGTTTCGAGGGCTTCGTAGCCGCGGCGGGTGCCGGTGAGCTGGCTGAGCTGGGCGTGCCAGTGTTTGGCGGTGTAGGAGGCGAGGCGGTGGCGGGGGGTGACCTGGGTGCGCAGGAGGTTGCCCAGTGCGGAGCCGAGGGTGGGGCCGTGTCCGGTGGGTCCGGCCATCAGTCGTCACCTTCCGGGATGAACGTGCCGGGCTGGATGAACTTGGCCTTCACCTCGCCGAAGCCGGTGCCGATCCGGTATGTGTCGGGCGCCGTTTCGTCGGGGACCCAGAAGATCGCGGCATCCACGTTGCGCAGGGCGATGAGCCGATTGCCTGCCTGAACGGCCTTGAAGGCGACGGTCCAGTGGCGGACGGAGGCTTCGGCGACCATGCTCATGCGCCAGTCCGGCCGCCAGAACGGGGAGCGGGAGTCGGGGCGTTTGGGCCACAGCAGGCGCAGTGCGATCGACAGGCGGGTCTTGTAGTTCTTGTACGGCTCGCCGCCGGCTTTGATCAGGTCGGTGCGGGCGGACCTTGCCGCTTCGTAGAACGGCTTGAACAGCGACTCGTTGATCTTGCCCGTCCAGGAGTCGTGGATGACGACCGGTTCGTCGAGGTGGCCGTCGCGGTGCAGGCGTTCGAGCTGCTTGAGGTGCGGGGTGGTCACCCACACCCGCCCTTGCTCGTCGGGCCGTTCGATGATCCGCCCCAGCGGGTGCGGCATGTCCGTGCGTGTCCAGGCGGGGATCTCGATGAGGTAGATGCCGGCCTTGGTCTTGTCGAACGCCTCCAGCGGACCGGTGTGCAGGAGCCTGTTGGGGGCGAGGGGGACCGCGGAGCAGGCGGAGGGGAAGGAGCCGTTGCGGTCGATCAGGCACATCAGACCGTCGCCGAACGAGGCGGGGACGTCGAGCTGGTCGCGCCGCACGCGCTTGCCGCCCCGCTCGTGGGCGATGCGGGTGCTGGTGACGTCGGGGTGGACCCAGCGGGGTTCGCCGTCCATGTCCTCACTGATCAGGGGCCACGGTCCGCCGTCCCGGTCGTCCTTGCGGATGACCGGGACGGGGTGCATCTTCGACCGTGTCACCGAGTCCTTGAGGATCCGCAGGGCTGGGAAGACCGCTCCCTCCGGCTCGTCCTCCTCATCGCCCGGGCCCAGGCCGTCCTCGTCATCCCGCTCAGCCTCGTCACTGTCCGCCACAACCGGCGCGACCGCGACCGCGCTCGCAGGAGCGGGGGCAGCCGCCGGAGTCGGCGCGGGGGTGCCGGCGGGTGCGGGCGCGTTGTAGGCGCGCAGCGCCGCGGCGAGGCGGCGCCCCTCGGCGTTGCCGGGCAGCTGGAGCCCGGCGGCGGCCAGGGCCCGCAGCGGGCCGCGGAGTTCGTCGAGGTCCTTGATGCTGCCGGCGGCAAGCGCGGTGCGCAGGGCGGCGAGCAGGTGCGTTGCCTCGGCGGGCAGGCCCTGGAGGGCGCCGGAGGTGAAGGGGAGGGCGGCCGCCGCCAGTTCACGGTCGGTGTCGCTGCCCATCGTGTCCGGGACCATGTCGCCACCC
The DNA here is from genome assembly GCF_042887295.1 of Streptomyces sp. NPDC057950. Lineage (NCBI taxonomy): Bacteria > Bacillati > Actinomycetota > Actinomycetes > Kitasatosporales > Streptomycetaceae > Streptomyces > Streptomyces sp. NPDC057950. The sequence continues at coordinate 120,928 of NZ_JBHVPP010000024.1, forward strand.
GCACGCACGCCGGCGGCCGCGGTGGTGCCGGGGGCTGTGGGGGTGTCGAGGAATCGGGCGTGTGCGAGGTCGGGGCGCAGGCGCGCGTGGCCGATGACGCCCAGATCCCGCTCGGCGACGGTCACGTTCGTCTCCCCGGTGTCCGGGAGTGCGGTGAGGGTGAGGATGACGTCGGCGTCCAGCAGGTTCACGATCGCCGGATCGTCGGTGTCCAGGACCGCGAGCACCGGGACGTGCTGCGAGCGGGCGAGTTCGCGCAGGACCTGGCTTGCGGCCGGGAGGTGTTCCCCCGACAGCGGAAGGCGCGGGTTGCGGGCGCGCTGCAGGCGGTCGACGACAACGAGCGCCAGATCCCCGGCCACCGGGACGGTCTCCGCGATGGCCTCGGCGGTCAGGTCGCTGCCGTCGTCGATGAGCAGCGGCGCGTTCCGAAGGCGCTGGACGACTTCCTGTTCGTGCGGGGTGAGGGTGCCGGTCTTGAGGCGGGCGTAGTCGCCGCCGGCTTCCGCGGCGATGATGCGGCGGGTGATGTCCGCGCGGTTGGGGCCCGATGCCGCGTACAGGACACGGTGGTTGAGAGTGAGCGCAGTGTGCCGGGCCGCTGCCAGGCCGATGAGACTGCCGCCGACCTGCGGCGGGGCCGCGACCAGCACCAGGCGCCCGGGGTGCAGTCCCCCGGTGGCAGCGTCCAGGCCCGCCAGACCGAAAGACAGGCCGGGAGCCGAGCCGGAGGTGATGACGTCACCGAGGGCGTCGCCGAGTGTGGCGAGCCGGCGTCCGGCATCCCGGCTGGGGGTGGGCTGGCTGGTCACCGCGCCTCCTGCGGTCGCCGCAGCAGGCGCGGCCGGGTCGGATGGAGTACTGCTGATCGGGCCGTCGGCGGGCAGCAGCACCGCGACGGGTGTGCTGCTGCGGCGCAGTACCTGTGGCTGGCCGCCGGCCGCCCGGCCGATCACGGTGCCGAAGTCCTTCTGCGCCGCACTCAGCACCCAAGAGGGGAAAGCGCCGGCCTTCCGCGCGGCCGGGAACCGGTCGAGCGGAGCGAGGAGAACACGGTCCTCCTGCTTCGACCCACGGTGGATCAGGGTCGTGACCCCGTCATCGTTCGCCCGTTTGACCAACGCATACAGATCCCTGCGAGCATCACTCGCATTCATCGCAGACTCTGCAGCTGGTGACTGACTCACACACCCTCCCGGCACTCAACTCCCCTACACAATACCAAGAGTCACGTATCAGGCTGACCACATTCACACATTCGACAATGAGATCTCACTCAATCGTGAGAGTTTGCAGCTATGTTGAGCGGCTTCTGGGGTCCGCGGGCGGCACCCTTGCACGACGGGTCGGTATGACGAAGGCCGGGCCGTCAACTGGCCCCAGCCTGACTCACCGCCTTGCCAGACGAACGCACCCCTCTCGCACAGACTCAGCCGTGCCAGGTCGGCTCCTGCTCGCTCGGCGTCTCCTCGTAGGCGAGGTGCCCGACGGCAGAGAATGCCTTGCCCAAGACTCCTGCGTACTGCTCCGCCGCGAGGAATGAGGTCATGTAGCGCTGGAGCACCTCGTCGAGCGGTTCACCCCGGTAGTCGGTCATCAGCCGGTCCTGATCCCAAAGGCCTTCCACGAAGGTCCTGAGCAGCGTGAGAGCTGCCGTCATCTCACCTGCGGCACGGGTGAGATGACGGCAGATGAAGGAGACCTCCACCGGGTATCCGATCCCGGCCCCCCGGTACGTGAGGTCGGTGACGAGCTCAGCGAGGGAACGAGCAGCATTCTCCGCATGCCGGACGACGTCCTCGGTGTTCTCACTCATACGGATCCGGTTCTCCTTGCTGGGCTGGCGGGTTTCAGGCGGGCGGTGGCGCGGCATGCGCAGCTCGCTGAGCGCGCGTCCGGCGCCCTGAGCCATCCGGGACCGTACTCACAGCTCACGCACCCGCCCAGCAAGATCCGGGGCATCCCAGGCGGCCTGGCGGGCCAGCACCGTGGCCACGGCAACCACATCAGCCTGCTGACCGGGCCGTTCGCCGTCGGAGATGACGCGGTAGACCGTGTCCCGGCTCGGCGCCCCCACGAGCCCGTCATCGTCGGCGATGTTCGCGGTGATCTCATCCAGGCTGGGGGTGCCCGCCGCCAGGTACACCTCGTACACCAGGTCCTTGAGCTCGCGCAGTGCCGGCGGCCATCCCACCCGCGCCCGCTTCAGCGGCCGCTGCCGCTTCGGGCTCTCCTTCGGACCCGGCCGGCCACCCCTGATGTCGCCACTCATCGCACCATCGTTCCCGAACCTGCCGTCTCCTATGGCGTGAACTGGGGTGATTGCCCGCACCCGTTGAGGGCACGTCGCAACTCAGAGTCGATCTCCGCAGGGGTCTGAGGGTGGATAGCAAGCCGGCCGGCTGCCCCATCCGCCCACCACATTCCTGTGGAGGACTTCATGTCCCGCACGCGATTGACCCGCCCCGAACGCCTCGCCCTGGCCGGAGCAGCCCTGCGCGGTGCCACCTCGGGCATCCTCCGCCCCATCGTGACCTGGCTCCTGGACCACCTCACCTGAGTCCAGATCCCGACCCAGAGGTCAGGCCGGGGCCCATGCACCACACCGCCCCGGCCTGACGCACACATACATGCCTCACTTGCCTGAACCCACGCGACCCGCTTGATCTGTAAGGACGTCAATCGACGCCAGGCACTCGCTGGCGCCGGTGAAGCTCCGCAGCCGCTCACCCCCCGGCGGAAAGAGCGTGTTGGGCGGCTCCTGCGTGCGATTGGTAGGCGTGACAAACGAGGAGGATTCCTGCGTACCCCCTCGGCTGTCTGTTTCCGGGGCCCGCGTTGGATCAGTCCATGTCGTTCCACGTCCACGAAGGGGCGGCGCTCCCATCAGGCTCACGTCCGAGTCGGAATCTCTCCCGGTTTCCTCCGAGAGTGAGGAACAGACCGAAGTGCCCTGCGCCAGGAAGCCGCTGGGCCAGGACAGCGACCTGCTCACCCGCTCCGGCTTCTCGCAGCTCCTTAATCAAAAGGGCGACGGCATGCGGGTTATCGACGGCCGTATGCGTGGCAGGGTCGCGGGCCACCAGAGCAGCGATCTGCTCGTGCGCCTGGGCGCCTTGCAGCGCCCACAGCAGCCTGGCGACCTCGCCTGGGTGGTCGAGCACGGCGTGCGTGGCAGGATCGCGGGCTAGCAGGACGATGACCTGCTCGTCCGCCCCAGCCCCCCGCAGCGCCCACAGCAGCTTGGCGACGAGGTGCGGGCTGTCGAGGGCGGCGTGCGCGGCGGCCCGCTCCGCCAGCACCGCTGCGTACTCGTCCGCCCCGGCCTCCCGCAGCGCCCGCAGCAGCCTGGTAACAGCGCCCGGGTTATCGAGGGCACCGTGCGCAGCGGCTCGCTCCGCCAGGGCCATCACCTGCTCGTCCGCCCCGACCCTCCGCAGCATGTACAGCAACTCGATGACGGTGTGCGGGTCGTTGAGGGTGGTGTGCTTGGCGGGATCGCGGGCTAGCAGGGCGGTGACCTGCTCGTCCGCCCCGGCCTCCCGCAGTGCCCGCAGCAGCCTGGCGACGGTGTGCGGGTTATCGAGGGCGGCGTGCGCGGCGGCCCGCTCGGCCAGGGCGGTGACCTGCTCGTCCGCCCCGGCCTCCCGCAGTCCCCACAGCAGCTCGGTGACGGCGTGCGGGTTATCGAGGGCGGCGTGCGCGGCGGCCCGCTCGGCCAGGGCGGTGACCTGCTCGTCCGCCCCGGCCTCCCGCAGTCCCCACAGCAGCCTGGCGACGGCGTGCAGGTTGTTGAGGGCGCCGTGCGCGGCGGGGTCGCGGGCCAGCAAGATGGCGACCTGCTCGCCCGCCCCGGCCTCCCGCAGTACCCGCAGCAGCTCGGTGACGGCGTCCAGGTCGTTGAGGGGAGCGTGCGCGGCGGCCTGCTCGGCCACCACAGTGACCTGCTCGTCCGCCCCGGCCTCCCGTAGCGCCTCCAGCAGATCTGCAACGGCGCGCGGAGTGTCGAGGGGGGTGTGCGTGGCGGCCCGCTCAGCCAGGACGGTCACCTGCTCGTCCGCCCCGCACTCACGCAGCACCCACAGCAGCTTGGCGACGGCGAACGGGTTGCTGAGGGCGGCGAGCGTGGCGGCCCGCTCAGCCAGGACGGTCACCTGCTCGTCCGCCCCGCACTCACGCAGCGCCTCCAGCAGATCTGCAACGGCGGACAAGTTGTTGAGGGCGCCGTGCGCGGCTGGGTCGCGGGCCAGCAAGACGCTGACCTGCTCGTCCGCCCCGACCTCCCGCAGGACCCGCAGCAGCCCGGTGACGGCGCCCGGGTCGTTGAGGGCGACGTGCGCGGCTGGGTCGCGGGCCAGCAAGACGCTGACCTGCTCGTCCGCCCCGACCTCCCGCAGGACCCGCAGCAGCCCGGTGACGGCGCTCGGGTCGTTGAGGGCGACGTGCGCGGCGGCCCATTGGGCGGGATGGTCATCGCCGGGATACATGGTGTGCAGGCGGCTGACGAGGTGTACGGCAGCGTTGGCGTTTCCGTGGGTGGTAGCGCTTTTGAGGAGTTGGGTGGCGTCGCGGTACAGGCCACGGGCCCAGGCGGCGTGGCCGAGCGAGGCGAGGTCGGCGGGGTGCGCGTGGGTGACCGCGGCGGTCCAGAAGTCGATGGGCGGGATCTTCTTGCTGCGGCGGTGGCGGCCGTGCTGGTCAAGGTAGTCGGCCAGCAGGTAGCGCGGTGCCTGCGGACTGTGGTCGGGTCGGCGGCGGGTGCGCTGGTTGCGGGGGCCGCTGGTGTTGACCGGGGTGAGGATGCCGGGAATGCCGTTGCAGGGCTCGGTGGTGTAGGCGAGGGCCTTGGTCAGCCAGTCGGCGTTGAGAGCGTGGTATTCGGTGTCGGTGAGGTAGCTGGGGGCGGCGCCGGCGAGCCAGTCCAGTGGGAGGTGGAGGCCGGCGCCGAGGCGGCGGGCGTCCATCGCACACTGGATGAGGGCCCGGGTGGCACCCTCGGCCGTTCTGTAGCGGTCCATCAGGTATGGCACGCCGGCCAGGTACTGGGTGACCTCCGCATCGACTGCGCTCCGGGCTGCCTGCACGAGTCGGGGATCGGCATCGTCGGCGATGTCGAGTGCCGCCAGGTCGGCTGGGGTGAAAGCCTTCGGCACGTCAATCTTGTGAGTGGACAGGAGCACGCGGGCGCCCACGTGCTGGACGGTGGTGTTCAGAGTGTTCCAGTGCTCGGGCCACAGGGTGCCCAGGACCAGGACCGGGGCCCGCGACGGGTCGTTCAGCAGTTCGCGTAGGCCCGCCGCGACCTGCTCACCGAGCGGGGCGGGTACCAGGTAGTTCTGGGCCTCGTTGAGCCACACCACCGTCTTCGGAGCGATGTCCGGCAGCGCGGCCAGGGCCGCATCAGGGGCGGTGGGGCTGAGGGGGTGCCACAGCCGCCAGCCCTCCGGCAACCCGCGGACTGCCTCCCACAGGGCGCGGGTCTTGCCCGTGGACGATCCCCCGACCAGGACCGCGATCCCGCTTCGCCCGGCTATGGCCGCGTCGACTACCGTCTTCAGGCGGGCGTCGTGGTCCCGCGGGAGATACGTCGGCAGGATCCCGAACTTGTCGCGGGCGTCGTCGGTGTCCAGTGCCGGGTGGACTCCCAGGCCTCCGTCCAGGACGAGCCGGATATCGCCGCGGAGGTCGCCGATCGGGCGGCCCGGGCCCTGCGCTATCCGGGCCTGCACCCACAAATCACGCACGCGCCCCGCCAGATCCGGGGCATCCCAGACGGCCTGGCGGGCCAGCACCGTGGCCACAGTGACTGCATCGCCCTGGCTGGGCGGTACGGACGCATCGCTGATCACGCGACGGACCGTGTCCCGGCCCGGCGCTCCCGCAAGACCGTCATCGGCGGCGATCAGCTGGGCGATCTCATCCAGGCTGGGAGCACCTGCCGCCAGGTACACCTCGTACAACAGGTCCTTGAGCTCGCGCAGCGCCCGCGGCCACCCGACCCGCGCGCGTTTCAGCGGCCGTTGCCGCTTCCGGCTCTCCTCCGGGCTCGGTCGGCCGCCTGCGGTGTCGCCACTCATCGCAACATCGTCCCCGACCCCGCACCCCGCCATGGCATGAACAGCCGAAATGCCTGCGACTGTCGAGGGCACTTCGCAACTCGAACTCGCTCCTCGGAAGCCTCAGCGTGGACAGCAGCTGGCCAGTTGCCGCCGTGCGCCCACCACACTGACGCGCCGCGAACGCTTCGCCCTGGCCGAGGCAACCCTGCGCGGCGCCATTTCCGGCATCCTCCGGTTCCTCACCAACCGGCTCCTAGGGCCTGTATCGAAAGTGGATCTTTCTCCATGAATGATCTTCATTCATGGGGCGGGGTGATCTCACTGATGAACAGTGGGCGGTGTTGGAGCCGTTGTTGCCGACGGGGACGAAGGCGGGGCGGCCGCCTGTCTGGCTCCGGCGGCAGTTGATCGACGGCATACGGTTCCGGGTCCGGACGGGCGTTCCGTGGCGGGACGTGCCCGTCGAGTACGGCCGTGGGGCAGGATCTACGACTTGTTCCGCCGATGGCAGCCCGTCCCGCATTCGCTGATCTGACGGCCGCTATTCAGCTCCCCGCCCGAGGACAGAACCTGCACCGATCGGAGGCCCCAGGGCGGGGCCTTGCCGCGTATCTCCGTCCGCTAGAGGTCGGTGCGTCCGCCGAAGTGCTCGGGGACCTGGTCACGTAGCGTCCGTCCCACCTCGTGGAACTCGACCTGCTGGCCGAGCCGCGAGCGATGGAGTGCGAGCCGCAAGCCCCTGATCAGCTCTTCCAGTCGGACCTCGTCGCCCTCGTCGCTCTGCTTCCGGGCTTCCGCCAGGAGGCCGGCGAAGGCGGCCACGGCCGAGTTCCTGTCGCGCTCCCACAGCCAGGCGAACACGCTCCCGAACGCGTCGCCCGGGTTCGCGCTCTGACCTTCGACGCGGTAAACGGCGCAGTCGTTGGCCTCGTTGCGGATGAAACCCGTGAGCAGGTGGTCAAATATCCGGCCGGGCACTTCCACGCTGTCCATGTACGCCCTCTCGTCAGCAGGTGTCGGGGTCATCCTGGCGACAGTCGGGCAGCCGCGACAGTGGGTCCGCCCGAAATCCCGCGATGCCGACTTCCTCGGCGCGATCGCGGCTGACACAGGCAAGCTACGCACGAATCTGCCGCGCAGTAAGCCTCTCTGCCGATGGAGATGTCCATCTTGCCCCGGGCCTCGGACGCATCGCCGCCGTGACCCGACCCTCGCCGAACAGCCTGCGGGAGAAACTGCGCGTCGCGCACGGCTGGCAGCGCGCCCTCTGCGACGCAGAGCCTGTCGGTCTCCCCCGCCCCGTCCCGGGCCACGTCGGTCGCAGGCAGCCAGCACAGAGGCCCCGGCCGCCGCGCACTCACACCTGCAGGCACCCCGATCTCCCGAGGCGCGCTCCTCTTCCCGTCCCGACTATCTGGGAAGGACGGGAAGAGGAGAGTGTCGAGGGGGATGTCAGACCCAGGGGCTGTTCAGGGATCAGTCCGGGCTTGGTGTGCGGCGTGGGGTGCCGCCTGCAGTGCGGGACGGGCACCCCAGCAGCATCGTGACACCGGCCCACAGGCCGTGCCTCGGTGAACACGGCGACTGAATGACGGCCTGGCCGGCCCGTGACCCGGGGCTGATTGCCGGGTTGTACACGGCAGCGCCGGACCACCTCCCGCCATACGGCGCGCCAGCCGGGCTGCGGGACCGTGTCCCGGGGCCCGGCTCACAAAGCCGTGGTCGGGCGCCGTGCGCCGCCCTCCAGAGCGGACGACGACAGGCTGCGCAGAGGAGAGGAGAGAGGGTTGTCGAGACCCGCGGTCGGGCCAGGCCAAGGGGGCTGACCTGCACGAACACGCGTGAGGCTACTACACGTGCCGGTAGGGGAGTTGGTAGGGGGATCGGTATGGGAGACGGTAGGGGGAACGGTCGACTCCCTACCAGGCCACACCACCCCCTGCCACGGCCGGGCTCCGCTGTACGCAATGAGCCCGCAGCGCCTGTGATCACCGGCACGCCCGCGCTCCCGGGGCACTGCCAGGTACCAGGACAGACCCTGCGCCCTCACAGACACCCCGTTCCGCAGTTCAGTCCCCTGTCACAGAACACTACGCAAACCGGTCTAACAGGTAGGTTCGTTGAATTTGCAACTTACACGGCAAACCTATAGGGAGTCATTCTGTGATCGGCACGGCAACGACGCGGCAGCCCACCACGGCAGCTACTGCACACCCCGCCGCCCACCCTCGCCTCTCCGGTGTCATCCCGAGCGGGACCACCACGGACAAATGGCTGGTCGGCTTCTCGGTCCCCACACGGAACTCCACGTCCACCTGGCTCTACTACCTGGTGGACCGAGCCCGCAGCGCGTCCCACGCCACGAGGCAAGCTGCGCAGAAAGCCGCTGCCGAGATCCACCCTCAGCACCTCCGCCAACCAGACCGAGGCACAGTGGAGGTCCACCTCATCTATATCGACCACGTCGGACGGCGACACCCGGCACCCATGTCGTAATCCGCCTCTCAGGCGGCACCCCCTGACACCTGCGCCACCCCGCACGAAGAGCCGTGCCCCCCGCTATCCCCCGAACCGCCTGAGCACGATTCTCCGCAGAACCAGCGGAGAATCGTGCCCGGTTCAGTCGTGGCGGAACCCGACCGCGCTGCCGTCCTATCGATGCACCACGAAACGCACGGCCCATTTGCGCGCGGTCGACCGCTTGCAGATCTGCCCACCGCGTGGACGCCACTGGCGCCGGCCCGACTCGCGCCGTGGCCCATCGCCAACCGGACTTACCCGCGGGTGCTCTTGAAACGAACCCCAGTCCCCCACCGCGCCTGCTGATCAGTCATGCACCAGGTACACAACGGGAGGCCACCGAGGCCGTAGCTCCATGTCTGCCGCTGGCATCCCGCACACAGGCCGATCTGGGAGCCGGCGCAGTGCATCGTGCTGGGATCCGGATCCGATACCGGGGGGCGCTGCAGTCGTCATGGCGGTGTCCTCATCCAGGGGCGGCGAACACTCGCCGCTTCGAACGAAGAAGAGAACACTCCCTGATTGTCGGACCCTCGCCATCCCGTGCGGGTATGTCATGAGTCCAGGCGCGCACTCCATCGCTGGTCTTCGGCAGCTCCGTGCTGCTGCGGATCTCGGTCGCTCGAATATAATCGAACGCATGTCCGATCTGCCTCCGGATCCCGCTCGCCTGCGCGCGATCCTCGCCCACCTCGACCGGCAGCTCGCCGACACGGACACCATCCGCACCTACCTCCGTCTGCAGCGCGAGGAGGTGCAGCGCGCCCTCCAGACCGCAGGCCGACCGGCACGGTCCACACGGCCGCAGCTGCGGCCAGCCCTGACGCCGGCGCCGTTCCCCTCAGAACGATCTCCCAGTGGCCCTACCGGGGTGGGGGACGGCTACATGCTGGAGATCAAAAGCCATCCCAAAGACCCGCGGCCCGGGGTCCTCCACGTCGACAGCTGCACCATGGCCAGCCGGAAGACGTCACCGATCTCCGCAGGCCAGTACCGTGTCGCCATCCGGGATACCGAGTACATCGAGACCTGCAGCTTCTGCCGACCAGAAGCAAGCCGGACGACACCTCCGACTGAGACGCTGCGCAGCCGGGTGCGCAATAGGCCGACCACAGCGGACCGCCCCTTGCGTCCATGACGCAGTCAGCCGGCGGGCGCCGAACATCGACTCCAACGTGGCCCACCACCGGGAGGGCCAGGCAGTCGTGTCCGTCCCACCGCTTGAGCAGTCACACTCGTCTGATGACCAGCACGGCCACGTCGTCGAGGTGGTCTACTGCGACCGCGGCGTCAAGGATTCGGTCTGCGATCGCCTCGGCGTTCAAGCCGTTGTGGAGGGCCTGGGCAGCGAGTGTTCCGACCCTCTGTAGGCCGTCGTCCAACGTGAGGCCCGGTCCCTCGACCACGCCATCAGTGACCATGACCAGTGCTGTGCCCTCCTCGAGCGTGAAGGTCTCCTCGCGGTAGTCGGTGCCCGCCACGACTCCCAACACGGGACCACCCGGCAGTTCGCGGACCTCGCTGCTGCCGTCCTTGCGGGCGCACAACAAGGGCACATGGCCGGCGCTGGTGCCGATGACCTGTCCTTCGTCCGGACTGATGTAGAGCATGGTGCAGCTGGCGAATCGTGCCGGGTTCATCGTGACGAGGAGTTCGTTGGTGCGTGTCAGCACGGTTGCCGGCTCGGGTTCGCGCGGCGCGATCGCCCGGATCGAAGTGCGTACCTGTCCCATGAAGGCTGCGGCGTCCACGTCGTGTCCCTGGCTGTCTCCGATCTCCGGTGCCACTGCACCGCCGGGCATCATGAAGGCGTCGTACCAGTCCCCGCCGATGTCGAGGCCGTCCCGGCTGGGCCGGTATCGGGCGGCGACCTCCAGGCCTGGCAGATGGTCGGGCTTGGGTAGGCTCATGGCATGGCGCTCTTCCGACGCAAGCCGCAGTCCACCGCCGGAGCGTTACCCGGACCCGGGCCGTCCGCAGGACCCGCACAGTCGCCCCCGACCTCGCAGGAAGCCGAGGTGTTCGCGGGCGGCCTGGAGGGCGTACGTCCCCAGCTGCTGCCGCGGCTGCGGCGGGCCGACCAACTGGCCGACCGTGAGGATTTCCTGGTCCGCGACCTGGACGGCGGCTTCCTGGTGGTGCTGACGGTACGCACACCGAACGGCAGCTGGTTCGTCCGCACCGGTCAGGTGCGCCGGTGGAACGCCGACCCCGCGGAGCTGTGGTCCGTCGCCCTGCACAACCTGCGCCGCGAGTCGGTCGAGACCACCCTCTTCCAGCCGGGCGCCGGCCCCGTCTGGCAGGTCCGCGGCGGCAGTTGGACCGCCACGCAGCTGCTGCGGGCCGACGAGTTGACCGGCGCCGCGGCCCCGGACGGCTGCATCGTGGCGATGCCGGGCGAGAATCTGCTGATTGTGCACCCGATGGTCGACGCGAACACGTATGTGCGGATCATGGAGCTGCAGCGGGTCCTGCCCCGGCTGTGCGGTCCTCACGGCTTCAGCGACCTGCTGTTCCACTGGCACCACGGCCGGCTGTCTGGCCTCCGGGTCGACGAGCGGGACGAGGACGGCAAGACGGTCAGCGTGATCACGGGGAGCGCGGAGCTGCACGACGTGCTGAACCGTCTCGTCACGGTCTGGACGCCGCCGGCCAACTGAACCGGCCCGTCACGGCCTCGACGTCACCGGCCGCTGGTCGCCGCCCGGACCCCCGGCCGGCGGGACAGGCGGGACCGGCGGGAGGAGATAAGCCCGGGAGGTCAACTTCCCTTTTTCAGCCGCCGGGTGAGCGCCCTGCCCGTCTCCAGCTGGAGCCCGGGATCCTCGCCCAGCCGTGTCGCCAGAGCGCCGGCGTGGACGTCCACCGTGGACTCCAACAGCAGTCCGTAGGTGGCCGCCGCCGCCCGGCCCCGGCGCCAACCGGACAGCGCGGGAACCGCGGCGATCACGGCGGCCGGCCACCACACGACCGCCACCAGGACGAACGGCACTGCCCAGGTGGCGAGTCGGGCCGCCTCCTCGATACGAGTGCGCGCCGCCGCGACCTCGGTGCGGACCTCGTCGGGCAGAATCAGCCACAGCCGCGGCCACACGGCGGCGAGGTCGAGACCGTACTGGTTGAGCACCCGTATGTCGGCTCCCGCGACCCGGTCACCCATCCAGGTGGGGCGGGCCGGGCGCGCCGGGGCGATCGCCTCGCGGGCGGCGGCGGCCTCGTCGATCTCGCGCCGCTCCGCCGCCGCACGCGGCGCCGGATACGCCGACTCCAGGGCTGACACCCGTTGTTGGGCAGCCAACCAGTGGGTCTCGCGGCGATCCGTTAGCCACCGGCCCGGACCGCTGAGCACCCGCGGCCACGGCCCGAGCCAGCCGGTCAGCGTCACTCCCGCCGCCGCCTCCACGACGACGCCCGCCGCCGCGACCGCGAGCAGCAGGGCGGCGACGAGCAGCAGTTGTACCGACGGCGGCCGGTCGGCGAAGGACCGCGCGGCCTGATCGGCCCGGTCGGCCAGCCGGCCGCGGTCGAACGGGTGCCGCTGGCCGAGGGCGGTTCCCGCCATCGCGGCGGCGGCCAGCAGCAGCCCGGGCAGCGCAAGCAAAGCGGCCCAGCGCTGTACAAGTTGGCGGCCGAGGTCGCCCAGGATCGGCATCACCCGCGGAACCCCATAGGTCAGTCCTCCAACAGACGCATGGTCGAGCCGAGCAGCGCGCAGCCTGGGCGCGGCCCGCCGGGTTCCCTGGTCTCCTGGCGCCCGCACCGGTCGGCCGGACACCCGTACCGCTCACCGTGGCTGTGCCCGGAGCCGAGACCGGCGACCGTCACAGGGCCGCCCCAGGCATGGCGATCGCGCCCCGTGGGGGCGATCCCCAGCCGGACCAGCACGTCTGCGGCCGACCCGCCCGCGCAGACCACGGCGAGCCCCTCCTCCAGCACCGACCCGAGTTCGGTGCCCTGCAAATGCCGTCGCAACGCCGGGAGTTCGCCGCAGAGCGCGGCCAGGTCGGGGTCGGGTGATCCGGGCGGTAGCGTGGTCTTCGGCATGCGGTGCTCCGGTCGGGGCCTGAAACTGCGCTGGCTTGACGTGCTGTTGTCGGGCGTCGTGCGCAACTGCCGTGCGCTGCTCCAGTATCGGGCAGCCGGCTGCATCGCCGCAGCACACTGCCAAAGCGGCCGGGCGCTGATCGGCCACCGCATCATTCCCGGACCCGTAGACGGGGGACACGATGGACGTGGTTCAGCGGGACCGGCTGCTCGGCGCCGTACGGGAGGCCATCGCGGAGCACCGCGGCACCGGAAGCGTGGCAGCCCTGCTCGCCCTGGAGGGGGACGGCACCGTCACCCGCCTGGTGCTGGCGATGGACGACACGCGAGTGCCGGATCTGGCGGCGCTGCACGCGGTCGGCCTGGCCCGCTGGCTGCAGTACGCGGCCGGCCCCGAGGACGCCCACGAGGCCGAGTGGGAGGCGTCGTTGTACCCGCTGGCCAGCGTGTACGCCTCCGAGCCAGACGCCGTACCGCCACGGGCCGCCGCCCTACTGGAGGCCGTGAGGTCCGGGCGACGCCGGGAGATTCCGCGGCTGTCCCGCGCGACGCGCGGGCGGGTGCTGGCCGGGCTGCGGTCGCCGGTGGCGCTGTCCGCGCGGTTCGCCGACGCAGTCCGCGGGCTCGACCCGCAGGGGCGCAGGCCCTACGAGGACGCGGCCGCGCTGCGCGCCTTCGTGCCGCTCACACCGCGCCACCACCCGGACCGGGTTGCGGCGGTGCAGCTGCTGGTTGTCTGCCTCCAGATGGCCTACCGCAGCAACGGCGAGCCCGGCACGCTCGCTGAAGCGGTGCGCTGGGGACGGGAGTTGCTGCTACTCATCCCGGCCGCCGGCGACCGCTGGGCGCACGCCGTCTCCAACCAGGCCCGCGTGCTGGCGGACCAGTTCCGGCACTCCGGCGACCGCGAGGACATCGACGAGGCGGTCGCCGGCATGCGGGAGGCACTGCGGCACGCCGCGCCAGACAGCGAGTGGCTGGCCGACTGGCACTACGAGTCCGCGGTGTACCTGTCGTCGCGGTACGCCGCCGCCGGCGACCTGGCCGACCTCAACGCGGCGGTCGACGCGTGCCGGACCGCGGTGCGCGCCACGCTGCCCGGGGCGCCGCAGGGCGCCGACCGCCGGTCCAGGCTCGCGGGCCTGCTGCGCAAGCGCTACTCGGGCACCGGTGACGGCGCGGCCCTGGACGAGGCGGTGCAGATTGTGCGGACCGAGCCCCGGCCGCTGCCCGAGTACAGCTACGGCTCGGTGGTGGCCGAGCACGCGGACGTGCTGGAGGCGGAGTTCCTCAGGAACGGGCGGCTCAGCGTGCGCGACGAGGCGCTCGCGCTGTACCGCGAGGCGGTCGCCGTCAGGGAGGCCGCGGGCGGCGATCCCGCGGATCTCCCCACCGCCCTCACCCATCTCGGCAACATGCTGCTGACGGGTGCAGACCCGGGCGGGGAGCACGGCCCCGCCGACGCCGAGCCGCTGCGGGAGGCCGTCGCAGCCCACCGCAGGGCGATCGCAGTGAACCGGGCCGACGACCCGGGGCGGTCCGGCTTCCTCAACAACCTCGCGCGGTGCCTGCGCGAACTCGCCCGGATCGAGGGGCGGTCGGCGGCCCTGGACGAGGCGGTGGACCTGCTGCGCGAGGCCGTCGCCATCACCGGTCGGACACAGGCGGTCCGCTCCACGCTGCTCTCCCACCTCTCACTGGCCCTTGTCGAACGGCATCGAGCCGCCGGCGGCCCCGGGCTGCTGCAGGAGGCGTACGTCCTGGCCCGCGAGGCGGCCGACGTCGCCGTGGGCACACCGGGCCAGCTGATCTTCCTGCACCGCTCGTCGGCCGAGCGGGCGGCGGCCGTCGGGCGCTGGGACGAGGCGGCCCAGGCGTACGCACGGGCGATTGCGCTGCTGCCGCAGGCCGTGCCGAGGCAGTTGCACGGCAGCGAGTCGCAGCGCCAACTGGCCCGGCACGGCGACGGTTTGGCCGCGGACGCGGCTGCCACCGTGCTCCAGGCGGGTGGGCCGGGCGCGGCCGGGCGGGCGCTGGAGCAGCTGGAGCAGGGCCGCGGCATCCTGCTGCCCCGCTCGGTCGGCCTGCGCGGCGAGGAGGAGGCGCTGCGCGAGGCGGCCCCGCAGCTCGCGGCGCGGCTCGCCGCCCTGCGGGACGCGTTGACCCGCCCGGCCTCCTCCGGCGTCGACCCGGGCGACGACCGGCACCGGCTGGCCGAGGAGTGGGACGCCGTCGTCGAGCTGGCCCGCAGGCTGCCCGGCCTCGAGGACTTCCTGCGCCCGCCGCGGCTGGCCTTCCTGCGCCGGGCCGCGGCGGGTGGCCCGGTCGTCACCGTCAACACCAGTGCGCTGCGCTGTGACGCGTTGGTCCTCACCGGCCACGGCGTCACCGCCGTCCCCCTGCCGGCCCTCACCCATGAGGAGGCCGCGTCCCGCGCTGCCGCCTTCTCCGCCGCGCTGCGCGTCGCCGAGTCCCCGGCCTCCTCCCTGACCACCCGCCTGACCGCCCAGTCCACACTGGCCCAGACCCTCGACTGGCTCTGGGCCACGGCGCTGGGCCCCGCCCTCGCTGCCGCCTTCCCCCCGGCCGTCGGCTCCCGACCGTCCGCGGTCGCCCCCCAACGACCCTCCGCCGGGGCCGGCTCCGGCACGCCGACCGTCGTCGCGCAGGCTCCGCCCCTCGGGGCACTTTCCGCGGGCGGGCGCGCGGGCGAGGCCCCCCAAGAGAGGCTGCCGCGGATCTGGCTGTCGGCCACGGGGCCGCTCGCGGGGCTGCCGTTGCACGCGGCGGGCGGGGAGTCGGGCTCGGTGCTGGACCGCGCGGTGCCGTCCCACACGCCCACCGTCGCCGCGCTGGCCGCGGTCGCCGGCGGAACGGCGGGCCGTGCGGAGGCCCGCATGCAGGGCGGAGCCGCGCTCGTGGTGGCGCTGCCCGAGACCCCGGGGTTCGCGCCGCTGGACGGAGCGCTCGACGAGGCGCGGGTCGCCACCGAGCGCTACGGCCCCGGGACGCTGCTGCTCACCGGCCCGCAGGCCACCCGGGTGCGGCTGCTGGCCGAGCTGCCGGGGCGGGCCCGCGTGCACTTCGCCTGCCACGCAATCGCCGACCCGACCGGACCGCACGGCAGCCACCTGATCCTGCACGATCAGCCGGTCACCGTCGCGGAGATCTCCCGGCTCCGGCTCGCGCACGGCGAGTTCTGCTACCTGTCGGCATGCGCAACGGCGGGCGGGACGCTGCCCGACGAGGCGGTGCACCCGGGCGGCGCCTTCCACCTCGCGGGCTTCGCCGAGGTCGTCGCGACGCTGTGGCCCGTGGAGGACTCCACGGCGGCCGAGGCGGCGCGCCTGTTCCACACCGGCGACCGGCACTGCCCCGCCAGGGCCCTGCACGCCGCCGTCCTGCGGCTGCGCGCCGACGCGCCGCTGCTGCCCAGCCGATGGGCATCCCACATCCACATCGGCAGGTAGCACCGACACCGGCGGCAACGGGCTTGGCTGGACAGCCGCGATGAGCGACAGGGCACGATCGGCTGCCGGCTCATCTGGAAGGTCGAGGAGCGCGACGGCGCCGCAGCGGAGAGGTTCGAGCAGATCGCACCGTGGAAGGGCCGGAACCTGACGGGCGACAGCCCGATCCTGCACGTCTGCTGGGACGGCGACCAACGGCGAATCCACCCGCTGCCGGGCCTGGTGGGCAGTGCTGTACGCGCTGTCGATCCTGGCGCGTTACCAGCCGGGCGGGCAGATCGACGTGAACCGCAGCCCGGACGCGGTGGCTGCCGAGTACCTGATCAGACCCCGTTGGAGACGGGCGCGGCGCCGGCAACGATCCGGAAACGCCCGCCCGGCTCGGTGCCGGGCGGGGGGACAATCACGGCCGGCACCTCCCGCGCGACTACTTCAGCCGCGGCGTCGCCCCTGCCCGACTGGGCCGGGCCGAGGCCGCCCTCGGGGAACGGGTGGGACCTCAATTGCAGGCCAAACGCCGGTGGTTGGCGGCCGGAACGATCAGCACGTTGATGGCCTTGAGCGGCTGTTTCATGGGCGATACCCGGGGCGCGGTCTTCGGCTACCGGCTCGACAACTACCAGCCCGCGGAGCAGAAGAACGTCGGCATGTGGGGCTGACGCTCCGCTCCCCCGAACACAGAACGCCGCAACCACCACAGCCACGGCATCACACAGACGGGTCAGCGCTGGCTGTCGGGTTGGTCCGGAAGTGGAGTGCGGCGGCCCCGGCAGGAGTACACGATCTCCACTGAACCGCCGGGGAGGGCGCGTTCGCGCTCGAAGGTGAGCCCAGTACCGGGATCAAGCACGGGTGTCAGTTGCATCCCGCTGCCGAACAGCATGGGCACAACGACCAGTTCCAGGGTGTCGAGTGCGTCAAGAGTGTGGAAAGCCCCGATTGTTCGCGGGCCTCCGATGAGGTGAATGTCGCCACCCCGGTTGGCCGCATGGAGCTTCTCCAGCAGGCGCAGGGGATCGCTGTCGGTGACGACATGGTCAGGTGTACCGGCCGGACGGTGAGAGCCGAGCACGAACACGTCGAGATCCGGCCAGGGCCAGCGGTCGTTGGTCAGCGCGGGCTCGAAGGTGGTGCGCCCCATGAGCGCCGCCTCACACCCTGCGAGGAACTCCCGAATGCCGTGGCTTTCACCGGAGACGAACGCGGGATCGGCCGTCAGTGCGGGCCACCCGCTCGGCGTGGTCACGTAGCCATCGGCGCTCATGCTCATACGTGCGCGGATCTGCATGTTTTCTCCTCGGCAAGTCAGTCGGCGAGATTCTGGAACGGTAAAGAAGTCCTTCGACGCGTGGGCAAAACTCCTTGATCACAGAGCTACGGGCTTTTCGATCGCGCCTCTGCCTGAGCGTCGATCGTGAGACCCACCGATCGACACACCCTCGAAGGAATCTTCTCCGTAACCACACCATCGGCCAATGGCCTCGGTACCCGGCCGGACCTTCCGATCCCGGATCCACGCCCAGCCGCGCCCGGTCAGACTTCAATGGCAATCGGTCAAGGTTCAGTTACGAACGCCTCATGCCTCACGCCGAAGCCCACATCCAGTGGGCTTTCATCACCCTCATGACCCGCCGGCCTGCCCCGACGAAACCGGAACCGACGCGGTCCCAACTCCCCTCGCGGCAGCCGCCTGACGATCCCTCCGACTGCCGCTCGGTTCGGCGTCCATCGACACTCAGCCGAACGGTAAAGCCGATCAACACCCAGCTTCAGGGCATCGTGAACTGCGGGAAGAGGAGCAGGGGTACTTCCTGCCTGGCCGCAGCGAGCAGGGCATCGATGGCGTCGAAGTCCGTCACCGGGCACTTCCACCCTGAGCGACCTGACGGCGTGTACCACCCGCAGAACGCCCGGCAGTCCGGTATCGCTGGTCCGACAGGGACTCCACCGCCTGCGTGGGACCGGCCAGCAGATCGAGAACACCGATTCCGTAGTACACTTCGGGACTGCCCTGGGTTTGGCGGCGGACGTACTGAGTCGCCGACTGGGGACGCTCGTGGGGGCTGGGGTCATGTACCGGGAGCCCTATTAGGAACCCGGCAGCCGTACGCGCTACGAGTACCACCTCACGGATGCGGGCCGTGAGCTGGAGGTCGTACTGGGGGCGCTGCAGCAGTGGGGGGACCGCCATCTGCCCCGGCCCGAGGGGCCGAGCATTGCCGGCCCAGTCCGCCGGCGTGTCAGTTCGCCGGACTCCTCCGACGCCTCGTCCTTCGGATAGACATCCGTACGGACGGTCGCGACGTCCGCCCACGGCACTTCGTACCCGGCAACGGCATCACAGTCCGTCAGGCTCCACGCCGCGGCGCCGGACACTGCGGGAGGCTCTGACCGGTACCACCCGGTTCGCGGACAGGACAGGAGTCACACAGGAGGTATCACATGCTCCGGCCACCTGGGGAAAACGACGGGCCGACGACACAGGTGCGGCAACTGTCACCAGGAAGCTCCGGACGCCGGCTTGGCGACCGGGCCTCAAGCCGGCGCGGCGTGTCTGCCCGCAACGGCTGTCGTTGAACCGACACCGCACACGGGTCCCCTACAGCCCGTGGACGGGGCGAGGGCCCGGGCTGGTTTCTGGCTTCAGGCCCTCACCTCACCCCAGATCGCTATGGGCTGACGAAACGTCGAGCCGGCGAGGACCGTACGGACGCCGATCACGCGCAGCGGCGCGCAGAAGCCGGACAAGCCGCTGCGCGCCGCGAAACAGAACTCAGCCGGTGACCGGTTCCACGGTCACCCGGAACACGGGATCAGTGGTGGCCACCCTGACCACTCTGCCCCTGGCCTCCCTGGTGCTGACCGCCACCCTGACCGGCCTGGCCCTGGCCACTCTGACCCTGGCCAGCCTGGCCTCCTTGACCGGCCTGACCCTGACCACCTTGACCAGCTTGGCCGCCCTGGTGCTGACCGCCGCCCTGACCGCCCTGGCCCTGGCCGTTCTGACCCTGGCCGCCCTGGTGCTGGCCGCCGCCCTGGTGCTGACCACCACCCTGACCAGCCTGGCCCTGGCCACTCTGACCCTGGCCAGCCTGGCCGCCCTGACCGGCCTGGCCCTGGCCGCCATGGTGCTGGCCGCCGCCTTGACCCTGGCCGCCCTGGTGCTGGCCGCCCTGGCCCTGGTGGCCTTGGTGGCCGCCGGTTCGGGGTGCTCCGCCCTGGCCGCCGTGGTGCGCTCCATTGTGGTCACGGTGGTGACGGCCACCGAGGTCGCCCAGGCGCCGGCCGTCACGGAAGCGTCGGCTGCCGAAGTCGTCCCAGCGCCAGCCATCGCGGTCACGGAAGTGACGGCCACCCCACGAGACCTCGTCGACGAACCGGCCGCGGTCATTGCGCAGCGTCGCGGTGTCGGAGCGGTTGTCCCACACGTAGTTGCGGCGGTCCTGGTACACGTCCCGATAGGTGTCGCGGCCGATACCCGTGTGCACACGGACCGTCGAACGCCCGCCGAGGCGGTAGTGGTCGAAGGTGTAGGTGTGGCCGTCCTCGTCAGACAGCGTCCAGTCGTCCAGGTTCACACTGCGGCGGGACGTGTTGGTGACGTCGATCCACTCCCGGTTCAGGGAGTAGTTGGAGCGGTCGTCGAAGCCCGGGGAGTCGTACTGCACGCCGCTGATGACCACACCCGAGCGGTACGCGGCCGCGTGATGGGGGCTGGTCTGCGCGGAGGCCGGCAGCGCGGACGCACCGAGCGCGGTACCCGCGGCGAGCGTCGCGGCGGCGATGCGGGAGATCGAACGAGAGGACATCAACAGTGCTCCCCTTTGAGGTACGGGCCCGCATCACGACCGACCTGAACGGCCGGAGGCGGGCGGTGTGCGGATCCCGGCTGCTGCCGAGAACCCACAGCCTGCCCCGCCCGACCGACTCGATGGGAGTTGCGCCGTTTCGTGTTGCTGTATGCAGACATTTCCGTGACCCTCAACTGCACCACCCAACGAACCCAACAGGCCGTAACCCCCGGTTCGCGGGCGGATGCACCCACCCTTTGATCATCGTGGTGCAAGCGGTTTCCACCCCCTCAACACCCCACCGGACCGTCCGCCCGCCTCCCGGCAGAGCCACGTCTGGCAGGTAACGCCCGAAAACTGATAAACAACGAACAATCGACTGATAGCTCATCACGTGTTCGCATTCAGGTCATGTCAAACCCATGCCAAATGGTGAGCACGACCCCGGCGGGGGGGTTCCCCGGCATGCAGGAGGTGCTGATCACCTGGTCAGGGCGGGTTGGCGGGACTTCGGATCGTTCGCTCAGCCGTTCCCCTGGTCGGCGCAGCGCTTCCCCTCTGGCCGAGGCGGACAATCGCGACAGCGGAACATCCGCTGCGGTGGGTCCGCCTAGGGCATGTTGCCAAAGTGAATCCTGATCGAGGGTGACCACGCAGCGTGCGAGATGCCCGATAGCTGCGAGGCGCCCGTTAATATCATCCGTCAGTGGGGCCGGACCGAGTCGCACGCGGACGGGGCGTTCGCCCTTGCACATGAGGTGACTCGATGTTGGTCTACGCGATTTACGTGATAATTGCTGCTTTGTACGTCTATGCCCTGGTCGACTGCGTCAGGACCCCCGCGGCGCGCATGCGACTACTGCCCAAAGTGGGCTGGTTGGCCGTCCTGGTTCTGTTCCCCGTTCTGGGCGCCATAGGGTGGCGAAACCTGGGTAAGCAGCCCGCCCCGGGTCGAAGGTCGGCCGTCTATCGCCTGAGCAGCAGACCCTAGATCCAAATCGACGAGGCGTTGGCAAGGTTCAACCCCTCTCCTGGCGTGGATTGCAGACCGCCCCGAGCAGTGCCCTGCGGTCCGGTCGCCATTCCCATCGGCTCACCCCTCGGTCCGGCCATGCGTACCGCATACGGCACGTACCGTTGACCATGCGGCCATCCGAGCCCGTTTAACGGCTGCCCACGGCAGATGCATGGTCACCTCTTCTTGGCGAAGTACTGCATGCGGTATCGCCGGGGAAATTCTTCGTCGTGAGTTCGTTGCCGGCCGCGGCAGCGGGACACTGCGCAGTCCCAGCAAGTTGCGCAGTGCCGCTGCGCAATAGGGCGCGACGGCCGACTACTCGTCGCGTGCTCCGTTCTCGGATCCCAGGACGCTGTGCGCGTGGGGCGCGCCGGGAGCGTGTTCAGCCGTCACAGATGACGCGTACAGCGAGAGCCGTTCGGCTGCGTCACGCGTCTTCGGTGGCATCACGGCGCCTACGCCAGCGGCACTTCGGCGAGCAGTACGCCGCATCCGTCCTCTTGCGCATACGCGGTGCTGGGATTGGCCAGCTCACGGCCGTCCGCGGAGCCCTGCTCGCACGCCCCCGCCCCGCAGTCCTGCGACCCTCGGCGGTTCGAAGCTGGACGTTGGACAACAAGTTCACGCTTCCCGAACTTCTACGCAGCGGGGAGATGCGCTTGGCGCTGTCCTTGCCGGGACTGGACCTGCTGGAGGGCCGGGAGTGAGTCCGCGTTCGCGGCGTCTTCCCCGTCCTGGGGAGCCCTGCCGGCCTTGCCGCCGAACCGACCGTGTGCGCGACGCTCCTGCAGGCCGTGCCCGCGCAGACAAACTCGCGCCGACCTGCTCCGGGACTGGTCTAAGGAGAATCGCCGTCGCTGAACTGCCGGGCGGGTCCGGTTGTTTGAGGGTTCGCCCGCACGAGATGCGCGGGTAGCGTCTCACCTTGGTAGGTCCTGGTGGCGTGCCCGGCTTGGGACTGGCGCTCTGTACAACAGGTGGAGGGCATGCGGTGGGACTGGTTGACTCTTTTCAGGCGGTGGTGCTGGTGGAGCGGCACCTGTTCGCTCTGATCGACAACGATCCGGGGAACGAGGAGCCGTTCGCTCGGATTCCTGGCAACTCTGCGTTCTTGGTCCATGAAGACTCCGTGGTGGTCGCGTCGGATCTCGAAGACCAACTGGCCAGGGTCCGGGTGGAGGTCTGGGATTCGGTGCCCGGCAGGCCGGTCGGGGAGGGGTTCAGGGCGATCGGGGAAGTGGCCTCCGTGTCTTTCGAGTCCGGGCGGATCCAGCTGGTCAACCTGATGCGGGAACCGGCCGGGGACGAGGCCGTCCTCACTTCGCCCGGACCCTATCGGGTGCGTGTCTGGGCGGGCCCGCAGGAAGAGGACGCGCAGGAGGAACTGGAGGCTTATCGGTTCTTCAAACGCTTCGTGATCCAGCTGTCGCCGTGAGGCGCTGAGCGGGGGCGGGCTGCAGGCGGACCGCCCCGCTCGTGCGGGGTTACTTCACCTTGACGTAGAAGGCGTCACCGTCGAGGATCCGGTCGTCGTTGTACCAGGTGGCGAGCCGTGATCCCGCTTTCTGGTAGTCCGTGCCGTCCAGGGCCCGGGCCGAGTAGTTGCCGTTCGCGTTCTTGGCCCCTTCCTTCGTGGTGCTGAACGGGTATTCGTCGCAGTCCTTGCCGCTGGCGGAGTAGTTCGGCCACTTGGCCTGGCACGCCGCCCGCGCGGTGTCACGGTTTTGCCTGCGCAGCGCGGCGTCGTAGTAGATCCGGTGCAATGGCGTCGTGGTGGGGGCGCCGGGGATCTTCTTGCCCGTCTTGGCGGGGATCGTGGTCGCCGGATGATTCTGGGCGTCCCAGATGTGCTGAGCTGTCTCGTTGACCACGGGGTCACTGCGGTCATAGTCCATGGTCGAGCGGACGTTGGTGAAGATGCTGCCCTTCTTGTAAGTCAGGTACGGGGCGCTGTCGAACCGCACCCTGATCTTGGGTTCGGCCGGCTGGACGTTCTTGTTGCCCTGGGCGATGAAGAAGGTGGCCGGGACGAAGTCGTAGGTGTGGACCTTGTCGCGGCCGTTATCGGAGGCCGCGTCTTCGTCGAAGGTCAGCAGCTCCCTGCTCTCCCTCTTCCAGCCCTTGATGCTGGCGTCCTCCTGCGCTGCGCCGACCTCGCCGCGGAAGACGCCCGAGACCTGCGTGACGCCCCCGTGCTTCTGCCCCTTGTGCAGAACGGCGCCTGTGGCACTCGACTGGTTCCACCGGTTGATCAAGAACGTGGTCGTGTCTTTGATGGTGCCGGTGGTGTTGATCTTCTCGATGTACTGCTCGAACAGGACGGACCGCTCGCCCTGGAAGGCGTACCCGATGATCGTCTCGACGTAGGTGAGGGTGCCGACAGGAGTGCCGCTCTCCACGTCGACACCGACGACCTGGAGGGTGCCGCGGCGGCACAGGGCGAAGTGGTTCTTGACCCACTCGGGCTTGCCGGCGCTGTTGCCGTGCGTGATGCACTCACCGTGGGTCACATCATGGTAGTTGAAGTCCCCGCAAGGAGGCCTCGGACCTGCGGCACTGCCACTGGAAGACGCTGCGGCCGGGGCGCCGTGCGGGGCAGGGCCCGAATCTTCCAGCAGCGTGTAGGTCGCCGTGTACACGATGTCGGACGGATCCGGCGCACTGGCGCTGACGGCCGTCGCCGGTGAAAGCAGCACGGCAAGCATGCTGACGACAGAAGGCAGAGCCCATCTGACCGATTCCACAAATACCCCCTGATGATCATGGTCGCGGCCAACCTAGCAACCCGGTGCTCTCGTGGCGTCCTGTGCGCCCGGCCCGAGAGTGATCAAAGCCATACAACATGCCCTCAACAGGGCTTCTGCGACAGGGTGTTCGGGGGCTCTGACCGTGCTTGCGTAATGCCCGACACTCCTGGCGAAAGGGGGCTCAGCATTGACATGGGATGTGGATCGCGACGTGAGCGGGGAGGCCCGCAGGTCCGGGCCCGCCTCAACAGGAAGCCGCCTGATGACCGCGCCCCCGCGACACCCCCACCCCCACCGCACCCGGGCCAACGGCGGCGGAACCGTCTACAGCGCAAAGGACAGCCGGTGGGAAGCGCCGGATACGTACGGCCACTGCTGCAGGGTGATGCGCAGTTCGGCGAACAGCGGCTCGCAGAACGGCTCCGGCCACGCAGGCGGCGGATCAGCCCCGACTGCTGCGAGGAACGACGG
The DNA here is from genome assembly GCF_042887295.1 of Streptomyces sp. NPDC057950. Lineage (NCBI taxonomy): Bacteria > Bacillati > Actinomycetota > Actinomycetes > Kitasatosporales > Streptomycetaceae > Streptomyces > Streptomyces sp. NPDC057950. Next base: position 145,048 of record NZ_JBHVPP010000024.1, read on the forward strand.
GCCCCTGCGAGGACAGCAGAGCGATGTCCTTGGCATCCAACCCGACGCGTCAATACGCGGGCAGGGAAGCCTCAGTTGCGTAATCGCCTGGCCGGCCACCCGCGCCCGTACGCTCGGTATGGGGCCTGTGGTCTCCGGCGTCTCCACGGCCCGATGTGGGCCGGTCGGGTGAACTGGCCCGTGTGGGAGAACCTGCTGGCCGTGGCGGGGCGTCGTGCCGGGTGTGGAAGCGTTCAACGAAGTACACGTAGCGGAGTCCGGTCTGGTCGTGGTCGACGTGGCTGCCGCCGACGACCAGACCGCCTTCGCCTTCCAAGAGGCCCTGGCCACAATGTGGGCGGAGACCTCGGTGGAACGCACGACCCGCGATCCCGGGCAGCCCGGTGTACGGCTACGCTGCTACCTCGACATGCGCCAACGCCTTAGCCCGTGACCTGCCCCGCCTGCCGCCAGGTCAGGATCACCCGGCCATGTGCGGCCGAGATGCTCTCTGCCGGGCCACACCTCCAGGTCGGCCCGTGACCCCCGGCCGGCAACCGAGCCGGGTGAGGACTTCCTGATACTTGCCGGAAATCTCAACAAACACCGATAAAGTCACGTCGCAACTCGCACCATTCCAAGGGGGATTCCTTGTTCGCACGTCTTGCCGCCTCGGCCGTCGCGGTCGCTGTCGCCGGCCTCGTCTTCAGCGCACCGGCCGCCTCGGCAGCGGCAACGCTGCCGTCCACCAACACGGCCCACCACTGCGTCCACCACACGACCGGGATGTGCGGCTGGACCCACCACCAAAGGCCCCAGAACAAGACCGAAACCGCAAAGTGCAAGGACGCCTCCCTGTCCTACTCGAGGCACTCCCAGGGCACCTGCTCCCACCACCACGGCGTCAAGTACTGGTTCAAGTAGGCCCCACAGGGCGGACAGGCCGCGCGCTCATACCTGGAGCGGGCGGCCCGTCCGCGTCCACTGAGCTGCCGGCCGGTAGCCGGCTCGCAGTCTGCCGATCCAACCGGGACTGATCGTGGAAGCCGGCGCCGACGCCGCCCGCGGCGCCGTCGGTGTGTGGCGGCATCCCGTGCGCTGAGACCGGCTGTACTGCTCCTGAGCGATACGGGCGCGGAGCCGGTATCGGCAGGCGCGCGACATGGTGGTGTGACTTCCAGCCCGGCTGGGGGCCGGGGTGGGGTGTCCTTGTCGGGGCGGCCGAAGAGGGCTTTGAGCAGCCCCATCGGGGGTGGTGGGGTGGCGTCGGCGTCTGACGATTGAGCTGCGGACGTTACTCGTGACGACAGGGCGAAACGGACACGCCTACGGCCCTCAGCTCGCTGTCGCGTACACAATGAGGTTGTCGACAGGGTGCCCCTGCGCGTCGAAGTCGCCGTCGCACGTGATGAGCCGTAGAGCACGTTCCTGGGTCGGCCCGTAGACCTTCTCCGTCGGGAAGGCGTTCTTGGCAACGCTCTCCGTGGCCGTGACGGTGAAGTGGAGGGCTTTGCCCGTCTTGTCGGTGACGGTGATGTCCGCACCCTCCTTGATCTTCTTCAGGTCGTGGAAGACGGCCTCGCCGAAGCGGGTGTCGTTGTGGCCGATGATGACGGCCGCGCCGATCTCACCGGGCACCACACCGCCCGTGTACCAGCCCGCGGTCATCCCCTCCTCGGCCGGCGGGACCTGGACCGTCCGGTCCGTGTTGAGGCCCAACTCCATCAGCGAACTGGTGATCCCCACAGAGAGAACGGCCACCTTGGCAGGGGCCGCCGGAGCGTCGGCCGCAGGCCGCTCGGACTTCGGAGCGCCCGACGCGGCGGCGGGGGCGGTTGGGGCGACCCGGACCATCGGGTCGGGGCCGGACGAACATCCGGTGAGCAGGGTGACGAGGGTCAACAGGGTGAGGGTCGCGAGGCGGGCCCGGGACAGGGCCGGACGGTGTGCAGGGGGCAACTCGGGCTCCAGAACAGGGTGCGAGGGTTCGCCGGAACGCACAGGGCGCCGCCTGGTGAAGGGCGGCGCCACCGTTTCGTACGAGAGGTCGTGCTGCCGGGTCAGCTTTCGCGGCGGGCGGTGGTGCGGCGGCGCAGTATGTAGGTGCCGACGCCCGCGAGCAGCAGCGCGCCGGTGGCCGAACCGATGAGCGTGCCGGTGTTGTCGTCCTGGGCGGGGGCCTCGCCCGCGGCGACACCGCCACGCGGGTAGTCCTTGCCTCCGGCCTTCTGGCTTTCGGCGGCCTTCCGGGCCTCGGCCTCCTTGAGCGTCCTGGCGTCCTCGGCCTTCTTCTTCGCCACGGCCTCCTTGTCGGCCGAGGTCGAGTCGGTCGCGCCCGGCGTCGGAGTCTGATCGGTGGCGAAGGCCGCAGTGGCCGGGACGAGCAGCGCGCCGGCCGCGACGCCGGTCAGGACAGCAATACGCAGCGGGCGCGGGGTGAGACGGCGGGACATGTGAGGGCTCCAGTTCCAGCCCGGCTTGGTCGTTCCTGGTTGCTGATCCGCACCAGGTTCCGGGCATGGCTTCACCCTGACGGCCACTTGTGCGGAAACTGTCAGTGCGCTGTCGTCATCCCATCAGGGTCGACCGGGGCCCTCCGGCTTCCGTGACTCGGCTGTCGGCAGCCGCAGGGTGAAGGTGGCCCCCTCCCCCTCCGTGCTCGCCACGTCCACCGTGCCGCCGTGTGCCTCGGCGAGCTTGAGGACGATCGCCAGGCCGAGGCCGCTGCCGCCGGTGCTGCGATTGCGGGACTTCTCCGCCCGCCAGAAACGGTCGAACACGTACGGGAGGTCGCCCGCCGGAATGCCACTGCCGGTGTCGGACACCTCCACGGCGAGCTCGTCCCCCGGGTCGGTGACGTACCGGCGCAGGGTCACCGTGCCGCCGGCCGGGGTGTGGCGCACCGCGTTGGAGAGCAGGTTGCTGACGGTCTGCCGCAGCCGTACGGGGTCGGCGTCGAGGAGCGGTGGGTGAGGGGTGTCCGGCGGCGGTGTCAGGACCGTGAGGGTGACGCCCGCCGTCTCGGCCAACCCCTGGTGCGCGGCGGCGACCTGGCCGAGCAGCTCGTCGATCCGTACCGGCTTCCGGTGCAGCCGCAGGGCGCCCGCGTCAGCCGCGCCCAGGTCCTGGAGGTCGCTGATGAGGTGCTGGAGCTGCACCGCCTCCTCCAGGAGCGAGGAGACGAACGCGGGGTCCGGCACGGCCAGTCCGTCGTGGGCCGCCTCAAGCCAGCCCCGGATGTTGCTCAGCGGCGTTCGCAGCTCATGGGCGACATCGCTGACCATCACCTTGCGCTGCTCCTCCAAGCGGGCCCGGTGCGCAGCCATGTCATTGAAGGCCGCCGTCAGCCGTCCGATCTCATTGTCGGAGACGACGGGCACGGGCACCGGCGTCGCGTCCAGGCCCTCCCGCATGCGCTGGGCGGCGCCGGTGAGCGCGTGCAATGGGCGTACGAGCCTGGCTCCGGCGAGCACCGAGGCGCCGACGGTGAGGGCGAGGACCAGAGCGGTGACACCGGCGATGCGTGCGGTGTTGGCGCGGGAGAGGTCGAAGCCAGGCACGCCGGCGGCACCGGGGCCGTCGATGAACAGGAGTGCGGGCTCGGCGACATAGCCCGTGAGCTGTTCCCGGCGGGCGCTTTCGACACAGTTGGCCACGGCCCGGTCGTACGCGCTGTCGCGGATCTCGGCGGGGGCGTAGTCGAGTGCGCCGCCGGAAGCCGCTTTACGTTCGGCCGTCGCGGCGTCCTCCGCCTTCTTGGCGGCCAGGGCCTTCGCCTCCCGATCGCTGAGGCCGTCCTCGGCGCCGGAGACCGCGTCGTCCCGCCCGTATGCGTAACTCCGGTCCCAGGACAGGTCCAGGTTCAGTTTCACGGCGGTGCGACCCTGTCGTTTCAGACAGGCGTCAGCCAGTTGATTGAGGGCGTTCAGGACCTTCCGCTCGGTCGCGGTGGGACCGACCGGGTAGGGCGCAAAGCACTTGGCCTCCATGTCACGGTCGGTGACGCTGTCGGTCCCCCCCTCGGTCTCGTCGCTCACGAACTGGACGCGGGGCCGTCCGCCCGGGCTCTCGACGACGTCGGCGGCGATACCCATCTGGCTGAGGCACTCCACCCTCCCGGTGGCGGCCTTCCGCAGTGCGTCGTGTTCCTTCGCGGGCAGCCGGAAGGGCCCCACGGCCCGTGGATCGACGCGGTCCGCGCTGGCCTTGGCCGCGTCGGGCACCAGCACGGTGTCGACGGAGCGTGGATCCACGACCGCCGAGGCCTGCTGAGCGAGCAGATCGTCGGACGAACCGCCGCCCGCTGAGCGCGAGTCGGCCGAGTCCACGAACGGGCGTCGGCCCGGCGTGGTGAGCACGATCCGGCGCCCGGACTCCAGGGCCAGATCTCGCACGGTGGTGTCGACGCCCTCCCAGTCGGGGTGGGTGGCTGCGTAGCCGAGGAGGGTGTTGTAGATATTCGCGTCGGACTTGAGGTTCTGCCCCTGCTCCTGGCGGATCGCGACGGAGGTTGTCTGCACGGCCAGCCAGGCGGTCGCGGCGACCGAGCACGAGGCCACCAGCGCCGTCACGGTCAACAGCCGCCCCGCCAGGCTCTTGCGCAGCGGCAGCCGGGCGGCCCCCGACGCACCTCCCCTGTCAGGACGACTCATGGCGCACGTTCTTCGCGGGGTCCGTGAGTTTGTAGCCGACGCCGAAGACGGTGATGAGGCGGGCCGGCCGTCGTGGGGTGCGCTCGATCTTCTTGCGCAGGTTCATGACGTGCACGTCGACGGTCCGGCCGCTGATGTACCTGTCGAAGCCGTGCAGCTCGTCCAGGAGCCGTGCTCTGGTGAAGACCCGGCCGGGCTCGGCCGCCATCGCCGCGAGGAGACGGAACTCACCGGGCGTGCACTCAACGGGCGTCCCGGCGACCGACACCTCGTGCCGCGAGGGATCGACCCTGAGCACGCCGACCGTCAACACCTCGTCGTCCGGGGCCGCTTCGGGCTCCGAGGCGGGAGCGGGGGCGGGTACGGTCGCCGGAGCCGGGTCGGGGCCGCGCCGGTTGCGGCGAAGCAAAGTCCTTACCCGGGCGGTGAGTTCACGCGGACTGAACGGCTTGGTCATGTAGTCGTCGGCGCCGAGGTCGAGGCCGAGCAGCAGATCGTCCTCGGTGCTGCGGGCCGTCAGCATCAGCACCGGCACCTCCCGGCGTTCGGCGCGCAGGATCCGTACGACGTCGAGACCGTCGGCCCTGGGCATCATCACGTCGAGGACGACCAAGTCGGGTTCCTGGTGCCGGACCGTCTCGAGAGCCGTCCGGCCGTCCTCGACGACCGTGACGGCGTGACCCTCGTGCTCCAGGTAGCGGCGCACCAGTTCGGCCTGCTTCGCGTCGTCTTCGGCGACCACAATGTTTGCGCACACGCCGCAGATCGTAGCGACCGCCGGCGCCGGGAGGTCGGAAGTGTCCTTACCGTGACGGCGGTTCGGTGGTGGACAGGCGAGGGTGCAGGGCTGCAGTCGAGCGTCCCGTGAGGTCGAGGAGCAGCTCGGCGAGGAGGGCGGCGCCCCACCCGAACCTGGTCGAGCGGACCCGGCCACCGGTCCTGACTGGTGGCCGCGTTCTCCGCCAACGACGTCACCGCACTAACCTCGTCCTTTCATGGGTGGCAGATGCTGATGGCTGATCATGGTGGTTTTGACGTCGCTGACCTGCATCGTTGCCCCATGTCTGAGCCTCTGCCGAACGTCGGCGGCCTTCACCTTGCGGGTGAAGGTTCTGGTAGGCCAAACCAGTCTGCAACCGGCCAGTGATGTCACGGTGATCGGCTCCACAAGCGTCCGACTGGGGACTCAGCGCGGATGCCGGTGGCGTCGAAGGACACGAGCTTGCCCTGGCCGGCGAGCACGACCGTTTTTGCTGCGAGGGTGGCGGTGGTTGTGGGCCAGCCGGACCAGCCGTGCACCTCGAAGTTCTTCACGCCGATACAGACCAGGACGAACTCGACCGCGTTGTGCCCACGCGTCTGCCACAGGTCCACGGCGCCGTCCGGGACGGCGAAGGCGGAGAACCTCAGGGTGACCGACGCTTCGCGTTCGTCGACGAGGACGGACGTTAGGTCGTAATCACTCAGCGGTGGCGGGCGTGAGCCCAGAACTTCGCGGACCGTCTCAGGATTGGTCAACTCGGCAGCACAGTCGTGGTCACTCATAAAACCTCTTCGCGGTCGTGAGAGGGAGGACCCGGTACAGATGCTGGTCAACTCGGTTCTCGAACCAGCGCTGAGCGGCATCGGGGTCCGCCTCGATGGAGCGATACGCGTTGAGATGGCCAGCCTGAAGGCCGGCCCAGGCGGTGAAGTCCAACGAGAATCCCGCTCCGTGCACAGCGACCCTGATCCGGCGCTCGTGGACTTGGACGAGGGGGCTGACCTCGATGTCGACCACGGTGTGGTGGGGAACGCCCCTCATCCGCAGGTCCTCGCCCACGGCCAGGAACTCGATCTGGGCCTCGAACCGGTCGCAGCCCGCCTCGGTCCAGGGCAAGGGAGCGCGGTCCGGAAAGCGCGGCAGTTCCACCCGCAACTTCACACTGGGGCCGTAGGGGCTCAGGTGGACCGACCTGAGGACCAGGCGCTCCAAAGGCGGCAACTCGGTGTAGAGCGCGGTCAGCCGCTCGGGGTGCACCAAGAGCTGGGACCACGTGTCGGCTGGCATGGAAGGGCTCCTCTGCTTCTGGACATCTCGCGCCAGGCGAGGCTGCCCCGATCATCCAAAAGGCGGCCGGAGATCTAGAAAAGGCCCCTGAACTGCAATGATATGGCTTGTCGAAGATCCTGTTCCATCGCCGAACACGAGACACTTTCCAGATGATGAAGCGCAGCGGGTCCTACCCGCGCGTCCGGATATCGGGTGGCGGATCAGGGGTGGTCTCGCAGGCTGGCGGGGTACTCCTGGTGGAGACCGCCCGCGCCAGCGGGCTTGACACGGCAATGTCGTCTGCGCTGGAGCCCTGGCGCAAGGACCGCACAGTTCACGACCCGGGCAAGATCCTCATGGACCTTGCCATAGCCGTCGCCCTGGGTGGCGACTGCCTGGCAGACATTGCCCTGCTGCGGGCCGAGCCCGCCGTCTACGGGAACGTCGCTTCCGATCCAACCGTATCCCGCCTGATCGCCGCCCTCGCGGCAGCGGGCACCAGGGCCCTGACCGCCATTCGCGGCACGCGCTCAAGCCCGGTAGCACGCGTGGGCCCTGGCCAAGGACCGCTCCCCAGACAGCGGCGGCCGGGTGACCGTGGACATCGACGGCGTCCTGGTCACCGCCCACTCCGAGAAGCAGGACGCCACCGCGACCTGGAAGAAGACCTTCGGCCATCACCCGCTGGTCGCGTTTGTGGACCACGGCCACCAGGGCAGCGGCGAGCCCGTCGAATCCCTCCTACGGCCAGGCAGGGCTGGCTCCAATACCGCCGCCGACCCCATCACCACAACCCGACAGGCCCCGGCCCAACTGCCCAAGCGCTTCCGGCACGGCCGACAGACCCTGATCCGGACCGACTCCGCCGGCGGCACCCATGCCTTCCTCAACTGGCTCACCCAGCCGGGACGGTGGCTGTCCTACTCGGTCGGCATGACCATCACCGACGATATTCACGACACGATCAAGCTCATCCCCAAGAAGGCCTGGACCGAGGCCTATGACGCCGACCGACAGGTCCGCGACGGTGGCTGGGTCGCAGAGATCACCGACATGCTCGACCTCACCAGTTGGCCCAAGGGGCTCCGCCTAATCGTCCGCAAGGAACGTCCACACCCCGGCGCCCAACTGCGAATCACCAACGTCGACGGACACCGCTTCACTGTCTTCGCAACCAACACCCCGGACGGACAGCTCGCGGACCTCGAACTGCGCCACCGTCGCCGGGCCCGCGCAGAGGACCGCAAACGGTCGAAGGGGATCTGCCCAGCCGCTTGGCCAACTGCCGGGCCGATTCCCCAGCCGCGATGCCGCGGGATATCTCTTCGCGCTCGCTCCCGCTCAGATGCCGCTCTGATCGCTGCTGCGGGGTGAGGCGTACGCCGCCGCTCTGGTGCAGGAACCGACGGGCGTTCTGCATCGGTGCCCCGAGCGCCCGCCCGATCAAGCTGAACGATTGCCCCTCTCGCCAGCGTCTCCAGATCTCATCCTGCTGAGCCGGCGAAAACCCGTAGTCACGCACCTGTGCCTCCACGATCACGTGATCATCCGTGGGTGGTGCGTTTATCACTTGAGGGTGCCATCGTTTCCTGAAGACCGTCCGTCAGGCTGTCCGAGGCGTGGCGCTGCTGGCCGAATCCGACACGCCATGGCCGGGGTTGGCTGTCAGGCGAGGTGCAAGACTCACGACTCGGTTTCGATCGGCCGCAGTCGGGTCTCGGCACCGGCGATAACCTGCATCGATACTTCGGTGATCTGTCCGTGCACGTCGCTTATGGGGCAGGGGCACGGCAACGGCCACAGAGGGTAAGAGCCCCAGGGCCGCCGACCCGCTTGTTCCACTGGGGTCTGCCTGACAATGCCCAGGGCTGTATCTGCGGGGTCTATGAGGGCGGTGTGGAACGCGGTCTACGACGCGCCGTCGCTGGCAGCGTCGCTTGCATGCCGACCGAGGCGATCGACTGCTTGCTCGCTCCAGGCCCGGATGACTGATGCCTGCTCGGGGGTCAGTGAGTCGAGGAAGTGGCGGCGGATGTTGCCTCCGTGCACGAGGGTGGCACTTTGGGCGGCGCGGCGCCCCTCGGCGGTCAGCCCGATCCCCGCCCGGCGACCATCGGCCCCGTACTGAGTGCGCTTGACGAAGCCGCGTTTTTCCATGCGCGTCAGCTGATGTGAGACGCGGCTCTTGTCCCAGTCGAGCGACTCGGAGAGCTCGCTGACACGCATCTCGCGGCCGGCGGACTGCCACAGCGTCACCAGCACGCTGAACTCAGCCTTCGAGATGTCGCAGTCACGCTGCAGACCACGCTCCAGCTCCCTGGTGAGCAGGCGCTGCGCGCGCATCCAGGTATCCCAGAACTCCCACTCCTCGGGGTCCAGCAATCGAGTCTCCGTCATGTCGCCGAGGATACCGCTACCAGCAGAGTTGTCACGTCAACCCCTCACAATCTAGAGTTGACGTGACAACTATCCCGGAAGGTGAACCATGACACTCCGCATCGCACTCATCCTCGGAAGCACCCGCCCCGGCCGCCGCGGCGACCAGATCGCCGCCTGGGCCCTGGAGGCCGCCCGCGCCCACGGTGGAGCCGAGTACGAACTCATCGACCTCGCCGACCACGACCTCGGCAACCTCGACGAGCCCGGCAACCCGAACTTCCAGCAGTACCAGCACGACCACACCCGCGCCTGGGGCTCACTCATCGACAGCTTCGACGGCTACGTGTTCCTCGTCCCCGAGTACAACCACTCCTACCCCGGAGCCCTTAAGAACGCCCTGGACTACGTCTACCGAGAGTGGAACGACAAAGCCGCCGGGATCATCAGCTACGGCGGCTGGGTCGCCGGAGCCCGGGCCGCCGAGGCGCTGCGGCTCGTCCTCGCCGAACTCCAGGTGGCCACGGTCCGCGCCCAGCCCACCATCTCGACACACCCCTCGTTCCACACCGGTACCTTCGTCCCGCAGGAGGGCCTCGACACCGCAGTGGGCGACATGCTCGAGCAGGTGATCGGTTGGTCCGGCGCCCTGCGCGGGGTGCGCCAAGCCAAGACGCAGACGCCCACGGCTGCATGAGGCCCAGTTCGTGACCGATCACCGGTGAGGCAGGGGTCGGTAGGGGTGTGGGTGGTTCGCTGACTTATCCGTACGGGGCCGAGCGGAGCCATCGTCGCGGCGGCCGCCACCTCGCTGCCCGAGACCGTCGGCGGCACGCGTAACTGGGACTATCGCTACACCTGGGTGCGCGACGCCAGCCTCACCCTCCAGGCGCTGGCCACCGCCACCTGCAAGCAGGAGAAAGGTGACTTCTTCGCCTTCCTCGCCCAGGCCGCAGCCACCAAGCTCGAACGCGGCGCGGACCTCCAGGTCATGTACGGCATCGGCGGAGAGCACGACCTGAGCGAACGCGTCCTGCCCCACCTCTCCGGCTGGCGCGGCAGCGCCCCGGTGCGCGTCGGCAACGGCGCGTGGCGCCAGCGCCAGCTCGACGTCTACGGCGAGCTCCTGGACGCGGCGCACCAGACACTGCCCCACGACGTCCCGCTCGACCCGCCCGTTCGTTCGTTCCTGCGCCAGTGCGCGGAAGCGGCCGCTCACCGCTGGGCCGACCCCGACCAGGGGATCTGGGAGGGCCGCGGACCCGGCCGTCACTTCCTGCACTCCAAACTCATGTGCTGGGTCGCTCTGGACCGCGCCATCGCCCTGGCCCACGCCCTGAGTGCTCAGGACCTTGTCACCGACTGGCAGCGCATCCGCGAGCAGATCCGCGAAGCCATCGAGAACAAGGGATTCAATCACCGGACCGGGGCCTTCACCCAGGCCTTCGACAGCGAACAGCTCGATGCCTCCGCCCTGATGCTGCCCCTCGTGGGATTTCTGCCAGGTGACGACCCCCGGGTGCGCTCCACCGTCGAGACGGTCGCACGGCAGCTGACCGATTTCCGGGGCCTGGTACGGCGCTATCTCCAGGACGACATCGACGACGGTGAGGGCACCTTCCTGCTGTGCACCTTCTGGCTCGCGCAAGCCCTCGCCCTGACCGGCCAGCCCGCACGCGCCCACCAGGTCTTCGAAGCCGCGCTCAGCCACGCGAACGACGTCGGCCTCCTCCCTGAAGAGGTGGACACCCGCACCGGCGAAGCCCTCGGCAACTTCCCTCAAGCCTTCAGCCACATCGGCCTCATCAACGCGGCCCACACCATCCGAGCCGCCGAAGCGGCCCTCGAAGCGAATACGGACGCACACCGACAGCAGCCGAAGGATTGAGACGATCGGACCGCCCACGGGCGGGCGGACGACCCGATTGTGCGGGCTCGACGGATCGGCCGCCCCGGTCGCGAACAGCCTGATCCGTCGCGGGTCACCCCCCCCGTTACCGTTTTCGTGGCTCCGCAATGGGGCCTCCGGCCTTCGGGTCCGGCATGACTTCCCCCTCCTGTTGTTGATGATCCGGGGGGGCACCGGGTCCGGAGGCATCGACGGACCGCTGATGAGGGGCTTGAGCACCGGCTTCACCCGAGCCGGAAGAGCTCTCCGTAACGTGTATGTGGCAGCTCGGTGCCCAGGCAAGGCCGGACGAAAGCGTGATGGAGGGGCCTGCACGTGATCGACACCGGCGACATCGACGTCTTCCTCGGCCTGGATCTCGGCAAAGGCGAACACCACGCCACCGCCGTCACCCCGGCCGGGAAGAAGGCGTTCGACAAGCGCCTACCCAACACCGAGCCCAAGCTCCGCGAGCTGTTCGCCAAGCTGAAGACCAAGCACGGAACGGTGCTGGTCGTGGTCGATCAGCCCGCCTCGATCGGGGCTCTTCCCCTGGCGGTCGCGCGGGACATGGACTGCCCGGTGGCTTACCTGCCCGGCCTGACGATGCGGAGGATCGCCGACCTCTACCCAGGTGAGGCGAAGACCGACGCGAGGGATGCATTCATCATCGCCGACGCGGCCCGCGCAATGCCCCACACACTGCGGGCGATCGACGGCGAAGACGAGACGATCGCCGAACTGGAGATGATCGTCGGCTTCGACGACGACCTGGCCAGCGAGGCCACCAGGGTCGCCAACCGGCTCCACGGCCTACTGACCCAGATTCATCCCTCGCTGGAACGGGTCTTGGGACCGCGGTTGCAGCACCCGGCCGTCCTCACGCTGCTGGAACGGTTCGGGTCCCCGTCCCAGATCCGCAAGGCGGGCCGTCGGCGGCTGGTCACGCTACTGCGGCCGAAGGCCCCGAGGATGGCCGAGCGGCTGGTCGAGGAGATCTTCGCCGCCCTGGGCGAGCAGACCGTCACCGTTCCGGGGACCGACGCGGCCGCGCTGATCGTCCCAAGCCTGGCCGAATCACTGGCGGCCGTCCTTGACCAACGCAAGCTGCCGGCCCGGCGGATCGAGGAACTCCAGGAGGCCCACCCTCTTTCGAAAGTCCTGACGTCGATGCCGGGGATCGGCGTCAGGACCGGCGCCCGCATCCTGATCGAGGTCGGCGACGGCAGCACCTTTCCGACCGCCGGCCACCTCGCCGCATACGCCGGACTCGCCCCGGCGACCCGCAGTTCGGGCTCCTCGATCCGCGGCGAACAACCGTCCAGGAGAGGAAACAAGCAGCTCAAACGGGCCTTCTTCCTCTCCGCGTTCGCCGCTCTGGGCGACCCGGCATCGCGGGCCTACTACGACAAGAAAATCGCCCAGGGCAAGCACCACACCCAGGCCCTGCTCTGCCTCGCCAGACGCCGGGCCGACGTCCTCTTCGCGATGCTCCGCGACGGAACCTTCTACGAGCCCCAACCAGCTGCGGCCAGCTGAAGAGTCCAGACCGCTCGGTCAGCCCTCCGGCCGAAGCCGCTGACGAGCGGCCTCAAGCCGCTGGTCATAGTCAGGCGCGAACAGCTCAGGAAGCGCCTTGTCCAGCGCTCCGGCGATCCGATGGATCGGCGCCCAGACCGCCGAATCGTCGACAACGTGGCTGAGGTCCGTCATCTGGAGCCTCTCCAGCCAGTGCGACAGCACCAGGGCCTCGTCACTCGTGAGCTTGATCGTGACCTGGCTATCACTCATGCACACCCCTCCGGCTCAGCCCGCCCTCGACCGCACGAACCTACTGGCCTTGGACCTTGACCAAACACATAGGGGCACCCCCCCGGGCCGAAGCCGATCCCTGCGAGCCGTCCCAGTTCCGTAAGGCGTGCACATGTTCCGGAAACGGGCGGCTGCCGGGTGGGATGGGGGGCATGAAACTGCGTTTCCCTCCGCCCCGTCCGCCGGTGTTCAAGGGAAGACTCCACGACGCCCGCACCGCGACCTCCATCGGCCGCTGGCTGGGGCCGGCGTTTGCCGTGTGCTTCGTGACCGGGCTGGTCAGCCACTTCATGCAGCATCCGCCGGGCTCGCTGATCGACTACATCCCGAGCCGCCCGTCATGGGGTTACCGGCTCACCCAGGGCCTGCACGTCGCCTCCGGAACCGCCGCGATCCCCCTGCTGCTCGCCAAGCTGTGGACGGTGTATCCGCGGTTGTTGGCGTGGCCGCCGCTGCGATCGGTCCGGCACGCGGTGGAGCGGCTGTTGGTCGCGCTCCTAGTTTCGTCGGCACGTGACCGACCGGTATGGATGTGGGCAACCAGTGTCAGAGCCCCGGCGAACCCGAACGAGAGACAGCTCGCGCTTTCAGCGCCCATGAAGGTGCCGGGAGACAGGCTGTGACGGACGGAAGACTCAGGCCCGCGCAAGTGACGAGATGGACGGCCGAGAGCACTTCAGGTCGGGCTGACCGCCGCTGGCCCCCGACGCTCGAGGCGCAGGCGCGATGAGAATGAGATGACCGCGTGCTGCGGACGGTCAACGCGGAGAAGCAGCGGCGGTGTCCGTCCTGACCGGCCGGCCGTACGGCCGGGGGTCCACATGACCAGGTCGTGCGGGCTCCGTCTCAGCTTGTTTTTTAAGGTCGGGGCGGGTCGGGGGCGACATGCGGCAGTGGACCACCAACCACCCCGGGCAAATCCGATGGCATCGATGGCCTTCCAGCGACAAGACTGCGCTGGTGAACAACTTGCCGCCGTTGCCCGGCCCGCTCCCTGTGCCGGTACCGGACCCGCGCGCCCGCACCCTTGTTCTCGACTATGCGGGCATGCACGCTCTGGTTGTCGACCTGGTCCTGCCCGAGGGCGCATCGATGTACGTCATGAGTGCGTTGGAGACCTCTCGCGAACTCATCCGCCACTCCTACTTCCGGTACGAGTTCGCCACCGTCGCCGTCACGCACTCACTGTTCGCCCTGGAGCACGTCCTCGCCGAGCGGCTGGCAACGAACGACCCGCTCCATGATCTGATCGCGCGGGCCGCTGACGTTGGGCTCATCACGGCCGCACTCGCCGCCGAACTCGACCGCAGCCAACTGCTGCGCGACAAGCTTGCGCAGGGCTCCCAGTCGAGTGCCGCCCTCCCCCCGCTCCAGGCCCTTGCCATGGTGCGTGCCGTCTTCGACGCCGTCTCCCTCCTCCTTCACCCACCGGCCGCGGCACAGGCGACAGCCGCCGACATGGTCGGAGCACGACCCGACAGCGCACTCGCCCAGCTGTGGGAGGACCACCAGCGCGCACCGTTCCCCGCTGGCTTCCGCGGCGTGGACCTCGACGGCGTGGACCTGACCCTCCTGGACTCCAGCGCCGCCGGCCTCGTGCACAGGGAATTGCACGGCGGACTCGACGACAGTGGCATCGCCTCCCTCTGGGGCTGCATCACCGACCTCGACAAGATCGTGCCCCTGGTCAACGAGGAGTACTGCGCCTCCTACTTCACAAGACTTCGGACGATGGCCCAGGTCATAGCAGCGCGCCACATACCCGCCGCGACCTGAGCTCAGTTCTCGATCCTGACCTGGCGTGCATCGAAGGCGGCGTAGCCGCTGAAGTCGCGACCCACACGGCTCGCCGCCGACTCCTTGATGTTCGGGTAGGACCAAGCCCCGTCCCTGAGCGTGACCTCGCCGACCACAACGTCGTGATACTGCGCCCTCCCCTTCCAGGGGCAAGTGTACGGAGTCGGGCTATCGCAGAGCGCGCCGGCCGCAACTGAGTCCGGCGGGAAGTAGACATTTCCCTCAATACTGATTACCGCTTCGCTCGCGGCCTCGGCCACGGCGGTCTCCCCAATCACTGCCTTCATTGATCTTTCCCCTCATCGATCGCCACATCTGCCATCGTGAGCGCAGACGAACCAATTCGTCGCACTTGGCTCTCCAGGTCGCGATCACCGGTTGCGACGCCGGGCTTCAGTCGGGCGTCCAGTCGGTGCAGTTACAGCCAGGTCGTGTATTCGTCGGAGGTTGGCGCCGGGTTGACTCCGCTTCTTACCCGTCTTGACGCTACGGGAGATCGGGGAGACGTGAGCTCATCAACGCTCGCCAGGGTGCCGAATCACCCTGACCTGCGGCTGGTCGCCGGATTCCGCCCAGGTGCCCGAGGCGGCGCCGACGGGAGCCGGGTTCGCGGCGGCTTCCTCGGAGGTTCCCTCCACGGCGCCGCCTTCTATCGTCCGGATGAGGTACCGCACCTCATCCGGACGAGCGCCTGCAGTCTTGAGGAGCGCGGCCGTGCAGAGGCGGGCGTGCACGGCCTAGGCGCCAGCGCGATGACCAGTGGTAACTCCGCCGCTGCGTGTCATTGCCCGTATGGGCGTCTCCTTGGCGATTCCGATCCGATGGTGTTCTCCTGCCAGACGGTCGTGCTGGGTGCGTGTCATCTGAGTTCGACGGAGTAGGTCCTGCCGGAGAATTCCCAGCCGTCGGTGCCCTCTCCGATGTCGGCGACGATGATGTCGTCGATGAAGCGGTCCTCGAAGTCGTCGTCACGCAGGTCGCCGGCGAGCCACAGTGCTTCGATGTCGCTCCAGTCTCCGCGGCTGGCGTCGATGCGCAGGGGGGCGGCGCGGCGGGTGCCGCGTTCGCGTTCGTCGGCGCCGGTCCTGACGAGGCCGCTGATCTCGAACTGCCCGTCCTTCATCTGGTCGGGAAGGGGTTCGGCGGGGACGATGGCGACGTTCTCGTACGCGGTGTGGATCAGATCGCGGTAGCTGCGGCGGACGTGGATCGGCACCGGCTTCGGCGAGGTGAAGGCCATGTTCATCCAGTGCCAGTGCCGGCCGCTACGAAGATCACGGACAGTTCGTGGTCTTCGAGAGGAAGCCTTTCGTGCGCTTCACCCGCGACTCCCGTGCCGCTGCCGCCGCACTCTGCTCATTCGCCGCGCTGCTCGTTCCCACCACCGCCCACGCCGTACCCGCCGGGCACCTCCTCCGGCATGCTCCGGGTGACACGCTCACCCTTCCCGTGCGGGGTGCCCTGCAGGGCCTGGTCGTGTAGGACGAGAGCCGGGCAGGCTACGAGCGCTCCAAGTTCGAGCACTGGACGGATGCCGACAAGAACGGCTGCGACACCCGCGCCGAAGTCCTTCTCACCGGAGCCGACCAGGCACCCGCCGTGGGCCCGAACTGCGTACTGACCGGCGGGACCTGTCACTCGCCCTATGGCGGAGTTCCGCCTCCGGCATTTCGGAGGCGGGATCATGTGGAGCGCCCGGGGTGGTGACCGGCTGCCGTCGCGGGCGGTCAGGCTACCTCGTTTCAGGTGATGGACTCACTGTCGTCCTGGAACAGGAAGGGCAGGTTCACCACGACCGCCTCGCCCTTTTACCTTCTTCTTTGCCTGGCCAGGCGGGAGCGGTGGCGTCCCGGTCTTTTGACGGTCGTGAGCTGTTGCACCGGGCAGACCTGCGGGGCTCGGTGTCGGGTGCGCCGTCGTGGCCGGGCCTGTATGGCTGTCTGCTGCATGGTCCGGCCCCTCAGCGGCCGGACGGGCCTTTCGCTCCGGCTCAACGTCGGTGCGCGTGCCGTCGCTGGGGCGGGCGGTCGGGCTCTTCTCCGCAGAGGCTGTCGTGTCCTTGTTCGCCGTTGAGGTGGGAACGCTGGTGCTCTGGGTGCTGCTTGGATCACCGCTGTGCGATGCAGAGTTGTCGGAAATCACCAAAGCGACGACCGTGGCGGCCGCCAGTGCGGCGCTGGCAACGACGGCCAGGGAGCGACGCCTCGCGGCCGCGGGGCGCGGCGACGTCTGCTCCCCGTCGTGCAGCGGTTTGCGGTGCGTGCGGTCACTTACTCTTGAAGCTCGTCCAAGGTCTGGAGCATGACTCACGCCCTCTACGAATGGCCCGGGTTGAGGCTCCGTTTCAGCTGCCGATGTCAGTGCGTGGGCGCAGTCGTCGGCCGTGGGACGGTCGCTCCCGTCCAGGGCGGTCATGGCCCGCACGATGTCGGCCAGCCGTGGAGGAACGTGATCGGGTATCGCGGGCTTGCGGTGGAGCCGGGCGATCGCAGCTTCCAGGGGAGCACCGTCGTACTCGAGCCGGCCGGTGAGGCATTCGAGGAGGACAAGGCCCAGGGCGTAGATGTCGGCTGGGAGGCCGATGGGCTGTCCAAGGACTTGCTCGGGTGAGAGGTAGGCGGCGGTGCCGGTGAGTGTGCCGGTGGCGGTGCGGGTGGTGGTGTCCAGCAGCCGGGAGATGCCGAAGTCGGTCAGGTAGGGGTGCTGAGCGGCATCGAGAAGGATGTTGGACGGTTTGACGTCACGGTGGACGATGTTCGCTTCGTGGGCGTGCGCCAGCGCGCGAGCCAGGTGCAAGCCCAGGACGGCCGTTTCCCCAAAGGCCAGCGGGCCTTTGGCGATGCGATGTTTGAGCGTCGTGCCTTCGATCAGCTGCATGACCAGGAAGGCACGCTCCTGGTGCCGCCCGGCGTCATAGGCGGCCACCAGTCCCGGATGATGCAGCCGGGCCAGGATCACCGCCTCACCGTGGGAGTTCTCCTCGACGTCGAAGCCCGTATCGGGCCTGAAAACCTTGACCGCCACGGACCGCTTCAGCCGCAGATCGAATCCACGGTAAACGTCCGCGGCGCCTCCCGACCCCAGAAGACCGTCCAGACGGTAGCGGCCGTTGAGTACCTCGGCAGAGCACCGCGACGCAACTCCCCGAACCGACTCACGAAGACGCATTTCCCGCTCCCACCGCATCGAAGACAGAACCCTGGCGAGCCCTGGCCGACGCACCACCGCCCGCAAGTACCCCGGAGAAGCACAAGTACCCGCCACATCCGTACAGGCGTGCCGACCACCCGTCCCAGCAGCCGCCGAGGCAGCGGCGTCACCACAATCCCGGCGACCAGCACGTCCGCTGTCCGCGACGCCGATTTCCGGGACCAAATAGCGCCTGCGGTCAGCCCATACCGACGGCGGCCGTGGCAATGGCGGTATCAGCCCGGGCGTGGACAACCAGAGCCCTGCCATGGGCGGTGGCATGAGCCCGCAGCACCCGGCGGGCCCGAGCGCGGGCTGTGACAACCGACATCAGAACGTCCAACTCCCTGCATTCGCGGTGCGCTTCCATGACCGTCTTGATCACCACGTCGCTCGCCTCACCCTTGGAGAATGCAGATCGCAGGAGCAGGAGCATGAGCATGAACCTGACCAGGGACGCCAGGTCCTGTTCCCCGTCTGGCTCGTCCTCCACTTTCAAAATCAGCACATCGTTCTCGAGCACGTGAGACAGCATGGCTTTCCCGAACCCTGTCCCCGACTGCAGTCGCCTGCGTGTCCGCATACCCGATACCGGATACCCGATACCCCTCCAGCTCGGCGCCCGGGTCAGCGATGGGGCCGATGGGCTCCGGTGACTCCACGGCCTGATGTGGGGCCGGTCGGGTGAACTGGACGGTGTGCGAGAACCCTCTGGCCGTGGCTGTGCGGCGTGCCGTGTGTGGAAGCGTTCAAGTCGATCGCCGTCTGGTCGTGGACGGGCCTAGTCCCTGTCGTGGCCTGGATTGTGGCGATCTGGGCCGTGCGTCGCCCGAAGGTCCGCGGTCGTGTGCCGTTGCACGCGGCGCTCGGCTGGATGCTTCTGGCGTGGCAGCCGTCCGGTGGCCGGCTCAGTGGCCGCGCCGCCCGGACCGTACGCCCCGCCCCCTGTTCAGTGGCTTCACCATCGAGGACGCGAGCGCTTCTATTCCGGCACCGTCGTCGTCCCGTACGGTCGGCCGCCCGGCTTCCGGCGGCGTGCGCGGCCTCGCCGTGTCGCGGCCGCGGTTCGCCCTTCTCAGCCCGTCGGGCTGGCGTTGCAAGTGCAGCAGCTGATCAAGGTGGTTGCGGCGCGGCACGGCGATGTCGACGGGTAGGTCGAGGTCGACGGATGGGCAATGATCTTGCCCATCAGGGATGATGATCACAGGGGGACAGTGACCAGCCGAAACTCCACCGAAACCTCCACATGCCTGGAGCCGCCGGCTCCGGGAAATCACCCGCTGGTGGCGGGAGCATCGGTGGTCGCCGCTCGCGCGCCGGCGGTGATCGGGCGTAGAACGTAGGGGTGAGGGACGAAAACAGCCCTGGGAAGGATGCGCGGCCGCAGGGAGTGGCGAGGCCGGGGATCGACTACAGGGCGCTGTTTGCGGTTGCCCCGAACCCGTACATGGTGCTGGGCCCGGACCTGGTGATCGCTGATGTGAACGAGGCGGCGTGCCGGGTGACGGGCTATGCTCGGAAGGATCTTCTCGGGCGATACCTTTTCGATGCCTTCCCAGACAATCGGGCGGACCCGGACGCTGAAGGGGCGGCGAATTTGCACGCCTCCCTGCACCGGGTGCTGTGCTCGAGGGAGCCGGACACGATGGCGCCGCAGAAATACGACATTCCCGTGACCGATCAGCCCGGCGTGTTCGAAGAGCGGTGGTGGTCCGCGGTCAACACTCCGGTGCTCGGGCCGGACGGGCAGGTGGCGTGGATCATCCACCGGGGGGAGGACGTGACCGCGTTCATCCTCTCCCATCCCCGGCCGCGAGAAGGCGGGGCGCTAAGCGCCCTGGAGGCGTTGGAGGTCGAACACTATGCCCGTGCGCGCGAGCTCCAGCTGCTGAACGAGGAACTGCGCCAGGCCCACGCCAGGGAGCGCCGGGTTGCACTCACTTTGCAGGAGGCCATGCTCCACTCGCCTCATTTGGCCCGGCACCGGGACATCGCGGTGCGCTACTTGCCCGCCGCCGGGTCACTGAACGTGTGTGGCGACTGGTACGAGGTGGTCGACCTGTCCGAGAGCAGATTCGCCGTCGCGGTCGGCGACGTCGTCGGTCACGGCCTGGAAGCCGCCGCCGTCATGGGCATGCTCCGCAGCGCGTTGTCCGCGTCCGTCCGCGCCGTCGAAGGACCCGCGAAGGCCCTGGACTGCCTTGGCCTGTACGCGCGCGACGTCGAGGGCGCGCTGGCCACCACCGTTGCCCAGGCCTTTGTCGACACCCACGATCGTCGCATCACCTACAGCAGCGCCGGCCACCCGCCCCCCGTCCTGCTCCACCAAGACGGCACTTGCCACCTCCTTGACCAGGCAACCGACCCTCCGCTGGGGGCCCGCCCCGAACACGTTCCCCGCCCCCAGGCCGACCTGCCCTACACCCCCGGCGACACCTTCGTGCTCTACACCGACGGCCTCATCGAACGCCGCGGAGAGGACATCGACGTCAGCCTCCAACGCCTCACCGACACGCTCGCCCTCCATACCCGCCACCATCCCGAACCCCTCGCCGACGCCCTCCTCGCGCACCTCGGCGTCAGCAGCGGGGCCTGCGACGACGTCGCCCTGGTCGTCCTTCGACTATGATCCGCGCGCCGCCAGCGAGCCTAGGCCGGCTAGGCATGCCGTGCGCGGCCCGACGAGGAGAGAGGCCGCGCACGGCAAACGGGGCCCTGTGCCGTGCCGCGCGAGGCACCCGCCAGCATCGTGAAACCGGCCACGAGACCGCGCCGCGCTGAACACAAGGGAAGGCCCCACGCGTCGAGAGTGGTGCTGTCCACGCCACGCTTCATGTCGGCACGTCGTCACCGAGGACTCTCGGCGTTCCCGACCGTCTCCATGCTTTGCGCGCGAAGCGAGGAGTGCGAGAGATGAGCAAGTTCGTCTTGATTCCTGGGGCTGGCGGCGCGGTCTGGTACTGGCAGCGTGTGGTGCCCGAGCTGCAGTCCCGCGGACACGAGGCAGTCGCGTCGACCTGCCCAGCGCCGACGAGGGCATCGTGCTGGTGGCCCATCTGTCGCTGGTTCAGTTCGCCGCCCAGCGGTTCCGCGACCGCGGTAACGGGCAGATGGAGGACATCATGCAGGTCGGGACGATCAGTGCGCCGGGGGTACTGCAGGTGTGAACCTGCCTTCCGTGATCTTGGGCGTTTCCCGTGGTCAGACCCTAGAGGTAAGCCGCTCCTGCCTGGAGAGCGGCACCTGAGGCGATTCAAAGAGCGCCATCAGCCTCCGTCATCCAGCCCACCTGACCGGCGGGCGGGAACTACGAGCCCGAGCGCAGGCCCAAGGCGCTGTTCTGCACAATCCCAGCGGGAACGTCTGCAGCACCCGCCGCCTTTCGGGTCAACTCCACAAGTTTCGAGCGGAGTTCCTGCGCTGGCTCGCCGAGCACGATCGCGCTGAGCACCAGCTCCAGCATCAGGCAGTCGTTACGCGTCGTCCTTGCCCCGATAGCGGTCCTGATCACGTTCCACCCCGGCCTGGGCAACCTGCCAGCCACCGTCATCGACCGGAGCAAAGGTGGCCTCGACGAACCCATGGCCCGTCCAGCTTCGCTGCAAGAACACGACGTTCCCCTCGGCGAAGCGTGACGTCCCACTTCTCGTCCATGTCCCGGGAGCAGTAGCCTTTGGTGCTGTCGGTGGGCTACCCGCGCATCCTCACAGCGCTCGCGGACCGGGACTGGCTCCATCAAGTGCGTCAGGTCCCCCTCCTGGGCGTCATGCGAGCCAAGCCGACTCCTTCGGACGGGCGTGCGGTGAGCTGTCGGTGCCGCCGTGCGTGGCCGTGCGGCCCAGGTAGCGGTGCACGAAGTGGATGCTCATCGCGCCCTCACCGGCCGCGGACGCCACCCGCTTCACCGAGCCGCTACGGACGTCCCCTACCGCGAAGACCCCGGGCAGGCTGGTCTCCAGGGTCATGCAGGAGCGCCCGCGGCTTTGCCACGCCTCGGGGTAGGCGCTGGCTTCCTGGGCCTCCGGGCCGGTGAGGACGAAGCCGCGGGAGTCGAGGGCGGTGGTGCCGGCGAGCCACTCGGTGTGGGGGTCGGCGCCGGTGAAGACGAACAGGGCCCGTACCGCAAGCCGGTGGTGTCCGCCCGTGCGGTTGTCGATCACGTCGAGCTCCTCCAGCACCTCCTGGCCGATGACCTCGGTGACCTCGGTGTGCAGCATGATCTCCACCCGCGGATGGCGTTCGACCTGGTCGATCAGGTAGCGGGACATGCTGGCCTCAAGGCTCGGTCCTCGGACCAGCAGGTGCACCTTCGGCGCGTACCCGGCGAGGAACAGCACCGCCTGGCCTGCCGAGTTGCCTCCGCCGACGACGGCCACCGGGTCGGTGCGGCACTGCTTGGCCTCGTAGGCAGTCGCCGAGTAGTGGACGCTCGTTCCCTCCAGCCGTTCGATACCGGGCACCTGGAGTCGGCGGTAGCGGGCACCCGTGGCCAGGACGACGGCGCGGGCGGCGATCTGGCTGCCGTCGGCGAACGCCACCACGTAGTGGTCCTCGTCCTTGGGGTGGAGACCGGTCGCTTCCACCGGAATGCTGATCCTGGCGCCGAACTTGTCGGCCTGGAGCACGGCGCGTTCGGTCAGTTCGGCGCCGGAGATGCCGGCGGGGAAGCCCAGCAGATTCTCGATGCGGGACGACGTGCCGGCCTGGCCGCCGGTGGCCAGCGCCTCCACCACGGTGGTGCTCAGACCCTCGGAGGCGGCGTACACCGCGGCAGCGAGGCCCGCGGGTCCGGAGCCGACGATGAGGACGTCGCCGTGACGGCTTTTGGCGGGCAGTGACGGCAGGCCGATGAGCCTGGCCAGTTCAGCGTTGCTTGGGTTGCGCAACAGGGTGGTGTCCCGCCAGATGACGAGCGGTGTCTCCTCCGGGCCGACGCCGAAGCGGCGCAGCAACTCCTCGGCCTCCTCGTCGGTCTCCAGGTCGATCCAGCGGTGCGGCAGCCGGTTGCGGAGGGTGAACTCGCGCAGCCGCCGGGTGTCGGGCGAGTAGCGCGAGCCGATGATGCGGAAGCCGGCGCCCTGTCCGACGAGCAGCGTGCGACGGCCCAGACAGGCGCGAAGCACGACGTCCCCGATGGAGGAGTCCTGGGACACCAGGTGGCGCAATTGGTCCAGGGAGACGACGAGGACCTCGCCCGGCTCCCTGGCGACAGCGGTGTAGAAGGCTACCTGTCCGTGCAGCAGCCCGAGTTCGCCGATGAAGCGACCGGGGCCGTGTACGCGCAGCACGCGCTCCTCGGGAGTGCCGTAGTCCTCGACGACGGCGACGGTACCGCTGAGGACGACGACGAATGTCTCGCAGCGCTCTCCCTCCTGGATCAGCACGTCGTTCGGAGCCATGCTCCGGCGTTGCCCGTGCTCCGCCAGACGTGCTGTCTGGTCCTCCGTAAGGCGCGGGTACGCGCCGCAGGTGTCCGGGGTCTCCCCGAAGACGGCGTCGTCCACTTGCTCCAGCTCCGGTTTTCCGCTCGGCAGCGGTTGGTCGCCGGACATCAGACGAACGCTTCGTGGACGTAGCACCAGCGCCAATCCTCGTCGGGCTGGAACGACTGCACGATCGGATGGCCGTCGGCAGCGGCGTGCATGCGCGCGTGCTTGTTCGGCGAGGAGTCACAGCAGCCGACGTGCCCGCAGGTCAGGCAGAGCCTCAGGTGGACCCACGGGGAGCCGAGCAGCAGACACTCCTGACACCCTTGTGGGGTCAGCGGCTGGACCGGCCGGACAAGCGCGAGGTGGGGGTCTGCGTGCAGGGTCATCCGGATCACCCTTCTCGGGCCGTGATCGATTGTTCCACCCATTGGCGTAGAGCGGGGGCGGGCGCCGCCCCTGCCTGCCGGGCGACCGTCTCGCCCTGGTCGAGGACGAGCAGTGTAGGTACCGCCTGGACCTTGAAACGCTGCGACAGCCGCGGGTTCTGGTCGACGTCGACCTTGACGAGTTTTATTCGGCCGGCGAGATCGGCGGCGACCTTCTCCAGCGCGGGGCTGACCATGCGGCAGGGGCCGCACCAGGTGGCCCACAGGTCGAGCACGACGGGGATGTCGGCCCGCTCGGCGACCTCGGTGAAGTCGTCGTCGCCCGCATCCACCATCCACGGTAGGGGCTGCTTGCAGTGGCCGCACTTGGGGTGGCCCTCCGCGGCCACGGGCACCCGGTTGGTACGCCCGCAGTTGGGACAACTCACGGTTGTCGCCTGCATCGTGCTCATGCCGCCTGCGCTCCCTTCACGTCCTCGGGCTGGTCGTAGGTGACCATCAGCTCTCCGTGTTCGGCGTCGACGCGGACCGTCGCGCCGTCCTGGACGTCGCCGCGCAGCAGGGCGCGTCCGACCAGTGTCTCGACCTCGTGGGAGATGTAGCGGCGCAGTGGCCGGGCCCCGTACACCGGGTCGTAGCCCTGGTGGGCGATCACTTCCCGGGCTGCGTCGGTGAGTTCGATGGTGATGCGTCGTTCGGCGAGTCGGCGGCGCAGTTCGTCGAATTGCAGGTCCACGATCCGCTCGATCTGCGGCTCGCCGAGCGGTTTGAACAGGACGATGTCGTCGACGCGGTTGAGGAACTCCGGGCGGAAGTGCCCGCGTAGCTCGGCCATCACCAGGGTGCGCGCGCCGGGCTTGATCTCACCTTCGGCGGTGGCGCCGTCGAGGAGGTGCTCGGAGCCGATGTTGGACGTCATGATGATCACGGTGTTGCGGAAGTCGACGGTGCGGCCTTGAGCGTCGGTGATACGGCCGTCATCGAGGATCTGCAGCAGGGTGTTGAACACATCGGTGTGCGCCTTCTCGATCTCGTCGAACAGCACGACCGAGTACGGCTTGCGGCGTACGGCCTCGGTGAGTTGGCCGCCTTCCTCGTAGCCGACGTATCCGGGCGGTGCGCCCATGAGCCGGCTGACGGTGTGCCGCTCTTGGTACTCACTCATGTCGAGACGGACCATGTTCTCCTCGGAGTCGAACAGGGCTGCCGCGAGGGTCTTGGCCAGCTCGGTCTTCCCGACGCCGGTGGGGCCGAGGAAGATGAAGGAACCGATAGGGCGGCGCGGGTCTCGGATGCCGGAGCGGGCGCGGATGACGGCGTCGGCGACGAGCTTGACGGCCTCGTCCTGGCCGATGACCCGCTCGCGCAGGATCTCGTCGAGGCGCAGCAATTTTTCGCGTTCGCCCTCCTGGAGACGGGCGACCGGGATGCCGGTCCACGCGGCGACGATCTCGGCGATCTCCTCCTCGGTGACGACCTCCCGCAGTAGCCGGTTCTGTCCTTGTTTTGCGGCTAGTTGCTCCTCCTCTGCTGCGAGCCGGCGCTCCAGATCCTGAAGGCGGCCGTAGCGCAGTTCGGCGGCCCGGTTGAGGTCGTAGGCGCGTTCGGCCTCCTCCGCCTCGTGGCGGACCTGCTCCAGTTCTTGGCGCAGTTCCTGCACGCGGCGGATCGCCTGTCGTTCGGCCTCCCACTGGGCGTGTTTGGCGTCGGCCTCGCCGCGCAGGTCGGCCAGTTCCCTGCGCAGCTCCTCCAGGCGGGTTTTGCTGGACGGGTCGGTCTCCTTGGACAGGGCTGCCTCCTCGATCTCCAGACGGGTGACGCGTCGGGTGATTTCGTCGAGTTCGGCGGGCATCGAGTCGATCTCGGTACGCAGCCGGGCGCACGCCTCGTCGACGAGGTCGATGGCCTTGTCGGGCAGGA
This sequence comes from Streptomyces sp. NPDC057950, assembly GCF_042887295.1. Lineage (NCBI taxonomy): Bacteria > Bacillati > Actinomycetota > Actinomycetes > Kitasatosporales > Streptomycetaceae > Streptomyces > Streptomyces sp. NPDC057950. Next base: position 170,508 of record NZ_JBHVPP010000024.1, read on the forward strand.
ACCGGTCGGTGATGTATCGGTGGCTGAGGGTGGCCGCGGAGACCAGCGCGGTGTCCTGGATCTTCACGCCGTGGAAGACCTCCAGGCGTTCGCGCAGTCCGCGCAGGATGGAGATGGTGTCTTCCACGCTCGGCTCGTCGACCAGGACCTGTTGGAAGCGGCGTTCGAGGGCGGCGTCCTTCTCGATGTGTTTGCGGTACTCGTCGAGGGTGGTGGCGCCGATCATGTGAAGTTCGCCGCGGGCGAGCATCGGCTTGAGCATGTTGCCCGCGTCCATGGCCCCTTCGGTGGCGCCCGCTCCTACCACGGTGTGGAGTTCGTCGACGAAGAGCAGAATGCGCCCCTGGGCGGCCTTCACCTCGGACAGCACGGCCTTGAGGCGTTCCTCGAATTCGCCGCGGTACTTGGCACCGGCGACCAGGGAGCCCATGTCGAGAGCGAACACCGTCTTGTCGCGCAGACCCTCGGGAACGTCGCCGCGCACGATGCGCTGGGCCAGGCCCTCAACAATGGCGGTCTTGCCAACGCCGGGGTCGCCGATGAGGACGGGGTTGTTCTTGGTCTTGCGGCTGAGGATCTGGGTGACGCGGCGGATCTCCGCGTCACGGCCGATGACTGGGTCCAGCCGCCCGGATCGAGCCTCGAGGACGAGGTCGCGGCCGTACTTCTCCAGAGCCTCGTAGGCCACCTCAGGGTTGGCGGAGGTGACGCGTTGGTTGCCGCGGACCTGGGTGAGCGCGCTCAGGAACGAGTCCCTGGTGATGCCGGCCTGTGTGAGCAGTCGCCCAGCGGCGGTCGAGGAGCTCTCGTCGGCCAAGGCGAGCAGGAGGTGCTCCACCGACACATACTCGTCTTTGAGGCGCTTGGCCTCCCGTTCGGCGGCGTCGAGCAGGCGGCTGAGGCGCTGGGTGACGAAGACCTGGCCGGGTGCCGCGCCAGGGCCGGTGACCTTCGGGCGGCGGGAGAGTTCCTCGCTCACTGCCGAGCGCAGTTCCTTCGGTTCGGTGCCGGCCTGCTGCAGCAACCGCGGGATCAGACCGTCCTCCTGATCAAGAAGTGCGAGCAGCAGGTGTTCCCCGTCGACCTCGGTGTGCCCCATGCCGACGGCCGCTGTCTGGGCCTCCTGGAGGGCTTCCTGGGACTTCTGGGTGAGACGGTTCGTGTCCATAAGGGGTGTTCCACTCCTCGTGCCGCGGCCGCGCGGTGCGGCTTCGAACAGGCTCATGCGGTTGCGCAGGTCGAGCACCTGGCCGGTGGATGCGTAGGTGAGGCAGTCCGGTGCGCAGCCGCTGGATGCGGGCTACAACTGCGACGCCGCGGAGCGTTTGGGTTTTGACCCCGCGGCCCCGGCGGTTGCAGGATCTCGAGTACTCCCCAGGGTGACGAACGGGGTGGCTCCACGCCTGCGCCTGGCGAGTCAGGAATGCGCGAGTCCGGTCACCCCACGAGTACGAGAGAAAAAGCCGAAAATATCGGATAAGTCGTGCCCGGCGAGGGTACCCGCATTACCACTCGCCTCCCTGAAGCCTCAGGGAGAACGGAGTAAACCCATGGCCGGCAGCCGGACGCACAGCCCGTACTACCACTGCCCCGACCGGGCGGGCAGCCTTCGGCGGAGCAGCGCCCGGTGGCACTTCACGGTTGCCCGTGGACAGCCACACCCACCCGCTCGCGCCCCAGCCGACCATGACCCCGGCGACCTGATGGTGCTCTCCCGCGCCCTGTTCGACACCCCGGACGGAGACGAGATCCTGCGGCTGGCCATGGACCACATAGTCGCCGCAGGGCCATACCGCGCCGAGGCCGGATACCTCAAGGTGGGCGGCGACATGGTCCCCAGCCCGAGGAACGGGCAGAAGCATGCCTCGGCCGTGGGTCGGAGGGTGCGGCAGCTGGCCGGGCAGGACGGCCCTGTGACCGTACCCGGCAGCCTCTGGGGCCGGGCCCTGGGGCTGCGCGGACTTGAAGGACTCCACGGCTACCTCGTGGTGACTTCCCGCTCCCGGCCCACCGAGGCCGAACGATCCCTGCTCGCGACACTCGTCCGGCATACCGCTGCTGCACTGTCAGTCGCGTTCGCACACCGCCACCGACGCGAGGACGCGCTGGAACTGCAGCGACTGAGAGACGAACGCACAGCCCTCCAGGGGCAGCTGATCGGTGCCGTGGCCGAGCTGGGGTACCAGCGAGCCGTTCACGCGCTCATGGCCGACGTCGCCGCCTCGAGCTGCAGCGAGGAGGCCATCACCCGTGCACTGCACAGGCTCACGGGACTTCCCGCGCTGGTCGAGGACCGCTTTGGTCGGTTGAGGTCCTGGACCGGCCCCAGCCGCCCCGACCCCTATCCCGAACCGGACCCCGTGCGCCACGACGAAATGCTGCACGCCGTCGCCTGTCAAGCCGGGCCGGTGCGGATAAAGGACCGGCTGATCACCCTGATCCGCCCGCGCGGCGAGATCCTGGGCGTGCTGGCCCTCGTCGATGTCCAGGGCGAGGCCGACGAGCACACCCTGCTCGCGCTGGAACACGCCGCCGCGTCGCTCGCCCCGGAACTGACGCACCTGCGCGATCTGGCCGAAGTGGAGCTGAGGCTGCACCGCGAGCTCGTCGACGACCTCCTGGCAGGGACGGACGAGGCGAGCGCCTACGCCCGGTCCGAGGCAGTGGGACACGACCTGCACCGCAGCCATTACATCGTCGTGGTGCAGTGGCCGAACAGGACCGCGGACGATTCCTTCGCGCAGACCGTGGGGCGGGCGGCCGCTGCCGTGGGCATGCGCTCGCTGCTGACCCGACGTTCCGACCACGTGGTCCTGGTCGCCGACGACAGGCCGCATGCCCACGCGTTGTACGAGGCGCTCGCCCGGAAGACCGGGACACGGTCCGGGACGATCGGGGTGAGCGCCCCTTGCGACTCGCTGACCGACATCCCCCACCACTACCAGGAGGCGCAGCGGGCCCTGGAAGTGCGCCGCCACTCCCGCGAGCGCTACGGCACGACCTTCTTCGACGAGCTCGGCCTCTACCGCATCCTGGGACCTGGCAACGATTACCGGGAACTGGAGACGTACGTCCACGAGTGTCTCGGGCAGCTCATCGACTACGACTCCCGGCACCACACGGCCATGGTGGAAACCCTGTCCCGCTACTTCGACTGCGGCGGCAATTACGACGAAACCGCGGAATCCCTCGCGATCCACCGCAGCACACTGCGCTATCGACTCCAGCGCATCCGCGACATCAGCGGCAACGACCTCGCGAACGTCGAGGACCGGCTGAACCTCCAGGTGGCGACCCGAGTGTGGGAGATCGTGCTGGGCAGCCCCAGCTGATGCCCCACCAGAACTCTCGTGCGATCGGTGTCAGCAGCAGGTGGGCGGGCTGCGCTGCTACAGAGCTGCAGTGGGTGAGTGGCCCAGCCTTGAAGGGGCAGAGAAGGTGTCCGACGCCGCCCGTGGGCGACGGCAGCCTGAGCGTCAGCGGGTGCCGCGCCGGATACCGCGGCCGAGCGAGCGCAGGGAGCCGGACATCATCGCCCTGTGACGCCCGAGCCGCGGCTCGGGCGTCACAGGGCGATGATGTGGAGGTCGACCAGGTCGAGCAGCGCCCGCAGGGCCGAACTGGGCCGCCGGGTCGACGAGGTGCCGAGATGCATGCTCCAGCGGAGCATGGCGCCGTCGACCTCCAGGACGTGCAGGCCGGGGGTGCGGACAACGGCGACCGCGGGCAGGAAGGCGATGCCCAGACCGTGCCGGACCAGTGCCGCCCCCATGTCGATGTCGGGCACTTCCAGTGCAACCGGCGTACGATGCCCGCCACCGCGAAAGCCTGGTCGACCACCTCGCGGTTGCCGTAGCCCGGCGGGAAGTCCACGAAGGGCTCTCCCGCGAGGTCCGCGAGTGCCACGTCGCCCCGCTGCGCGAGCGGATGGGCGGCGCTCACCGCCAGGACGAGCGGCACCGTGGCCAGTTCCCGTGCGTCGATCCCGGCGGGTTTGTGCTCGGGCAGCGACAGGAAGGCCACGTCCAGGTCCCCGCCGAGCAGTGCGTGCGCCAGTCCCGCCGATCCGGACGTCGCCAGCCGCAGCCGGACGTCGATCGCCGGATGCCGTGCGTGCAACTGTCCGAGGAGCGCAGGCAGGTCCACCACCTCGACCGAGGCCATGGCGCCCACATTCACCGTGCCGCGCAACGTGTCCTGTGCGTCGCGCACGGCGTCCTGGGCCGCCTGAGCGGCGTGCAGGGTGGCCCGAGCCTGTGGCAGCAGCGCTGCGCCCGCTCCGGTGAGCCGGACCTGCTGCGACGTGCGTTCGAACAGCGCGGAGCCGAGCTCGCGCTCCAGGGAGCGGATCGCGGCGGACACCCCGGACTGCACCACGTGCAGCCGTCGGGCGGCACGCGTGAAACTCAGCTCCTCGGCGACCCCGATGAAATGCTCCAGCTGACGTAGCTCCACACGAGAAGTATCACTCGCATTGCTTGAGCCCAGCAAAAACATTCGTTGGCACTGATCCTGGCTGGTGAGGAGGATGGAAGCTGTCATTCCACTTCCGTCCGAGGAGGGGTACCCCTGCCCGCCGTTCCGACGCCGCTGAGCCGTCCCACAGCCGACGCTCCCGACGACCCGACCCGTTCGATCCCAGGACCCGCTCCCGCCGACCTGCCGCCCCGCGCCCCCGCCCGGCGCCGTGCCTCGCACACGACCGGCTTTTGGTTCGTGGCGGTGGCCTTCGCCGTGCTAATGGCCTTCGGTACCGCGCCGACCCCGCTGTGGCCGCTGTACGAGGCCCGGGACCACTTCGGCGCGACCACGGTCACGGTGGCGTACGCGTCGATGGTCGTGGGCGCAGCGGTCGCCTTCCTCGGACTGGGGCACCTGTCGGACCGGCTCGGCCGACGGCGCGTCATCGTCCCGGCGTTGCTGGTCGGCATCGTCGCGTCGGTTGTACTGATCGCCTGGCGGGACCTGCCGGGGCTGATCGCGGGCAGGATACTGAACGGTGTCGGACTGGGGCTGATGGCCTCGACCGCGACGACGTACCTGCACGATCTCCACCACGCGGCCCGTCCGGAACGGACGGGTTCGGTGCTGCCCGGGATCGTGGCCACCGCCGCCAACCTCGGCGGCCTGGCCTCAGGGCCCCTGGTCGCCGGAGCCGCCGCCGAGTGGCTTCCCGCTCCCCTGATCACCGCCCAGGCGATCTTCACGCTCGCCATGGCAGTGTGCTTGGCGCTGGTGCTGTCCACCCCCGAGACCGTGGACCTGGAACTGCCCGCGGCCGAACCGCCCAGCAGGTTCGTCCTGCGCCCCGGTGGCGGGCGGACGTTCGGCGCGGCCGGCGCGCTGGGCGCCTTCGCCTTCGCGATCCTCGGCCTGATCTCCTCCCTCGGGGCGAGCGTGCTTCATGGCACCCTGCACACCGACTCGCACCTCGTGGTCGGCTTGGCGGCCTTCCTCATGTTCGGTTCGGCGGCGGCCGCCCAGTTGGTGCTGGGCCGCCGCCCACTGCCCCGGGTCCTGACCGTGGGGGCAGTGGTATTCCCGGTCGGCCTGGTCCTGTGCGCCGTCGCCCTCTACCACCCGGCGCTCTGGCTCTACCTGGTCGCCGTGTCCCTGTCTGGAGCCGGCTCCGGGCTGCTGTTCAAGGGAGGCGTCGAACGTGCCGTTTCAGTGGCCCAGCCCGCCTCACGCGCGGGGGTCCTCGCCGTGTTCTTCGTCGTCGCGTACCTGGGAATGGGCCTGCCCTCCGTCCTGTTCAGCATCGCCCTGCGGCATTTCGCCGTGCAGACCGCGATGATCGGCTTCGCGGCGGTTCTCTCCTGTGGCGCTGTTGTGTCGGTCGCCGCCGCCGCGTTGCGCGACCGCGCACCCGGTCCGGGCACGCTGTCGGCGCAGTCCGCTCGCTCCTCCTGACCTCCCTGCGGCGCATGCGACACCGGTTGTCCGGGAGGCGCGGAACCTGGGTACTCGTTATGGGCGCGCGTGACACGGATCCGCGGCAGACGGGAGGCTCGAGATGTCTGCGGAGTTGGCCAGAACGATCGCGCTCCCCTCCGGTGAGGAGATCGCGGCGCTCGGGCAGGGCACCTGGTACCTGGGGGAGGATCCCGCCCGGCGTGAACAGGAGATCGCCGCGCTGCGGCTGGGCGTGGACCTGGGCATGACCGTCGTCGACACGGCGGAGATGTACGGCGGCGGCGCAGCCGAAGACCTCGTCGGGGAGGCCCTGCGGGGACGCCGGGAGGAGGTCTTCCTCGTCAGCAAGGTGCTGCCCGGCCACGCCGACCGGAAGGGCACCGTCGCTGCCTGCGAGGCAAGTCTGCGGCGGCTCCGGGCGGAACGGCTGGACCTCTACCTGCTGCACTGGCGAGGACGGTGGCCGCTCGAGGAGACCCTTGCTGGATTCTCCGACCTGATGGAGGCGGGGAAGATCCGTTACTGGGGTGTGAGCAATCTGGACGTCGCCGACATGGTCGAGCTGACCACCCTCCCCGGCGGCGACGCGGGGGCCGTCGACCAGGTGCTGTACAACCTCTCCCGGCGCGGCGTCGAGTGGGATCTGCTCCCTTGGTGCCGCGAGGCCGGAGTGTCAGTCATGGCCTACTCCCCGATCGAGCAGGGGCGGCTGCTGCAGGCCGAGGCTCTGGGTGCCGTGGCTCGGGCCCTCGGAGCCACGCCGGCCCAGGTGGCACTCGCCTGGGTGCTGGCACAGGGGGCGGCCGTGATCCCGCGTTCCGGATCACCCGACCACGTTCGGGAGAACCGCGGCGCGGTGGACCTCCACCTCCCCACCGAGGCACTCGACGCCCTCGACAAGGCGTTCCCGCCGCCCAGCGGGCCCACGCCCCTGGAGATACTCTGAAGGAGTGGACAGGATGGCGCGCCCCCCGCTCGTCGTCGGAATGGGGGGGTCGCTGCGCACCCCGTCGACCAGCCTCACCGCGCTGTGTGTGGCGGTCGAGGGGGCGGCCGAGGCGGGCGCCGAAACCCAGGTGATCGACCTCAAGCGGCTGGATCTTCCGTTCTACACCTCCGAGCAAGGGATCCCACCGTCCGCTCGCCGGTTTGCGGACACCGTGCAGGCCGCCGACGCCCTGCTGTGGAGCAGCCCGACATACCACGGGTCGGTCAGCGGCGCGTTCAAGAACGCGGTGGACTGGCTCGCTCTCCTGGCCGACCGCGAACCGCCCTACCTGAGCAACACACCCGTGGGGATGCTGGCGACCGCCGGTGGAGTGCAGGGCCTGCAGGCGATCAATGCGATGGAGTTCATCGTTCGGTCGCTGCGCGGCTGGGCGGTGCCGCTGGTGTTCGCGGTCCCGCGGTCCTCCCGGGTCTTCGATGGCGACGGACGCCTCACCGACCAGGCGGTCGCGGACCAGTTGCGCGGCCTCGGCGCGGAGGTGACCAGGGCCGCCCTGCAGTTTCAGGCGCAGGGCACGTGTGACTACGCCCAGGAGCGGCCGTCCGGGGCCGGCCTGGAGTGAACCGGCCCTGCCACAGGGGCGCCGGAGGTCGCACTCCGTCAGGGCCCGGTCCGTCCCGCGGACCGCAGGGGCTCGCCGCGCGCCCGGGAGCGCCCGGGCGGGAAGTGCGGCAGCACGTGCTCGGCCAGTTCGTCAATCACTTCGGCGACCGGACGGCGGCTGTGCTTGAAGTTGATCATCAGCTGGTCGATGCCGATGTCCTGCCAGGCCCGCATCATCGCGAGGAACGACACCCGGCCCACCGAGAAGCCCTGGTGGATGCGCCGGGGCAGGGCCAGCGGGTCCTCGACCAGGTCCAGATAGGTGGCCTGGGCGTACGGCTTGAACCCACCGCCGTCGCTGCGGGTCAGCTCCCGCCACCGCTCGATGTTCTCGGCCTGCTGCTGGAGCGGCGGGGTGTAGTAAAGCCAGCCGTCCGTATTGCCGGCGATCCACCGGACGTCCTGCCTGCCGTGTCCCGTCATCAGTACGGGGATCCGCCGGTACACCGGCTTGGGCAGCAGATCGGTGCCGCGCATCTGGCCGAGCGGCGACTCCACCTGCGGGAAACGATGCTCGAGGACGACACGGAAGTACTCCAGCGACTGCCGGAACCTCTCGGCCCGGCCGCCCAGGTCCTGACCGAAGGCCGGAAACTCCACGGGCCGGTCGCCGGTGGCCACCCCGAGCAGGAGCCGTCCGCCTGACAGCTGGTCCACCGAGGCGGCGGCCTTGGCGGTGTGCAATGGATGCCGCAGCGGCATGACGATGCTGGCGGTCCCCAGGGTGATCGAGGTGGTGCGGGCGGTGAGCTGTCCCAGGTACACCCATGGGTCGAAGACCTGCCCGGCATCCCCGAAGCTCGGGTCCAGCAGCGGCACGTCACGGACCCACACCGAGGCGAAGCCGGCCCGCTCGGCCTGCTGGATCCGCTCGATGTGCCCGGCCAGGGACGGCACGGGCCCGTCGAAACCCTCCAGGGGCGTGATGGCGCCCACGGTCATCCTGCCGCCGGGATACGCCCTGGCCATGGCCGCGTGCTCGGAGAACGGCCGCTGCGCCCCGCCTTCGACGTCCACGGGTGCGCCGCCTGAGGGAACTGGCGATTGTTTCATGTGATCCTCCGGCGATTTCATGCCGAGTCAGGGGTGCATCGGACGCGCGCCGGGGTTGCGGAACCGAAGGTCCTTGCGCATCCCCTCACTCCTGTCCGCCTGCTCGCCCAGGCCCTCGGACTCGTCGAGTCCGGAGGGCTGGGCCTCCGGAGTGGGAGAGACCAGCAATTCCTTGAGTGGCTCGGGCGGTTCGGACGTGAGGTCGTCCGCCTCACGCCGGGTGAGCCGCTCGGCCAGGGTTACAAGGACGCGCCGCCTCGGAAGAGGCCACTTCCATGCTCCGGATGTGGGCCGCACTCTGCCTGCTCCCGGCGGGCGGAAATGCGGCTGGCTCCATAGACCTCCGAGCACAGGCGCAGACGGCCTCCGCCACGGCAAAGGGGACACCTGCGCCGGATGGGCCTCAGGGCACCATGCCTGTGGGCGCGTTCGCTTTCCCGCCGTCGCCTTTCCAGTCGGACCGCTCGGCGTCCGAGAGCGTTCGACGGCGGCGAGCTGTCGCGACGTCCACCTGCCATGCTGCCAGGTCGTTGGACCGTGGGGCACGGCCGGCGCGCCTCTCACCCGGCTCCACGAGATGAGCGTGACCTGGTCAGGGGCGACACTGGTCGCCGCGTTTTCTCCGCGGCCCCGGAGCCCCTGTGCGACGCTCGGAGGGTGATGGTCGGGTGGGTGGCTGATCCGATGGGTTGCCGGCTTGTTGAGGGGCGGGCGGGTGATGCCCATCGTCAGCGGCTCTCAGGCGCTGCAGCGCCGGGCAGCTTCTTGTGGAGGGACGCAGTATGGCCGGCCGGATGCCCACGCATTTCACGCTGCTCTGCCAGGGCAGGAGGGGGTGTTCTTTTTCGGCCTGGGGTGCGGAGGCGCTCGGCAGGCGGGCTCTGCGAATCTCGACCAGTGACAGCCGATGGGCGACGCCGACGGGAGCGAAGGACGCCGTCCGTTCCCGGTGAGGAGGCGAGAGGCATGACTGTGATGGGTGTGTCGAAGTTCGAGAGGTTCTTTCGCGCCGCCGCAGGCCTCGACGTGGACAAGAACGACCTGAAACGGTATGGCGACTTCGTCGACGCGAAGCTCTACGACCTCTTGGTAGTCGGCCAGGCGTCGGCCAAGGCCAACGGCAGGGATACCGTCGTACCGTGGGACCTACCGATCACCAAGGGCCTCCAGGAGAGCGTCCACCGGTTCCGGCGGCTCGACGAGGAGGTCGAGCTCAAGCCGATCCTGGAACAGCTCGCCGCGCACCCTCCCCTCGACAGGGCACCCACCCAGGAGACCGAAGAGCGCTACCCCGAGATCATCGGCGGTCTCAGCGTCGCCCTCGCCGAGACGTTCAAAATCATGTATCCGGATCTCAAGAACCCGCAGACCAGCCACTGGGAGGGCGTGACCGCAGTGTTCGACCGGCTGCTGTAGCGGTCGCGCCCCATTGCATGTCGCCGGACCCGTCTCGGGCCGGGAAGGGCGAGCCGCCCCGGATCGTCTCCAACGAACTCGTCCTCACCCGGACGGCGGGGATGCGGACAGGCCCTGCGAGTCTCCCGACCGCTCGCGGCCTACAACCAGCGTCTCATCAAGGGAGCCATACCATGACACAGGAACTCCGGGGGATGAGTGTGGGAATTCTGGCCACCGACGGCGTCGAGCGCGTGGAACTCGACCAGCCGCGCGGTGCGCTGCAGGGCGCAGGGGCGAAGACCGAGATCGTCTCGCTCCACCCCGGCGAGATCCAGGCCCGCCAGTTCGACCTCGACGCGGCCGGAACCTTCCCCGTGGACCGCCTGGTCGCCGATGCCTCAGTCGGCGACTACCACGCGCTGCTCCTGCCTGGCGGCACCATGAACCCCGACCAGCTGCGCATGGACCGCGACGCGGTGCAGTTCGTCAAGGACTTCATGGCCAGCGGGAAACCGGTCGCATCGATCTGCCACGGCCCGTGGACCCTGGCCGAAGCCGACACCGTGCGCGGCCGCCGCCTGACGTCCTGGCCCAGCATCCGCACCGACCTGCGAAACGCCGGAGCGGAGGTCGTCGACCAGGAGGTAGTCGTCGACGGGCAGTTGGTCACCAGCCGCAGCCCGGCCGACCTGCCCGCCTTCTGCGCCGCCGTCGTGGAACAGTTCGCCCGGGCGCACCACCCCGTCCCCGGCTGACCCCGCGGTCTGGTCGCAGACGGTGAGAGCCCGTGGTGCACGGTGGAGGCGAGGTGGGCCCGCCCTCTCCCCACCCCACGGGCCGGCCAGCCCGGGCGGTCGCCTCCCTACGACCGCCGTCCGTACATCGCGCAGCCATCGATTGCCGGCACACCCAAGTGATCGTCAAGATGCGCCACGTCGCCGGACTCATCGCGGAACGGGCCCGGACGGGACAGCTCGCGAGCGATATCCGCCACAGGCTGAACGCAGCATGGCGACGCGCGTGACCGTGCGCCCTGAACGCGGCTGACTGGTGCCCGGTCCCTGGGGCCGCCCGTCAGGAGCGCGCGAGCCGGGCCGCGAGATAGGGCGCGGTGGCGCTGCGGCGGGCCTTCGCGACCTTGGCCGGCGGGCCCGCCGCAACCACGTGCCCGCCCGCGTCGCCGCCGCCCGGCCCGAGGTCGATGACCCAGTCGGCGGTGGCGATCGTGTCCAGGTCGTGCTCGACGAGGACGACCGTGTTGCCTGCGTCGACGAGCCGGTGCAGTTGTCGCAGGAGCAGGGCGATGTCCGAGGGGTGCAGCCCCGCCGTGGGCTCGTCGAGCAGGTAGAGCGCGTGCCCGCGGCCGGCTCGCTGGAGTTCGGTGGCCAGTTTGATGCGTTGCGCCTCACCGCCGCTGAGTTCCGTCGCGGGCTGGCCCAGCCGCAGGTATCCCAGTCCCACCTCGCGTAAGGTTTCCAGACTGCGGGAGGCGGCCGGGACGGCGGACAGGAACTTGGCGGCGGCGTCGACGGAAAGCTCCAGCACGTCCGCGATGTTCTTGCCGCGGTAGGTGACTTCCAGCGTTTCGGCGTTGTACCGGGCACCCTGGCAGGTCGGGCACGGCGCGTAGGTGCCGGGCAGGAACAGCAGTTCCACCGCGACGAATCCTTCGCCCTGGCAGGTCTCGCACCGCCCTTCGGGCACGTTGAAGGAGAACCGCCCGGCCGAGTAGCCGCGCGCTTTGGCCTCGTCCGTCGCCGCGTACAGCTTGCGCACGGCGTCGAACATCCCCGTGTACGTGGCCAGGTTGGACCGGGGAGTTCGGCCGATGGGCCGTTGGTCGACCCGGACCAGCCGGTCGAACGACTCGACCCCCGACGCGTCCTGGACGTCGACCTCGAGCTGCGCCTCGTCGGGCTCCTCGGGTACGAGTCCGAGGTGGCCGCGGACGACTTCAGCGAGCACCTGCGTCACCAGCGTCGACTTTCCGGAACCGGACACGCCCGTCACCGCCGTCAGTACGCAGAGCGGTACGTCGACGGACACGTGGTGCAGATTGTGGCGGGAGACGCCGCTCAGGTGCAGCCAGCCGTGCGGTGTGCGCGGGCGGTGATCGAGCGGCTGGGCGCGCCCGAACAGGTACTGGCTCGTGGCCGACTCCTCGACCCGCTCAAGACCGGCGACCGGGCCGCTGTACAGCACACGTCCGCCGCCCTCACCCGCGCCGGGGCCGATGTCGACCACCCAGTCCGCCCGTCGCACGACGTCCATGTCGTGCTCCACGACGAACAGCGAGTTGCCCGCCGCCTTGAGGCGGTCCAGCACGTCAAGCAGCGGTTTTGCGTCAGCCGGGTGCAGGCCCGCGGAGGGTTCGTCGAGGACGTAGACGACGCCGAACAACCCCGAGCGCAGCTGGGTGGCGATCCGCAGGCGCTGCGCCTCGCCGGGCGACAGGGTCGTCGAGCGGCGCCCGAGGCTGAGATAGCCGAGACCCAGGTCGAGCAGGACGTCTACCCGCGCGACCAGATCGCCGCAGATCCGGACTGCGGCCTCGGTCGTCTCCCCGGACCGGGCGGTCGACGTGGTGGCATCGGCCGCTGACCGCCCCGCGACAGGCCGCAGCAGTGCCACGACCTCGGTGAGCGGCATCGCGTTGATCTCGGCGATGGAACGTCCAGCGAAGGTCACGGCGAGCGGTTCGGGCCGCAGTCCGCTGCCGTGACACTCGGGGCAGGGCACACTCCTGACGAACCGGAGCGCCCGTTCGCGCATCTTCTCGCTCTTGGAGTCGGTGAGGACGTGCATGACGTGCTTGCGGGCGCTCCAGAACTTGCCCTGGTAGCCGTAGTCGACGCGGTCCTCCTCCGGCTCGATGTACACGGAGGGCTGCTCGTCCGTGTACAGCAGCCAGTCCCTGTCCTTCTTCCTGAGCCTGCGCCACGGTCGGTCGATATCGATCCCCAGACCGTTCACGACACTGCGCAGGTTGGCGCCCTGCCAGGCGCCCGGCCAGGCGGCGATCGCCCCCTCGCGGATGCTCAGCGAGGGGTCCGGGACGAGCAGGTCCTCGGCGACGTCGTGCACGACGCCCAGTCCGTGGCACTCGGGGCAGGCGCCGGCCGATGTGTTGGGTGAGAACGCCTCGGCCTCGAGCCGGGTGGCCCGGGGCGGATAGGTGCCGGCGCGGGAGTACAGCATGCGCAGCAGATTGGACAGCGTGGTGAGGGTGCCGACCGTCGAGCGTGAGCTGGGCGACCCGCGTCGCTGTTGCAGGGCCACGGCCGGTGGCAGTCCGGTGATTTCCTGCACGTGCGGTGCCCCGACCTGTTGCAGCAGCCTTCGGGCATACGGTGCTACGGACTCGAAGTAGCGCCGCTGGGCCTCCGCGTAGAGCGTGCCGAACGCGAGCGAGGACTTGCCCGAACCGGAGACGCCGGTGAAGGCGACCATCGCGTCCCGCGGAACGTCGACATCGATGTTCCGCAGGTTGTTCTCACTGGCGCCCCGGACATGCACGAAGGGGTCGGTCGCGTCCTTGTCCACCGTTCCTGATTACCTGATCGCGCCGGGAACCGCGCGCCAGACGCCGTCACCGGGCCCCGCTCACGCCAAGCATCCGGAGAATCCCGGTTCGGCTGCGCCCAGGGGGACATTCGAGGGTGCTTCACCTGTGCCCCTCGGCCTCACCCTTTGCCTATGAGGACGATTGTTCGGCTGAAGCTTCTGGAGCCCCCGCCGCGAGGTGACCGCTTCGCGCCCAGTCTCGATCGGCCCCGGCTGGATTCCCCGAACCAGTTAGGGTTAGGGCCTTCGCCTGACCGCTGCCGGTGCCTTTCGGCGAACGTGGAGGTTCGCCTCCCGGTGGCGCATTCGTCCCGGCGGCTCAGCCTCAGGTCACGAGCATGGATCCCATGGCGCCCGTGCCCCAGGGCTCGACCCGGTAGTAGACCTGCGTGCCGCGCCGCTCGGAGGTGAGCTAGCCGGGCCTCCTCGAGCTTCTTCGGATAGTGAGACGGTCGACTGCGAGACGCCCACAGCGGAGATGTCGCACACGCATGCCTCGCCGCCCTGGTGCGGGGTCATCGCCGAGAACAGGCGCGCAGCCGGACCGGATCGGCGGCAGCGCCTTGATGTTCGACTCCTGTCTATGTCGACACATGGCGAACCAGGGCGTCCGACCCGCGCTGGAGACCACGCTTCCCGGGGTCTTCGCCGCCGACGACGTCAGGAGCTGCCCGGTCAAACGGGGGGCCTCGGCAGGCAGTGCGGGTGCCATGGCGATCCGCCTCGTGCACGAGCACCGGGAAAGCGCGGTGATCGACAGCAGGCTGAACACTGTGTTGCGGAGCGCCCCACGTAGAGGTGACCGGTGAGGTCGTTGCTGACGAGACCGAACGCCGCGGTGTCGAACACGTCGACGTTTCGTTCGGACGCAACCGTGGCTCGGTGGTGGAGCGGGCCCTGCACGGGGGGGCGAGGAGATCTGACCTTACCGCCTGCGCCTGCTGGCAGGGGCCAGCGTGTCACGCGGCTTCGACGTTACCGCGGGGGCATCCTGTGGGCACGGGCCATCGCGGTGGCAGCCGACGAGAAGGAGTCATGCGGGTGTCGTCCCAGGACGTTACGGTCGTGGCTCTCCTGGCGGATCCGGACGCGCCCACGGAGATCGCACAGCGTATGGCCCGGATACTTCCCACTCGGCTCGCCGACAAGTCGGGCCAGGGGCATCGGTTCGACGTCGAGGTGGTCAGTGAGCCCTTCACCGCGGGGACCGAGGACCTGCCCACCTTGATGCGCCGGATTAAGGAGCGCGGACGTGCGGAGAGTTGGGACATCGTCGTGGCCCTCACCGACCTTCCGTTGGACTCCCACGGGCACAGGCTCGTCGTGGAACTGAGTCATGAGCACGGCTTGGCGTTGCTGTCTCTTCCCTCTCTGGGGGGCTTGCGGCTGCAGACGAGGGCCCGGCGGGCCGTGGAAGAAGCCGTGCTTGGCCTGGCGGGCTGGCAGGCATCTGGGGCCGAAGGACCTCCGCAGTCGCTTTCGGGGCCCTTAGCCGGCCGTCTCACACCCATTCATCCTGGCCCGGTCGAGGAGGAGGAGACTGCTGATCTTCGGTATGTCGTCAGCGGGCTGCGCGGTTCCCTGTGGGTACTCGTCGGTATGGTCCGTGCCAACCGGCCGTGGCGGTTGGTGCCGGGTCTGTCGAAAGCCCTGGCCGCCGCACTCGCCACAGGGGCAGTCGCCACCGTGAACTCCACCATCTGGAACCTGGCCGAGTCCCTGAGCACGCCGCGCCTCGTGATCGCCACGGTCGGGTCCGTCGCGCTCATGATCGGCTGGCTGATCGTCGACGCGCAGCTGTGGCATCGATCAGCAGAGGTCTCGCGGGAGGCGCGGCACAGGGCGACGCTCTACAACGCCTCGACGGTCGTGACCGTGGGTATCGGGGTGGTCGTCTGTTACGTGGGTTTGATCGTCATCAATCTGGTGTGGGCCCTGTTCATCCTCAATGGCCAAGTTTTCGCTTCCACGACACGAACTCCGCTTCACGCAACGGAATATTTGACTCTGTCCTGGTTCGTCGCTTCGGTCGCCACGGTGGGCGGCGCGCTGGGAACGGGCTTGGAGAGCGACGAGGCGATCCGGGCAGCCGCCTACTCCAAGCGGGAACAGGAACGCCGCCACATGCTCCAGGACGACCAGGGTGACTAGCTGGTGACCTGAGCCGGAGATGCTGCGCTGACCAGTGGTTGTCCGGGTCCGGGGATCCCGTTGATCGATCGTGCGCGTTTGTTTTGCGGCGGGGGCCGACGGAGACTGGTCTGTAGGCCGCCGAGCGCCGACGCCTCACAGGCTGGCCGGCGGCACCATCGTTCCACCTGAACTGGGTGAGCTGCCCACAGGCGCACACCGGAGTAAGGCCCCATTCGTACCCGAATCGCCGGGTGTCAGGCTTCGGCGCCGTCTCCATCCCCCTGCCGCGCTGCGGTCATGCCGGGGCGCCGAAGGAAGTCATCATGAAAGCAGCGGTATACGAAGGCCCGCGAACGGTCACCGTGCAGGACGTACCGGACGCGAAGATCGAACACCCCTGCGACATCATCGTCAAGATCACCACTACCAATATCTGCGGTTCGGACCTGCACATGTACGAGGGCCGCACCTCGTTCGAGACTGGCCGCACCCTGGGACACGAGAACCTGGGGCAGGTTGTTGAGGTCGGCTCGGCTGTCCGCAAGGTCCAGGTCGGCCAGTATGTGGTGTTGCCCTTCAACATCGCCTGCGGCTTCTGCAAGCAGTGCGAGCGGGGCCTGACCAATTACTGTCTGACCATGCAGCCGCAACCGGCCCTCGCCGGAGCCGCCTACGGATTCGCCGACATGGGCCCCTACCAGGGCGGCCAGGCGGAACTGCTGCGCGTACCCTACGGCGACTTCAACGCGCTGCGTCTGGGCGAGGACGCCGCCGACCGGCAGACCGACTACGTGATGCTCGCCGACATCTTCCCCACCGGCTATCACGCCACCGAGATGGCCCACGTCAAACCGGGGGACCAGACGATCGTCTTCGGGGCCGGCCCCGTCGGGCTGATGGCGGCCTACTCCGCCCTCCTCAAGGGCGCCGGCCGCGTCTGGGTGGCCGACCACCAACCCGACCGACTGCGCAAGGCGGAGGAGATCGGGGCCATCCCGATCAACACCGCCGAGCAGAACCCGGCGGAGGTCGTCAAGGAGGCCACCCTCGGTCTGGGCGCCGACAACGGCTGTGAGTGCGTCGGCTACCAGGCACACGACCCCGAGGGACACGAGGACGCCAGTCTCACGCTCAACGGACTGATCGACTCGGTCAGGTTCACCGGCGACATCGGTGTGGTGGGCGTGTTCCTGCCCCAGGACCCCGGCGGCGCGGAGGCCCAGGGGGAGCTGGAGGCGCAGGGCAAGGTCCCGATCGACTTCGGCATGATGTGGTTCAAGGGCCAGCACATGGGCACCGGGCAGGCGCCGGTGAAGAGGTACAACCGGGCGCTGCGGGACCTTATCGCCGGAGAGAAGGCGAAGCCGAGCTTCGTCGTCTCCCACGAACTCAGCCTGGACGAGGCCCCCACCGCCTACGAGCATTTCGACGCCCGTGACGAGGGCTGGACCAAGGTGGTCCTGCATCCGAACGGACACGGGAACGGCCACAAGCGGTAGGCGACCGGAGGCCGCCGCACCACCTGTCCCCCCGGACCTCGGGAGGAAACCGGCGGGACGGCGATCTGCGCGTCCTCCGGCCGGGGTCAGGGCCAATGGCCCGCGCTCCGGTCGGACCTGATCCAATGGCGATTGCCCGCGCTCCGGTCCGGTAGGACGGACGGCGGACGCTCAGTAGTGTCCGCAGTGGCTGTACCCCGTCCAGCGCCTGCGGCCTCCGGCCTGTTCGCGGGGCGTGTGGGAGGCTTCCTTGCCCGACGGCTGCCGCACCTCAACCCAGCCAATGCGACCCGGCAGGGTGTTCCGGCTAGGCTCACACCCGTGACGTGGCTGCGGGCCTTCGGGGAGGTCGTGCGATCCGGGCTCACGATCGAGGAGACGCGGCTGGAGCCCCTGCTAGCGCTGCGCACGGCCGCTGGGGTGGCGATCGTCGTCGGGCCGGCGCTGTGGCTGGTCTCCCCTGCGTATGCCGCATCCGCCGCCCTCGGTGCCTACTCCGCGGGTGGGGCCACATTCCAGCGCACCTGGCGTCCACGCAAGGTGATCGCGCTCGGCGCGGGCGCGGGTCTGGCGCTCAGCACCTTCGTGGGCTACCTGGCGGCGTGGCGACTCGTGACGTTCCTTCCACTGCTGGCCGTATGGGCCTTTGTCGCGGGGATGGCCTGGGCTGTCGGATCCACCGCCGGGATCGTCGCAGCGACGACGGTCGGCAGCATGCTGGTGACCATCACCCTGCCCTCGAGCGTCGAGCAAGCACTGGAGCACGCCGGGGTCATCGCGCTCGGGGGCGTGACGCAGGCCGTGCTGATCCTGCTCTTCCCGATCCGGCGTTGGGGAGCGCATCGTGACGCGCTCGCCGACGCCCTGGCCGCCGTGGCGGACTACGCCCGCCGGCTGCGGCACGACCCGACCGCCCCTTTCGACCCGGAGCCGTTGATGACGGCCCGGGACGCGGCCGCCGTGACACCGTCACAGGCCCGCACCCGTCCCCCCGTCCTCCACGGCCCCCGGGGACTCGCCGAGCGCATCCGGCCGGTCGTCGCCGCGCTCGCCGACCCGGACGTCGGCGCCCCGGCGGAGGGACCCGGGCGGGACCGCGCTCGGGAGTTGCTCGACGCGGCCGCCGACGTCCTGGACGCGGCCGCCCGTTCGATCCGCCGCGGCACTCCAGCCGAAGTGCGGCCCGGGAGCACGGACGTCCTGCGCGTCGACGAGGAGCACGAGGTACTGGAGGGCCCTGCGAGGCGGGCCGCCGAGAGGCTCGTGGAACTGCTCGGCGAGGCGTTGGAGATCGCGCGAAGCGGCGGCGCACGCGGGAGAACGCCCATGCCGCCCGCCCCCGCCGGCGCCCAGTTCCTGGTGCGCCCGACAATGCTCCGGCTGGTTCCGCTCGTCGTCGGGGCGGCCCGCCGTGAGCTCCGCCGGGACTCGCCCGTGCTCCGGCACGCCGTCCGCCTGGCGGCAGTGGCCACGCTCGGCTATCTGATCGCCGCCCGGCTGCCCCTGGGCCACGGCTACTGGGCGCCCATCGCCTCGGTGATGGTGATGCGGCCGGACTTCCACCGGACGTACGCGCGTGCGGTGGCCCGTCTCGCCGGGACCCTGGCGGGGGTCGCGCTCGCCACCGGCATGGTGCGGGCCCTGGGCCCGGACGCCCATGTGTTCGGAGCCCTGGCGGTGGTCTCGGCGGGCCTGTCGTACATGCTGAACCGTACCGGCTACGCCTACTCCCAGTGCTTCACCGCCGCGTACGTCGTCTTCCTGCTCGGCATGGGCGGACAGGCATGGGAGCAGACGGTCCCGGAGCGGGTGGTACTCACCCTGCTCGGCGGGGCCCTGGCCATGCTGGCCTATTCGGTGTTCCCCGCATGGGAGACACCCCGGCTGGCGGCCCGGCTTGCTGACTGGCTCGCCGCCAACGGCCGATACGCGGCCGCGGTGCTCCGCAGCTACGCCGAACCGAACCGGGAGCATCAGGCCGACATGCGCAGGGCACTGCTGGCGAGCAGGGAGGCACGGGCCGACTGGCAGGAGGCATACGACCGGGCAAGGCAGGAACCGGTCCACCCAAGGGGCCTGACGTCGCGCGAAGTGGAGGAGGCGCAGGAGGCACTCAAGGGGTTCGGCCGGGCGGCGATGCTCATGGAGAGCCACGTCCCGCGAGCCGACGGCCGCTTCGTCCCCGAGGCGGAGCGGTTCGCTGACGCCCTGGAGGCGGACACCGAGCAGGCGGCAGTCGACGTGCGCGAGCACAGGAATCCGGACTGGGGGCGCGTGGAGGAGGCGCTCCACGCGTGGGAGGGCGCCGCCGCCGGGGACCGGAGTCCGGTGGTGCGGCGCGCGGCGGAACTGCAGAAGCGGGCATTGGAGGACTTCGCGACGGCCGTGAGCCGCACACCCCTGGAACGGGACGTCGGCTCTGCTCGCGAGGAACAGCGGGTGCGGGCGGCCGTGTCGGCGGAAGGTGACGGATCAGGACCCGCTCACCTGGGTGGGTGACGGCTCCGGCGACGGGGAGCGCCGCGCCTCCTGGACCGGGATAGTGCGCAGGGACCGTGATTCGTGGATCGCGCGAGTGGTGTCGTTGGACCAGATGCGTTTCCTGTCGATTTGACCTTCACTGAACTCGCCCTGCGGTGGGAGATGGACGGCCGTCTCGTACCGGGCCGGCCGCATGAGGAGGGGCGATCCTTTTCGCGCGGTCATCCCTGGCATGGTCGCTGACCGCGTGGTGCAGGCGCCGCGTCCTGGGCTGCCGCCGGCCCGGCAGCGTCACGTCCGCACCCGCCCCGCACCCCTGCGCCCCAGCGGCGCGGAGGCGCAGGGGCAGCACGAGACCCTGGTTCAGGTACACCAGGGCCTCGATCGACGGCCAGGAGGGGGAACCTGTGTCTGCGGCCCCGGCACCAGTGGCACGAGTCCCGTGGAGTCTTTGCAACCCGTGTACGCGTCACTGTGACGGAGGCGCCCGGCGCCGGGTGGACACAGTGCGCTCAGACGGTGGGGTGAGTTCGGTGCGGCCGAACAGCAGCGCGAACCCGGAAGGAAGCCAGCGCAGGATGCGGGTGAGGAGGTGGGGGCCGGCCAGGGGCGGCGACGGCAGCGAAGACGGCTCCGGTGTCCCAGCGGCCGGTGGCCAGGGAGGCTCCGGCGCGTGCGGCGAGGTCCGTGACGAAGGCCCAGCCGGTCAGGGGCTGGGTTGTCGGGGAGCTGAGCGCCGCTGAGTCGAACGTGCGCGCCGTCCGCCCTGTCGGTTCCTGCACGTTGTCACGCTCCGCTGGAGGAGCGCTGGCGGTGTTCGCTCTCGCGCATCTCGTGGGTGTGACGGCCGATGCCGGTGACGCGGTCCGCGAGGTCTGGATGAGCGGTGCGCAGGTGAGGGCCCGCCTCGGCCAGGGGGCCCAGCAGGCGGGCCGGGTCACTGCCGCCGAGCGCGGCATGGAGGGCTGTGAGCGTGTCCGTCGCGGCGGCGGGAAGGTCCGGCAGGGCGGTGATGGCCCCGGCGAGCTGGCGCAGCGCCGCGGCGTGGTCCTGGGCCCAGGATGCTACGGAGCGGTCCGCGGCGCGTGTGTCGCGGGTGGCCTGCACTCGCTGTTCTTTGGTGTGGCCGGCTTCTCCGGGACGCACGCGTAGGTAGCGGCGCTCGGCGGCTTGGCGGCTGGAGACGCCGAGGGGGTGGGCCAGGTCGGCCCAGCTCGCGCCGGCTTGGCGGGCCGTCTCGATCAGTGCGGGCTCCCAGCCGGCCAATTGTTCCCGCACTTCGCGTAGGAGCAGCAGTGCCGCTATCACCTGTTCGGCGTCGCCTCCGGAAGCGTCGTCGGCGGTTCGTGCCGTCCGCATGGCCTGGGCGATGGCCTCGAGCGCGGTAGCCGTCGCCGCGAAGGAGGCCGGTACCGGGATCTCATTGTCGCTCATTGCCGCCTCGTCTTCGCCGGTCCGTGTCGGCCACATCCTGGGCACGTCGTCCATTAGATGACTTATGACTTGTCGTCGCTTGGATGACATGCTACAACGGTGTCAGGTGAAGCGCAGCGCATTGGCAGCAACTGCCTGAACTCATCCGGAGGTGTTTACCGTGTTGATGCGCACCGACCCGTTCCGTGAACTCGACCGGATTGCCCAGCATCTGATGGGGCCGGGAACGTGGTCCCGTCCCTCGGCGATGCCGATGGACGCCTACCGGGACGGCGACCAGTACGTCATCGCCTTCGACCTGCCGGGCATCGACCCCGACGCGCTCGACATCGACGTCGAGCGGAACATGCTCACCGTGCGGGCGGAGCGACGCCCCCTGGCAAGGTCCGAAAGCGCCCAGACGGAACTGTCTGAACGGCCCCTGGGCGTCTTCTCCCGCCAGGTCGTCCTCGCGGACACGCTCGACACCGAGCGCATCGCCGCGGACTACGAGGCCGGCGTCCTGACCCTCCGCATCCCGATCGCCGAGCGGGCCAGACCGCGCAAAATCAGCGTCCGCGCCACCGGCGCACGCACGGAACTCGACCGCTGATCAGCCAGCCCGCACGCCCGTCCGCGACCGCGGCGCAGGGCGGTTCACCCTCGCTCCCGCCCTGCGCCCCGACGGAGCAGGTCTCGTTTCACGCCAAGTGCCGATGCACCCGCGGAACACGGTTCACGTCGTTCGCTCGGGGCACTCGGTACTCGCAGGAAATCAGTCCACGCAAGGAAAGTCGTCGCGTCTCATGACCATTCTTTCTCCCCCCACGCCCCTCGCCCCGACGGCTGCCGCCACCTTCGACCAGATGCTGGAAAAGGTGCGCTACGAAGGTGCCTACCCCACCCGGCAACAGGCAGAAGTTGTCGTGCGCCGCGTCCTCGAGGCCCTGGGCCGTCAGCTGACAGGCGACGAACGCGTGGAGCTCGCCGCCCGCCTCCCCCACGAAGCAGCCGCCTTTCTCGCCTCCCAAATCCCCACCACCAGGCCACTAACCGGCTGGGGCTTCGTAAAGGACCTCGCCGAACAAACCGGCGGGACACCGGCCACGACCCGCTGGGACACCGGAGTCGTCCTCGGCACCGTCGCCCGCCTCGCCGGGGACGACCTGACCACCCGGATCATCGGACAACTGCCCGACGGCTACGCCCTGCTGTTCGGACGAGCCCAACTCGTCCGAGCCGCCTGACCGGCGGGCCAGACGCCAACAACGTCTCGGGCAGGAGAGCACACACCGGCGCAGTGACCGTGGTGCCCGCCCCGCCGACCTTGGCGGCGGGCACCACGAACGCCGGCCAACACGCCGTACGCGGCGCTCCCCCGACCCCTCAGCCTCATCGCCGTGCAAGGCTCAGCAGTCCTTCCGCCGGATTGAAGCGCACGCTCCGCAAGAGGGTGCGGCAACTCCGTTCATCTGCCGGCGGACGCGCTACGGGCGCGGGCCGCACTGATCCCGGCCGCCCGCGGGCGGCCGGGATCAGAATCAGAAGCGGTACGGCCTACTTGGGTTTGATCGCGTCCTTGGCCTTCTCCTTGGCCGCGCGCAGGTCACCCTTGGACTCCTCGGCCTTCCCCTTGGCCTTCAGGGACTCGTTACCGACCGCACCGCCGACGACCTTCTTCACCTTGCCCTTGGCCTGCTCACCCTTGGCCTGAGCCTTCTCGTCCGCAGCCACAACCACTCACCCCTGCCTCACTCGGAAACTCAAGTACGCCCTCCGTGTAACCCCCGGGCACCACTCTCAAACCGGAAGGGCTGCTGCACAGGCTTCCCGCAACCACGGGCGTTATAAAAAATACATAAGATCCGCAGGGAAAGATCAATCCGCAGGGCACCCGACGGTCCGGAGGTTGATAAATATGGTTCCCGTTCTGCTCGTTCTTCTACTCGCTCTGCTCCTCTTCGGTGCCGGTTTCGCACTCAAGGCCTTGTGGTGGATCGCCGTCATCGTACTGATCGTGTGGGTCCTTGGATTCGTGATCCGCCCGACGGCGAGCGGCGGCAAGCGCGGCCGCTGGTACCGCTGGTAAGCGGTCCTGAACAGCGCCTTAACAGGGGTGAGCCCCGACGCCAAGAAACAAGTTAGCGTCGGGGCCCACCCCTGGCTGCATCTCCGCGCCACCGCGGTGAGAAAACGGTCATCCTCTTGATTCGGGGTATCGGGAGGTCATGGCCGGAGGTGGCCGTGACGCCAGGAAGCAAAGCCTCCAGCGGCACCTCCGGCCATCGCACCCTTTTCGCAATGCGAGTGTGTGGGCTCCGAATACCGGGGCACGCGACTTTCCGAGGGAGGTCACAGCATTCGATGACGCCCTCAAAAACACCGCAGTCCGGCTGCGGTCAGTAATGAATCTGAAGGGAGCCGTTCTTCATGAGTGACAGCATCTGGGGCTACCAGCCGACCACCGGCCACACCGCGGGCACCGACCTGACCGGCTACAAGGTCGAGGCCACCGACGGCAGCATCGGTAAGGTCGACAAGCACTCGGACGACGTCGACTCCTCCTACCTCGTCGTCGACACCGGGGTATGGATCTTCGGCAAGCACGTCCTGCTGCCCGCCGGCACCGTGAAGACGGTCGACCAGGCCGAACAGAAGATCTACGTCGCCCTCACCAAGGACCAGATCAAGGACTCCCCCGAGTTCGACAGGGACAAGCACATCGGTGACGCCGGCTACCACGAGCAGGTCGGCGGCTACTACCAGACCCACCGGGGCATCTGACCTCACACACCAGCCCAGAAGCGGGGCCGGCCGGAGACGCTCCGGCGGGCCCCGCTTCTTGCCGCCCGGACCAGGCCGCTGGGCGCACGACAGGGGCCCGCACTCGCCGGTACACCCCCACCACGCCCGCGCCCTGACCATCCTCACCCTCGCCTCCGCCGCCTTCGCTAACCGCAGCCCTCGCCGACCACATGTCACGAACGCTGCCGTACGCCGTTCCCACCCTGCTCCTGGCCGCGACCACCATCCCCGCCCACGCCTTCGGCGCTCAAAGAACCATGGCCAGCCGCGCCGCCGTCCCCCAGCTGCCGGATGCGACCGCGCTCGACGGCGAGCTCGTCGTCTGGGAGCAGGACCGGCTGGCCTTCAAGCGACTGCAGAACCGGCTCCACCGCCTGGCGCTGCGGCCGCCCGGGCCGCCGGAGAGTGGGCTGCGCACCTCGTCGCGTTCGGCCTGCTCAGGCTGTCTGGAACCGACACCACCGGCTGGCCCTATCGGCGCCGCCGCGCCGCACTCGAGTCCATGTTCGCCACCCGGCGGCTAACCGCGCCGTGGACACTGTCCCCGTCGTCCAGCACCCCAGACACCGTGACCGAAGCGATCGTCGGCGCAATCACGGCTCGCCGACCGTTCCCCGCACCCTGCTGCTCGGCAGTTGCGACGACCAAGAGTGCCTGCAATACATCGGCCGCACCACCACCCTCCCCCAGACCGTCGGCGCCTCGGTCTCCGGGCTCCTCACAGGGGCGCGGCGCGGGCATCCGTGGACGGGGGGGGTCGTTCTCCGTCGGATGGGGAAGCCTCGAGATGCTTGAGGTCACGCTGGTAAAACCCGAACTGGTGGTGGAAGTCGGAGCGGACGTCGCCCGCAACACCGGCGGCCGTGACGCCACCCCCGCCCGCTGGCTCCGACCCCGCACCAACCCCTCCCCCGCCGACGTCTCCCACACCACGGCAGACCTCGCGACCGATACGCAAGCAGCCCCGGCCGGTGTCGCTCACGGCCGGGGCTGTCGATGTGCATGGTCGTGAAGGACGGTCGCCTACGGTGCGAGAGGCTCCATCAGGCTTCAGCCCAACAGCTCCTGCGGGCGGTCGCCCGGAACACCCGCCCGGACTCATCGCCCGGGAGTGGTGCGTCCCGTCCGCGCAGGGGCGGAGGCGTCGGTGAGGTCCGCACCGGTGTCGGCGTCTCGCTCGGAGTGAGCCACGCCGTGCCAGTCCAGGCACATGACGGTCGCGTCGTCCTGCAGGTGACCGTGGCCGGCGTCGACGATCGCCGCGATAAGGGTCCTGGCGGCCTCGCGGGGATGCAGGTGTAGCGGACAGATCACACTGCACCACGGGATCCGACACCCGTTGTCCCGCCGCGCCCGGCAGCTACTCCCTGGCCGCGTGCGGGCACGGGCCGCCCGTGCGTTCTGTGCTTCGGCGTGCCCCGCAGGCCGTCAGGTGGCTGCCAGGAAGATGGCGGTGTACTGCGCGGTGAAGGCGGCGATGGTCAGGGCGTGGAAAACCTCATGGAAGCCGAACCAGGCCGGTGACGGGTTGGGGCGCTTGAGCCCGTAGACGACGGCGCCCGCCGTGTAGAGGAGACCACCTGCGGTGACGAGCATGACGACCGCGGTGCCACCGGTACGCGCGAATTCGGGCAGGTTGAAGACGGCCACCCAGCCGAGCGCGATGTAGCACGGGGTGTACAGCCAGCGCGGAGCGCCGATCCACAGGATGCGGAAGGCGACCCCTGCCAGGGCGCCCGCCCACACCAGGGCCAACAGCACCCACTGCCGGTCCTGGGGGAGCAGCAGTACCGCCAGCGGGGTGTAGGTGCCGGCGATGATCAGGAAGATGTTGGCGTGGTCCAGCCGCCTCAGGACTGCCTCCCCGCGCGGGCCCCACGTTCCGCGGTGATAAACGGCGCTGGTACCGAACAGCAGGCAGGCGGAGAGCGCGTACACCGAGCACGCCGCCACCGCCGCCGCCGAGTGCGAGACGACGATCAGGACGATGCCGCCAGCCAGCGCGAGGGGGAACACGCCAGCGTGCAGCCAGCCACGCAGCCTCGGCTTCAGCGCAGCCGCCGCGCGCTCCGCCCCACCCCCCGCCCCGTCGGCCGCCTGCCCGGCGGCGAGCCGGCCGGTTTCGCCGGAGGGTGCATCAACCGCCTGGGTGCGCAGGACGCTGGGCGTGGTGCCGCGGCCGGGCTGGGGCTGCCGTCGGTGGGCCGGCGGCTGCGAATCTTCGGCGATCATGTGCTCGTATTCTTGGAAGCGGCGGAAGAGCATCACCTGGCGCGTTGCTGCTGACTGCGGGTCAAGTGGCGGTCCTGCGCCTGGCTGCGGTCTGCTGGTATTCGGTGTTGATGCGCTGGGCTTCTTCGAGTTGATCCTCGAGGATGATGATGCGGCAGGCGGCCTCGATGGGGGTTCCCTGGTCGACGAGTTCGCGGGCGCGGGCTGCGATGCGCAGTTGGTAGCGGGAGTAGCGGCGGTGGCCGCCCGCGGAGCGCAGCGGGGTGATCAGGCGGGCTTCGCCGATGGCACGCAGGAAGCCCTGGGTGGTGCCGAGCATCTCGGCTGCCCGGCCCATCGTGTAGGCGGGGTAGTCGTCGTCGTCGAGACGTCCGAA
>NZ_JBHVPP010000025.1:0-156708 GCF_042887295.1 Streptomyces sp. NPDC057950
CGTCTGGGTCGTCACCGGTGGACCGTGGAACGCACGATGTCCTGGCTTGCCGGATGCCGGCGACTGCACCGCCGCTACGAGCGCAAAGCCGAGCACTTTCTCGCCTTCACCAGCATCGCCTGCACCCTCATCTGCTACCGCAGACTCACCAAATGAGATGACTTCTAAGACGAGCTCTCGTGGCATCTCCCGGTGCGCGCGTCGCCCGTCGGCCTGAGAGGGACATCAAATCGAGTCCACTGCTCCTCAACCACAGCCATTGGTAGTAGAGTTACTGCCCGCTAGTCGGTATAGGCGGGTGCGTCGGCGCGGCACAAGCACGCTGTGGGGGAAAAGTGACCTTCTACTACGAGCAACTCGACCCAGAGCGTTTTCAACATTTGTGCCAAGCATTGATTGTGCGGGAATTCCCTGGAACCCAATGCTTCCCTGTGGGGCAGCGTGACGGAGGCCGCGACGCACTTCAGGTGCTTTCAGGCGACCCCACACGCAGTAGAGTTTTCCAAGTTAAGTACGTGCGAAATCCCTTCAGTATTACTGACGCTCATAAATGGGTCGTCGATACGATGAGGGGCGAACTTCCTAAGCTGCAATCCATGCTTACGGCCGAGTCGGAAATCGTAGAGTATCTTCTGATCACGAACGTGCCTGGGACTGCCTTTCCCGAGTTCGGGTCAATCGATACCCTTAATGCCCTGCTAGAAACAGAACTTGAAGTTCCCATCAGGGTGTGGTGGCGGGACGATCTGGATCGTCGATGCGAAAATTCGGCCGATATTCGTTGGGCATACCCCGACATGCTTCGCGGTACGGATGTCTTGCAGGCTTTGGCGGAAGCGGACGCCTCCGCCCTTCACGGCGTACGTCTCGACGCGCTACGTACTTTTGCTGTTGCGCAATACGAGGATGATAACGAAGTAAGATTCCAGCAAGTTGACCTGAGCAACGAAATTCTGAATCTTTTCGTCGACGTACCTGCAACGGTTCCTGAGTGGAGCGATCAGCCGAAGCGTCGTGGCCACAGTAACTCGCATCAGATTCGCTCAGCCGTTCATCGACTGTCACAACTCGTCCAACCTGTTGGTCATACGGTCCACCCTACTCAAAGGCATCAGGTAGAAGTCGGGGCAGCCACGCTTCTACTCGACGATGAGCTATCCCGATTGGCAAGTCTCGTCGTTCTAGAAGGTGGACCCGGCCAAGGTAAATCCACGCTGGGCCAGTATATTTGCCAGGTTCACCGTATGAAGATGCTGGGAATGCCTGAATTTGAGGGACTCCCGGACGTGCACAAGCCGAGTTCTGTACGGTTCCCAATCCGGGTTGATCTCAGAGAATACGCAACCTGGCTTGCCGGTAGAAATCCCTTCGGTCAGGCACGCGATGAGCGTCGGCCCCAACATCTCAATAAATCGCTAGAATCCTTCATTAGCTACCTAGTAAACGAGCGTTCCGGCGGGCGTAGCTTCACTCCAGACGATCTAGCTTTGACCGCAAGTTCGAGCGCGCTCCTCCTTGTCCTTGATGGCCTCGATGAGGTCGCGGAAGTCTCTCTGAGGAATGAGGTCGTACGCGAGGTTACATCTGCCGCCCGCCGGCTCGGAGACTCCGCAGCAGCGCTGCAGATACTGGTTACGACCCGCCCATCAGCCCTGGCTGAAGTAAACGAATTTCCCCCGAAACTTTTCCACCGGTGGAGTCTTTCACGTTTGGGACGTCCGCTGATTGAGGAGTATGCCAGCAGGTGGGCAAGATCACGAAGGTTGAAGCCCAAGGAACTTGCCAACTTGCGCCGAGTGCTGAACGACAAGCTGGATCAGCCGCACATGCGAGATCTCGCTCGCAACCCCATGCAATTGGCAATTCTGCTTACGGTCATCCATACGCGGGGGAGCAGCCTGCCGGACAAGCGGACAGCCCTCTACGACATTTACGTTGAGCTCTTTCTTGCCCGCGAGGCCGAGAAGAGTGAAACCGTGAAGCTTAGGCAAGAACTTCTGATTGATGTCCATCGATACCTTGCCTGGGTCCTCCACAGCGAAGCTGAAACAGGCAGCACACTGGGCAAGATTGAATCCAGCAGGCTAAAGTCGGTTCTGCGTGACTACCTTGTTGCAGAACAACGTAACCCTGACCTAGTGGATGAGCTTTTCACTGGCCTTTCTCAGCGTGTTGTATTTCTTGTTGGCGCAGTTGAAGGATTGTTTCAGTTTGAAGTGCAACCTCTTAGGGAGTATTTCGCTGGACGGTACCTCTACGAAACAGCTCCCTACAGTCCTGTCGGTAGTCCCAGGAAAGGGACTAAGGATGAGCGCTTCGATGCGTTGGCGAGGAATACGCACTGGCTGAACGTGACTCGCTTCTACGCTGGTTGTTTCAGCAAGGGTGAGCTTCCATCTCTAGTGGACAGGCTCGAAGTACTGTGTGCGGATCCAGACCTAGGGCTTACTTCTCACCCGCGTACGCTCGCCGCAACTTTGGTTGCAGACTGGGTATTCAGTCAGAACCCCCGCAGTCTTCAAAAGACAGTCGGAATGATTCTTGACAAAAACGGCTACCGGGCCTTGCTCGGCGACGACATGTACTCTTTCGATTCCGAGTCTCTTCTCACGCTCCCGGAGGGATGCGGTCGCCATGAGTTGGTTCTTCGCTGCATCGATTTGCTGAAAGAAAGTCCGAAGCATGACGTGCAAACCGCGCTTGCACGTCTGGCCCAGAAGAATAGCACCCTCGCCGAGTTGACAACCCTGTGGAGAGATAATTTCGCGGATTTGCGAAACGAAGAAGAGAAAATGTCCTGGTTTTTGACGGGATATTACCTCGGAGTTTTGGCGAGCTCTTCGGAAGGTGACATCTCCGAAATTTTTAATTCTCAGGGGCCTGATCCGTTTGAGCCCGTGATTATCAAATTTATGATCATGGCGGGACATATTAACTACTACGCGCAGCGACCTGACCGCTTGGCAAGTTATATCGACGCCGTGCAGGAATCTCGGACGGGGTATACCCTGCCACGTAAGATCACGACCGATCTAGAGTTTTTCACTGCGGCGTATTCGGTCTCACATTTCCGCGGGGGTGCGCACAATGATCGAATGACCGTTGCTGACGGCCTAAAGCAGTACGGCGCCAGGTTCGCTACTGATGAGCCGACCCAAATTGCCGGTGATCTGCGTGTGAACCCTGTCGTGGAATCTTTTATGCGCCTGCTTTCCCAACCGCTCAATAAGGCGTTCCAACGCAATGGGGCATTTGAAAGCTTCATCGATGATTTGACGGATGAGATTCAGCCAGCGGAGGCCGTCTGGTGCATGGCGCTTTGCTTTGTGAGGGCATGTGGTCGCGAGTCTGTAATCAACGCTGAACCAGAGAATCTCTTCGCGGGTGAAGCGGGACTTATTCAGCGTCTACTCTTCGCTCGCAAGCAGGCTGGAAATGTCAACTGGTGGAGAGCCCAGTTGAGCGATATTACTGAATCGCAGAAGCCGATCTGGGTGTGCGCTGCGATTTCACTTTGCGGCCCTGCGACCGTTTCCCGGCTCTCTGCGGACATCGACGCAGCGTTGACCTCGGTCGATTATCCCACTTTCGAGCGTATCTATGAGATCGTCGGAACTGTGTTGCGCTGGGGCGCAGATCCTCGAAAGATTCGGTTTGACGATTTGGGGGAGTCTCTTAGTCCAAGGCTCGCAGCGTTGATTGCTTCGGTCGCGACCAATAGTGACCATGTTATCCTGTCAAATAAATATCTGGCAGATTACCAGGGGAATGAGTCGCCGGTACTGAACGCACTCTACTTCGCCGTATTGCATAGAATTCACGGCGCGATGATTGAATGGGCGGAAGTTTTGAGTTCATTGAAGAAAATCTATGGTTCTGCCGGTTTCGATCTAACGTACCATCCTGGCGTCTACCACATCTTCTCCGAAATGCCGATTGATATCGCTCGGACCGTTACCTCGCGGCAGGAGGAATATCCGCGCTTCCTTGTCATTGTGGCAGAATCGGTGGTCAAGCGTGATAACGCGAAAAAGGCTATTCCGCTTTCCAGGGTTGCAGCTGATGGCGAGTGGTTTTCCGAGCAATAGTGAAGTTGCACTGGTCTATACAGTGCGACCTGTGTCGGCGTCAGCCGCCAGGACGAGCGACAACATCAGCGGGCAGCAGCCGTCCAATGAATCCTTCGGCGCACAACCGCTCATAGGCAGCCACGATTGTGTCTGAGACATCCTGTTCGATGGCCAGACCCCAGCCAGGAAACACGAGCACGCGTTGCAGGGCGCCCACGATCATGTCGATCACCATGCGAGCATCCCCGATGGAGTCGGCGTACTCCTCCAAACTCATCGGCGTGGACGCGCACACCACCTCGACCTCGGCCCAGAGCTTCCGCATCATGGCGTACGAGCGCCGCTCTTCATACGGCTTGCTCACGAGCAGGACTGCCGAGACCTCGACACCGGCCTCTGCCAGCAGTGATTTCGTGAACTCAATGTTCTCGCCGGTGTTCGTCGCGCGTGGCTCCACGAATACGGCGGAATCAGGGACCCCGAGCTGCAGTGCCCGCTCCCGATAGTGGACTGCCTCTCCACGCGGCATACGTGACCGGGTCGTGGGGCTGGTGGCCCCGGTGAACACGATGACCGGCGCCATGCCTTGGCGAAACAGGCCCGCGGTTACGTCAGCCACCCCTAGATCGTGACTGCCCAGACCGACAGCCACCGAACAGGGCCGCGGATCGTGGTGCATGCGGTGGTAGTCCCACAGAAGCCGTGCATCCGCCCATGTCTGCGCCGAGATCATTCCTGGCCCTTCCTGTCTTTTGCCGCCGAGTCCGGAACCTTGAAGTCGTACTCCCAGGCGAAGCGAGACGCCGAATGGACGCCCACTGCGAACTCGACCGCCGTGCCATCTGCGGTGTACGCGGTCCGGTGAAGCTCGACTACAGACTCACCGGCGGGGAGTTGCAGGAGCTGCACCTCGTCCGCGGTAGGGACTCGGGCAAACAAGGCTTCTCTCATGTGGTCGATCTCGTACCCGGCGTCATAGAGAACCCGGTACCCGCCGCCACGGCCGGCAGGGCCAGGGGTGGGGTCAACGATGCGTGTGCCCTCAACGTGCTCTGGCCTGTAGTAGCTAGTCAGGGTGTGAGTCGGCTGCGTTCCCTCCTTCACGAGGCGGGCGCGCGCGTACACCTCAGAGCCGACTGAGACGCCTAGCCCTTCCGCCACAAGACTGTTCGCCGCTACACGGCTTACGGTCTGCGTTTGCTCGTCGCGCTTATAGGCCCGTCCCGAAGCAACTCGGTCAGCGATGAACGCCACCTCGTCCCCGTCACGCCACTTCGCCTTGTCGTAGCGGGCGATACCAAGCCGCTTAAGGGGCGTTCGCGGACGCACCACGGTGCCGTGGCCGCGTGTAGACGTCACCAGGCCCTCGGCCTCCAGAGCCCTATAGGCCTGGTGAACGGTGGCCTTCGAGCCTTCGCCTGCGTCGACCAACTCCCTGATCTGGGGCAGCTGGGCGCCCGGTGCGTACTCACCGTTCTTGATCTGCTCCGCGAGCCTGTCCGCCAGGTCGCGCCACTTCGGTGCCACGCAGAACTCCTCTCGACGCGGACCAGTGAACCACAGTCCTAGGACTGTTGACAGTCCTAGGACTACGTGTCACTGTCATCTCAAGCCGCTCGCAGTCCTAGGACAGCGAGTTGGCGGCTCTTCTTTGAGCTGCCAACGGGCCGTGCCGGTTCGGGATTGCTCGCCTCAGCGTGGGCCCCTTGCTGGTCGTTCCTTGAGAACTCAACAGCGCGACGAATCGACGGGGAACCCCCGTCCCCGCGGCGGCCCGGGTGACGGCCGCTACCTCCCTCGCCTGCCCGGCCACCGCGGTTGTGCAAGCGAGGCGCCAGGGGCCGAGGCCGGAGCCGTCCGGCCAGGCCCGCTCCCATCAACACGTCAGGAGCCCTCGCATGAAGCGCACCTACCGCTTCACCGCCACTGTCACGGACCTGAAGACCGGTGAGCGGGAGCAGGTCAGTGACACTGCGCACTTCGATCACGTGGTCAGTCGGGCCGACGCCCGGACCGCGATCGGCAACGAGCTGAGCTGGCAGAAGCGCCCCGGCGCTCAGATCACCATCACCGACTGACACCCACCCGCAACGGCGCGCCCCCGGAGCTGGAACTCCGGGGGCGCTGTCGGGCCGTACATCTTCTAGGGAGACCACGACCCAATGAACAACATCGTCACTGTTCAGGAAGCTGTTACCGCGTTCGCCGACTGGAACGAGCCGACGGATGCGGATTTGGATGCGATCGAGCGGGAGATGCCGCTGATCCTGGCGGACGTCGACCTGATCGACGCGCAGATCATCGCCATGGACCACACCCCGAACGACGTCGACACCCGCCGCGTGCGGCGTGCACTCGCCCGGGTCCTCACGGAGTACCGCGTCCTCGCCAACCGCACCACCGAGGAAGCCGCCGGCGGTGCGGCGTGAGGGCCAAGACAGCCCTTCCCGCCGTCGCGATGACGGCCGTGTCCATGGTCCTCACCCTCGGCGTGGTCATGATGTGGCTCGGTAGGGCGATGCCGTGGCCCGTCGCTCTGGTCGTCGGTCTGGGTATCGACGGGGGATGGCTGGCCACCCTCGCCTACGAACGCCGCCTCGCCGCGCAGGGCGACCACAGCCGCGCGGTGACCGCGGTCGGCTGGTCGTTCGGCCTGGTCGCCACCGGTGTCCTGGTCGCTCACGCGCTCACCGCGGAAGCGGACACCGGCGCGTGGCTGGCCGTGGCCTGGCTGCCCATCGCGGCGAAGGCCCTGTGGCTGGTGCACGGCATGTGGGAGCGCACCGCCCTCACCCCGCGCGCCCTCGACATGATCTGTGGCGTTCAGCAGGAAGCCCGGGACGAAGCGGCCGTGGCCCGTGCCCGGCTGCGGGCGGAAGCGGGCACCGAGGAGACCCGGCTGACGGCCGTGACGGAAGCCGGCGCCCGCGTCGCACGCGTCCAGGCCAAAACCGCACAGACCCTCTCCCGCGCGTGGTCGACGCTGGAGTCGGCGCGCAACGGTGAGGACACCGGCAGGGCGCTCACCAGCGTGACGCACCGCGTCACACCCAACGTCACACCCCGATGGGAACTGCCCGTCTGGGGTCCCATCGAGCCGCTGGTGCCTGCGCTGGAGACCGCGCCCGCGCTCAGTGACGCGGCCCTCGACACGCTCGTTGACGAGATCCGCCACAGCGAGACGCCCGCCCTGTCCTACCGGGAGATGGCCGTACGGTTCCGCGCGGCCGGCCACTCCGCATCCGAGGTCCGCCTCCGGGCCGCATGGAAGCGGGTCGCCTGATGTCCGCCGCGTGGGGCAAGTGCTTCGACCCGTCCGGGGCCCGCTACGGGATACCCACCTACCCGTGGCGCCTGGCCCCGGACGGGCTCGCCACCCGCCGGCAGTTACGGGCCCGCGGTCTGCGGCCCGGCGGGCAGGAGATCGCCGCGCAGGTCATGCGCGTCAACCGCCGGCAGGGCGGCGTGCGCGTCTCCTACCTCTACCGCCTCGACCTGGCCAAGCCGGTCCGGCCGATGACGTCACGGAAGTGGGGCGCGCTCGCCCTGGCGATGCTCGCCCGCCGCACCTGCCCCAACTGCCGGATCACCTACAGCTACTGCCTGCCGACATCGCTCGGCATGTGCGTCCTGTGCGCCTTCCCCGAAACGTCCGCCGCCGTAAGGAGTGCCTGATCATGGGCAACGCCGACACCCGCCGCCTTGACCGCGAGATCCAGAAAGCAACCCGAAAGCTCGAAGCGGTCCGACGCGGCGAGACCTGGCCGCTCACCAGCTCCGAGCGCCGCGTCGTGCTCAGCGCCCTCGCCGGCGGCACCTACCGCATCGCCCGCGGCAAGAGCCCCGCCCGCGCCGAACGGCGGCTGGAGTTCGTCTCCACCGCTGCGGAGACGCGGCTGAACGCCGAACTGACCGCCCTGCACGGCGAACGCCAGCGGCTCATCACCGAGGCCGCCCGCGCCAAGGCCGCCAAGAAGTCCTCCGGCTGGTGGTGACGCGCCCGCACCATCCCGCTGCCGCACCACTCCGCACTGATTTCTCCCCCTTCAACTTCACCCCGGCATGGGGCAGTCAGGAGTGCTTTCCCGATGAGTGAGAACGTCGTTCCCCTGCACAAGAACACCCCGCCGGCTCCCGAGCCGGCGACCGTGACCACGCTGACCGTGGTCCCCGAACCGGCCCCCGCCGCGCCCGTTCCGCTGTGGGTGCGCTCCGGACGCGCCGTGAAGACCGCGGTCACGCACGAGACGACGAAGACGACCGCCCGCGCGATCGCCCGGCACACGCTGTACGTCGCGGGCGGGGCGAAGATCGCGGCGAAGCGGACGTGGGACGGCCGTACCGCGTCCCGCTACGAGCGGATGTTCCGTGCGGCGGAAGCCGCGGGGAACTACGAGGTGGCCGCGGAGTGGGAGGAGCGCGGGCAGCAGTTCCGAGCGGCCCGCCACGGCCGCCGCATGGACCTCCTGCACTCGCCCGTGGACGCGGCCAAGGGCATAGCGGTCGGGACCGGTGTGGGCATCGGCGGTCTGGTCGCGCTCGGGATCGTGATGGCGATCGCTACGAAGGACGTCACGCACGTCGTCACCCCTTTGATGGCCGTCATGGAGTTCATCAACCTGATGATCACCATCGTTCAGGTCGTGTGGGGACCCGCGATCACGATCGGCCCGTTCCTCGCCCTGCTCGCCCTGTGGGCGGTCGGCAGCAAGCAGCAAGCGGCCCCCGCGTGGGCCCTGCCCGCGAACGTCCGCAACGGAGAGGGCGAGCCGATCACCCCGTCCATCGTCGTCAAGGCCCTGCGCGACCTCGGGGTGCCCGCGCTGCGGAACGCCATCAAGGAGATGGGTGACGCCGGCGCGTCGATGCTCGGGCCGATCCGGATCGCCGGATGCGGTGTCGAGGTGGACGTCACGCTGCCGTCGGGGGTGTCCACGATCGAGGTGCAGAACCGGCGCCGGAAGCTCGCTGAGAACCTGTCCCGGCACGAGCACGAGGTGTTCATCGTCATCCCGCAGGCGGCCCGCACGGTCCGGCTGTGGGTGGCCGACTCCGGGGCCCTGGATGAGCCGATCGGCCCGTCCCCGCTGGTCACCGACGAGACGATGACTGCCGACTACGCCAAGGGCCGCGCCCCGTGGGGTCAGGACCTGCGCGGGGATGCTGCCGCGCTCTCCCTGTATCAGCGCCACCTGTTGATCACGGGTCTGTCGAATCAGGGCAAGACCGTGGCCCTGCGCTCCCTCGCGTTGTGGCTCTCGCTCGACAAGTCTGTGCAGTTCCTCATGGGCGACCTCAAGGGCATCGGCGACTGGGCTATGTTCGACGGCCTCGCCCTCACCCTGATCCAGGGGCCGACCGATGAGCACGTGATCGAGGTGACCGAGATGGTCGAAGGCGCCGTGTCCGAGATGAACCGGCGCCTGATGGCCCCGCCCGGAGCCCAGTTCCCCGCCCTGATCGTGCTTGTCGATGAGGCACAGGTCGCGTTCATGTGCCCGCTCAAGGACGAAGACGGTCGCTTCTACGGCGGGTCCAAGGCCACGTCCCGGTACTTCATGGCCGTCCGCAAGATCCACAACCAGGGGCGGGCCGTCAACGTCCTGATGTGGCAGGGCACCCAGGACCCGACCGACCAGAACCTTCCCAAGCTGGTCCGCGAGGGCGCCCACACCCGCGCCTCCCTCGCCCTGGGCACCGAGTCCCAGGCCCGGATGGCGCTCGGGGACAAGGCCGTCGACGGCGGGGCCGCGCCGAACCTGCTCCGTCCCGGGCTGGATCAGGGAACGCTGGTCGTGGCGTCGTCCGGCATCGACATCCCCAAGGGCCAGTCCTCGCTGACCGTGCGCACGCACTACGTCGACGACGACGCGGCCAAGGCCATCACCGACCGCGCCAAGGCCCTGCGCGACGGAGTCACCACCCTCACCACCACCAACCGCAGCGAGAAGCGCGACCCGCTCGCCGACATCGCCAGCGTCCTCGGGGACGCACCGCGGGTCCGGACCAAGGACGTGCTGGCCCGCCTCGCCGCGTTGAGCGCGGACGCGTACGGCGGCTGGTCGTTCATCGACCTCAAGCGCGTCCTGGACGATGCCGGCGCGGAGCCGCACAAGTCCGACGGGGTCATGGTCGTCAGCCGTGACCGCGTCCTGCGCTCGCTCGCCAACCGCGACACCGGCGGTTCCGCTTCCGCCGAAGGATGACAGGGAGCCGGGCCCGCCCCGGGCAGGGAGACAGGGAGAACTCCCTGAACCCCTCCCTGACCCGCCTCCCTGCCCCTGAGCTGCACAAATGATCGCTCAGGGAGTCAGGGAGGCTCGCAGGTCAGACCCCCGAAACACTCCTCCACAGCCACCCCGCAAGGGGGTGGTCCCGCCTCCCTGCACCGCATCGCGAAGGGATTCCGCATGTACCCCAAACACGCCCCCCACGGCCGGTACGAGACCGCCGTGGACGTCCACCGGCCCACCCCGCTCGCCCCCGCCGCCGCGATTCCGGCGCCTCTCATTCCCGTGCAGCCGGGGGCCGTTCCGAGCGTGGCGAGTGTCGTCCTGCCGGACGGCCGCGTCGTCACCGGCTACGCCATCAACCCCATGCAGCCGGAACCGGTAGCCGCCAAGTCGGCCGTGTCCCGCGCCGCCGTGAACGTCGCGCTCGGGGGCGTCGGGTTCCTCGCGGTGTGCGGCGGGCTGCTGCTCCTGACGACGTTCATCGCCGCACTCACCGCCCTCATCACCCAGCTCATCATCCTGGCCGCTGTGATCTTCGGCGGATGGATCGCCGTACAGATCTTCTCCGCGTCCGGCTCGAAGGGCGGGACCACGGTCAACATCCGCAAGGCCGTGATCAAGCGGAACCGCTTCTACAGCTAGCTGCGCCAAGGGCGGCCCCCTCGTCCCGCCAAAGTCGCGGGGCCGCCCTTGTCTCCAGTCCTCAACAGACCTGTGGAGGTCACCCAGCATGACGCAACCCACCGACATCCGGCGAGAGCGCGCCTTACGGCCGCGCCTGCTGGACACGTTCTGCCGCCAGGGCGGAGCAGGCAAGGGCTACGGCGACGTCGGATTCGACGTCACCGGCGTCGACATCGACCCGCAGCCGCTCTACCCCCACCCGTTCGTACAGGCGGATGCGGTCGGCTTCATCCGCGAGCACGGAGCCGAGTTCGACTTCATCCACGCCTCCCCGCCCTGCCAACTGGACAGCGACTGCCAGCGGCTGCACGGCAACACCCACCCGGACCTCATCGACCCGACCCGCGCCGCCCTGGAAGCGACCGGACGCCCGTGGGTAATCGAGAACGTACGCGGCGCCCTGCCCAAGCTCCGGCAGCCCGTGATGCTCTGCGGGGCGATGTTCGGCCTGGAGACCTACCGGCACCGGTACTTCGAGACCGGGGGAGGCTTCACCCTCACCCAGCCCGGCCACTACGAACACACAGTGCCTCAGGCGAAGATGGGCCGCCCCGTCCCGCCCGGCCACCACGGACAGTTCGTCGGCAACTTCTCAGGCGTCCCCCTCGCCCGCCGCGTCATGAACGTCCCCTGGATGACCCGCGAGTGCATCCCGCCCGCCTACGCCGAACACATCGGCCGCGCCGCCCTGCGCCTGCTCACCCCCACCCTGGGGGTGGCCGCGTGAATGAGCATCTGCTGAACGCGGCACTGACTGCGGCTGAGCGTGGCTGGCGCGTCTTCCCCCTTCGTCCGGGCACGAAGCGGCCCGCCCTGCACGGGGAGGCTTCCTGCCCGAACACCGGCCTGTGCGCGGCCGGGCATCGGAAGTGGGAGCAGCGCGCCACCACCGACCCCGACCGCATCCGCGCCACCTGGTCCCGCGGGCCGTTCAACGTCGGTATCGCCACCGGGCCCTCCGGGCTGCTGGTGGTCGACCTGGACGTGCCCAAGGACGACAGCAACAAGGGCGCGCCTGGCGGCGCGGCGACCTTCGGGGCGCTCTGCGAGCGCACCGGCCATGCCGTCCCCGACACCTACCGGACGCGGACCGCGAGCGGCGGAAGCCACCTGTACTTCACCGCGCCTGCGGGGGTGCGGCTGGCCAACACGGCAGGAACCATCGCCTCGTTAGTCGACACCCGGGCGTGGGGCGGCTACGTCGTCGCCGCGGGCAGCATCACCCCCACCGGACCCTACGAAGCCGTCAGCGGCCCTGTGGTGGCCCCGGTGCCCGTCTGGCTGCTGAGCATACTCAAACCGGCCCCCAGGGCCGTACAGTCGCCCTCGGGGGCCGTAGCGGGGCAATCCTGTCGATACGCGGATGTAGCGCTTGCCAACGAGACGCGGAACGTCGTCGGGGCCCAACACGGCTCCCGCGAGGCCCGGTTGTTCCGGGCCGCACGCGCGTTGGGGCGGTTCGTCGCGTGGGGCGACCTCCCCCGGCACGTGGTGGAGCAGGCTCTTCAGGGAGCGGGCGAGGCGACGGGACTGTCCGCGTCCGAGTGCCGCTCCACCCTCCGCAGCGCCCTGGACTGGTCCATCGCCCACAACCAGCGCAGCCGGCGGACGGCATGAGCACCCGCCGGCATCCCCCTCTGAAGAGCATCACCACCACCCCGGACGGCCCGCACGCCGCTCCACAGCCTGTGGAGGGTCCGGCCGCGGGCGACCCGAAGGGCGTCGCCGAAGGCGTCCCCATTGCTGTTCGTCCTGACGCGCACGCGGACGACGGGCGCCGCCCTGCGGCGTGGCTGCACATCGTCGCGCCGCCGTCCTGGGGTGTCACCCCGTCCGCCCGATCCGGGTGCGCCTGCGGCTACGAGCGTCAGGCCATCGGCCGTGCCGACGTCCTGCAACTGATCGCCGCTCATGGCGAGCACCGCGCCACATGTCCGCTGTTGAACCCTGTTTCGGAAGGCAGGGCCGCTGCATGACGACCAACGACGCAGGCCCGGATCTGTGGGAAGGGTTCGAGCACATCGAACCCGAGCAGATCACCGGTCCCGTTTGGGACGAACCCGTACCCCTCCGGGCACGCCGGCCGCTTCCGGACTTCCCCGTGGACGTCCTTCCTGCCTGGTTGGAAGGCATGGTGCGCGGTGTCGCTGAGGAGACCCAGACCCCGTCGGACCTAGCCGGATGCCTGGCCCTAGCGGTCCTTGCCACCGCCGCTGGCGGACGGGTCAAGGTGTGCGTGCGCGGTCACTGGCGTGAGCCCGTGAACATCTACACCGCCATCGCCCTGCCTCCCGGCAACCGCAAGTCCGCCGTCTTCGACCTCATGGTCAAGCCGCTTCTCGATGCGGAGAAGGCCCTGATCGAACTGTCCGGACCCGTGCGGGCGGAAGCCGAGACCCTGGCGAGGCTGGCCAAGTCCGCAGCTGAGAAGGCCGCCGGCAAGGCTGCGAGTGCGGAGCCCGAACACCGCGACACCCTGACCGCCGAAGCCGTCCAACTGGCGCAGAACGCTGACAACATGCGGATTCCTGCTGAACCGCAGCTCGTCGCGGACGACGTCACCCCGGAGAACGTCGGGACGCTCCTGGACGAGCAGGGCGGCCGCATTTCCTGCCTGAGCGCCGAGGGGGAGCTGTTCGATATCATCGCCGGCCGCTACACGGGCAAGCCCAACATGGGCATGTTCCTCAAGGGCCACGCGGGCGACATGCTCCGGGTCAACCGGCAGGGCCGCAGTGCTCAGCACGTTGACTCCCCGGCGGTCACGATCGGCCTGGCCGTGCAGCCCGAAGTTCTGGACGCGCTCAGCCGCATCGACGGAGCAGACGGCCGCGGGCTCCTCGCCCGGTTCCTCTACTCCAAGCCCCTTTCGCTGGTTGGCTTCCGCAGCCTGACCCCCGCCCTGTTGGACGAGCAGGTCGCCACCACCTACGCCAAGCATCTGGCGGGTCTGACGCTCGCCCTGGCGGACTGGACCGATCCCGCCCTCATCCAGCTCACCCCCGAGGCCGACGCGGTCCTGCTGGCCTTCCAGAAGGTCACTGAGTCGCGTCTCGGTCCGGACGGGAGTTTCGCGCCGATCGTGAAATGGGCGTCCAAGCGAGACGGGGCCGTGGCCCGCATCGCCGGGCTCCTACACCTCGCCGCCCACCCCGAGGACGGATGGCACAAGCCCATCGAGGCGTCCACCATGGCCGCCGCTACTGAACTGGGGGACTACTTCACCGCGCACGCCCTGGACGTATTCACAGTCATGAGCGCCGGCCCCGCCCACGAACCCGCCGTGACTGTCCTCGCCCAGCTCGTCTCCAGCAACCCCGCGCAGTTCACCAAGCGGGAGCTGTATCGGTCGCTGCGCCCGGCCGATTTCCCCGAGATCGGCGACGTGGATCCCGCGCTGACACTGCTCGAAGAACACGGCTGGATCCGCCAGCTCCCGCCCCCGCCTCGTTCCAGCAAGGGCGGCCGACCGCCATCGCCCCGGTACGAGACCCACCCGCGCATCGCACGCGGAGCCTGACAGAACCCCCAGACCGCTGACAGAACTGACACAACCCCCCGAGTAAACCTGTGACCTGCACAAACGGCCATGATCGCGGTTCTGACAGAACTGAGTTAAAACCTGACAGAACTCCCGGCGGTCCGCCGGGCGTCCTGTGACAGAACCTCCCCCGACGAGGTTCTGTCAGGTTTTAACTCAGTTCTGTCAGAGATCCAGAAATCGATAAAATCGCAGGTCAACGGGTTGCCGAGGAGGTTCTGTCAGTTCTGTCAGCGGATCCCGCTTCCTCGTGAGGAGTCACCGCTACATGAGCACCGCTCCGCGACTCGAACCCCCGGCACTTCCCCCTGTCTACCTTCCGAGCGACATCGCCAAGGCCCTCCACTGCTCCGAGTGGTGGGTGAAGGAGCAGGCTCGTCGGGGACGCATCCCCTTCACCAAGCCCGCGGGGAGCTACCGGTTCACGGCCGAGCACTTCGCCGAGATCATGCGCATCTTCGAGAGCCGCCCGGCCGAGAGCCACGACGCTCCTGCCCCAGTACAACGAGCCCCACGGCGCAGGGCGGCCGCATCCGCGGCATCCGTCACGTCCCTGAAGGCCAGGACGCCGCGCAGGGCGCGAGGCGTCCAACCGCAGTCAAGCGCAGCCTGATTCCGTGTGCCGCTCGGTCTTCCGACCGGGCGGCACGCCCGTTCATAGGAGAACAAGGTGGGTTATGCCGAGAGTCTCGGCAGCTACTGGCGCGGCCGGTACAAGCTCGCGCCGGGCAAGTACGCCACTGTCCGCGACGCCGATGGCGATGCCATCCGCTTCCGGACCAAGGCTGCGGCAAAGAAGGCGGCCGACGCCGAAGAGGCGAAGCTGTTGGCCGGAACGAAGAAGGCACCTCGTGAACGGATCACCTTCGGTGAGTACGTGAACCGCTGGTATGCCGCACAGGACTTGGCAGCATCCACCATGCAGAACTACCGGCGGCACATCGAAGAGCATTTACTCCCCTCGTTCGAGGACGCCGCCGTTGCCGAGATCCTGAGCACCGACGTTGCCGCTTGGGAGAAGTACGAACGCGCCGTGCCCTATGCGGCATCCAGCGTCAAGACATGGCGGGCGACACTGCACCTGATCCTTGCCGACGCTGTCGATGAGGGACTGCGCGACTCCAATCCGGCAACCAAGCGCCGCGGACGAGGAAAGCGCGCCGGCCGCTCACGCAACCGTGGACCGGAGAAGGCAGTCACGACCGCAGTCGGCATCCTCTTGCTCGCCGAGAGAATGGCTCTTCTGTCGGGCCGCGACGACGAGTTCGCTGCTGGAATTCTCAAGGGCTACACCGGCATGCGCTGGGGCGAAATCGTTGGCCTTGAGCCCGAGTTCATCCGGCCGAAGAGCATCCGCGTGGAGTGGCAGCTCTACGAACTCGACACTGGCGAACTGCACCGCTGCCCGCCCAAGGACGACTCCTACCGCGACATCGACACTCCGGATTTCCTCGCCTCGTTGCTTGCCGGGCACATCGCCCGGACGAGATCGAAGCCTTGTGAGTGTCACGGACTGGCATACGTCTTCCGCGGGCATGGAACCGCCAACGGGTCCGTAAGTCGCCCTGGGGCGAAGCTAGTCGACGTGGCGCGCCGCTCTGGAGTATCGACCGGCACCGTCTCCAACGTCCTCAACCGTCCGGATGCCGTGGCGGAGTCGACTCGCCTGAAGGTGCTGGAAGCTGTCAGCGCTCTCGGATACGTCCGCAACGCGGCATCGGGGGAGTTGGCTGCCCACTGGCGGCGCTCCGGTTTCGCCACGTGGCTCTTCCGGCCGGCCGCGACAGGACGGTACCCGGGGCGGGGCAGTCAGGAAGAGCGGCCGGTGCCCGTCGTTGCCGAGCCTTGGCCCGGCATCCCGGCCCGCGGGCGAGGAGCCGCCAAGCGGGCTGAGGCGTGCTGGGTGCCGATCGCCCCGGGGCTCACCCCGCACGGGTTGCGCCACACGCACAAGACCCTGATGAGGGAAGTCGGGACCCCGCCAAAGCTCATGGACGAACGCATGGGCCATGAGGACGGCTCCGTCCAGTCGCGCTACGACCACATCACGCCGGGGATGCGGCAGACGCTGATGACCGCCCTCACCGGGATGTGGGAGGAAGCGTTGGACGCGCGCCGGACGATGAGTCTCGGCTCGCCCGTTGCTGCCCTGGACGCGTTGCTGAAGACTCGCTAGCGGGCGCCGATCCGGAGGTAGATTCCAAGATCTTCTCCAGGATTTCTCCAGAGAGCCCCTGGAGAACGAGGCAGGCCCGGTGCTGAGTAATCAGCACCGGGCCTGACCTGCGATTTAGCTGTCGGGGTGGCGGGATTTGAACCCACGACCTCTTCGTCCCGAACGAAGCGCGCTGCCAAGCTGCGCTACACCCCGATTGTCACTGCTTCTCGCGGCGACGTCGTTTACTTTAGCCCACCGGTGGCCGGAGACGAAATCCGGTTTTCGGGGCGTCGGCCGCCGTGGCGCAGTGGGTCGGGGCGGAGGTGGTCCAGGGCGACGACGAGGAGGGCGAGGGCGTAGAAGGCGACGCCGAGGATCGCGGTGTTTCCGAGGATGCCGACGTATCCGTGCCGGTCGACGTCCACGAAGGGGTAGAGGTAGC
This sequence comes from Streptomyces sp. NPDC057950, assembly GCF_042887295.1. Taxonomy (NCBI): domain Bacteria; kingdom Bacillati; phylum Actinomycetota; class Actinomycetes; order Kitasatosporales; family Streptomycetaceae; genus Streptomyces; species Streptomyces sp. NPDC057950. The sequence goes on from NZ_JBHVPP010000025.1 coordinate 17,129, forward strand.
GCTCCGTGGTGCCCGGCGGCAGCATCGCGCCGCGGGTGAGGGAGAAGGCCAGGTAGACGAGGGGGTAGACGAGCCAGCCGGCCGCGTATCGCATCGCCAGTGGGGCCGGGCGGGTCAGCAGAAGCCAGTCGATCACCACGGCGACCGGTGTCACCGTGTACAGGATCAGGTTCGCGAGGGCCTGCCAGCCGTGGAGCGAGGCGGTCTCGCCGGTCATCGAGAAGCCGCCGGGACGGTTCGCCAGGTGCAGGTGGTAGACCAGGCCCGTGATCAGGATATACAGCAGCGTGCCGCCGGTGAGGGCCGCGGGCAGGGGGCGGCGGGCCATCCATGCCCGCCGGGCCGAGGCGGCGAGGACCACCGCCACCAGCAGGTTGCTCTGGGCGGCGAAGTAGCTCAGCACATGTGCCGGGCTACCCAGGTACAGGTCGATGGCGATGCCGGCCGCTGCCGTCATGGAGACCAGGAGGCGGAAGGCCGCTGCGAGCGGGCGGTGCACGGGGGACACCACCGCCGCCGACGGGACGCTGTACGGGGTCAGTGCGGCGATACCCGGGATCGGGGGGAGGTCGGGTATGTCCTTGGGGATCGGGGCGATCATGCGCCCACGTTAAGTGGGGTGGATGAATCGGGCCATTTGGGGCATCCGGTCGAGTTACGGGCCCGGTGTTGCCGCGTCGGCCTCGAGTGCCACCAGCGACGCGCGATGCGTCGCGGTCAGCGGTGCATGGTCAGGGGCTCAAGGGTCATGACCCACGCCTCATGACCCACGGCTCGTGACCCACGGCTCGTGATCCACGGCTCGTGATCCACGGCTCGTGATCCACGGCTCGTGAGCCGTGATCAGGGGATCAGAGGTCCGCCCTGGTCGGCGGAGGCCCGCTAGCGGCTCACCAGGGTCAGGAGTGACGCCTCGGGCGGGCACGCGAAACGTACTGGCGTGTAGCGGTTCGTGCCGCAGCCCGCCGAGACGTGCATGTACGACGTCCGTCCCTCCGCCGTATGCGTGGACAGGCCCTTAACGCGGTCCGTGTCCAGGTCGCAGTTGGTGACGAAGGCGCCGTAGAAGGGGAGACAGAGCTGGCCGCCGTGGGTGTGGCCGGCCAGGACCAGGGGGTAGCCGTCGGCCGTGAACGCGTCGAGCGTGCGCAGGTACGGAGCGTGGACCACGCCCAGGGAGAAGTCGGCCGACTCCGACGGGCCGCCGGCCACGCGTGCGTAGCGGTCCCGCTTGATGTGCGGGTCGTCGAGACCGGTCAGCTCGATCTCGGAGCCCTCTATCTTCAGGGTCCCCCGGGTGTTCGTCAGGTTCAGCCAGCCCGCCGTGTCGAAGCCGTCGCGCAGGTCCTCCCACGGGTTGTGGATGGCGTGAACGGCAGGCTTGTTGCCGTTCAGGCCGTGGCGGCCCTGGGTCTTCTCGAACAAGTACCGGGCCGGGTTGCGGAGTTTGGGGCCGTAGTAGTCGTTCGAGCCGAAGACGTACGCGCCGGGGAATTCCATCAAGGGGCCGAGGGCGTCCAGGACTTCGGGGACGCCCTCAGGGTCGGAGAGGTTGTCCCCGGTGTTGATGACGAAGTCGGGGCGCAGCCCGGCCAGGGAGCGCAGCCAGCGCTGCTTCTTGCGCTGCCCGCTCACCATGTGGATGTCGGAGACCTGGAGGAGGCGCAGTGGTCGCATGCCGGGTGGCAGGACCGGGACCGTGACCCGCCGGAGGCGGAACGAGCGGGCCTCGAATCCTGCCGCGTACAACAGTCCGGCGGCGCCCACCGCCGTGATTCCCAGGGGTACTCCGTATCGTGCGCGCATACGTCCATCGTGTCAGACCCCGGCGGCTTCGCGTCCCCGCCTGTGGACAACCTCGGCGCCGACAACCGGAGGCCGACAGTCCGCCCGGCGTCGGAGGGCCGCCCCGGAACGCCGTCCGGGACCGGCGCCGAAATCAGCGGGCGACCGCGCCACCACACCTGCGACAATCGTCGGCATGACCACGCTCAAGTCGAAGCTGCAGGAAGACCTCAACGCCGCCATCAAGGAGCGCGACGAGCTCCGCTCCGCCACGCTCCGGCTGACCCTCTCCGCGATCACCAAGGAGGAGGTCGCCGGCAAGACGAAGCGCGAGCTCTCCGACGACGAGGTACAGAAGGTGATCACCCGCGAGGCGAAGAAGCGCCGTGAGGCCGCGGACGCCTTCGCGCAGGGTGGCCGGCCCGAGTCGGCCGAGCGGGAGAAGGCGGAGGGCGAGATCCTCGCCACGTACCTGCCCAAGCAGCTCTCCGACGAGGAGCTCCAGCAGATCGTCGGGCAGGCCGTCGAGGAGGCCAGGGCGGCGGGCGCCGAGGGGCCGCGCGCCATGGGTCAGGTCATGAAGATCGTCAACCCCAAGGTCGCGGGCCTGGCCGAGGGCGGCCGGGTCGCCGCCGTGGTCAAGAAGCTGCTCGCCGGCTGAGGTCTCCGCGCCGAGAGCGACGTCGAAAGGGACGTCGAGAGCGACGCCCAGAGCGACGCCCAAGAGGGATGCCGAGAGGGACGCCACCGTGGTGGCGTCCCTCTTTCAGCGCGTCCTCTTCCGGGGATTCCTTCGCCAGGCCCCGGGGGGACCGGCGGGGGACTACCGGTGGTGGTGCCCTCCGGTGCCGTTCTGCCCCTGGATGAAGCCCTCGGGGATGGAGAAGGAAGGCGTCGGCAACTTGCCGCCGTTCCCGTTGCTGCCGTTGTTCCCGTCGACGGTGTTGCCCTGGTCGCCGCCGTCACGGCCGTCACCGCCGTCGTCGCCACCGTCACCGCCGTCACCGCCGTGGTCCGGCTCCGGATCGGGGATGTCGATCAGGTTGAAGGAGGGGGAGTCCTTGCCCGCGAGGGCGCCGGTCATGGCGTCCTTCCAGATCGGGCCCGGCACCTCGCCGCCGTAGACGAGCGCGTGGTAGACACCGCCGATGCTGATGCCCGACATCTTGACGTTCTGCTTGGGGCTGCCGACCCACACCGCGCCCGCCAGGTTCGGGGTGTAACCGACGAACCAGGCGTTGCGGCGCTCGTCCGTCGTACCCGTCTTACCGGCGTTGGCGCGGTCGGACAGACCGGCCTGCTGACCCGTACCGGAGTCGATCACACCGCTGAGCAGGGTGTTGACGGTGTCCGCGGTCGTCTCGGACATGGCCCGCGTGCAGGTCGACTTCGGTACTTCCAGCGACTTCTGCTTGCCGTCCACCTGCTGGGTGATCGACTCGATGGCGATCGGCGAGCAGTACATGCCCCGGGAGGCGAAGGTGGCGTACGCGCTCGCCATGGTCAGCGGGGAGATCCCCTTGGAACCGAGGGTGATCGCGGGGACCTCGGGCAGCTTGTCGCCGTTGCCCTGCACGACGTGCAGCTTGTCGGTCAGCTTCACCACGGGGCAGATGCCGATGTCCGAGATCATCTGCACGAAGTAGGTGTTGACCGACTTGGCCATCGCGGTCTTCAGCGGGTACGGGCCCTCCTCCGAGGTGCTCTCGTTCGTGAGCGTCTCGTTCCGCTGGTTGGTCCAGGGCTTGCTGCCGCACGTCTGGACGGGGCTGGGGTAGGACATCTTGTACGGCGAGTCGTACTCCTGCGTCGCCGGCCGGCCCTCCTCCAGCGCGGCCGCGGCCACGAACGGCTTGAAGGTCGAACCGGTCGGGAAGCCGAAGTTCGATCCGCCCATGTCACGGTCGACCGAGTAGTTGTACTCGGTCTCGTTCTTCCCGTAGCCGTACGGCCTCGACTGGCCCATGCCGACGATCTTGCCGGTCCCGGGCTGGACCAGCGTGGCCGCCGTGGCGACCGAGTCCGACTTGTTGACGTGGGACTTGATCGAGTCCTGTACCGCCTTCTGGGACTGCGGATCGAGCGTCGTACGGATGGTCAGGCCGCCCTGGTTCCAGAGCTTGGCCCGCTCCTCCTTGGTCTTGCCGAAGACCGGGTCGGTGAGGAACACGTTCTCCACGTACCGGCAGAAGAAGCTCGCGCCCTTGACCGCCGTGATGCAGCCGTTCTTCGGCTGGCTGACCTTCAGGTCCAGCTTGGCGTTCTGGGCCGCGTCGGCCTCCTGCGGGGAGATGTCGTGCACCTCGGCCATGCGCTGCAGGACGGTGTTGCGCCGCTTGATGGCCTCGGCCTCGTCGTTGACCGGGTCGTACCGGCTCGGCGACTGGACGATGCCCGCGAGCAGCGCCGACTGCTGGAGGTTCAGGTCCTTGGCGGGCTTGGAGAAGTAGCGCTGGGCGGCGGCCTCGACGCCGTATGCCTGCTCGCCGAAGAACGTGATGTTCAGGTAGTTCTCGAGGATCTTCTTCTTGCCGAGCTTCTCCTCGAGCTGGATCGCGTACTTGAGCTCGCGGATCTTGCGGCCGAGGGTCTGCTGGGTGGCCTGGGCGACCTTCGTCGGGTCGTCGCCGGCCTCTTCCACGAAGTAGTTCTTCACCAGCTGCTGGGTGAGCGTGGAGGCGCCCTGGGCCACTCCGCCGTTCTGCGCGTTCTGGTTCACGGCGCGCAGGATGCCCTTCAGGTCTACCGCTCCGTGCTGGTAGAAGCGGGAGTCCTCGATCGCGACGATCGCCTTCTGCATGTACGGCGAGATGCTCTTGAGGTCGACCACCGTGCGGTCGCGCGAGTAGACCGTGGCGATCTGACCGCCCTGGTTGTCCAGGATCGTGGTGCGCTGACTCAGCGCAGGGCTCTTCAAGTTGTCGGGAATCTCGTCGAAGCCCTGGACGGAACCCTTGGCCGCGAGGCCCAGCGCGCCCGCGGCGGGCAACGCGATTCCGGCCATGACTGCTCCGGCGAGCACGCTGACACCGAGGAACTTGGCGGCCTGCTGCGTGGGCGACAGCCCACCGCCCGAGAGCTTCTTTGGCATGAGGGCAGCCTACGTTCTCATTCGCCGGACACGCGTATATGCCTTGGCCTAAGCTGCTCTCAACTGTCACAGCAGTGCGGCCACGTATCAATACGTCCGGCGAACCCGAATCGTTCCGGAGGTTCCCCAATTTTTTGGGGAGGTCGTGTCCGAATCAGCCTCATGCGTCACCAGGCGTCCGTTGTGACTCAACTGAACTGTCCCGCTTCGTCGGGATACTCACGTATGTCCCCAGGTCACTCCCCCGGGTGATCTGCCGCTTACGCATAGTCCGTTCGGGCCATTCAAGATTGGGCCCGAAGGGGGTGTTGCGCTGTGCCCACCTTCCGTAACGTCCTCAACTGGCGGCGGTGAATATGCCGCTGCCGCCGTGGGGGAGCCTCGATTCGGGAGAGGACGGCGCCGGTATGGGCTGGGTAACCGACTGGAGTGCGCAGGCGGCCTGCCGCACTACCGATCCAGATGAACTGTTCGTTCAAGGAGCAGCGCAGAACAGGGCGAAGGCAGTGTGCACCGGATGTCCGGTACGCACGGAGTGCCTCGCCGATGCGCTCGACAACCGCGTCGAATTCGGCGTGTGGGGTGGCATGACGGAGCGGGAGCGTCGCGCACTGCTGCGCAGGCGGCCCACCGTCACCTCGTGGCGTCGCCTGCTGGAGACCGCGCGTACGGAGTACGAGCGCGGCGCGGGTCTGCTGCCCCTCGACGAGGAAGAGGTGTACGAGCGTTACGCGGCGGTGGGCTGAGGGGTTTCCCTCGGACCACGGCTCGCGGCCACTCGGGGCGCCCCTGCGTGGCGCCCAGGGCCCGTACGGCGTCCACGGGGTGCAGCTGACCCGTGAGCCGCACGGCAGCTCATGGGCCGGCATGGACCGGCAAGGACCGCACACGACATCAGGCGACATCAAAAGGTCACACGGGCCGCCGGGAGGCGGCCCCATGGATCCACCACCACGGCGGACCGGCAACGGGTGCGGACCCGTACGGGTGGTCGCGGCGCGGGCTCAGGCGCCGGACCCGGGCAGCTCCGGCCGATTGGCCGCGAGCCGTTCCCCGATGTTCCGCAACCCCGCGAGGTCGTGCACGTCGCCGGGCAGTGCGGCCACTTCGGCCACGGCCACCTCGGGGTGACGCGCGGCGAAGCGGTCACGGGTGCGCTGCTCGCGGGAGAGTAGCTGCATGCGCTCGGCATGCAGCCTCAGCAGATCTGCGGTGAACCGTTCGACGGTCCGGTCGGTGGCGGTCCGACCGGTGACGGTGCGGTCGGTGTCCGTGGCGGCGGGGGAGCCTTCGACGGAACCATCGGGAGCCTCGGGACCTGATGACGCGGAAGCGGAGGATTCTGAACTGCCGTACGTCTCGGGAGAGTTACGAAGTCCAGCTTTCCCGCCCTCCTGATCCACAATGCGGGCCGCGTCAAGATTTTCTGCAACTCCGGAGCCAAGATCTTCCGCGGTGTCGGGATCAAGCTCGTCGGCCGCCGCGCCGTCGAGGTTCTCCGCGGCCGCGAGTGCCCGTTCGGCGGACAGCTGGGCGGCGCCGCTGCCGTGCACCCGGTTGAGCACCAGGCCGGCGAACGGCATGTCCTCGGCGGCCAGCCGTTCGACGAAGTACGCGGCTTCCCGCAGCGCGTCCCGCTCCGGGGCCGCCACCACCAGGAACGCCGTGCCGGGCGCCTGGAGCAGCTTGTACGTGGCGTCCGCGCGCGTACGGAAGCCGCCGAACGTGGTGTCCATCGCCGCCACGAACGTCTGCATGTCCTTGAGGAGTTGTCCCCCCAGCAGCTTGCCCAGGGTGCCGGTCATCATCGACATCCCGACGTTCAGGAACTTCATCCCCGCGCGGCCGCCCAGCTTCGCCGGGGCGGTGAGAAGCCGGATGAGCCTGCCGTCCAGGAAGGAACCGAGCCGTTTCGGGGCGTCCAGGAAGTCCAGCGCGGAGCGGGACGGCGGTGTGTCGACGACGATCAGGTCCCACTCGTCCCGGGCCCTCAGCTGCCCGAGCTTCTCCATCGCCATGTACTCCTGCGTGCCCGCGAAGCCCGCGGAGAGCGATTGGTAGAAGGGGTTGCTCAGGATCGCGGCGGCCCGCTCGCCGTCCGCGTGCGCCTCGACGATCTCGTCGAAGGTGCGCTTCATGTCGAGCATCATGGCGTGCAGCTCGCCGCCCGCGGAGTCGTCGATGCCCTTCACCCGGCGGGGGATGTTGTCGAGCGAGTCGATGCCCATCGACTGGGCGAGCCGGCGTGCCGGATCGATCGTGAGAACGACCACCTTGCGGCCCCGCTCGGCCGCGCGCAGCCCCAGAGCAGCCGCCGTGGTCGTCTTGCCGACGCCGCCCGACCCGCAGCACACCACGATGCGGGTCCTGGGGTCGTCGAGCAGCGGATCGACGTCCAGGACGCGGGCCGAGCCGATTCCACGGACCGGATCGTGTTTCCGGCCCTGATCGTGGGTCCGGCCCTCGTCGTGGGTCCGGGCCGGGTCGGGCGTGTGGGCGGAGTCGCCGGTACCGGAGGAGTCGCCGGTACCGGAGGAGTCGCCGGTGCGGGCGGAGTCGTGGGCGCGGGCCTGGTCCGGACTCATGAGATCCCTTGCTGACGCAGTTCCTTGGCCAGTTGGTACAGGCCCGCCAGGTCCATTCCCTCGGCGAGCAACGGGAGCTCGTGCAGCGGCAGGCCCTGCTCCGTGAGGACGGCCCGCTGCTCGCGCTCCAGGGTGTGCCGTTCGGCGTACTCCTCGGCCTGCTCCAGGAGGGGGCCGACGAGCCGCTCGGCGTTCCCGCCGCGGCGGGCGCCGCCGAGCCCGGCGGCGGAGAGCGACTTGGCCACGGCACTGCGCGCCACCTCGCCCGTGAGCTCCAGGTCGGCGTCGTCGAGAAGGGCGGGCCGCACCATGTTCACGATGATCCGCCCGACCGGCAGCTTCGCCGTCCGCAGCTCGGCGATACCGTCCGCGGTCTCCTGGACGGGCATCTCCTCGAGCAGCGTCACCAAGTGCACCGCCGTCTCCGGAGACTTGAGGACGCGCATCACGGCCTGTGCCTGATTGTGTATCGGGCCGATCTTGGCGAGCCCCGCGACCTCGTTGTTGACGTTCAGGAACCGCGTGATCCGCCCGGTGGGCGGCGCGTCCATGACGACGTAGTCGTAGGCGAACCGCCCGCTCTTGTCCTTCCTGCGTACGGCTTCGCACGCCTTCCCGGTGAGGAGGACGTCTCGGACACCGGGCGCGATGGTGGTCGCGAAGTCGATGGCGCCGAGCTTCTTCAGGGCCCGTCCGGCGCTCCCCAGTTTGTAGAACATCTGGAGGTAGTCCAGAAGGGCCAGTTCGGGGTCTATGGCGAGGGCGTACACCTCCCCGCCCCCCGGAGCGACGGCGATCTTCCGCTCCTCGTAGGGCAGCGCTTCTGTCTCGAAGAGCTGCGCGATGCCCTGTCTGCCCTCGACCTCGACGAGGAGAGTGCGCTTGCCCTCTGTAGCGAGGGCGAGCGCGAGGGCCGCGGCTACCGTGGTCTTGCCGGTACCGCCCTTGCCGCTGACGACCTGGAGCCTGCTCACGTCTTCGAGCCTAACCAGTCCGCCGCCGGAGTACGCAGGAGGCTGTGGACAACGTGCGCGCGAGGCCCTCCGCGGCAACGGCTACAGTCGCCCACATGACCAAGTGGGAATACGCAACCGTGCCGCTGCTCGTCCATGCCACGAAGCAGATTCTGGACACCTGGGGCGAGGACGGCTGGGAGCTTGTCCAGGTCGTGCCCGGACCGAACAACCCCGAGCAGCTGGTGGCCTACCTGAAGCGTGAGAGGTCGGCATGAGCGGCGCCGTCGAGTCGAAGCTCGCGGAGCTCGGGCTGACCCTGCCGGACGTCGTCCCGCCGCTGGCCGCGTACCAGCCGGCCGTGCGGTCCGGTGTGTACGTCTACACGTCGGGCCAGCTTCCGATGGTGGACGGCAAGCTTCCGGTGACCGGCAAGGTGGGCGCGGAGGTCACGGCCGAGGAGGCCAAGGACCTGGCCCGCATCTGTGCGCTGAACGCGCTGGCCGCGGTCAAGTCGGTCGCGGGCGACCTGGACCGTGTCGCGCGGGTCGTGAAGGTCGTCGGCTTCGTGGCCTCGGCCTCCGACTTCATCGGGCAGCCCGGTGTGGTGAACGGTGCCAGTGAGCTGCTCGGCGCGGTTCTCGGCGACAAGGGTGTGCACGCTCGCAGTGCCGTCGGGGTGGCGGTGCTGCCGCTGGACGCGCCGGTCGAGGTCGAGATCCAGGTGGAGCTGACGGAGGCGTAGGCCCTCGGGGCGGACGGGGTGGGTTGTGCCCTGGGCCCTTCGCCCCTGTCCGTCCCGTCCCCGGGCTTCGTCCCGTCCCCGGGCTCTGCTCCGTCCCCGGGCTCCGCTCCGGACCCCGCCAAGGGCTGCCGCCCCCTGGACCCCCGCTTCGCCCGAAGGGCTCGTCCTCGAACGCCGGACGGGCTGGAATACATGCCCAGGCCGGCGCCATCAGCCCGTTCGGCGTTCGGGCCGATCCAGGGCTCTGGGGGCGGAGAAACTCCCCGTCGGCCCGGTGGTGGTCCCTTGATCGACTCGGGCCCCTCGAACATTCGCCCGGCTCGGGATAGCCTCCGGCCATGGCGAATGGGCAGTGGTATCCACCGGAATGGCCCGAACGGATCCGCGCGCTCGCGGAGGGCACGCTGACACCGGTGACCCCCAGGCGGGCCGCCACCGTCATGCTGCTCAAGGACACCGACGCCACGCCGGTGGTGCACATGCTGCGCAGACGCACCACCATGGCCTTCGCCGGAGGCGCGTACGCGTATCCGGGTGGCGGCGTGGACCCCCGCGACGACGATCACCAGATCCGCTGGGCAGGCCCCACGCGCGCGTGGTGGGCCGACAGGCTCGGGGTCGACGAGACGTCCGCCCAGGCCGTCGTCTGCGCCGCGGTCCGCGAGACGTACGAGGAGGCCGGTGTCCTCCTGGCGGGCCCCACCCCGGACACGGTGGTCGGCGACACCACCGGCGACGAGTGGGAGGCGGACCGGGCCGCCCTGGTCGCCCGCGACCTCTCCTTCGCCGAGTTCCTCGCCCGCAGGGGCCTGGTCCTCAGATCCGACCTCCTGGGCGTCTGGACACGCTGGATCACCCCGGAGTTCGAGACCCGCCGCTACGACACCTGGTTCTTCGTGGCCGCCCTCCCGGACGGGCAGCGCACCCGCAACGCCTCCACGGAGGCCGACCGCACCGTGTGGATCCGCCCCGCCGACGCCGCGGACGGATACGACAAGGGCGAACTCCTGATGATGCCGCCCACCGTCGCGACCCTGCGCCAGCTCATCCCGTACGACAGCGCGGCCGACGTCCTCGCCGCCGCGCCCACCCGCGATCTGACGCCCGTCCTGGCCAGGGCCCGCCTGGAGAACGGCGAAGTGGTCCTCGTCTGGCCCGGTCACGACGAGTTCACCAAGCACGTCCCCACCGGGGGAGCCACGGCATGACCGACGCCGCCGCCCTCCCCGGCCAGCCGCGAGGCGGGACCCTCTCCGGCCCCGCCACCCCGCGCGCCGTGAACGTGCTCGCCCCCAACGCGTCCGCGATGACCCTGGACGGCACCAACACCTGGATCGTCTCGGAGCCGGACTCCGAGCTCGCGGTGGTGATCGACCCCGGACCGCTGGACGACGCGCACCTGCGCGCCGTCGTCGACACGGCCGAGAAGTCCGGGAAGCGGATCGCGCTGACCCTGCTGACGCACGGCCACCCCGATCACGCCGAGGGAGCCGCGTCGTTCGCCGAGCTGACGGGGACGAAGGTGCGGGCGCTGGACCCGGCGCTGCGGCTCGGGGACGAGGGACTGGCGCCCGGCGACGTCGTCGGTGTGGGCGGTCTCGAACTGCGGGTGGTCCCGACCCCCGGACACACCGCCGACTCGCTGTGCTTCCATCTCCCGGCCGATCGGGCCGTCCTGACGGGTGACACCATCCTGGGCCGCGGTACGACCGTCGTGGCCCACCCTGACGGCCGCCTGGGCGACTACCTCGACTCGCTGCGGCGGCTGCGCTCGCTCGCGGTCGACGACGGCGTGCACACGGTCCTGCCCGGTCACGGGCCCGTGCTCGAGGACGCCCAGGGCGCCGTCGAGTTCTACCTGGCCCATCGGGCCCATCGCCTCGCCCAGGTCGAGACGGCGGTCGAGAACGGTTACGGATCGCCGCACCAGATCGTCGCGCACGTCTACGCGGACGTGGACCGTTCGCTGTGGCCCGCCGCCGAACTCTCCGTCCGGGCGCAGCTGGACTACCTGCGGGAGCACGGCCTGATCTAGGGCCGTCCTTGTCCAGTGCCTTCCTTGTCCCGGGCCGTCCTGATCCAGCGCCCGTCGGCCGGCCACGACCCTTCGGGACCGGCCGCCCACGGCCCGGTTCTCCTCAGTCCGGCCCGGAAGCCCTTCTCCTCAGTCCGGCCGGGGGGCTTTGACGCCGTGCACGCGCGCGTACTCCTCGGCCAGCCAGGGGCCGAGATCGTCGACGTACGAGCGCAGTACGGCGATGTCGCCCGTCGGCTCGTGGCCGAGGACGGCCGCCTCCCGCATTACGGCGGCCCGCCGTGGGTAGTACGCGCCGAACGCCTCGGCCATCTCCCCCAGGTCGCTGGTCCAGCCGTTCCAGCGCGGCATGACGAGGGTGAAGCCGGTGCGTACGAGATGGCGCGACATGAAGCGCACGAGCCGCCGTCCGGCCTCCTCGGTGCCGGCACCCGCGATCCGCTCGCGCCAGCGTGGCAGGAGCAGGGCGAGGTCGCCGTTGGTCTCGCGGGCCAGGAGGGAGTCGGGGCGGTAGCGCGGCAGGTGAGCGGCCTGGTCCTCGCCCAGGAGGGGCGTACAGAGGCAGGCGACGAACCAGCCCAGGTCGTACCTCTCCAGGTCGCTCAGCAGGCGCGTACGGCTCACCAGCAGCGTCCCGACGCCGTCGATCTGCGGGAACTCCTTGTCGAGCGCTTCGGTGAGCGCCCTGGCGTCCGTCCGGTCCGCCTCGGTGGGCTCCTCGCGCAGGACGAGGAACAGGTCGAGGTCGGAGCGGCCCACGCGCGCGGTGCCGCGCGGAATCGACCCGTAGAGGTACGCGCTCGTCATCCGCGTCCCGAAGACGTCCGGCAGCCGGTCCCGGACCGCGGCCACCACGGGCCGGAACGCCTCCTGGACGAGTCCCAGGGAGCCCTCGCGCGCGATGCGGCCGCGGTCGTCCAGTCCCCTGCCGTTCACGGGCCCACCGTGCGGCGGCGGTCGTCCGCGGGGCGACGCACAGGGGGCCCCGCCGTTCGGCGGGGCCCCCTGTGTTCAGTCATGTGCGAACCGGTGAGGCGGTCAGCGGGAACGCTTCGCGAGCCGCTCCACGTCCAGCAGGATCACCGCGCGGGCCTCCAGGCGCAGCCAGCCGCGGCCCGCGAAGTCGGCGAGCGCCTTGTTGACCGTCTCGCGGGACGCGCCGACCAGTTGGGCCAGTTCCTCCTGCGTCAGGTCGTGCACGACGTGGATGCCCTCCTCCGACTGCACGCCGAAGCGGCGGGAGAGGTCCAGGAGCGCGCGGGCCACCCGGCCGGGCACGTCCGAGAAGACCAGGTCGGACATCTGGTCGTTGGTCTTGCGCAGGCGCCGGGCGACGGCGCGCAGCAGGGCGGCGGCCACTTCGGGCCGCGCGTTCAGCCAGGGCTGGAGGTCGCCGTGGCCGAGGCCCAGCAGCTTGACCTCGGTCAGCGCGCTGGCGGTCGCGGTGCGCGGGCCCGGGTCGAACAGCGAGAGCTCGCCGATCAGCTCACCGGGGCCGAGGACGGCCAGCATGTTCTCCCGGCCGTCGGGGGAGGTGCGATGGAGCTTCACCTTGCCCTCGGTGACCACGTAGAGGCGGTCTCCGGGGTCGCCCTCGTGGAAGAGAGCGTCGCCGCGTGCGAGCGTCACCTCACTCATGGAGGCGCGGAGCTCCGCGGCCTGCTCATCATCGAGCGCCGCGAAGAGCGGGGCGCGCCGCAGAACGTCGTCCACGAGTTCTCTCCTTGTCGACCTGCTCAGGGGATCTTGCTCCCCCGTGGTACCAGGGGAGCGTGTTCCCCATCTTGCTGGACGGTCCAAACAGTGTGATCAGTCACAAGTCTGCCGTACGGGCGTCGCGGGCAGTGCGGCAGGGGGCCAATTGGAGGCTGATCTTCTGGGTCCGGGGCGGATGTCGGTGCTGGGCTCTACCCTGGCCGGGTGTCCAAATCGCCGGTGAGAGCACAGGCCAAGGGGGCTGGGCGGGTGGTTGTACGTCGCGATTCCGCTGTGGGCGAACAGGGCCCCGATGGAAGCACGAAAACGACAAAGGCGACAGAATCGATGCCGGTGAAACCGACGGCGAAGAAGGCGGCCAAAAAGGCGACAGCCACGACGAAGAAGGCGACGGCAACGGCCAAGAAGGTGACGGCGACGACCAAGAAGGCCACATCCTCGAAGGTCCCGGCCAAGAAGACCGCGGCGAAGGAGACGGCTGTCGTGAAGAAGGCGGCTGCCGTGAAGCCCGTCGCCAAGAAGGCGACTCCGGCCAAGTCCGCGGCCAAGAAGGCGGCTCCCGCCAAGTCCGCGGCCAAGAAGACGGCTGCCGCCAGAGCCGTCGCCAAGAAGCCTCTCGTCGCCGAGCCGTCCACCGCCCTCGTCCGCCAGGCCCGTCGGATCAACCGCGAACTCGCCGAGGTGTACCCGTACGCCCACCCGGAACTGGATTTCGAGAACCCCTTCCAGTTGGTCGTCGCCACGGTCCTGTCGGCGCAGACGACGGACCTGCGGGTGAACCAGACGACCCCGGCGCTCTTCGCCAAGTACCCCACCCCCGAGGACCTCGCCGCCGCGGACCCCGAGGAGGTCGAGGAGATCCTGCGGCCGACGGGCTTCTTCCGGGCCAAGACCAAATCGGTGATAGGGCTCTCCAAGGCGTTGGCGGAGGAGTTCGGCGGGGAGGTCCCCGGCCGTCTCGAAGACCTCGTCAAGCTCCCGGGCGTGGGTCGCAAAACGGCCTTCGTGGTGCTCGGGAACGCCTTCGGACGCCCCGGCATCACCGTGGACACCCATTTCCAGCGGCTCGTACGCCGCTGGCAGTGGACCGACGAGACGGAACCCGACAAGATCGAGGCCGCGGTCGGCGCGCTCTTCCCGAAGAGCGAGTGGACGATGCTCTCCCACCATGTGATCTTCCACGGGCGCCGTATCTGTCACGCCCGCAAACCGGCGTGCGGAGCGTGCCCCATCGCCCCGCTCTGCCCGGCGTACGGGGAGGGCGAGACGGACCCGGAGAAGGCGCGCAAGCTTCTGAAGTACGAGAAGGGCGGCTATCCCGGTCAGCGCCTCAACCCGCCGCAGGCGTACCTCGACGCGGGCGGCATTCCGGCACCCCCGCTGGGCGCCGGATGACGGCGAGCACGACACCGGCCGGTGCGGGGAGAGCGGTACGGGGGTGGCTATGACGCACGCGAGCGATACGCACAGCAGGCACATGGAGACGCACGACATCGACAGGTACGACGAGCCCGGCACCGACGGAACGCACGGCGAGCCCGGCGCACACGCGACGCCCGGCGCTCCCGCGCTGGTGACCAAGGACGGCCTGCCCGCCTGGCTGGACCCGGTGGTGCACGCCGTCGAGACCGTGGAGCCGCTCCAACTGAGCCGCTTCCTGCCGCCGGCCGACGGCGCGGGACGGCAGTCCGCCGTCCTCGTCCTCTTCGGCGAGGGTGCCCGCGGCCCCGAACTGCTCCTGATGGAGCGCGCCAGCTCGCTGCGCTCGCACGCCGGACAACCCTCCTTCCCCGGCGGCGCCCTGGACCCCGAGGACGGCGACCCGAAGGCCGACGGGCCGCTGCGGGCCGCGCTGCGCGAGGCCGAGGAGGAGACCGGTCTCGACCCCGGCGGTGTCCAGCTCTTCGGCGTCCTGCCCAGGCTGTACATCCCGGTGAGCGGTTTCGTGGTCACGCCCGTCCTGGGCTGGTGGCGCGAGCCGACCCCGGTCGGCGTGGTCGATCCGGCCGAGACGGCCCGGGTCTTCACGGTCCCCGTGGCGGATCTCACGGACCCCGCGCACCGCGCCACGACCGTGCACCCCAGCGGCCACCGAGGTCCGGCATTCCTGGTCGAATCGGCCCTGGTGTGGGGGTTCACCGCGGGCATCATCGACCGTCTGCTGCACTTCGCGGGCTGGGAGCTGCCCTGGGACCGCGAGAAGCAGGTCCCGCTCGACTGGCGCGCGTGACAGGGTGTCGTTCGTGAACGTGCTGGACATCCTGCTGCTGGTCGCCGCCGTGTGGTTCGCGATCGTGGGCTACCGCCAGGGCTTCGTCGTCGGCATCCTGTCGGTGATCGGTTTCCTGGGCGGCGGTCTCGTCGCCGTCTACCTGCTCCCCGTCATCTGGGACGCCCTCACCGACGACGCCACGGTCAGTACGACCGCCGCCGTCGTCGCGGTGGTCGTCGTGATCGTCTGCGCCTCCGTCGGCCAGGCCCTCACCACACACCTGGGCAACAAGCTGCGCCGGTACATCACCTGGTCCCCGGCCCGCGCCCTGGACGCGACGGGCGGCGCCCTCGTCAACGTCGTCGCGATGCTGCTGGTGGCCTGGCTGATCGGCTCGGCCCTCGCGGGCACGACGCTGCCGACACTCGGCAAGGAGGTCCGCGGTTCCAAGGTGCTGCTCGGCGTCTCGCGCGCGCTGCCCTCCCGGGCCGACACCTGGTTCGCGGACTTCTCCTCGGTCCTCGCGCAGAACGGTTTCCCCCAGGTCTTCAGCCCCTTCGCGAACGAACCGATCACCGATGTCCAGCCGCCCGACCCGGCGCTCGCGAACAGCCCGGTCGCCGTCCGCGCCCGGAATTCCATCGTCAAGGTGATGGGGACCGCGCAGGGTTGCGGCAAGGTCCTGGAGGGCACCGGCTTCGTCTTCGGCAACCGCCGCGTGATGACCAACGCGCACGTGGTCGGCGGCGTCGACGAGCCCACCGTCCAGATCGGCGGCGAGGGCAGGAAGTACGACGCCAAGGTCGTCCTGTACGACTGGCAGCGCGACATCGCCGTGCTCGACGTACCGAACCTGAACGCGCCGGCCCTGCGGTTCACCACCCAGGACGCGGGCAGCGGCGACAACGCGATCGTCGCCGGCTTCCCGCAGAACGGCGCGTACAACGTCCAACCCGCGCGCGTGCGCGGCCGGATCACGGCCAACGGCCCCGACATCTACCACCGCAAGACCGTGCGCCGCGACGTCTACTCGCTCTACGCGACCGTCCGTCAGGGAAACTCGGGCGGCCCGCTGCTGACGCCGGACGGCAAGGTGTACGGAGTGGTCTTCGCGAAGTCGCTCGACGACGCCAACACCGGATACGCCCTCACCGCCGACGAGGTCCAGCCGGACGTCACCCAGGGGCGTGCGGCCAACCAGCAGGTCGACAGCGACAGCTGCGCGCTCTGACGGCGACCGCCGGTCCCTCCGGCGGCCGCCGCGTCCGCCACACCGCTACGGCGTTCGGCACGTTCCTCGGACGGACGGACGGACGGACGGACGGACGGACCGACCGACCAGACCGACCGACGCGTTCGGGTGACCGGAGTGAGCCGGTGACCGGAGTGAGCGGGTGATCGGAGTGAAGGGGTGATCGGAGTGAGCGGGTCGCCGGGTATGGCGGCGGTTCAGCCGCGTGGATGGCGCAATCGCACCGAGACCCAGCGGGCCCGACGGCGCAGAATGCGCGGGATTCCCACCGGAAGGCCCGTGCCCGGCAGCTGCGGGGTGCCCCTCTGATGGGAGCTCAGGCCCGTCGCCGAGCGGCGGTTGCGTGGTGCGTCACTGTAGTCGTGCGTCCAGCCCATACCCCGACGTGTGCCCCTGCCCCAAGGTCGATAACCGCGCCTCGGGGCCCCAATTGGCCTATGCGCGAGGCATTTGGCTGTTCGTAGGACAGACGTTCCCCTTCGCGTACCGGGCGCGATCGGACGGTCACCGAAGGGGGTCGGCGGCTGGCTGAAAACGACCTACCGGTCGGGCTCGGGGTCCTTCAGCCAGTTGACGAGTTCGGTCGAGAACGCCACCGGGTCCTCCTCGTGGGGGAAGTGCCCGAGACCGTCGAACAGCCGCCAGCGGTAGGGCGCTTCGACATACTCGCCGGAGCCCGCGGCACTCCGCGTCCGCATGACCGGGTCGAGCGAGCCGTGCAGATGCAGCGTCGGCACCCGAACGGGTCGTTTCATACGCCGGTTGAACTGGATCCCGTCCGGGCGCGCCATGGACCGCACCATCCACCGGTACGGCTCGACGGAGCAGTGCGCCGTCGAGGGGATGCACATGGCACGGCGGTACGTGTCCACGGCCTCGTCGTCCGGCAGCCGCGGCCCGGACCAGTCCCGCAGCAGACGGCCCACCAGGGCACCGTCGTCCGCGACGAGTTGGCGTTCGGGGATCCAGGGCCGCTGGAACCCCCAGATGTACGAACTCGCTGAGGTCTGCCGGACGTCGGAGAGCATCGCCGAACGCCAGCGCCGGGGGTGCGGCATCGACGAGACGACGAGCCGACGCACCAGCTTGGGGCGCATCACGGCCGCCGTCCACGCCAGATACCCGCCCAGATCGTGCCCGACCAGCGCGGCGTCGGGCTCACCGAGGGACCGTACGACCCCGGTGATGTCGAGCGCGAGGTTGGCGGGGTCGTAACCGCGCGGTGTGCGGTCGCTCCCGCCGACACCCCGCAGATCCATGGCCACGGCCCGGAACCCGGCGTCGGCGAGCGCCACCAGCTGCCGGCGCCAGGTCCACCAGAACTGGGGGAACCCGTGCAGCAGCAGGACCAGGGGCCCGTCGCCCATCTCGGCGATGTGGAACCGCGCGCCGTTGGCGGCGACGTCCCGGTGGGTCACCTCGTGAGTGCCGGGGATGTCGAGGCGTACGACCGAGGTGGGTTGCGCCGAAGGTGTGGCGGGGTCCGTCATGAGGATGAGCGTGCCACAGCTTCCAGGCCGTCCTCGACCGGTGCCGGCCGGGGGTGCGGCTTGGCGTTCTGCAGGACGCCCGCCGTCTCCTTCACCGAAGCGGCGACCTTCTGCGGTCCCTTGCCCTTCTTGGCCTTCTTCGCGAAGACCAGACCGATCAGCGCGAGGACGGCGGCGACCAGCACATTCGCCGCGAACGAGAGGACGAAGCAGATCGCGAGGTTCCAGTCGGTCCAGGTCCGGATGCCGTACGCCAGCGCGAAGCTCAGCATGGGGAGGGAGAAGACCAGCACCGCCCCGGCCACCGTGAACGCGCCACCGCTGACCGCACCGCGCTTGACGTCCCGCTTGAGCTGCGCCTTCGCCAGCGCGATCTCGTCGTGCACCAGTGCGGACATCTCGGTCGTCGCCGAGGCGAACAGCTGACCGACGCTGCGTTCGGCGCCGACCGGGCTGCCGTCGGGTGCGCTCATCGCGGACTCCCTCTTCTGCATATGTGTACCGTCTGGCTTCTGCGGGTGTTTGTGTCGTCTGGTCAGATCATGCCGGACGGTCGTTCTCCTCGCTTGCCCCGCCCGTTACTTCGGCAAGCCTTCGGTGCTCGGCGGCCTTCCGTTCGTGGATCTCGGCCATCCGCAGGTGGTACGCCGGGTTGTCCTGCTCGTAGATGTCGGGGATGCCGTCGCTGTCCTCGTCGCGCTCCTCCGCCTCGCACAGCGCACGGTACTTGGCGTTGCGTATCTTCAGCAGGGCCGTGGCTAGTACGGCGGCGACGAGCGAGCCCACCAGGACGGCGGCCTTGACCTCGTCGGTGAGCACCGGGTCCTTGCCGAAGGCCAGTTCGCCGATGAGCAGGGAGACGGTGAAGCCGATTCCGGCGAGGCTCGCGACGGCGAAGACGTCGGGCCACGCGAGCTCGTCGCTGAGTGAGGCCCTGGTGAACCGGGCCGTGAGCCAGGTGCCGCCGAAGACGCCGACGGACTTGCCGACCACGAGCCCGAGGACGACACCCAGCGTCTCGGGTCGTGTGAACACGTCCCCCAGCGCCCCGCCGGAGACCACGACACCCGCGCTGAACAGCGCGAACAGCGGCACGGCGAGTCCGGCGGAAAGGGGGCGCACGAGATGCTCCACGTGCTCGCCGGGCGAGTGCTCCTCGCCCTCCTGCCGGTGACAGCGCAGCATCAGGCCCATGGCGACACCGGCGATGGTGGCGTGGACGCCGCTGTTGTACATCAGCCCCCAGATGGCGAGAGCGAGTGGCACGTACACGTACCAGCCTCGTACGCCCTTGCGCAGCAGCACCCAGAACACGCCGAGCCCGGCGACGGCGCCGCCGAGCGCCGCGAAGTCGAGGGTGTCGGTGAAGAAGACCGCGATGATCAGGATCGCGAGCAGGTCGTCCACGACGGCGAGGGTGAGCAGGAAGGCGCGCAGGGCGGACGGCAGGGACGTGCCGATGACCGCGAGCACGGCGAGCGCGAAGGCGATGTCGGTGGCGGTCGGCACGGCCCAGCCGGCCAGGGATCCTTCGCCCGCGGCGTTGGTCAGGACGTAGACGAGCGCGGGTACGGCCATCCCGCAGACCGCCGCGGCGACGGGCAGCAGCGCGGCCTTCGGGTCGCGCAGGTCCCCCGCCACCAGTTCGCGCTTGAGTTCGATACCGGCGACGAAGAAGAACACCGCGAGCAGTCCGTCGGCGGCCCAGTGCCGCACGGACAGGTTCAGTCCGAGGGTCGCGGGTCCGAAGTGGAAATCACCGACGGTGGCGTAGCTGTCCCGCAGGGAGGTGTTGGCCCAGACCAGCGCGGCGATCGCGGCGACGAGCAGGAGCACGCCGCCGACGGTCTCGGTTCGCAGCGCCTCCGCCACGAAGTTCCGCTCGGGCAGGGACAGCCGTCCGAAGAACCTGCGGTTGGTGGTGCTGCTGGGACGGGGCGCGGCCACGGCGGGGACCTCCGGGTCGGTACGACTCGCTGACGACCGTCAGGCGGGATCGCCGACGACGTTGCCGACCAGACTTCCCGGCACACCCTGAGGCCTCAGTTTACCTTGTCATTACAGCCCGATAATGCGCTATGCGGACATATGGGGCGGAGGTGTCCGCGGGGGAGAGCGCGGGCGTACGGGTGTGGACGTACGGGTGTGGACGTACGGATGTGGACGTACGGATGTGGACGTACGGATGTGGGGGCACCGCGCGGTGCGCGGTGCCCCCACACCGAAAGCCGGGCGGGACGGAGGGGGTCCTCAGTCCTCGCTGGATGCCGCCGGCAGCTTCTCCTGGATCAGTTCCATCACCGTGGAGTCCGTGAGGGTCGTGACGTCACCCAGTTCGCGGTTCTCGGCGACGTCGCGCAGCAGGCGGCGCATGATCTTGCCGGACCGGGTCTTGGGCAGTTCGGCGACCGGGAGGACCCGCTTGGGCTTGGCGATCGGGCCGAGGGTCGCGCCGACGTGGTTGCGAAGGTCGGCGACGAGCCCTTCGTCGTCGGCGGACGCCGTGCCGCGCAGGATGACGAAGGCGACGATGGCCTGTCCGGTCGTCTCGTCCGCCGCGCCCACGACGGCCGCCTCGGCGACCGACGGGTGCGACACGAGGGCGGATTCGACCTCGGTCGTCGAGATGTTGTGGCCGGACACGAGCATCACGTCGTCGACGCGGCCCAGCAGCCAGATGTCGCCGTCCTCGTCCTTCTTGGCGCCGTCACCGGCGAAGTACTTGCCCTCGAAACGCGACCAGTACGTGTCGAGGAACCGCTGGTCGTCACGCCAGATCGTCCGCAGCATCGACGGCCACGGCTCGGTCAGCACGAGGTACCCGCCGCCCCCGTCGGGGACCTCCCGGGCCTCGTCGTCGACGACCGTCGCGGAGATGCCCGGCAGCGCCCGCTGTGCCGACCCCGGCTTGGTCTCGGTGACCCCCGGCAGCGGCGAGATCATCATGGCGCCGGTCTCGGTCTGCCACCACGTGTCCACGATCGGCGTCCGGTCCGCCCCGATGTGCTTGCGGTACCAGATCCAGGCCTCGGGGTTGATCGGTTCACCGACGGACCCGAGGACCCGCAGCGAGGACAGGTCGAACTTCGCGGGGATGTCGTCGCCCCACTTCATGAACGTACGGATCGCGGTGGGCGCGGTGTAGAGGATCGTCACCCCGTACTTCTGCACGATCTCCCAGAACCGCCCCTGGTGCGGGGTGTCCGGCGTCCCCTCGTACATCACCTGCGTCGCACCGTTCGAGAGCGGTCCGTACGTGATGTACGAGTGCCCGGTGACCCAGCCGATGTCGGCTGTGCACCAGTACACGTCGGTCTCCGGCTTGAGGTCGAAGACGGCGTGGTGGGTGTACGAGGCCTGCGTGAGGTAGCCGCCCGAGGTGTGCAGGATGCCCTTCGGCTTTCCCGTCGTCCCGGACGTGTACAGGATGAACAGCGGCTGCTCGGCGTCGAACGCCTCTGGCGTGTGCTCGGTGGACTGCCGGTCGACGATCTCGTGCCACCAGACGTCGCGTCCCTCGGTCCAGTCGACCTCTTGACCGGTACGGCGTACCACCAGCACCTTGTCGACCCCGTCGACCCGGCTCACCGCCTCGTCCACGGCGGGCTTGAGCGCGGACGGCTTGCCGCGGCGGTAACCGCCGTCGGAGGTGATGACCAGTTTGGCGTCGGCGTCCTGGATGCGGGTGGCGATCGCCTCCGCGGAGAACCCGCCGAAGACGACCGAGTGCGCGGCTCCGATCCGGGCGCAGGCCAGCATCGCGACGACGGCCTCGGGGATCATCGGCAGATAGACGGCGACCCGGTCGCCCTTGCCCACGCCCAGCTCGGTCAGGGCGTGGGCGGCCTTGGACACCTCGTCCTTCAGCTCGGCGTAGGTGATAGCGCGGCTGTCGCCCGGCTCGCCCTCGAAGTGGAGGGCGACGCGGTCACCGTTCCCCGCCTCCACGTGCCGGTCCACGCAGTTGTACGCGACGTTCAGCTTTCCGTCGGCGAACCACTTGGCGAACGGCGGGTTCGACCAGTCCAGTGTCTCGGTCGGCTCGGTGGCCCAGGTCAGGCGGCGGGCCTGCTCGGCCCAGAAGCCGAGCCTGTCAGCCTCGGCCTGCTCATACGCCTCCGCGGTGACATTGGCGTTCGCTGCCAGGTCGGCGGGCGGCGCGAACCTGCGCTCTTCCTTCAGCATGTTGGCGATGGACGGACGCTCGTTACTCATTCCCAAGACTCCCAACACGCGGACAACGACGTCGCATGGTGTAGACCAATTTCCGGGCCGTCTGAATCTATCGGCCGAGCCCGCATTCTGGTCAACCCCTGTCCGATCCTGGCATCTACAACCGTTGCGGGCACAGGGGGTGTCGCGTGTCGACCTCCCCCTCGGATGCACGGGGGGTGAGCGCGCAGGGTTCATGCGCCACGTGAGCACAAAGTGACCCCCGGCGCCTGTGGGGAGCCGGGGGTCGTCGTCAACGGGCTCACGTCTGGACGGAACGGCCGGCCGCGAGCCCCTGCCCGCCTGCGGCGAACCTCAACGCCGCGGCGGGAGCAGCCGGACTCATACCGTCCTCTTACCGGTGTCGACCTGCGGGCCACGCTTCGGCATCTTTCGACGGACGCAAGACGGCCCCCGATGCCGGCGTCCCGGGGGCCGTCCCATGCGGGGCGCGACTGGATGGAACGGCCAGCGCTACCCCGCTCCGCCGGGCCGGCCGCATGGTGCGCGGCCCCGCCGACCGGGGCCGCGCACCACGGCGGGGTCAAACGGGACGGCGCAGATCCTCCGACTCCTCCGACTCCGCCGCTCCGACGTGATCGAACAGCTCGTCACCGTCACGGTCGACCAGCAGATACGCCTGTGCCTCGCCGACGTGGAAGTACATTCCGTGCAGTTCGAGCGTGCCCTCCCGCAGGGCCCTTGTCACGGAGTCGTGGGCCCGGAGATGCTCCAACTGCTGCACCACGTTGGTCAGGCACAGCTGTTCCACAGCGTCGGCCGGTGCCCGTCCGGCGAGCTTGGCCCACGGCCGCTCCTTGGCGGCCATCAGCTCAAGGCTCGGCTGCCCGTGCCGCAGCCACCGCTTGAGGGGCGTCTGCGCTCCGCCGGGCTCCGAGTTCAGCAGGGCCTGCATCGCCCCGCACCCCGAGTGCCCGCACACCGTGATGGACCGCACGTGCAGCACGTCCACCGCGTACTCGATCGCCGCGGCCACCGAATCGTCGCCGCTCTCCTCCCCGGGTTTCGGTACGAGGTTGCCCACGTTGCGTACGACGAAGAGGTCGCCGGGGCCGCTCGAGGTGATCATCGAGGTGACGAGCCGTGAGTCGGCGCAGGTCAGGAACAGCTGCGACGGTTGCTGCCCCTCGCGTGCGAGCCGTGCCAGCTCGTCCCGCACCAGCGGCGCGGTGTTGCGCTGGAACGCGCTGATGCCACGGGCGAGTTGGTGGTCACCGCGTCCACGGTGACCGCCGGGCAGGCTCCGCTCGGAGGGGCCCGCCGTCTCGCCCGACGCGCCGGAGCCACCTGAATCGCCCGGCCCGTGGGGCTCGTCCGGTTCACCCGACTCACCCGACCGGCCGCCGGGGGACACGGACTGCGGGTTGGTGGAGGGCTCGCAGTGGTGGTTGCGCCAAGGTGTCCAGGGCCGGCAGCGGCAGTGCGACGAGTCCGGGGGCTCGGCGATCCGACCGCCGGTCCGTCCGGTCAGCTCGACCGTGCCGCCCTGCGCGAAGTGCGCCTGCTGCCAGTCATGCAGCGACTCGTACGCCGCGTGGTCCATGAAGGAACCGTCCAACTCGACGACGGCGGAGGCGCCTCGGGGCACCAGATGCAGAGTGCGGCTGAGCCTGGGCACCGCGAGGAAGGTCAACTGGCCGCATACGTGGATGTGATGGACTCCCCCTCTCTCTTCGTGCGTGATGCGGGTGCGCGCGAGGCGGTGCATGGCGACGACGACGGCCACGGCGACCCCCAGTGCCACGCCCTCCAGGACTCCGAGGAGCACGACGCCGAGCGTGGTGACCGCGTACACCAGCACCT
Organism: Streptomyces sp. NPDC057950; assembly: GCF_042887295.1. Taxonomy (NCBI): domain Bacteria; kingdom Bacillati; phylum Actinomycetota; class Actinomycetes; order Kitasatosporales; family Streptomycetaceae; genus Streptomyces; species Streptomyces sp. NPDC057950. The sequence continues at coordinate 41,029 of NZ_JBHVPP010000025.1, forward strand.
CGCGGTGGCGGGTGACGGTGCGGATGTGGTGCAGGGAGACCATCTGGATGCCGACGGCCATCACCAGGGCGGCGAGCGACGCGAGCGGGATGAGCTCCAGGATCGGGACCATCAGCAGCGCGGCGATCACTACGAAAACGCCGTGCAGCATCGTGGAGTTCCGGCTCACGGCACCTGCTTGCACGTTGGCCGAACTACGGACGGCGACTCCGGCGACCGGCAGTCCGCCGAGCGCGCCGGAGACGGCGTTCGCGGCGCCCTGGCCGAGCAGTTCGCGGTCCAGGCGGGAGCGGCCCACCCGGGCCTGCAGGTCGGGCCGTCCGGACACCAGTTTGTCCACGGCCACGGCGCCGAGCAGCGACTGCACACTGCACACCAGCGTGGTGGTGAGGACGGCGGCGGCGATTCCGAGCACCGGCCCGTCGGGCAGCCCGGCCAGGGCGTGGCTGCTCCAGGACGGCAGGTCGACCTTGGGCAGGACCAGCCCTGCGAGCGAGGCGGTCGCGGTGGCCCCGGCGACGGCGACGAGGGCGGCCGGAACGGTGCGCAGGACCTTTCCGACCCGGCCGGGAATCCGCGGCCAGGCGAACAGGAGCGCCAGTGTCAGCAGGCTCATCGACACCGCCGCGGGATGCACGCGCGCCAACTGGGCGGGCAGGGCGCGGAAGTTCTCGAGAACGGAACTCTGGGGGGTGCCGCCCAGTACGACGTGCACCTGGGCGACGGCGATGGTCACGCCGATCCCGGCGAGCATGCCGTGCACGATCGCGGGGCTGACGGCGAGCGCCGTGCGGGCCACGCGCAGACAGCCGAGGCCCAGTTGGGCGATTCCGGCGAGGACGGTGATGGCGCAGGTCGTGCGCCATCCGTAGCGGTGGATGAGCTCGGCGGTGACGACCGTGAGCCCGGCGGCGGGCCCGCTCACCTGGAGCGGTGAACCCCCGAGCCGGCCGACGACGAGTCCGCCCACGGCGGCGGCGACGAGGCCCGACTGGAGCGGGGCGCCGGTGGCGAGGGCGATACCCAGGGACAGGGGCAGTGCGATCAGGAAGACCGCGATCGATGCCGACAGATCGGCGCCCGCGATACGGAATCGGCGGGGCGGAACCGGCGGGCGGTTGTTGGGCGGGTGGTCGCGCTTCGGCCGAGTCGAGTCGGCGGCGCGGGTGGGGACGCAGGCAGACATTCCCGTCTCCTCCGGGGCGGCGCGGTCGCGGAACAAGTGGTCCCCCAAGCCAGGGAGGCGGGGGCGGATCGCGGCCGTGGGTCACGGCGTGCAGTGGCGGGATCTTCAACGCTCGGTAAATAGATCGTAATGCAGAGTAAAGGCTTTGTGCGGACTTTAGTCGCAAATGGGGCAAGAACTCACTCTCGCGGGTGAACGGGTTTTTCTGGCGGCTTGTCGTATTTATTTGGTCTCGGCCTCGTGCGACCTTGGCGGCGCTGTCGGAATTCGCTGCAGATCCCCCCAGGCGCCCTCGGCGGCGTTGCCCCGATCGAAGGAAGAAGGTGGGCGGAGATGGCCGCCACCCAGAGGATCGCCGCGGGGGTGGCACTCGCCGCGGCCTGCGCGGCGGCGCTCGCCGGTTGTGCCCTCGGCAGCACCGGCTCCGAGGAGGGTGCGCACGGCGCGAAGAAGGCCGCCGCGGGGCCTCCGGCACCCCAGGGCGCCGTCCATCTGATCGGTGACGGGTCCACCGCGTACACCGGGGCGCAGCCGCACCTGCCCGGACCCGAGAAGCTGAAGCGCGGGCAGAAGCCGCCGCAGTTCGTGGTGTTCTCGTGGGACGGCGCCGGCGAGGACAGCCAGAAACTCTTCTCGCACTTCCGGAAGGTCGCGAAGGCCAACCGGGCGACGATGACGTACTTCCTGAGCGGCGTGTACCTGCTGCCGGAGGCCAAGCGCGACCTGTACAGGCCGCCGGAGCACCTGCCGGGCACCTCGGAGATCGGCTTCAACGACGACGAGGGCATCAAGAACACGCTGCGGCAGCTGCGCGGCGCGTGGCTGGAGGGCAACGAGATCGGTACGCATTTCAACGGCCACTTCTGTGGGCCGGGGGGCGGCGTCGGGGAGTGGTCGGTCGAGGACTGGAAGAGCGAGATCGCCCAGGCGAAGTCGTTCGTGAAGTCCTGGAGGACCAATACGGGCATGAAGAGCGCCCCGTCGCTGCCCTTCGACTACGACAAGGAGCTCATCGGTGGCCGCACGCCCTGTCTTGAGGGTCGGAAGAACTTCGTGAAGGCGGCCCGGCAGCTCGGCTTCCGCTACGACACCAGTGGTGTCGACAACCAGGTCTGGCCCAAGAAGCAGGGCAACCTGTGGGACCTGTCCATGCAGCTCGTGCCCTTCGCGGGGCACTCCGGCGAGCAGCTCACCACGGACTACAACTTCAGGGTCAACCAGTCGGGGACCCAGGCCCAGGGGGACCCCGCCAAACGGAAGACCTGGGGCAACCAGGTACGTGACAGCCTGCTCAAGGGCTTCCGGCGCGCCTACTACGGCAACCGTGCCCCGCTGATCATCGGCAACCACTTCGAGTCCTGGAACGGCGGCACGTACATGCGCGCCCTCGACCAGGTCATCGCGAACGTCTGCAACAAGCCCGGCGTCCGCTGCGTCTCGTTCCGCCGCCTCGCCGACTGGCTCGACGCCCAGGACCCGGCCACGCTCGACAAACTGCGCGGCCTCAACGTCGGCGAGGCCCCCAAGCAGGGCTGGGCGTCCTTCCTGTCCGGCCGTCCCGCACCCGCCCCGAAGGGCGCACCCGGGGCGCCGGCGGTCAGGCCGTAGCCACGAGCCCCTCACCGAGTACGAAACCGGGGTCGACCTGCGCCGCCAGGTCCGCCCCGGTCCTCTCGTTGCCCCAACTGCTCGCGTTCTTCAGGTGGAAGTGCACCATCTGGCGCGTGTAGCGCTCCCAGTCCCGCAGCTCGTACGTGGCGTCCGCGGCGGCCTGCAGGGTGCGCAGGGACCGGCGGTTGGCGTCCTCCAGGTACTCGAACCGGGGTGGGCGGCCCTTCTCCATGGCGCGCACCCAGTCCGAGTGCCCGACCGTGACCAGGAGGTCGTCGCCGACCTCGGCGCGGAGGAAGTCGATGTCGTCCTGGCCCTGCACCTTGTTGCCGACGACCTTCAGGGCGACGTTGAAATCGCGGGCGTAGTCCCTGTACTGGCGATAGACGGAGACTCCCTTCCGGGTCGGTTCGGCGACGAGGAACGTCATGTCGAAGCGGGTGAACATGCCGGAGGCGAAGGAGTCGGAGCCCGCCGTCATGTCGACGACCACGTACTCACCCCTGCCGTCGACGAGGTGGTTCAGGCAGAGCTCCACCGCGCCGGTCTTGGAGTGGTAGCAGGACACTCCGAGATCGGCCTCGGTGAACGAGCCGGTGACCATCAAACGGGCGTCGCCGCTGTCGAGTTTCACCGGCCTGGCGCAGGCGTCGTACACCGGATTGTTCTCGCGCACCCGCAGCAGCCGTGAACCTTCGCCGGGCGGGGTCGTCTTGATCATCGTCGCGGCGGAGGCGATCCGTTGGTTGGAACCGCGCAGATAGTCCTTGATCAGGGGCAGCCGCGCGCCCATGGCGGGCAGTGCGACAGCCACCTCCTCGTCGAGTCCGAGCGCCGCCCCGAGGTGCTGGTTGATGTCCGCGTCCACCGCGACGACCGGCGCGCCCGAGGCGGCGAGATGCCGGATGAACAGGGCGGACAGCGTGGTTTTGCCGCTGCCGCCCTTCCCCACGAAAGCAATTTTCATGTTCACCAAGAGTAGTCGATCGATGGCGTAGCGTGCTCGGGTGGGGTGAAGAAGACCACTCCTTTGTGGGCTGGGCGGCAGGGGTGCGTAGTGTCGTACTCATGAGTACGACAGGCGCGACCGCCGATCCGCTCGCGACCCTGGCCTTGCTGCCCGGGGTGGCCGAATCCGTGGAGTCCGTCCGCAAGGCGGTGGACCGGGTCTACGGGCACCGGATCATGCGACGTCGCAGCAACGAGATCACCGCCGAGGCCGCGCTGCGTGGCGCGCGTGGCTCCGCGGCGCTGTCCGGCGCCGACTGGGCCCTCGAAGAGGTGCGCCGCCGCACCGACTTCAGCGGGGACGACGAGGCCCGCAAGGTCGGCGCGGCCCTCCGGCTGACCGCCGAGTCGGGCCAACTTCTCTCCATCTGGCGGCAGTCGCCCCTCCGGGTGCTGGCGCGACTGCATCTCGTCGCGGCCGCGGACGGGGAGGACGCGGTCGGCCGGCCGCGCCAGGACGGCGAACCGGTCGACGAGCCGCTCGTCGAACTGCCGCTGCCGGGCGCCGCGGAGGTGGCGGGCCGACTGGAGGGGCTCTCTCAGCTGATCATCGCCGGTGGTGCGGCGCCGGCGCTGGTCACGGCGGCCGTCGTGCACGGCGAACTGCTCGCGCTGCGGCCCTTCGGGACCCATAACGGCCTGGTCGCGCGCGCGGCGGAGCGCATCGTGCTGATCGGCAGCGGCCTGGACCCGAAGTCCGTCTGCCCGGCGGAGGTCGGTCACGCCGAACTGGGCCGCGCGGCCTATCTGGCGGCCCTGGAAGGCTACGTCTCCGGCACGCCGCAGGGTATGGCGGCCTGGATCGCCCACTGTGGCAAGGCGGCCGGACTGGGGGCCAGGGAGTCGACGGCCGTCTGTGAGGCGCTTCAGCGCGGGGCGGCCTAGGTCCTGGAACAGGGTTGCGGCGGTACGAGGTCTCGTACCGCCGCTGGCATGCTCACCGGGTTACCAAGCGTCCTCGATGTGTTGCCCATCAGGTCGGGAACTGCTGCCCGTCACCTGGTGCGGCTGGCCCGTAATCGACGGGTCGACGTCGCGTGGGTGCCTGGTGCACATGCTCGGTCCGTGGGGCCTTGGTTGAGTTTTAAGGTGATCCTTTCGGATGTCCTTGGTCTCGCGGGCCGTTAAACCCTTTGTACTCCAGGTCCGGAGGAAGTGGAACCCCTGGCTGCACTTCTTTACTTTTAGGTTCAAAGGCCTGCGAATCGGGCGGGAATTGCGCCGCACGCGCACGCGTGAGGAGCTTGTGCGCGACGCCCTCACAGCGCGGTGGCGCGCCGCCGGCTCGCGTACCAGACGAGTCCCGCCGTCGCCGCGGCCGCTCCTATCGCAGCGGCCGCGACGAGCGCCGGACGCTGCGGCACCGACAGCGCGGGCAGCCGCTGCTTGAGCCGCACCGGACGGTGGAAGTCCAGAACGGGCCACCCGCGCGCGGCCGCCTCGCGCCGCAGCGCGCGGTCCGGATTCACCGCGTGGGGGTGTCCGACGGACTCCAGCATCGGGACGTCGGTGGCCGAGTCGCTGTACGCGTAGCACCGCGCCAGGTCGTATCCCTCGGACGCGGCCAGCTCCTTCACCGCCTCGGCCTTAGTCGGCCCGTAGGCGTAGTACTCCACCTCTCCGGTGAAGCAGCCGTCCTCGCCCACGACCATCCGGGTGGCCACCACCCGGTCGGCGCCGAGCAGCTCCCCGATGGGCTCGACCACTTCCGCCCCGGACGTGGACACGATCACGACGTCGCGTCCGGCGGTGTGGTGCTCCTCGATGAGCGAGGCGGCCTCGTCGTAGATGATCGGGTCGATCAGGTCGTGCAGCGTCTCGGCGACGATCTCCTTGACCTGCTGGACGTTCCAGCCGCGGCAGAGCGCGGACAGGTAGGCGCGCATCCGCTCCATCTGGTCGTGGTCCGCGCCGCCCGCCATGAACACGAACTGGGCGTATGCGGTACGCAGGACGGCCCGGCGGTTGATCAGTCCGCCTTGGTAGAACGACTTGCTGAAGGTGAGCGTGCTCGACTTCGCAATGACCGTCTTGTCCAGGTCAAAGAAGGCTGCCGTGCGAGGCAAGGAGTGGTTTTCCACGAGCCCGAGCATAGGCGCCCGCCATTCGGGCTACTGTGGGGCGCGTGGGTTTGCCTGAGAGGCCTCTCGGGTACACCATGGAAGTCACGGATCGTTCGCGACCGTGCTAACCCGGTCCGACTCCTCCCCCCCCGAGTCGGCCGTGGGGACGACCCCCGCTCTCCCCCCCGGCGGGGGTCGTCGCATGTCCGGATGGGTTTTTCCCCTCTCTTGCGCGGCCCCGGAACCCTGTTGCCACCGCTGCGGCGGTTCCTTCGGCGTGCCCATGATTCGTCACCGTGTGTAGCCGTTGCGCTGCTCTGCGGAAGTCGCGCACGGGCTTCCGGTATGGGTGAAGGCGATATTCACAACCACTGAGTTGTCCACAGTTATCGACCAAGATCCACACGATTTCCTGGATCGCTGCACCGTGATTCCAGCGCGTCCCGCTCGCGGCGAGTTCCTCGCGGCGAGTTCACGGCCGGTTCCGTTTGTGGGACGCGTTTGGCCGGTTCGTATCGCCCGTTCATATGGAGGCCGCATGCCGGTTCTCCGCACGGGCGGGAATCGCGGGTCCGCAGGGAAGCCTGCGGGCTCCGCGCAAGGAGCAGCGAAGGGGGCTGGAGATCGTGGCGGGAGCCATCACACACGACGTGCCACCCACCGCCGACGGGCGGCAGGGCGGACCATTGATCGTCACGGAGGACGTCGAACTCCTCGATGACCTGCTGCGCCTGTGCGCGGCGGCGGGTGCGAGGCCGGAGGTGCACCACGGTGTGCCGGAGCGCGGAGGCAGCTGGGAGGCTGCACCGCTGGTGCTGGTCGGCGACGACGCCGCGCGGCGTGTGCGCGGGGCCGTGCGCAGGCGCGGAGTGGTGCTGGTCGGGCGGGACCAGGACGACTCGGGTGTCTGGCGGCGGGCCGTCGAGATCGGCGCCGACCATGTCCTGATGCTGCCCGACGGTGAGCAGTGGCTGGTCGACCGCATCGCCGACGTGGCCGAGGGCGTGGGCCGGCCGGCGCTCACGGTGGGCGTGATCGGCGGCCGGGGCGGCGCGGGAGCGTCCACGCTCGCCTGCGCGCTCGCCGTCACCTCGGCGCGCGAGGGACGCCGCACCCTGCTAGTGGACGCCGATCCCCTCGGCGGCGGACTCGATGTACTGCTCGGCGCAGAGGCGGTGGAGGGCCTGCGCTGGCCGTCGTTCGCCGCCTCCCGCGGCCGGGTCGGCGGCAGCGCGCTGGAGGAGTCCCTGCCCGAACTGCACGCGCTGCGTGTCCTCAGCTGGGATCGCGGTGACTCCGTCGTCATCCCGTCGCAGGCGGTCCGCGCTGTTTTGGCCGCGGCCAGACGGCGTGGCGGCGCGGTGGTCGTGGACCTGCCCCGCCGTGTCGACGACGGCGTCGCGGAGGCCCTCGCCCAGCTCGACCTCGGACTGCTGGTGGTCCCCGCCGACCTGCGCGCGATCGCGGCGGCAGGTCGGGTGGCGTCCGCGGTCGGCATGGTCCTGCGCGATCTGCGGGTGGCGGTCCGGGGCCCCTGCGCTCCGGGTCTCGACGACCGCGAGGTGGCCCGGCTGCTCGGGCTGCCACTGGCCGGTGAAGTGCCCGCCGAATCCCCCCTGCTGGACTCCGGCGTGCCACCCGGCGGAGCGGTACGAGGTCCGCTGGCCCGGTTCTGCACCGCCTTCTGGGAGCGGGTGGCGAGGGAGGGCGGGAGCACGTGAACAGGGACACCGTTGCGAGGACGCGCCGAGTCGCGGCCCCGGACGGATCCACGATTCCGGGCCGGGCCGTGGATCCGACAGGGCGGGTACGACGGACGGCACCGGTTGGGCGGGCAGGGCCCGCCGGCCCGCCAGAGCCGCCAGAACTCTCGGGCCCGTCAGGCCCGGCACGTCCACCAAGCACGCGTGGTGGTGGGCATACGGGGCCGCTGGTGCAGGGCGGGCGGGCCGGACCGTCAGGAGCCGCGGGGCACATGGGGCGTACGGAGTTGTTGGACGGTGTACGGCGGTGGCTCGCCGAGAGCGGGTCGGAGCCCACACCGGCACGGGTGGCGCAGGCCCTGCGCGCGCAGGGCCGCGTCCTCGGTGACACCGAAGTACTCGGAACGGCCCGCCAGTTGCGCTCCGAGCTGGTCGGCAGCGGACCTCTGGAACCGCTGCTCGCCGATCCGTCGGTCACCGACGTCCTGGTGTCGGCGCCCGATCGGGTCTGGGTCGACCGGGGCGGCGGTCTGGCACTGACGGCCGTCTCCTTCCCGGACGCGGCGGCCGTACGACGCCTCGCGCAGCGCCTCGCTGCCGTGGCCGGACGAAGGCTCGACGACGCGCGTCCCTGGGTCGACGCCCGGCTTCCGGACGGCACCCGGCTGCACGCGGTACTGCCACCGGTCGCCGTCGGTTCCACCTGTCTGTCACTGCGTGTCGTACGACCGCGCGCGTTCACGCTCGACGAACTGGTGGCCGCCGGGACGGTGCCACCCGGCGGCGACCGGGTGCTGCGGGCCCTGCTGGAGGCCCGGCTGTCCTTCCTGATCAGCGGAGGCACCGGCTCGGGCAAGACGACGCTGCTGAGCGCGCTGCTGGGGCTGGTCGGCCCGGGGGAGCGGATCGTGCTGGCCGAGGACTCGGCGGAGCTGCGGCCCGACCATCCCCATGTGGTCCGGCTGGAGGGGCGGCCCGCCAACCAGGAGGGCGCCGGGCTCGTGGCGCTGCAGGACCTGGTCCGCCAGGCCCTGCGCATGCGACCGGACCGGCTGGTCGTCGGTGAGGTGCGCGGACCGGAGGTCGTGTCGCTGCTGGCGGCGCTCAACACGGGCCACGAGGGCGGCTGCGGAACGGTGCACGCGAACGCGGCGGCGCAGGTACCGGCCCGCCTGGAGGCCCTGGGCACCGCCGCCGGGCTCGACAGGGCCGCCCTCCACAGCCAGTTGGCGGCGGCACTGTCGGTCGTCCTGCATCTCGTGCGCGATCGGACCGGGCAGCGGCGCATCGCCGAGGTGCACGTCCTGGAGCGCGATCCGTCGGGGCTGGTGGTGACGGTGCCGGCGCTGCGGTGGGGCGCTCGGGCGTTCTCGTACGAGCCGGGCTGGGAGCGGCTGCGGGGGCTGCTCCGCGAGGGGAGCGAGGGGAGCGGACCGTGGTGACGGGGACGGGCGGGATGTCGGTGGGGGCGGCCATGGCGTGTGCCGGGGCGGCCGCCTGGTTGATGGGCGGGCGGGACTCGGGGGCGCGCAGAGCGCGGCTGCTGTGCGCGGGCGGCGTGGTGGCGGCCGGACCACCGGCGGGGGAGAGGGCGTGGGCCGGATGGCGGCGGCTGCGCGCGCGGCTGAGGCCCGAAGGGTGGTCGCTGGTGGCCGGGTCGGCGGTCGCCTTGCTGGGCGCGTCGGTCGTGCCGCTGCTCCTCGGCGCGGCCGGGGTGCCGTTGCTCCGGCGGGCACGACGGGCCGGGGAGGCGGACCGGGAGCGTGAGCGCCGGGGTGATGCGGTGATCGCCCTGTGCGGGGCCCTCGCCGGTGAGGTGCGGGCCGGACGGCAGCCGGGCGAGGCGCTGTTGAACGCCGCGCACGACTCGGGCGGCCTCGGCGAGGCGCGGGCAGCGGTACTGGCGGCGGCGCGGTTCGGCGGGGACGTGCCAGGCGCGCTGACCGACGCGGCACGGCAGCCGGGGGCCGAGGGGTTGGTGGGGCTCGCCGCGTGCTGGCGGGTGGCCGTGGACCGGGGTGCGGGTCTCGCGGCGGGGCTCGACCGCCTGGAAGGGGCGCTGCGCGCGGAGCGCGATCAGCGGGCCGATCTGAGAGCCCAGTTGGCGGGATCGCGGTCGACGGCGGTGATGCTCGCGGGGCTGCCGGTCCTGGGGCTGTTGCTCGGCACGGCGCTGGGCGCGGATCCGCTGCACGTGCTTCTGCACAGCGGGCCGGGCCTGGGCTGCCTGCTGGTCGGTGGGGTGCTGGAAGGCGTGGGGCTGTGGTGGGCGCTGCGCATCGTGAAGGGAGCGGAGGCGGCATGAGCACGGAGATTGTCCACAAGCTGGGGATGCTCGGGTGCGGGGCGATGGCGCTCGGGTGGCTGGTGCGGGCGTTCGGCAGAGCGCGGTACGAGCGGCGGGTGCGCAGGAGGCTGGCCGCATTGCTGGACCCGCGGCGGGCGCCGCACCGGCGGCGATTCGACGTCCGGGGCGCGGGGCTGAGGTGGCTGCCGCCGGTGGGTGCCGTGTGCGCCGGCTGGGTGCTGGTCGGAGGGGCGGCCGGAGTCGTGACGGGGCTGGTCGCCGGGCTCGGGATCCTTCGGTGGCGTCGGCGGCGCGGGCCCGGACCGGTGGAGGAGTACGACGTGACGCGGGCCGCCGGGCAGCTTCCGCTCGCCGCCGACCTGGTGGCGGCCTGTATCGCGGCGGGGGCCGATCCCGTGGCGGCGGCACGGGTCGTGGGCGAGGCCATCGGCGGGCCCGTCGGGGAGCGGCTTGCCCGGGGTGCCGCGGAGGTGCGACTCGGAGGCGAACCGGCCGACGCGTGGCGGAGGTTGGCGTCGATACCGGGAGCCGGTGGCCTGGCGCGGCTGCTGGAGCGGGCGGGTGAGTCGGGGGTGCCGGCGGCCGTGCCGGTCGGGCGGCTCGCCACCGAGGCCCGCGCCGAACGGGGGCGGAGCACGACGGCGCGGGCACGCAGGGCGGCCGTCATGGTCACCGTGCCCGTGGGGCTGTGTTTCCTGCCCGCGTTCCTCGCGATCGGTGTCCTGCCCGTGGTGATCGGGCTGGCGGACGGGGTGCTGGGAGGTGGTGGCGGATGACCGGCCGGACGGCCGGCGACAGGCGTCGAGTGACGACACGAGTCAAGTGATCAGCGGGATCGAACCCACGGGGGTTGAGATGTACAGGACGGTACGAGTACGGGTGCGGGCATGGATGCGCGGCCTGGCGGCACGCGGGGACGCGGGAATGGTCACCTCCGAGTACGCGGTGGGTGTCATCGCGGCGGTGGCCTTCGCGGCCGTGCTCTACAAGGTGGTGACGAGCGGTCAGGTCAGCGCGGAGCTGCAGGACATCGTGGGGCGGGCGCTCAATGTCCCGACATGAGCCGGAGCCGAGCGGTCCGGCCCGGTGCGGCGACCGGGGATTCGTGACGGCCGAGGCCGCGGTGGTGCTGCCCTCGCTGGTGCTCGTCGGAATGGCGCTGGTGTGGGCGCTGCTCGCCGCGTCCGCGCAGATCCAGTGCGTGGACGCGGCGAGGGCGGGCGCCCGCGCGGCGGCCCGTCAGGACCCGCCCGACACGGTCCTGGCGACGGCCCGCCGCGCGGCACCGCGCGGGGCCAGGGTCACGGTGAGCCGGACGGGCGATCTGGTCCGGGTGACGGTCACGGCGAGCGCGCCGGGGCCCGGTGCGCTCACCGTGGAACTGAGCGACGAGGCCGTGGCCCTGGCGGAGGAGACCGTGGGGGTGACCGGCTATGACGCGAGGCCGTAGCGCGCGGCGCGTCCGCCTCGGGCCGATGCCCCGCACCACGATGTCCCGCACCCTCCGGCTCCCGCGCGACGGGTGTGGGCTCGTGAGCTCCCCCTCAGGTCCCCAGCGCACCCTCTGGAGGCCCCTGCGCGGGCTTCTCCGGCCTCGCGCTCTCCCCGGGCCCCCGCGCGCCCTTCCCCGGCTGCGCGGCCCACTCGGACCCCCGCATGCCCTTCTCCGACCCTGCGGCCTCCTCCGGACTCCTTACGCCCTCCTCCGGACTCCGCACGCCCTTCTTCGCTGTCCACACGCCCCGCCCCGGGCGACGCGGGTTGCCGCGTGGGTGAGGCGGCGGACCCGGTCCCCGGAATTCTCGGACAGGGGGGCGGCGACCGTGTGGGCGGTGGGGGTGATCGCCCTGCTGTGTGCCGTCTTCGGGGCGGTCCTGGCCATGGGGCAGGCGGTCGTGGTGCGCCACCGCGCGGCGGGAGCGGCCGACCTGGCGGCGCTCGCCGCCGCGGACCACTGGATGGACGGGAGCCCGGCGGCCTGCGCCGAGGCGGACCGGGTGGCCAGGGCCCAGCGCGCCCGGCTGGCGCGGTGCGCGGTGGAGGGCGAGATCTCGGACGTCACGGCCGTGTCGGGTACGGGCCCCTTCACCGTGGAGATCAGGTCCAGAGCGGGCCCCGCCGCACCGGTGGACCCGGCGGCTACTCCCGCGGCGCTCCCCGCAGCAGTTCGGTGAGCAGCCGGACGGCACCCCGTTTGTGCAACGGCTCATTGCCGTTGCCGCACTTGGGGGACTGGATGCAGGACGGGCAGCCCGCCTCGCACTCGCAGGAGGAGATGGCCTCACGGGTGGCGGTGAGCCAGGCACGGGCGGTGTGGAAGGCGCGTTCGGCGAAGCCCGCGCCGCCGGGGTGACCGTCGTAGACGAACACCGTGGGCAGCAGGGTGTCGGGGTGCAGCGGGACGGACACGCCGCCGATGTCCCAGCGGTCGCAGGTGGCGAACAGCGGGAGCATGCCGATCGACGCGTGTTCGGCGGCGTGCAGGGCGCCGCCGAGGATCTCCGGACCGATGCGGGCGGCGTCCAGCTGGTCCTCGGTGACCGTCCACCACACGGCACGCGTGCGGAGTGTGCGCGGAGGGAGGTCGAGCTTCGACTCGCCCAGTACTTCCCCGGTGATGACCCGACGGCGCAGGAAGGAGACGACCTGATTGGTGACTTCGACGGAGCCGAAGCACAACCGGCCCTCGCCCCAGGGGATTTCGGTGTCCGTCTCCAGGACGGAGATGGTGGTCGTGTCGCGGGCGACCGTCGAGTACGGCGGGTTGGCCTCCTCGACCAGTGCGACGGAGTCCTCCAGGTCCAGGTGCTTCACCAGGTACGTACGGCCCTGGTGCAGATGGACCGCGCCCTCGTGCACCGTCGTGTGCGCGGCGCCGGCGTCCACCGTGCCGAGCAGCCGCCCCGTTCCGGCCTCGACGATCTGCACCGGGCTGCCGCCCTCGCCGCGGATGTCGGTCAGGTCGGCGGCCCGCTCCCGGCGTGTCCAGTGCCAGGCCGTCGTCCGGCGGCGCAGCAGCTTCGCGGCCTCGAGCTGCGGCAGCAGATCCGCCGCGGCCGGGCCGAACAGCTCCAGATCCTCGTCCGTGAGGGGGATCTCGGAGGCGGCGGCGCACAAGTGGGGGGCGAGGACGTACGGGTTGTCGGGGTCTAGGACCGTGGACTCCACCGGCTGGTCGAACAGCGCTTCGGGATGGTGCACGAGGAACGTGTCCAGCGGGTCGTCGCGGGCGACCAGGATCGCGAGCGCGCCCTGTCCCGAGCGGCCGGCGCGGCCCGCCTGCTGCCACAGGGACGCCCGGGTGCCCGGGTAGCCCGCGATGACGACCGCGTCCAGTCCCGAGACGTCGACGCCGAGTTCGAGGGCGGTGGTGGCGGCGAGGCCGAGGAGTTCTCCGGAGTGCAGGGCTCGTTCGAGGGCGCGGCGTTCCTCGGGGAGGTAGCCGCCGCGGTACGCGGCCACGCGCCGGACGAGCGAGCGGTCGACCTCGGCCAGCCGCTCCTGGGCGATCACCGCGATCAGTTCGGCGGCGCGCCGGGACCGTACGAAGGCGACCGAGCGCACGCCCTGGACGGTCAGGTCGGTCAGGAGGTCGGCGGTCTCGGCGGTGGCGGTACGCCGGACGGGCGCGCCCTTCTCGCCGTGCAGTTCGGTGAGGGGGGGTTCCCAGAGGGCGAAGACCAGTTCGCCGCGCGGGGAGGCGTCGTCGGCGACCTCGACCACCGGGAGGCCGGTCAGGCGGCGGGCGGCGACGGAGGGTTCGGCTGCGGTCGCGGAGGACAGCAGGAAGACGGGTGAGGAGCCGTAGCGCGCGCACAGGCGGCGCAGTCGGCGCAGCACCTGGGCGACGTGGGAGCCGAAGACGCCGCGGTAGGTGTGGCACTCGTCGATGACGACGTACTTCAGGGCTCGGAGGAAGGAGGCCCAGCGAGGGTGGGAGGGAAGTATCCCGCGGTGCAGCATGTCGGGGTTGGTCAGGACGTAGTTGGCGTACTGGCGGACCCACTCGCGTTCCTCGACCGGGGTGTCGCCGTCGTACACGGCTGGTCGAACGGCGTTGCCCAGCGGTTGTGAAAGTTCCTTCACAGAACGGCGCTGATCGGCTGCGAGGGCCTTCGTGGGCGCCAGGTAGAGCGCGGTGGCCCCCCGGCCGTTCGGCGCCTCGGAGCCGTCCAGAAGGGCCGTGAGGACCGGCACGAGGTACGCCAGGGACTTGCCGGAGGCCGTGCCGGTGGCGACGATCACGGACTCGCCGTCCAGGGCGTGCTCGGCGGCGAGCGCCTGGTGGGCCCAGGGGTGCTCGATGCCCGCGGCCTGCACGGCGGCGACGACCTCCGATCGGATCCGATCGGGCCAGACGGCATGGCGACCCGCCCGCGGGGGCAAGTGCTCCGTATGAGTGATGCGCGAAGCCCGGCTCGGCCCCGAGGCGAGCCGGTCCAGGACCGTGCCCGGAGAGGGGCGGGAAGCGGTGTCCGCCGAGGTTCGATCGGATCGGTGATTCTTGGCCATCGGCATCGAGTGTGTCACTGGCGTGACGGACAATGGGCTCAAGGCGTCGTGCACGCCTGCCGGTAAGTGATTGAATGCCATCGCGGCTGGCGAACCGTCCCGGGGGCTCTGCCGAGGTGTCCCTTGGGGCGACCGCTCGATAGCAAGGTGCTGGAGGATCCGTGGACCTGTCCCTGTCGACCCGTACCGTCGGCGATCGTACGGTCGTCGAGGTCGGTGGCGAAATCGATGTATATACCGCGCCCAAGCTGCGTGAGCAGCTGGTCGAGCTGGTGAACGACGGCAGTTTCCATCTTGTCGTCGACATGGAGGGCGTGGACTTCCTCGACTCCACCGGGCTCGGCGTTTTGGTGGGCGGCCTGAAGCGTGTGCGTGCCCATGAGGGCTCGCTGCGACTGGTCTGCAACCAGGAGCGCATTCTGAAGATCTTCCGTATCACCGGTCTCACCAAGGTGTTCCCCATCCACACCTCGGTCGAGGAAGCGGTAGCGGCCACCGACTGACCCCGTCGCGGGGCGCCACGGGAGCGTGGCGTCCGAGACGGTAGAAGCAATGGAGGGGGACCGGGCCTCGGCGGCCCGGCCCCCTGACAGCACGCCCGTAGTTGAGGGGGATGCATGGCCACCGTTGAGCTCCGCTTCAGCGCGCTGCCCGAGCACGTCAGGACCGCCCGACTGGTGGCGGCAGCGGTGGCGCGCAGGGCCGGAGTGGACGAGGCCGTCCTCGACGAGGTCAGACTCGCCGTGGGCGAGGCCTGCACCCGTGCCGTCGGACTGCACCAGAGCGGCGGTATCTCGGCGCCGGTGCGGGTGACGCTGATCGAGGAGGAGAAGCAGTTCTCCATCGAGGTCGGCGACGAGGCACCGCGTTCGGTGCCCGGAGCGACGGCGCCCGGATCCTCTCCCGGTGATGCCGACACGGACGCCGAGGAGGACGAGATGGGCCTCGCGGTCATCAGCGGCCTCGTCGACGACGTGGAGGTCAGCGCCGACGAGCACGGTGGACTGATCAGGATGAGCTGGCCGACCACGCCGCCGGTCACGCTCGTTCCCTGATGTCCCCCTCGTAGCAGGACACGTACAAGACACACTCATCACACGAAGGGCCCTGCCTCGCAGGGCCCTTTTTCTTGCTCCCGGGCAGGTGAGATGACTGCGCGCGCCTTTCGTGAATTAGTTCACGATCATTCGGGTGATTATTTGATCAAGGGTCAACGCTTTTGGGGCATTACCTCTTTTGGGTTCTGTGAACGCCCGTCGATCATTTGCTGACGGGGATGTGAAGGCAAATTCCGTTTACCGCGTACTGTTTTGATCAGGTTCCGGTACCTACAATCCGTCCACATCTTGAGCTCAGCCCAAGCGTCAAGGAGGACGAATGGCGGGGCTTTCTACCCCTCAGCAGTTTGACCATCCCACAACCTTCGCAGCCGCAGTTCTGACCGACGACAACCGCATGATCGTGATGGTCATCGGCGTCGTCGCGCTGGCGGCCCTGGCGGTCGCCGGGGTCCTGGTACGACAAGTACTCGCGGCCGGCGAGGGCACCGACAGCATGAAGAAGATCGCGGCAGCGGTCCAGGAGGGCGCGAACGCCTACCTGGGGCGGCAGTTGCGCACCCTCGCGGTATTCGCCGCCGTGGTGTTCTTCCTGCTCATGCTGCTGCCCGCGGACGACTGGAATCAGCGTGCCGGAAGATCGATCTTCTTCCTGATCGGCGCGGTGTTCTCGGCGACCACCGGATATATCGGTATGTGGCTCGCCGTCCGGAGCAATGTCCGCGTGGCCGCCGCGGCACGGGAAGCGACCCCGGCGGCGGGTGAACCCGAAAAGGATCTCACCGCCGTCTCGCACAAAGCCATGAAGATCGCATTCCGTACGGGCGGCGTCGTCGGCATGTTCACGGTGGGGCTCGGTCTGCTGGGCGCCTCCTGTGTGGTGCTGGTGTACGCGGCCGACGCGCCGAAGGTCCTGGAGGGATTCGGGCTCGGCGCCGCGCTGATCGCCATGTTCATGCGTGTCGGCGGCGGCATCTTCACCAAGGCCGCCGACGTCGGCGCCGACCTGGTCGGCAAGGTCGAGCAGGGCATTCCGGAGGACGACCCGCGCAATGCCGCGACCATCGCCGACAACGTGGGCGACAACGTCGGAGACTGCGCCGGTATGGCCGCGGACCTCTTCGAGTCGTACGCCGTCACGCTCGTCGCCGCGCTGATCCTCGGCAAGGCGGCGTTCGGCGACTCCGGGCTCGCCTTCCCGCTGATCGTGCCCGCGATCGGCGTCCTCACGGCCATGGTCGGCATCTTCGCGGTGGCACCACGCCGATCCGACCGCAGCGGCATGTCGGCGATCAACCGCGGCTTCTTCGTCTCCGCGGTGATCTCCCTGGTGCTGGTCGCGGTGGCCGTCTTCGTCTACCTGCCGGGGAAGTACTCCGGCCTGGACGGCGTCACGGACGCGGCGATCAAGGCGAAGAGCGGCGATCCCCGGATCCTCGCGCTGGTGGCCGTCGCGATCGGCATCGTGCTGGCCGCGCTGATCCAGCAGCTGACCGGCTACTTCACCGAGACCACCCGCCGTCCCGTAAGGGACATCGGCAAGAGCTCACTCACCGGTGCGGCCACCGTCGTCCTCGCCGGTATCTCCATCGGTCTCGAATCGGCCGTCTACACCGCCCTGCTGATCGGTCTCGGCGTGTACGGGGCCTTCCTGCTCGGCGGCGCGTCCATCACGCTGGCGCTCTTCGCCGTGGCGCTCGCCGGGACCGGCCTGCTCACCACGGTCGGTGTCATCGTCGCCATGGACACCTTCGGCCCGGTCTCCGACAACGCCCAGGGCATCGCGGAGATGTCCGGCGACGTCACGGGCGCGGGCGCTCAGGTGCTCACCGACCTGGACGCGGTGGGCAACACCACCAAGGCCATCACCAAGGGCATCGCCATCGCCACGGCCGTCCTCGCCGCGTCGGCGCTCTTCGGGTCGTACCGGGACGCGATCCTGTCGGCCGCGAACGACGTGGGCGAGAAGGTCTCCGGGCCAGGCGCGCCGTTGAACCTGATGATGGACATCTCCCAGCCCAACAACCTGGTGGGGCTGATCGCCGGCGCGGCCGTGGTGTTCCTCTTCTCGGGCCTCGCGATCAACGCCGTGTCGCGTTCCGCGGGGGCCGTGGTCTACGAGGTGCGGCGGCAGTTCCGCGAGCACCCCGGGATCATGGACTACACGGAGAAACCCGAATACGGGCGGGTCGTCGACATCTGCACCAAGGACGCCCTGCGGGAGCTGGCCACCCCGGGTCTGCTCGCCGTCCTGGCGCCCATCGCCATCGGCTTCACACTCGGTGTCGGCGCGCTCGGCTCGTATCTCGCGGGCGCGATCGGCACCGGCACCCTGATGGCCGTCTTCCTCGCCAACTCCGGCGGCGCGTGGGACAACGCGAAGAAACTCGTGGAGGACGGTCACCACGGTGGCAAGGGCAGCGAGGCGCACGCCGCCACGGTGATCGGCGACACCGTCGGTGACCCCTTCAAGGACACCGCGGGACCGGCGATCAACCCCCTTCTGAAGGTGATGAACCTGGTGGCGCTGCTGATCGCGCCGGCGGTCGTCAGGTTCTCGTACGGCGACGACAAGAACCTCGCTCTGCGGTTCCTGATCGCGGTGCTCTCGTTGCTCGTGATCGTGGTCGCGGTGTACATCTCGAAGCGGCGGGGGATCGCCGTGGGCGACGAGGAGGACGCGGAACGGGTCTCCAAGTCACCGGACGCGGCGGTGGTTTCGTAGCTCCAGGGTTCTCCATCCGGTCAGGTACTGGCCAACGGGCGGGCGGGCGGTGCGTTTTGATGCGCCGCCCGCCCGCCTTGTGTGTGTTCACACCCTCACCGTGAGCCTTCTCTCGCTTGGTGCAAATGGCCCTAATAAGGGGTGAACCGGTCGCACGACCCGCGGATGTCGCTCGGATGGCGTGTATGTTCCGGGGCCGAGAGCCATGGAAGGGACCAATCCGGTGAACAAGACGCTCACGGCCGCACTGTCCGGCGGTGCGGTACTGGTACTGGCGCTGTCGGGATGCAGCAGCGACGACGGCAACAACGACAAGCTGAACTCCTGGGCCAAGCAGGTCTGTGACGCGGTGCAGCCGCAGGCCAAGAAGATCGAGGCCGCCAACGCCGCGATCCAGAAGGAGACCTCGGACAACAGCGCGCCGGACGCCGTCCGGAAGACGGACGCGCAGGCCTTCCAGGACATGTCCGACGCCTACAAGGCGATCGGCGCCGCCGTCGACGGCGCCGGCGCGCCCGACGTCACCGACGGCAAGAAGAAGAAGACGGACGCCGTGAAGGAGCTCAACGGCATCTCCGCGTCCTACGCCGCCCTCAAGAAGCAGGTCGACGGGCTCGACACGAAGGACCAGGCGAAGTTCGCGGACGGCCTCAAGGGCATCGCGACGCAGCTCACCAAGCTGAGCCAGAGCGGCAACGACGCGCTGAAGAAGCTGGAGGAGGGCGACGTGGGCAAGGCGATGGCGAAGCAGGCGAGCTGCAAGTCGGGGTCCTCGCCCTCCGCGGCCCAGGGCTGAGCGGCGGGCGGGCGCGCGATCGCCCGCCCCGACGAGGATCCGACGACCGTCCGGACCAGGACCCGGTACGCCCGCGTGCCGGGTCCCCGGCATGGGTGTCCACAGGAGTGCGCGCCCCTGTCCACCGGAGGCTGTCCACAGGAGTGCGCGCCCCTGTCCACCGGAGGCCGTCCACAGGAGTACGTGCCGTCGTCCACAGGAATGCGTGCCGGTCGGCGGGAGCGGACACAATGGGGGATGTGAGTCACACCAGCCTGCCACCGTTGCCCTCGTCCGACCGCGTCGACGTCGCCGCTCGGCTGCGGGACGCCCTGCTCGGCGCCTCGTTCACCGCCGACGGAATGCTCGACCTGCTCGGCGCACCCGCCTACGCGGCGCTGGCGCGCAGCGAGACCGTCCCCGCGCTCCGGGCGACCCGCGGGGACACCCCCCTGGAGACGCTCGTCCGGCTGTTCCTGCTGCAGCAGCCCGTGCCGCACGCGCGCGTGGCGGACGTGCTGCCGGTCGAGGACTGCCTGCGGAGCGGCTGGCTGACCCGGGTGGGCGGGGACGAGCTCACCGCGACGGTGGACGTCCGGCCGTACGGGGGACCGGCCGGCGAGGACTGGTTCATCGTGTCCGACCTCGGGTGCGCCGTCGGTGGCGCGGGCGGCATCGGAAGCCGTGAGGAGGGCGTCGTCCTCGGTGTGGGCGGCGCGTCCACGACCCTGGCCGGCATCACGGTCCGCGAGCCCGTCGCCGCCGCGCTCGACCTCGGCACCGGCTCCGGTATCCAGGCCCTGCACGCGGCCCAGCACGCCACCCGCGTGACCGCGACCGACCTCAACCCGCGCGCGCTGCACATCACCGCGCTCACCCTGGCGCTGTCCGGTGCCCCGGCGGCCGATCTGCGCGAGGGCTCGCTCTTCGAGCCGGTCGCGGACGACGAGACGTACGACCTGATCGTCTCCAACCCGCCCTTCGTGATCTCGCCCGACGCCCGGCTCACCTACCGCGACGGCGGGATGAGCGGGGACGATCTGTGCCGCACGCTCGTTCAGCAGGCGGGGGACCGGCTGAACGAAGGGGGATACGCCCAGTTCCTGGCCAACTGGCAGCACGTGGAGGGCGAGGACTGGCAGGACCGGCTGCGCTCCTGGGTGCCGCGTGGCTGTGACGCGTGGATCGTGCAGCGCGAGGTCCAGGACATCACGCAGTACGCGGAGTTGTGGCTGCGCGACGCGGGTGACCACCGCTCCGACCCGGCCGAGTACCAGGCACGGTACGACGCATGGCTGGACGAGTTCGAGGCGCGCAAGGTCAAGGCGGTCGGCTTCGGGTGGATCACCCTGCGCAGAACGGCGGCCGCCGAGCCCTCGATCACCGTCGAGGAGTGGCCGCACCCCGTCGAACAGCCGCTCGGCGACACCGTGCGCGCGCACTTCGCCCGTGTCGACTTCCTGCGGGCCAGCGACGACGCGGCGCTGCTCGCCGGGCACTTCAGGCTCACCGCCGAGGTGGTCCAGGAGCAGGTCGGGCTGCCCGGCGCCGAGGACCCGGAGCACGTGGTGCTGCGCCAGAACCGCGGGATGCGGCGGGCCACCAAGGTGGACACGGTCGGCGCGGGCTTCGCGGGCGTGTGCGACGGCACGCTGAGCGCCGGGCGGATTCTCGACGC
Source organism: Streptomyces sp. NPDC057950 (assembly GCF_042887295.1). Classification (NCBI taxonomy): domain Bacteria; kingdom Bacillati; phylum Actinomycetota; class Actinomycetes; order Kitasatosporales; family Streptomycetaceae; genus Streptomyces; species Streptomyces sp. NPDC057950. The sequence goes on from NZ_JBHVPP010000025.1 coordinate 61,656, forward strand.
CATCGCCCAACTGGTCGGTGAGGACCCGGTGTTGCTGCGCGACCGGACGCCCGGCCAGATCCGGCTGCTGGTGGAACAGGGGTTCCTCGAGCCCGCGGAGTGACGAGGGGCGCGCCTCCCGGCGGCCGGCGACACGCGCTCCGCCGGGCACCGGATGCTCCGTCGCGCACCCGGAAGCTCCGTCAGGCACCGGATGCTCCGTCGGGCACCGGATGCTCCGTCGGGCACCGATGCTCCCTCGGGCATCGGGAGCTCCGCCGGCCACCGTGTCGGGATCCCTACCGGGTCACCCGTCGGGACCTCCCTCCTGGGTCACCCGTCAGAACCTTCTCCCGGGTCACCCGCCAGGACGTTCCCCCGGGTCACCCGTATGGACCCCTCACCGGGGGCCTGGCCTTGGCCGGGATGCGAATTCGGCCAACATGCGTCCTGTGTCGGACGTTCGGGGTGATCCGCGCGCGGATGTGCCGCTCGCCGACCGGGGCCGGTGTCCCAGGACCCGCGACAGGCCGGGAGGCGGGGGTGAGCCGGTCGGTGAGGGTGAGCGCCGGGAGCGGCGAACGACGAATTCACCACAGTCCCGCGCCCCGGCGGATCGCTCCAGCCACCCGAGGACGCCCCGGAGGGCACCCGCGCGGTGCGCGGTCCGAGCCGTCCGGGCCCGCCGATGGGATGCCGTCCGCCCCGCGTTCACCGCAGGTTCGCACAGTCGCTTCCAGGGCGTGGCAACGTCCCGACCCTAGGACTCGGGGTGGAAGGGCATATCGATGGAAAGTGGACCGGCGATCTTCGTGGGCACGGTGTTCGCCCTGTTCGGAGGCGCGCTGCTGGCGTGGACGGTGGTGCGGCTGCGGCAGGGCGAGCCCATCGCCGTCGGTGTGAACCGCGTCGCATCGGCGACGGTCGCGAGCGTCGCCGGAGCGGGTGCGCTGGCACTCGGGATGTGGTGTTTCACGCGCGTGTGAGAGCCGCGACCCCGGTAACCGGGGGGTCACGCTCCGGTCAGGGCCGAAAGGGCAGCTGCGTACTCCGGGCGGCAGGAATGGCGGTAGTCGGGTTACCGTTCGAGTGGCCGTTGCGGGCTTTTCCCGTTTGACACGGGGGCGGGATGTACCGTCACACTCCGCAGCGTCAGCACGACCCGACCCCCGGGACCCAGGCCTGGGGAGCCCCCCTGCGTCGACCGGAGAGAAGAGCGAAGTTGTCCCCGACCAGCGACACCGCACACGGCGGCCGCCGACTCGTCATCGTCGAGTCGCCTGCCAAGGCGAAGACGATCAAGGGCTATCTCGGCCCCGGCTATGTCGTCGAAGCGAGCGTCGGGCACATCCGCGACCTCCCCAACGGCGCGGCGGAGGTGCCGGAGGAGTACACCGGCGAGGTACGCCGCCTCGGTGTGGACGTCGAGCACGACTTCCAGCCGATCTACGTGGTCAACGCTGACAAGAAGGCCCAGGTCAAGAAGCTCAAGGACCTGCTGAAGGACTCCGACGAACTCTTCCTCGCCACCGATGAGGACCGCGAGGGCGAGGCCATCGCGTGGCACCTCCTGGAGGTCCTGAAGCCCAAGGTCCCCGTCCACCGGATGGTCTTCCACGAGATCACCAAGGACGCGATCCGCAGCGCCGTCGCCAATCCGCGCGAGCTCAACCAGCGCATGGTCGACGCGCAGGAGACCCGCCGCATCCTGGACCGCCTCTACGGCTACGAGGTCTCACCGGTCCTGTGGAAGAAGGTCATGCCCCGCCTGTCGGCGGGCCGTGTCCAGTCCGTGGCGACCCGTCTCGTCGTCGAGCGGGAGCGCGAGCGCATCGCCTTCCGGTCCGCCGAGTACTGGGACCTGACCGGCACCTTCGGTACCGGCCGCCGTGGGGACGCCTCCGACCCGTCCTCCCTGGTCGCCCGTCTCACCGCGGTCGACGGCAAGCGTGTCGCCCAGGGCCGCGACTTCGACTCGCTCGGCCAGATCAAGGGCGCGAACACGCTCCACCTGGACGAGGCGAACGCCCGCGCGCTCGCCGCCGCCCTGGAGAACACCGACTTCTCGGTCCGCTCGGTCGAGTCCAAGCCCTACCGCCGTTCGCCGTACGCGCCGTTCCGCACGACGACGCTCCAGCAGGAGGCCTCGCGCAAGCTCGGCTTCGGCGCGAAGGCCACCATGCAGGTGGCCCAGAAGCTGTATGAGAACGGCTTCATCACGTACATGCGTACGGACTCCACGACCCTCTCGGAGACGGCGATCACCGCCGCCCGCACCCAGGTCACGCAGCTGTACGGCGCCGACTACCTGCCGGCCCAGCCGCGCACGTACGCCGGAAAGGTCAAGAACGCGCAGGAGGCGCACGAGGCGATCCGCCCCTCGGGTGATCGTTTCCGCACCCCGGCCGAGACGGGCCTGACCGGCGACCAGTTCAAGCTGTACGAGCTGATCTGGAAGCGGACCGTCGCCTCCCAGATGAAGGACGCGGTCGGCAACTCCGTCACGGTGAAGATCGCCGGCGCCGCCGCCGACGGCCGCGACGCCGAGTTCAGCGCGTCCGGCAAGACGATCACCTTCCACGGCTTCCTGAAGGCATACGTCGAGGGCGCGGACGACCCGAACGCCGAACTCGACGACCGCGAGCGCCGCCTCCCCCAGGTGGGTGAGGGCGACCCGCTGTCCGCCGAGGAACTCACGGTCGACGGGCACTCCACCAAGCCCCCGGCCCGCTACACCGAGGCCTCGCTGGTCAAGGAGCTCGAAGAGCGCGAGATCGGCCGCCCGTCGACGTACGCGTCGATCATCGGCACGATCCTCGACCGCGGCTACGTCTTCAAGAAGGGCACGGCCCTGGTGCCGTCCTTCCTGAGCTTCGCCGTGGTCAACCTCCTGGAGAAGCACTTCGGGCGGCTCGTCGACTACGACTTCACGGCCAAGATGGAGGACGACCTCGACCGCATCGCGCGGGGCGAGGCGCGCGCCGTGCCGTGGCTCCGGCGCTTCTACTTCGGTGAGGGCGAGGCCACCGGTGCCGCCGAGGCCGGGAACGGCGACGGCGACCACCTGGGCGGCCTCAAGGAGCTCGTCACCGACCTGGGCGCCATCGACGCCCGCGAGGTGTCGTCCTTCCCCGTCGGCGACGGCATCGTGCTCCGCGTCGGCCGCTACGGCCCCTACGTCGAGCGCGGTGAGAAGGACTCCGAGAACCACCAGCGCGCGGACGTGCCCGAGGACATGGCCCCGGACGAACTCTCCGTCGAGCTGGCGGAGGAGCTGCTCGCCAAGCCCAGCGGCGACTTCGAACTCGGCAACGACCCGGAGTCGGGCCACCAGATCATCGCGCGGGACGGCCGCTACGGCCCGTACGTCACCGAGGTGCTCCCCGAGGGCACCCCGAAGACGGGCAAGAACGCCGTCAAGCCGCGTACCGCGTCCCTCTTCAAGTCCATGTCGCTGGACACGGTGACCCTTCAGGACGCCCTCAAACTGATGTCCCTGCCGCGCGTCGTCGGCAAGGACGCGGAGGGCGTGGAGATCACCGCGCAGAACGGGCGCTACGGGCCGTACCTGAAGAAGGGCACGGACTCGCGCTCCCTCCAGACCGAGGACCAGCTCTTCAGCATCACGCTCGAAGAGTCGCTGGAGATCTACGCCCAGCCCAAGCAGCGTGGCCGTGCGGCCGCCAAGCCGCCGCTGAAGGAACTGGGCGAGGACCCGGTCAGCGCGAAGCCCGTCGTGGTCAAGGACGGCCGTTTCGGGCCGTACGTGACCGACGGCGAGACCAACGCGACCCTGCGGTCCGGGGACAGCGTCGAGGACATCACTCCGGAGCGCGGCTTCGAGCTGCTCGCCGAGAAGCGCGCCAAGGCCCCGGCCAAGAAGACCGCGAAGAAGGCCGCCGCCAAGAAGACGGCCACCAAGAAGGCCCCTGCCAAGAAGGCCGCCGCGAAGAAGACGACGACGTCGAAGACGGCCGCCAAGAAGGCGCCCGCCAAGAAGACCGCCGCCAAGAAGACGGCCGCTTCCGAGAGCTGAGGCCGGGCCGGTACCGCCCGGCAGATGTGGACGCCCCCGTACCTTCCGGTGTGGGGGCGTCCACATGTTCGGGCACCCCTCCGGACAGTCAGTGGGTCCCGATAGGCTTGCAGAATGACGCGAGCCGAGCAGCCTACGGCCCACACTCCGGCCCCCGACGACGCCCTGGTCGCGGATTCGCGCGAGCGCGCCGTGCGCGCGCTGCTGCGCCAGCCGCAGCTGAAACGCCTGTGGGGCGCCCACCTCGTGGGGAGTGTCGCCGACGCCCTGGCCCTGCTTGTGCTGGTCGTTCTCGTCCTCCAGGCGGCGGTCGCCGAGGGCTCCTTCGGCGGCGGCTACCGCGGCGTGGCCCTCGCGGTGTCCGCGGTCTTCGCGGCGCGCGTGCTCGCGACGCTGCTCTTCGGAGCGGTCCTGCTGGGCCCGCTCACCTCGCTGACGTCGAACGACGGCCCGCTCGACAGGCGCTGGACCATGGTCGGCGCCGACGGCCTGCGTGCCCTGCTGCTGATCGTCGCGCCCCTGTGGATCGACTGGACACCGGACGACGCCCTCGCCGTCCTCCTGGTCGTCGCGTTCGTGACCGGCGTGGCCGAGCGCTTCTGGACGGTGAGCCGGGAGGGCGCGGCCCCCGCGCTGCTGCCGGCACCGCCCCTGGAGGGCGCCACGGTGCGCCCGCTGCCGGACCACATGGACGCGCTGCGGCGCCTGTCCCTGCGTACCGCGTTCGTGGCGGTGCCGGTCGCGGCCGCGGCGCTCGTCGTGGCGTCCCTCGTCAACAATCTGCTGGGTGCCGGGATCGCCTGGTTCGACCAGCACCAGGGGGCGCTCGCCTCGTACGTCGCCGCCGGGCTGTTCGCCGCCTCGCTCTCCGTGCTCACGTTCCTCGAACTGCCCGACACCCGCACCCCCCGCGCCCGCTCGCCCCTGGAGGGCCTGCGCCGCCCCAAGACGGGCACCGGTGTCGACAAGGGCCGTACCGGCGTGATCCCGCTCCTGGTGCTCGCCTGCGCGGCCGTCGCCGCGGCGATCGCGGCCTCCGTCGCGGTCTCCGTGCTGCAGGCCAAGGACCTGGGCGGCGGACCGGTCACGTACGGGCTGCTGGTGCTGGCGCTGACCGGCGGTGTCGTCGTCGGTATCCGCACCGCCGCCAAGGTGCTGCCTTCGCTGTCCCGCCGCCGGCTGCTCTCCCTCGCGATCGCCTTCACCGGTATCGCCCTGCTGGCCGCCGGACTCGTCCCGGACGTCACCACCGTGCTGCTGATCGTCGCCCTCGCCGGCGTCGGCGCGGGTGTCGCCGCGAACACCGGGCACGCGCTGCTCGACCAGGAGACCGAGGAGTACCGGCGGCCGCGCACCACCGAACACCTGCACGCGGTCGTACGGATCTCCGTGGCGCTCGGCGCCCTGCTGGGACCCCTGGTGGCGGCCGCGATCGGACCGCACCGCCTGGAGAACGGCAAGTTCGTGTTCGCGCACGGCGGCGCCGCCTTCACCCTGATGCTGGTGGGCGCCCTGCTGCTGCCCGTCGCCGCCCTGGTGCTCGCCAAGGTCGACGACCGCGCGGGCGTGCCGCTGCGCCACGACCTGCTGGACGCCCTGCGCGGCGGCGACGACCCGCTGCCGACGCCCGCCGGGAACGGGTTCTTCATCGCGCTGGAGGGCGGTGACGGGGCCGGGAAGTCGACCCAGGCCGAGGCGCTCGCCGAGTGGATCCGGGCCAAGGGCCACGAGGTCGTGGTGACCCGCGAGCCCGGTGCCACACCGGTCGGCAAGCGGCTGCGGTCGATCCTGCTGGACGTGTCGTCGGCTGGTCTGTCGCACCGCGCGGAGGCCCTGCTGTACGCCGCCGACCGCGCGGAGCACGTGGACACCGTGGTGCGGCCCGCGCTGGAGCGCGGTGCCGTCGTCATCTCCGACCGCTACATCGACTCCTCGGTGGCCTACCAGGGCGCCGGCCGCGACCTGTCGCCCACCGAGATCGCCCGCATCAACCGGTGGGCGACCAACGGCCTGGTGCCGCACCTCACGGTGCTGCTCGACGTCTCCCCGGAGGCGGCGCGCGAGCGGTTCACGGAGGCGCCGGACCGGCTGGAGTCGGAGCCCGTCGAGTTCCACACGCGCGTGCGGTCCGGTTTCCTGACGCTGGCCGCGGCCGATCCCGGCCGCTATCTGGTCGTCGACGCCGCGCAGGAGCCCGAGGCGGTCACCACCGTCGTCCGGCACCGCCTCGACGTGATGCTGCCCCTCTCCGAGGCCGAGGTGAAGGCCCAGGAGGAGGCGCGCAAGGCGGCCGAGGAGGAGGTCCGGCGCAAGGCGGAGGAAGAGGCCGCCCGCAAGGCCGAGGAGGAGCGCCAGGAGCGCGAGCGCCAGGAACAGCTCGCCCGGCTGCGCGCGGAGGAAGAGGAACGCAAGCAGCGCGAGCTGGAGGAGGCCCAGCGTCGCGAGGCGGAGCGGCAGGCGGAGGAGGCCCGGCAGCGTGCCGAGGACGCCCGCCGCCGGGCCGAGGAGGAGCGGGCCCGTCTGCTGGCCGAGGAGAAGGTCAGGGCGGCCGAGCAGGAACGGCTGCGCAAGCAGGCCGAGGAGGAGGCCCGGCTGCGCGCCGAGGCGGAGACCCGGCGTCTGGAGAAGCAGCGCAAGGCCGAGGAGGCGCTGCTGCGCGCGGAGCGGGCACGGCGTGCCGCGGCGGAGACGGCGGCCGCTTCGGCGGCGGCCGCGGCCGCCGCGAGCGCCGCGGCGTCCTCGCCTTCCACCGGAACCGCTCCGTCCGCCGGGGCTTCGGCATCCGCCGCCCCATCGGCCTCCGCTCCGGAGAGGACCCCGATCCCGGCCTCGTCGCAGGCTTCCGCTCGGGCCGGCACCGGTACCGGTACCGCCACCGGCACCGAGTCCGACAACGAGACGACCGTGCCCACGCCGGTCGTCGAGCCCCCGCACGCGTCAGGTGGCGCGGTGGACGACACCGCGGTGCTGTCGCCGGTACGGGACAGGGGCGACCGCGGTTCCCGGTCCGACTCCGAGGAGACGGCCAAGCTGCCGAAGCCGCCCGTGCCGGAGGACACCGCGGAGCGGACGACGGTCCTGCCGCCGGTCGGGGGAGCCGCGGACGAGACGGCGGTCCTGCCGCCGGTGGCACCCCGCGCGGCCGACGAGACGGCCGTCCTGCCTCCCGTACGGGACAGGGACTCGGAGTCGGACAGTGACTCGGGCAGGGACAGGGGCACCGGCAGGGGCAGCGGGAGCGATTCGTCCGGGGACCCGGCGGACCGGGTGCCCCCGGGCTACTTCCGGGACGAGCGCCAGGCGGCGCGGCGGTCCGACGACGGGGTGGACCGTACCCGCGAGCTGCCCCAGGTGGACGCCTCGGGCACGCCCCGCCGCCGCCCGCGTCCCGACTGGGCCGAGGAGACACCGCTCGACGACCTCCCGACCCTCGCGGACGAGCTGCTGGGCCCGCGGGACGACGACGAAGCGGACGAGGGGCGCGGCGGGCGTGACGGGCGCGAGGGGCCTGAGGGGCGCGGCGGGAACCGTCGCTGAATCCAGGGCCCTGGCCGCTGTCCGGGCGGTCACCGGCGCGGGGGCGGGGTGGGGTGACCGCCGGGTGCGGTCCTCGTGACCCCGGGGCCCGTTGTCAGTGGCGACCCGCACAATGGACGCGGCAAGGCAAAGTGCGACGAAAGGGCGGTGCCCCGTGCCCGTATGGGACGACCTGGTGGGCCAGGACAAGGTGAGCGAGCAGCTCGCCGCCGCCGCGCGGGACGCGGACGCCCTGGTCACGGCCGTCGCCGGGGCCGCCCCGCCCCCCGAGGCGTCCAGGATGACCCACGCGTGGCTGTTCACCGGCCCGCCCGGCTCGGGCCGTTCCACCGCGGCGCGCGCCTTCGCCGCGGCGCTCCAGTGCGTGAGCCCCGACCGCGCCCTGGGCGGAGTCCCCGGCTGCGGCTTCTGCGACGGCTGTCACACCAGCCTGATCGGGACGCACGCCGACGTACAGATCGTCCGCACCGACCTCCTCTCCATCGGTGTGAAGGAGACCCGTGACCTGGTCCGCCGCGCCCAGCTGTCACCCGCCGTCGGCCGCTGGCAGGTCATCGTCCTGGAGGACGCGGACCGGCTGACGGAGGGTGCGGGCAATGTGCTGCTGAAGGCCGTCGAGGAGCCGGCGCCGCGTACGGTCTGGCTGCTGTGCGCGCCCTCCATCGAGGACGTCCTGCCCACCATCCGCTCCCGCTGCCGCCTGCTGACCCTGCGTACGCCATCGGTGGAAGCGGTCGCCGACATCCTCGTACGGCGTGACGGCGTCGACCCCGATGTCGCCGCGGCCGCGGCGAGCGCGACACAGGGGCACATCGGGCGGGCCCGGCGCCTCGCCACGGATCCGCGTGCCCGTGAGCGCCGGGCTGCCGTCCTCAAGCTCCCGCTCCGGGTCGACGACGTCGGGAGTTGCCTCAGGGCTGCCCAGGAGCTGGTCGACACCGCGTCGGAGGACGCCAAGCAGCTCGCCGAGGAGGTCGACGTGAAGGAGACCGAGGAGCTGAAGACCGCCCTGGGCGCGGCGCAGGGCGGCCGTATGCCGCGCGGCACCGCGGGCGTCATGAAGGAGCTGGAGGACCGGCAGAAGCGCCGCAGGACGCGCACCCAGCGCGACAGTCTGGACCTCGCGCTCATCGACCTCACGGGTTTCTACCGCGACGTCCTCGCCCTCCAGCTCGGCTCCCGCCTGGCCATCGCCAACGCGGCTTCCGGGGATGTGCTGGAGAGACTGGCCCGCGGCGGCTCGCCGGAGGCGACCCTGCGGCGGATCGACGCCATCGCCGCGTGCCGCGAGGCCCTGGACCGCAATGTGGCACCGCTGCTGGCGGTGGAGGCGATGACGATGGCGCTGCGCGCGGGCTGACGCGACCGTCTGGGATACGGGGTGGGCTGACGGCGTCGTCGGGACGTGGCGTACAGGCCGAGGGTCTCGTCGGGACGTGGCGCGCGGGCTGACGGGGGTCCTTGGGGCCCGGGGTGTGCGAGGTTGACGATGTCACTCGTACGAGGCGCGTATGCCACTGAAGGTGATCAATCGATCGCGCGAGGTTACGCTCGCGGAATGTACTTCAGGCGCATCCTCAGGCCCCTCCGCAGGGGCGGCATGCTGCTGGCCGCCACGACGCTGCTCGTCTCCGCCTGCTCCACGGAGAGTTTCACCACGACGGCGTCGGCGCCGACGTCGGCGCAGGCGGTGCTGACCCCACTGCCCCGCACCACGCCCGCGACGCTGACGTCGTACTACGAGCAGAAGCCGGCCTGGCGCTCCTGCGGTGCGCCCGGCTTCGAATGCACCACGATGAAGGTGCCGCTCGACTACGACGACGCCGCCTCGGGCGCCATCAAACTGGCCGTGGCCCGCAAGAAGGCCACGGGGCCGGGGAAGCGGATCGGCTCGCTGCTGGTCAACCCGGGTGGTCCGGGCGGCTCGGCGGTCGGATACCTGCAGGCGTACGCGGGGCTCGGCTACCCGGCGCAGGTCCGTGCCCGTTACGACATGGTCGCGGTCGACCCGCGCGGAGTGGCCCGCAGCGAGCCGGTCGAATGCCTCAGCGGCCCGGAGATGGACGCGTTCACGAAGACGGACATGACTCCCGACAACACGAGGGAGACGGCCGAACTGGTCGACGCCTACAAGAAGTTCGCCGAGGGGTGCGCCCGGCATTCGCCCAAGGTGCTGCGTCATGTCTCCACGGTCGAGGCGGCCCGTGACATGGACATCCTGCGTGCGGTTCTGGGCGACCAGAAGCTGAACTACGTGGGAGCGTCGTACGGGACGTTCCTGGGAGCGACGTACGCGGGCCTGTACCCGCAGCGGGTGGGCCGTATGGTCCTGGACGGCGCGCTGGACCCCTCGATCACCGCCCGCAAGCTCAACGAGGACCAGACGGCGGGCTTCGAGACGGCCTTCCAGTCCTTCGCGAAGGACTGCGTGCGCCACAGCGGCTGCCCACTGGGCGGCCGGGGGACCAGCCCGGACCAGGTGGGCAAGAACCTCAGCGCCTTCTTCAAGAAGCTCGACTCGGACCCGATCCCGACGGGCGACGCGGACCGCCGCCAGCTCACCGAGTCGCTCGCGACGACGGGCGTGATCGCGGCCATGTACGACGAGGCGGCCTGGCCCCAGCTGCGCGAGGCGCTCAGCTCGGCGATGAAGGACAAGGACGGGGCGGGCTTGCTCGCCCTCTCCGACAGCTATTACGAGCGTGACCCCAAGGGCCACTACACGAACCTGATGTACGCCAACGCGGCCGTGAACTGCCTCGACCTCCCCGCCGCCTTCTCCACCCCCGACCAGCTGGAGAAAAGCCTCCCCGCCTTCGAGAAGGCGTCCCCCGTCTTCGGTGAGGGCCTGGCCTGGGCCTCCCTGAACTGCGCGTACTGGCCCGTGAAACCGACGGGGGAGCCCCACCGCATCGAGGCGAAGGGCGCCGGCCCGATCCTGGTGGTCGGCACCACCCGGGACCCGGCCACCCCCTACGCCTGGGCCGAGTCCCTCGCCCGACAGCTCTCCTCCGCCACGCTCCTGACCTACGTCGGCGACGGCCACACCGCCTACGGTCGCGGCAGCGCCTGCATCGACACCGCGATCAACCGCTACCTCCTCGACGGCACCCCTCCGCCCAAGGGAAAGCGCTGCTCATAGCCCTCCCACACGCCCCGGATCCGGGCCCTCCGGGGCGTGTACGGAGCACTCTCGGAAACTGTGTAGACTTACCGACGTTGCTGATCGCACCATAGTGCGGACAGCGCGCCGCCTTAGCTCAGATGGCCAGAGCAACGCACTCGTAATGCGTAGGTCTCGGGTTCGAATCCCGAAGGCGGCTCTGTAGAAGCCCCAGGATTCTCACTCGCCGTGACCTGGGGCTTTTGCTTTTTCTCGAGCGGCTTCCGGTCCGAACCACTGACCGACGGGACCTCAGGGCTGAGGTCTGACGGGAGCCTGCGGTACAGATCCGCGCGTGGGCTTCGCCCAAGAGCCGGGCACCTACCCCCGGCCTCACCTTGTCGTGATCCTGACCGACGACCGGACCCCTGACCGGCCGCACAGCTGCCATGCCGGATCGTGATGGGCCTGCGCCTGCGCCTGCGCCCGTGTCAGGGCAGGCACTCGTCCGGATCGAGGACGATCCCGACCACGTATCGGACGCACCGCCCGACCGGACGCGAGCGGATGTCATCGAGGGTGCCCGACACCGTCGGATCGCTCCGGACGACATCCGAACAGCGCGAGGGGCAGGGGCGGTTGAGGTCTCCTACGGGTCCAATAAACCCGCTCGCGCTCCTACCGGGGGCAACCGCTAGAGTCCGTGCGTTGCGTGATGTTCACAGCAACCGCACAAAAGCGCGCGGCCGGCCTCCGGAGACACCCGGGGCAGCGGGGCCGCGCCATTCCCGTGGGGGGAATCCAGCAGTGAGAACACGCTCTTTGGTGTCGGCGGCCGTGTCCGCCGCGCTGGGCGCCGCGCTCCTCGCCGCGCCTGCGCTGGCGTACGCGGCCGACGACGGCACGTCCGGGCAGGACCCGGCGGCCACCGCGACCGCGAACCCGACGGCCGATCCGGCCACGGCGGATACGCCCACCAGCGCCCCGTCGGGAACTCCTTCGGACACTCCGAACCCGACCGACCCGCCCATCGGCGAACCGTCGGACACCCCGACTCCCACCGATCCGACCCCGTCCGACCAGCCCTCCGGCGACCCGACGTCCGACCCGACGTCCGATCCGAGCGGCGGCACGCTCGCCGACGGCACCGGCGCCCCGGTGTTCGGCAACGTCGGTTCCGACCCTTCCGACGCCGGGTTCGTGACGGTCGCCGTCTCCTCCGATTCGGCGATCACCGAGGTGTCCGCCGATCTGACCGAGGTGCGCGGCGCGAACCCGGTGACCGTCACGGTCACCGGCTTCACGCTCGTCTCCGGCACGGCGCAGGACGGCGTCTGGCGCTCGCCCCGAATGTCGCAACTGCCGTCGTACGGCGGCTACGACGTGACGGTCAGCGCCCAGGACAGCGATGGCGACACCGCCTCGGCCGCACATGCCACCACCGTGGACGTCGAGCCGAAGCCGGTCTTCGCCGACCGCAGCATCAGCCCCGCCGTACTGGACGTGGAGCACACGCACGTCACGCTCAGCGGTCGCATCTCGCTCTTCGACCCGATCACCGGCGACACCGCGCCGCTGGCAGGCAAGTCGCTGAGCGTCGTGGCCGAGTACGCCTACAGCGCCGTCACCGCCGCCGACGGCAGCTACGCGATCGACGTGGCACCGAAGTTGAACGGCGAGAACGACACGTCCGTGCCGGTCTCCCTCTCCTTCTGGATCGCCAACCCCGACGGCACGAACACCTATGTGCTCGTCGACACGAAGACCCTGCCGGTCGTGGTCAGCCCGAGCCGGATTCGGCTGGACCACTCCAGCGTGCAGATCAAGTTCGGCGCCAAGGCGTCCTCGTCCGGTGTCGTGGAGTACCTGTACAACGGCACCTGGCGCCCGGCCAAGGGCGTCGCACTCGACATGGGCTACTACGCCACGGCGACCAGCGGTGTCGGCGGGCGCTTCACCCTCACCGACCCGTACATCCCGTACGACGACGGCACGTACACCGTCGAGACGACCCGGGACAGCTACCTGGCCGACCCGTATCTGACTGCCTCGCAGGCGCAGTTCAAGGTCGACGTCATCAACCGGACGAACATCTGCTTCTGTTCGAGCTGGATCGACGAGTACTCCAACCTGCACATCCAGGGCAGCATGAGCGCCAGCAACGGCAAGGTGCCGCCGAACCGGAAGCTGTACCTCCAGCAATCGGCCGACGGCAAGACCGGCTGGAAGTCGCTCGGCTGGTTCACCGCGAAGTCCAACGGCACCTTCGACCTCGACGGGCACGTGGCGGTGCCGAAGGGCTACTGGCGGCTGTACTCGACGGGGTCGTCGGACTACCAGTCCGGCTACTCCAACTCCGTGCACTTCAACCGCACCGCCACCCGGATCACCGGCTTCAACGCCGGTCCCGAGCCGGTGCGCAAGGGCCACACCGTGACCGCCACCGGCACCTTGCAGCGACTGAGCGGCACGAAGTGGGTGGCGTTCGGCAAGCAGCGCGTCTACATCGTCTTCCAGGCGAAGGGCAAGAAGTCCTGGACGGGGCTCGGCTCCGTCAAGGCCGACTCGCACGGCCACTTCACCGCCCGCTTCACCGCGAAGCAGGACGGCACCTGGGTCGGGGTCTATCTCGCGTCCGGCTCCTACGTGGACGCCGAGAGCTACCACGACTACGTGGACGTGCGCTGACCGGCGCCGAGTCACGAGCACCACGAAGGGCGCCCCGGGGACTCCGGGGCGTCCTTCGCCTTTACGGATGCGTGATTGCCCCGGTCCAGAGGTTTTCGGACGATGGCCGGGATGCGCGGATCGTGTGGTGCCGCGGCGTCCGGTCCCGCTCGATGCGCTGGTTCTGACGGCACATAGTCGTTTCGTTCATGGCTCTATCGAAGCAACCGCCTTCCGGCGGGAGATCCGTCGCGCTACTCAGATCGAGGGGCGTCTTCCTACTCGACCCTGCCGCGTCCGGGAAGGAGCGGGGGACGGCCGATTCGCAGGCGGGTGTGGCCCGTTGTGTCCTGGTGGCCACGGCCGACAACGCGTCCCCAGGTGGTCGGTGGCATCCGGGTGGCCGCAGAGCGGGCCCGCCGTGTCATGCGCAGGCGCCCGCCCGTTGAGGGGATGAGCGCGGCGGCGTCACCGGGTCTTTCGGGTGTGGCCGCGTCTCTTGGCGTGGTGACGGTGGGGCCGGGTTCCTGGAGGGGCAGGGCGGTGTGCTCCCGCTCGTTGGTCGCCGGGGGCGCGAGAGGGATCACGGGCGATGGTTCGCCGAGGGTGCCGATCGGAGGACGTGGCCGTCGGCATGGTCAGCCGCGCGGCCAGGGGCGTCCGTCGAGTCGCTCGATGTCGCGGTTGAAGCGGCTGAGGTAGGCGGCGAACTCGGCCACGTCCTCGGCGGTCCAGTCGACCATGACCTTCTCCAGACCCTCCAGGTTCTCGGTCCGGTGGATGTCCAGACGGCGTTCGCCCTCGGCGGTGATGGCGAACTTGCGGGCCATCCCGCCCTCGGGGTCGGGCGTCCGCTCGACGACCCCGGCCCGCACCATCGCGGCGGTCTGCCGGTTGAGGGTCGAGGCGTCCAGGCCGAAAGCCTCGCTGAACTCGCCGATCGACATCGGCCCCTGCGCCTGGATGCGGCTGAGCAGGACGTACGCACTGCGGTCCAGCCGCTCCTCGCCGGCCCCACGCGCCCGCGGGTTGAGCATGTGCATGTGCCGCCCGAGCAGCATGGTCTCGAATTCCAGCAGATCAAGTGGCTTGTCCACGCGAGGCATCCTTCAGTTCCCGGCTCGCTTCCCCTGTCAGGGGAACTGCCTGCGGCTAGATATACCACCCATATGTGCATCATACACTCGACATGTACCGTGCACATCTCCCCATGCCGGGAACGGCGGCCCATGACGGCGCATGGGCGGCCCACGGCGATCCCGCGGCGATTCGCGCGATCCGGCCGTCGCGGCGGACGGCGCGGTGAGCTCCCGAAGATGCCGGCGCCCGTCACACATCCACCCCGGGGTGCGTCAAGAAAGTGGCGCCGCCCAGGTGACCCGGTGGTGGTGTGACAGGTGTGACAGGTATGACAGGTATGACGAGGGACGAGAAGGAGATGGCGACATGACCGTTCTGATGGTGCGTGCCACGGTGAAGCCCGAGTGTGTCGACGAGCTCGAAGCGGCCCTGCGGAAGATGTTCACCGCGATCGAGGGCGCGCGGCCCAAGGGCGTGCGGTACGCCTCGTACCGGCTGCCCGACGGAGTCACCTACCTCGCGGAACTGGAGATCGCGGACGGAATCGAGAATCCGCTTCCCGGGATCCGGGAGTTCCGCGAGTTCCAGGCGGCCCTCGGGGACTGGCTGGCCGCCCCGCCCGTCGCCGAGCGCCTCGAGGTGCGGGGCGCGTACGTCGCCTGAGGACGCGCGTGTGTGCGTCCGGTGAGAGTCGGCGGGGCTCCGGGCGTGCTCCCGTGCCGTGGCCCCCGTGCCGGGTAGGTTCGCCCCTGACCGCGCGGCCGACCGGCCGGGGAGAGCCCTGACCTGGGCCGGGCGGCGGGTGCGGCCGGCGGTCGGGACCGAGGCGCGTACGGCGCGGGGACCCGCGTACGGCGTGAGGAACCGCATACGTGACAAGGAAAGACGGCGTACCTGAGGGATACGCCCGGTGAACGGTTAGCATCGCGGGCAGTGTTGTCGGCCTGGGATGGAGTGGTGTCGTGCCGGAGGGTCCGCGGATCGCCGTTGCCGTCGTGACGATGGGCAATCGGCCTGTCGAGGTCGACGCGCTGCTCACCTCGGTGGCCAAGCAGGATGTCGCGCCCGCCCGCATCGTGATCGTGGGGAACGGGTGTCCGCTGCCCGACTTCGCCGAGCGGCTCGGACTGCCCGGCGACGTGACCACCATCGAGGTGGACGAGAACCTCGGCTGCCCGGGCGGACGGAACGTGGGCCTCGCGAGGCTCGCGGAGTTCGGGGACGTGGACGTCGTGGTCGAACTCGACGACGACGGACTGCTGGTCGACGCGGACGTGCTGCGCAAGGTCCGCGACCTCTACGCCGCCGACCCGCGCCTCGGCATCGTCGGCTTCCGGATCGCCGACGAGAACGGCGAGACCCAGCGCCGGCACGTGCCCCGGGTCGGGGCGAAGGACCCGATGCGGGGCGGTCCGGTCACCGGGTTCCTCGGCGGTGGGCACGCCCTGTCGATGCCCATGATCGCCGAGATCGGTGACTGGCCCGCCGAGTTCTTCTTCGCCCACGAGGAGACCGACATGGCCTGGCGTGCCATCGACGCCGGGTGGACCGTGCTGTACGAGCCCGAGCTGCTGCTCCAGCACCCGAAGACCTCGCCCGCCCGGCACGCCATCTACTACCGGGTCACCGCCCGCAACCGCGTCTGGCTCACCCGCCGTCGGCTGCCCCTCGCGCTCATCCCCGTGCACCTGGGGATCTGGGTGCTGCTCACGCTCCTGCGGACCCGTTCGCTCGGCGGACTACGGGCCTGGTTCGGCGGTTTCGCGGAAGGCCTGCGCGAGTCCGGCGGCCGGCGGCAGCCGATGCGGTGGCGGACGGTGTGGCGGCTCACGCGGCTCGGACGCCCGCCCGTCATCTGACGGTCCGGTGGGCTCCGGGAAGGACGAAGGCCCCGGTCGTTCACCTCCGACGACCGGGGCCCTCTCTGTCCCCGGATCCGGCCACGGCGGCGACACTCCCCCGAGTTACGCGTCAAACGCGCGCACCGTCGGGCCAGATCCGATGCCCTGATCCCATCAGCCCGCGCCAACGGATCGCTAACATGTGGCCAACGGTTCCCTCGGGAACCGGCCAACGGTTCCGCCGGAACCGGGGGACGGCCGGTGCGAAGTCGCCAGGGGCACGGCCGGACGGTCGCGTGGGAAGGCAGTGGGCGGGCTATGCGGTACGGGCTGCGGTTCGGGCTGCTGGGTCCACCAGTCCTGTACGGCGCCGGCGGTGAGGCCCGGTCGATCGGCAGCGGCAAGATGCGTGCGCTGCTGGTGGCGCTGCTGCTGGAGCCGGGCCGGGTCGTCTCGGTCGACGCGCTCAAGGACGCGCTGTGGGGCGGGGCGCCGCCCGCGTCCGCGCAGGCCTCACTGCAGAACCACGTCACCCGGCTGCGCAGGCTCCTCGACGATCCGGAGCGGCTGCGGGCGGTGCCGCCGGGGTATCTCCTGCGGGTCGGCGAGGGTGAGTTGGACGTCCGTGTCTTCGAGTCCCACGTCACGGCCGCGCGTGCCGCGCATGCCGGGCGGGACGGCGCAGGGGCGCTGCGGGAGGCCCTGGCGGCGCTCGCGCTGTGGCGCGGCACCCCGCTCGGCGGAGTCCGGCCCGAGCTCGGCGGTCATGCCCTCGTCCAGCGGCTGGAGGAGGCCCGGCTGCTGCTTCTGGAGTGGCGCTACGAGGCCGAGTTGTGGATCGCGGGGCCGATCGCCGGAAGTGGCGGGGGCAGGGGCGGGGGAGCGGCCGGGACTTCGGGGAATGCGGCGGGTGCCCGGGGGACGCCTGGCTCCGGGAACCCCACGGGTTACCTGGGGGCTGACGGTTCCGTGGAGGCCAGGAGCGCTGCGGGCGCTGACGGTTCCGGGGACGTCAGGAGCGCTGCGGGCGTGGACGGTTACGGGAGTTCCGCGAACTCTTCGGGCGTGGACGGTTACGGGAGTTCCGCGAACTCTTCGGGCGTGGACGGTTACGGGAGTTCCGCGAACTCTCCGGACGTGGGCGCCTCTGGGCATGCCCGACTCGCCGTTCTCGCACCTGAGTTGGCCGCCCTCGTCGCAGAGCACCCCTTGCGGGAGGCCTTCCACCGGCTGCTGATGCTCGTGCTGCACCGCACCGGTCGCCAGGCGGAGGCCCTGGCCGTCCACCGCGACCTGCGGGCCCGTCTGGTCGAGGAGCTCGGGGTCGAGCCCGGCCCCGCGGTGCGCGAGGCGCATCTGGAGATCCTGCGGGACCGGGGGCCCGGCGGATCAGCCGGAACAGCGGCAACAGGCGGGGCGGGTGTGTCAGGCGGGGCAGGCGGATCGGGCCGGCCAAGGAGAACGAGCGGACCGACCAGGGCGGGCGGACCGAGCAGGGCGGGCGGTCCCGTCGGAGCGGACGGGACCGGTGACGCCGGTCAGGACCTTCGTACCGACACAGGCGCACCGGACGTATCAGCCGTATCGGCGCAGCCGCCCCCACTCCGACCCGCACAACTCCCCGCGCCCCCCGCCCACTTCACCGGCCGCGGCGACGTGCGCGACGAACTCGGCCTGGTCCTGGACACGGACCGGCGGCTGCGCCTGCCCGTTCCGGCCGTGGCCGTCATCAGCGGTATGGCCGGGGTCGGCAAGAGCGCGCTGGCACTGCACGTGGCCCATGGGCTACGGGAACGTTTCCCCGACGGCCAGCTGTACGTCAACCTGCACGGGGCCACTCCCGGAATGACCCCGCTCACGTCCGGCCAGGCGCTCGCGGCACTGCTGCGCGACCTGGGCGTCGAGCCACGTCGGGTCCCCGAACTCCCGGACGCGGCAGCTGCGTTGCTCCGGTCGACGCTGGCCCCGACGCGCACTCTGATGGTGCTGGACGACGCCGCGCACGCCGCCCAGGTGCGGCCGCTGCTGCCGGCCGGCGCCGGGTGCGCGGTGATCGTGACCAGCCGGTCGCCGCTCACCGCGCTGGACGGCGCACACCGTTTCCCGCTCGCCCCGTTGTCGGACGAGGACAGCGCGGCGCTGCTGCGCGCGGTCTCCGGACGCCGCGACGGCCTCGACGGCGGGCACCCGCTCGTCGAACTCACGGGTCGGCTCCCGCTCGCCCTGCGCGTCGTCGCCGCCCGCCTCGCCGCACGCCGCGCGCTCACCCCGGACGCACTGGCCGGTCAACTGACCGACACGGAAAGCCGGTTGCGTCATCTGGAGTACGACGACCTGAGCGTCCGCAGGTCCCTCGCCGTGGCCCATGACGCGCTGCGCGCCTCGGACCGCGAGGCCGACCGTGACGCGGCGCGCGCACTGTGCAGCATCGGGGCGCTCGACCTGCCCGTGTACGGTGCGCCCCTGCTCGCCCGGCTCTCCGGGATCGCCGAGCACCGCGCCGAGGCCGCGCTCGACCGCCTCGTCGACGTCGCCCTCCTCGAGGAGACGGCGTACGCCCGGTACGCACCCCACGACCTCGTCCGCGACTTCGCCCGGGAGATCGCGGGAACGACAACAACGACAGCAACGACAGCGACGGCTGGAGCGACTGGAGCGACGGGAGTAACGGGAACGAGAGAGGCAACAGGGGCGACGGAGACAGCGACGGCGACGGCGACGGGGACCGTACCCGACTCGACCGAGGCACCCGACGGAGCGGCCGGAGCAGCCGGTGTGACCGGTGTGACCGGTGTGACCGGTGCGGAAGCCGCCAAGACGCACGGGGTGACCACGGGCCCCTGCGTCTCCGAGCGTGCCCTGCGCTGGTACGCCGGAGTCGCCGCCCGCTCGCTCGAAGTGATCGTCGAGGCGGGGCTCGACCGCGCGGACCGCAGCCGGCCGACGGCGGCGCAGCCGGCCGCGCACGTGGAGGACGCTGCCGCCACACCCCCGTTCCGCTGCGCCAAGGACGCCTTCGCCTGGGGCGATCTGGAGCTGGAGAACGTGATGACACTGGTGGAGCGGTACGCGGAGGTGTCCGCGTACGTTCCGGTGCTGGTGCGGCTGCTCAACCCCTACCTCCAGCGCGGTGGCCGGGTCGCGGAGTCGGAGGTGCTGCTGCGGACGGCGCTGGGCGCGGCGAGGCGGCTAGGGGACGAGGCCGCGCAGGCGTACGCCCTCGGGGACCTCGCGGGGCTGCACTTCATGACGGGGCGGGCGGGCGAGGCGCTCACACTGAACGACGAGGCGCTGGCGATCTGGCGGCGGCTCGGGGTGCTGTCGTGGGTGCGGCGAGGTCTGAACAACCGCGGCATGCTCCTGGAGGGGCTCGGACGGTACGAGGAGTCCAGCGAGGCGCTGCTGCTGAGCCTCGAACTCTCCCGGGAGCTGGGTGACCCGCACACGGAGGCCATCACCTACAGCCACCTCGGCAACCTGTACGAGCACACCGACGCCCGCGCCGCCATCGACCACCACAAGCGCAGCCTCGCGATCGGCGACGTGATGGACGACGTGATCATCAGGCACTCCGCGCACTGCAACATCGGCTACGCGCACCTCACCCTCGGGGAACCGGCCGCCGCCGTACCGCACTTCGAGGAGAGCCTGCGCATCCTCGGCGGACACGACGACTGGCACGGGGAGTCACAGACCCGGCTCGGGCTGGTGCGCGCGCTGCGCGGGGTGGGGCACTGCGAGCGGGCCGCGCTGGAGTGCGAGCTGCTGCTGTGCCGTGCCGATCGGCGCGCCGACCAGTTCACCGGCGGTTTGGCCCGGCACCAGCGCGGGCTGCTGCTGCGCACCCGGGGGGACGTCGAGGGGGCGTACGTACAGTGGAGGGCGGCGCTGGAGGCGCTGGACGGCAGGGACACCTCGGTGGTGGGCGAGCTGCGGGAGCTGCTCCACGAGGCGTAGCTGCTTGGCGTCCGTGTGGCGATGAGGCGTGGGTGTTTGGCGTCCGTGTGGCAACGAGGCGTAGCTGCTTCGCGTCCGTGTGGCGATGAGGCGTGGGTGTTTGGCGTCCGTGTGGCAACGAGGCGTAGCTGCTTGGCGTCCGTGTGGCAGCGAGGCGTGGCTATTTCGCGTCCGCGTAGCACTCCACCACCGCGGTCGTGAACGGGAAGCGGACCGGTGTCTCGCCGAACGTCAGCCTGCCCGCCAGCTCCGCGGCCTCCCGGACGGCCGCCACGACCACGTCCGCCTCCTCGGCCGGGCAGTGCACGATCACCTCGTCGTGCTGGAAGAAGACCAGCTCGGCGGCGAGGCCGGCGCAGGCGCGGCGGAGGGCGGCGAGCAGCAGCAGCGCCCAGTCGGCGGCGCTGCCCTGGACGACGAAGTTGCGAGCGAAGCGGCCGCGGGCCCGGGAGTTGGAGGAGGCGTATCCGGGCACCCAGCCCTGGTCGCCGGGCGCCTCGGCGGGCTCGTCCTGGGGGAGACCCGCCTCCTCGGACGCCCGGTCGGAGGAACCGGCGGCCGGGGGGCTCGTCCGGCCCAGCCATGTCCGGACGAGCCGGCCCTCCTCGCCCGCGCGGGCTGCGTCGTCCACGTATGCCACCGCCTTGGGGAAGCGGCGGCGCAGTGCGGCCAGGTTCTTCAGGCCGTCACCCGACGTCTGCCCGTAGACCGCGCCGAGGACGGCGAGCTTGGCCTGGGCGCGGTCGCCCGCGAAGGCCCGGTCCGACACCGCCTGGTAGAGGTCGCCCTCCCGGCCCGCGACCTCCATCAGGCCGGGGTCGCGGGAGATCGCGGCCAGTACCCGCGGCTCCATCTGGTCGGCGTCGGCCACCACGAGCCGCCAGCCGGGGTCGGCGACGACGGCACGGCGGATGACCTTGGGGATCTGGAGCGCGCCCCCGCCGTTGGTCACCCAGCGTCCGGTGACCGTGCCGCCCGGGAGGTACTCGGGCCGGAAGCGTCCGTCGCGCACCCAGTCCTGCAGCCAGGACCAGCCGTGGGCCACCCAGATCCGGTACAGCTTCTTGTGGGCGAGCAGGGGTTCCACGGCGGGATGGTCGACGGATTCGATCTCCCATCGCCGGGTGGACCCGACCTTGATCCCGGCCTGCGCGAATGCTTTGACGACGTCGGCGGGCAGGTCGGGTCTGACCCGCCGGCCGAAGGCCGCCGAGACCTCGTCCGTGAGCTCGGCGAGGCGGCGGGGCTCGCCACCGCCCGCGTACCGCTCGCCGAGCAGTTCGTTCAGCAGCTCGCGGTGGACGTCCGCGCGCCAGGGCAGTCCCGTCGCGTTCATCTCCGCCGCCACCAGCATGCCCGCCGACTCGGCGGTGGTGAGCAGGTGCATGCG
The DNA here is from genome assembly GCF_042887295.1 of Streptomyces sp. NPDC057950. NCBI lineage: Bacteria > Bacillati > Actinomycetota > Actinomycetes > Kitasatosporales > Streptomycetaceae > Streptomyces > Streptomyces sp. NPDC057950. The sequence goes on from NZ_JBHVPP010000025.1 coordinate 83,246, forward strand.
CTCGGGGTGGGTGGTGGCCGCGTGGCGGCGCCGCTGGTCCGCGTACACCTCGATGAGGTCCTCCAGGGGGAGGTGGACCGGGCGCGGCTCGAAGAGGGACGACTGCGAGCCGGGCTCGGCGGAGCGCTGCGGAGGGTCCGGAGGCACGGGCCCGCCGCGCAGCCTGGCCAGCGCGGCGGCCGCCGAGCGGGGTTCGCCGAGCCGGCCCTCGTGGCCGAGCAGCAGGTTCTCGGCGGCCTCGATGTCGTAGCACCGCTCCACGCGCACCCCGGCGGCGAGCAGGCGCGGGTGGACGCCGGCCGTGGACCGCCACACCCACCGGACCACCTCGGGCCGGGTGCGCACGGCCTCGACGAGATCGGCCTCCCGGCGCACGGGTCCCGCGGGCAGCCCGTCAGGTCCGAGGGGGGCGAGCTCCACGCCGCCGTCCTCGGCCGGTCCGACAGCCCACCGGTCGCTCATGATGCCGAGTCTCGCAGGAGGGTCTGACAACGCCGTCGCGACGACGCGGCTGGTCGGGGCGGTGCGACGGTGCGGCCGGGTACGGCGTCGTGACGTCCGGCCGGTCACGGCGCCTTGGTGAGGTCCTCCAGCGCGCGGGCGATGTGGGCCTCGGTCGCCTGCTTGGTGACGCCGACGCCGCTGAGCACGCCCTGGCCGTTCTCGTGCTCCAGGAGGGCCAGGAGGATGTGTTCGGTGCCGATGTAGTTGTGGCCGAGGCGCAGGGCCTCACGGAAGGTGAGTTCCAGGACCTTCTTCGCGGCGGGGCCGTAGGGGACGAGCTCGGGGACCTCGGCGGCGGCCGGCGGCAGCGCCGCGGTCGCCGCCTCGCGGATCGCGTCCGGGGTCACGCCCTGCGCGGTGATCGCGAGCGCGGCGAGACCCTCGGGCTCGGCGAGCAGACCGAGGACCAGGTGCTCGGGGAGTCCTTCGGCGTTGCCCGAGCTCTTGGCCTCGGCGTGCGCGGCCATGACCACGTGCCGGGCGCGCGGTGTGTAGCGGCCGAAGCCCTGGCTGGGGTCGAGGTCCGACTCGGCCTTCGGGACGAACCGCTTCTGCGCCGCCTGCCGGGTGACCCCCATGCTCCTGCCGATGTCCGTCCAGGACGCGCCCGAACGCCGGGCCTGGTCGACGAAGTGCCCGATCAGATGGTCGGCGACGTCGCCGAGGTGGTCCGCGGCGATCACCGCGTCCTGGAGCTGGTCGAGCGCGTCGGTGTGGACCTTCTTGATGGCCTCGATGAGGTCGTCGAGGCGTACGGATGGCGTGCCGAGTGGGTTCGTCGTCATGTGTCAACCGTAAGTTGACAGTCTGAGGCTGTCAACCCGAAGTTGACATCTCCGCCGGGAAACCTCCGCCGGGAAACCTGCATGGGGAAACCTCGGGGAGATCTCCGAGGCGAGAACCTCCGTGGATACCGTCACGGAAAAACTGTCCACAGGGTGTGGATACTTTTTCCGCTCGAAGGAAGTCCCGGCGCCACCTGCCCCGGGGACGGCCCCGGAGCGCGTGGCACGATCGGAGGATGAGCAGCAGTACGACGCCCAGCACCGTGGAGCGCGCCTTCGGGGCCGCCCTCTACGCCGAGACCGACGCGGCCCTCGACACGGGCGCCTCGCTGCTCGCCGCCGACCCCGCGTCCGACACCGAACTCGCCCTGCGTGGCGCTGAGTTCGTCGCCGCCGCCTGGCGCCGCGGCTGGCAGCCCGCCGACGTCGTACGGTTCGTGCGGCGTGAACTGGACGACGTACACGTACGCCTGGTGTCCGCCCTGATCCTGCGGGAGGACCGGACCCCCCGGGGTCCGCGCTGGGCGGCTCAGCTCGATGAACTGGACGCGGACGCCGAGCCGCCGCGAACCGACCGCTTCACGCACGCCACCACGGTCCTGGAGCTGTACCGGCTGCTGCTGCGGCTGCCCGCCATCGAGCCGTTGGACCCGCCCCGGCAGGACGCGCCGCAGGACTCCCGGATGCTCACCCGCATCCGCGCCCTGCTCGCCAAGGCCGAGGCGACGGGTTTCCCGGAGGAGGCGGAGGCGCTGAGCGCCAAGGCGCAGGAGCTGATGGCGCGGCACAGCATCGACGAGGCGCTGCTCGCCGCCCGTACGCACGCCAAGGACGCGCCCGGCGCCTGCCGCATAGGTGTCGAGCCGCCGTACGAGACGGCCAAGGCGGTACTGCTCGACGCGGCGGCCGGCGCGAACCGCTGCCGTGCCGTGTGGAACGAGCCCCTCGCCTTCTCGACCGTCGTCGGCTTCGAACCCGACCTGGAGGCGGTCGAGCTCCTCTACACCTCGCTGCTCGTGCAGGCCACCGCCGCGATGACGAAGGCGGAGGCGGCGCAGCGGGCGGGCGGGCGGAAACGTACGAGGACGTTCCGGCAGTCGTTCCTCGCCGCGTACGCCCATCGCATCGGGGACCGGCTCGCGACGGCCGCCGAGGGGCAGGTCGCGTCTGCGGAGGGGGAACTGCTGCCCGTCCTGGCGGCCCGCGAGGTGGCGGTCACCGACCACATGGAGCAGATGTTCCCGGACACCGTCACCACCCGGCTGCGCGGGGTGGACGACGCGGCGGGGTGGCAGGAAGGGGCCGCGGCGGCGGACCGGGCCCAGGTCAGGGCCCGGCCGCCGCTGCGATGAGACGACGGGCGGCGTGCCCGGGGAGCGGTGGATCGCTCAGTCGCCGGCCGCCTGGAAGGTGCTCACGGATGCGTTCAGGTCGTCCGCCCCGGTCTTGCCCGCGAGGGGGCCGTACGACCACTTGAAGCGCTGGGCGTCCTTGGCGCCGGGCAGGCTGATCTTCAGCGAGGTCGCGGCGAGGCTCTTCGCGTCGCCCGCCTTGCCGCGCACGTAGGTGATCGTGAAGGAGGCGGTGCCGTCCTTCGCCAGCGACAGCTTCTGCGGCTTCGCCGACTTGTCCGCGAAGATCTCCGTGCCCCGGGCGCTGTCGGACACCTCGATGCCGGGGAAACCGTCGAGGGTGCACTTGGCGCCGTGATTGGTGAGCGTGACGGGCACATTGCCGGTGTCCCCGGCCGCCGGGGCGGTGTTGGCGGGGCCGACCTCGAAGTCGATCCGGTCGATCGGGCAGCCGGTGGAGGAGGCCGCGGTCGCCGTGGAACCGCCGGAATCCTTCTTGTCGGCGCCGCCGCTGTCGCAAGCGGTCAGCATGAGGGCCGCCGCGGCGGTGACGACGGCGATCGGAAGGGCGCGCATGGGTTTCCCCCTGGGTTCGTGACGGTGCACACCGATCATCACGCAGACCGGGGGGTGAGTGTCGCGCGACCCCCCGCTCGGGCGCGTCATCCGGGCGACCGCCACCCGGAGAATCACCTGGACGTCGGGCGGGGCGGGCCGGCGGGCGTCCGGTGCGGGACCGCGGAGCGCGGGGAGATCCGCGTCCCGTCCGGGGGCGTGGACCACAAGTGCGCAGGCGGGAGCGGCGGGCGGGGGGTCAGGACCCCAGGTTCGCCGTCGGCAGCCCCGACGGCAGTTTGCCGCCCTGGGCCTTGTTGTACGACTCCTTGCCGAGACCGCCCGACCAGGTGACCTTGAGCGTCGTGCCGTTGACGGAGTCGACCATGCCCGTGGCGCGCTGCTTGTTCCCGTCCGTACAGGTGAGGTGGATCATCTGCATGCCCGCCTCCTCCCCGGCCGTACCGCTGCACACGGTGCCGCCCGTGGCGAAGAGCCCGGCCTGCTTCCCGGTGATCACCAGCGCCACCGCCTTGCCGCCCGTAGTGGCCAGCCAACTGCCCTCGAGCCCGGTCTTGCCGGTGGGCGGCGTTCCCGAATCCCCGCCCGTGCCGCCGGTTCCGGAGCCGCCGGGGCTCGCGGTCGTCTCCGTGGCACCGGAACCGGAACCTGAGCCGGAGGGGCCGGAGTCGTCGCTGCTGCAGCCGGTCAGCGTGAGCGCGCCCGCCAGACCCGCGGCCACGAGCATGGCGGTGGCCGCGGTCCGAGCCCGCCGACGCGGGTGGATCGCCGAAGTCGCCGATGTCACTGAAGCCCCCAAGGGTGGTGGTGTCGCTGGGGTCGCCGGAACGACCGCAGCAAGCTACCAGGAGCATGCGTGAACGCCTCGGGCGAGTCGTGCGGAGATCGTACGGATGTTCTGGACGCCCGGCCCGACCCGGCCCGACCCGACCCGACCCGGCCCGACCTGGCCCGGCCCGACCCGGCCCGGCTCGACCTGGCGCGGACGGTCCCGTCCCACCCTGGTGGTGGACGTCACCGCGGGCCGGGCGGGCAGCGCGTCAAGTGGCGCTACGAGGAGGCACCGCCGGGGCCGCGGGGGCCGCCGGTGTGCGCGGTGTTCCTGGTGTTCGCGACCGCGGCGGCGTCCGACACCACGCCGAGTACACCCGCCGGAGCGCCGGAGCGCCGGAGCGCCGGAGCGCCGGAGCGCCGGAGCGCCGGACCGCCGGACCGGCTGGCCCGATGGCCTGGAAGTGGCTCCGGCACGACCGTGATCGCGCCCCGGAGAACCGCCCCGTGGCCCACGAGTCCCGACGCGGGACACCCGCCCCGCCGCGCGCCGACGTGCTGGACCACGGTGAGGTCGCGTGGACGAACCTGTCGGTCCGTCTCGACCGCGGGGGCGCCGACCTGCCCTGGAGGATCCTCCGCCGGGGCGGGGCGATCCGCGACGGCAGGGGCGGCCGTGCGACTGTAGGGGTGCCAGAGGCTGCTGGTGTGTGCGAGCGGGAACGCGGGGGAAGAGCGCGCCGCCGCCGCACCGCCGCTCCGGCCGCCGACCGGATCACCGGCCGGAGGTTGAAAACCGGACGTTGAAGCCGAACGTTGAAACTCGAAAGGCTCGCCGTGCGTCTCTTCCCAGTACATAGGGATTCGACCCGGGCGAACCCGTACGGATGCCGGGGCGGACGAACATGCACGGGGGCCGGAGGTCGTGTGTCGGGCGACTTCCGGGGCAGAGGACGGGCCGTGGGCGGCCCGGCGGGCAGCAGGCCGTAGCCGAGCGGACAGCAGGCAGTAGTCAAAGGCCGGTAAAAGCTGTAACCGTGGGACCACCCCCCGTGCACGTGCATCTGCTCATGCATCTGCACATGAACAGAGCTATGATCCGGGGCAGTTGGCCACTGCATCAATGGCCACATCGGCCACTGCACGACCGGGGAGCGACCTGTGGACCACGACGTGTGCGACGTGGATGACGTGTACAACGGCATGGCTGCGACAGAGCTGACCGGGGCGGCCTGGCAGAAGAGCAGGCACAGCAACTCTCAAGGATCCTGCGTGGAGTTCGCGAGGCTGCCGGGCGGTGACGTGGCCGTGCGGAACTCGCGGTTCCCCGAGGGGCCGGCGCTCGTGTACACCCGCGCCGAGATCGAGGCGATGCTCCTGGGCATCAAGGACGGCGAGTTCGACCACCTGATCGCGGGCTGAGGGCGGGATGCCGGCGGAGCAGCGACGGGGCCGCGTTCCGTGAACGCGGTGCGGTCGTCACATCGCGTTGCGTAACGCGCGTAGAACCGCGGCGCCGAAAGGCGCCGCGGTTCTTCATTCGGCCGGGGCCGGTGACGCCGTGGCGGGGGCGTGCGGCGGGAGCCGGAACAGCGCCCACACGACCTTGCCGCTGAGGGTGCCCGCGAGCGGGTGCCAGCCCCAGCTGTCGGCGAACGAGTCGACCAGGAACAGGCCCCGTCCCGACTCCGCCGAGAAGTCGTCCGAGTCGCCGGCCACGGGGCTTTCGTGACTCGGGTCGCGCACCGCGCACACCAGACGTGAGGTCCACCGCATCAAGTGCAGCCGCACGGGCGCGCCCTGGTCGTCCGCGCGGGGTGTGTCCGAGGGCAGAGCGTGCCGCAGCGCGTTCGTCACGAGTTCGGACACCACCAGGCACACGTCGTCGAAGCGGTCGCCCATGTCCCACTGGTCCAGTGTTCTGCGCGTGAACTTCCGGGCCTCTCGCACTGCTTCGTAGCGTGGGGGCAGGGCGCAGGAAGCGGCGCTGGACACGGCCGCGGGATCGAGCGGCGGAAGTCCCTGCCGTAAGGGCTCGAGCATGGTCGATCCATTCGTCCCCATGCGAGGCACTCCCGGGTGTTCGCGGTCGTTGCGATGCAGCGGTGGCGCGGGGACCATGGTTCCGAATGCGTACAGCAGATGCAAGGGCAGATGCACGTGCACGCGCCCGAATTGAAGGCTGTTACACCCTTTTCTGGTTACTTCTTCTGTCACCTTCTTCCCTCTTGTTGGCCCTCGCGTGGTCCTTTGCTGTGGGAGGCCTTCGGAAGCTTTCCGTTTCTGTAATCGAACGAGTACTGCTTGAAGTGTTTTAGTGGCAGACTTCGGCGTCTGAAGACGGTTGGGGAGGCGGACGAACGTGAGCGCTGGTGAGTCGAGCGGCTCTGTGGTGCGGCGCATGCTGCTCGGGTCACATCTGCGGCGCCTGCGGGAGGCGCGCGGAATCACCAGGGAAGCGGCCGGCTACTCGATCCGCGCCTCCGAATCGAAGATCAGCCGCATGGAGTTGGGACGGGTGAGCTTCAAGACGCGCGACGTCGAGGATCTGCTGACGTTGTACGGCATCAACGACGAGGCCGAGCGCACCTCCCTGGTGTCCCTCGCCAAGGAGGCCAACGTCGCGGGCTGGTGGCACAGTTACTCGGACGTCCTGCCCAGCTGGTTCCCGACCTACGTCGGCCTGGAGGGCGCTGCCCATCTGATCCGGTCGTACGAAGTCCAGTTCGTGCACGGCCTGTTGCAGACCGAGTCCTACGCCCACGCGGTCGTCGCGCGCGGTATGAAGGGCGCGAGCGCGGCCGACATCGATCGCCGGGTGGCGTTGCGCCTGGAGCGGCAGAAATACCTCGTCTCCGAGAAGTCCCCGGAGTTCCACATCGTCCTCGACGAGGCCGCGCTGCGCCGCCCCTACGGCGACCGTGAGGTGATGCGCGCCCAGCTCCAGCATCTGATCGAGGTGTCGGAGCGCCCCAACGTGCGCCTTCAGGTGATGCCGTTCAGCTTCGGTGGCCACTCCGGCGAGAGCGGCTCGTTCACGATCCTGAGCTTCCCCGAGTCCGACCTGTCGGACGTCGTCTATCTGGAGCAGCTCACCAGCGCGCTCTACCTGGACAAACGCGAGGACGTCACCCAGTACGAGGGCGCGCTGAAGCAGCTGCAGCAGGACAGTCCCGGGCCGTCCGAGAGCCGCGATCTGCTCCGTGGACTGCTCCAGCTCTCCTGACCCCTCGCCCGGACGTCGCCCAGCCACCTCCCCGCCCTCTCGGGGGAGTCTTCACGTACTGCTCCGAGGGCACTCCAACTCCCTTTGACCACAAGTACGATGACGTCTGATCAGACGTTGATCGGATGTCTGTCGACTCAGACTCAAAATGTCTGCCTCGGCAGCAAGGGGATCGAGGGAGCACATGTCGTCCTACTTCACCGACCTGGCCAGGCAGTACATCGGCGGGGAGTGGCGCCCGGGCACCGGCTCCTGGGACATCATCGACTTCAACCCGTACGACGGTGAGAAGCTGGCGTCCATCACCATAGCCACGGTGGACGAGGTCGACGAGGCATACCGCGCGGCCGAGCGCGCCCAGAAGGAATGGGCCGCGGTCAATCCCTACGCGCGCCGCGCCGTCTTCGAGAAGGCCCTGCGTCTCGTCGAGGAACGCGAGGCGGAGATCACCGAGGTGATCATCGCCGAGCTCGGCGGCACCCACCTCAAGGCCGGCTTCGAGCTCCACCTCGCCAAGGAGTTCCTGCGCGAGTCGATCCAGCTGGCGCTGCGGCCCGAGGGCAGGATCCTTCCCTCGCCGATCGACGGCAAGGAGAACCGCGTCTACCGCGTACCCGTCGGTGTCGTCGGCGTGATCAGCCCCTTCAACTTCCCCTTCCTGCTCTCCCTGAAGTCCGTCGCACCGGCCCTGGCGCTGGGCAACGGCGTCGTCCTGAAGCCGCACCAGAACACCCCGATCGTCGGCGGTTCGCTGGTCGCCAAGATCTTCGAGGACGCGGGGCTCCCCGGCGGCCTGCTCAACGTCGTGATCACCGACATCGCGGAGATCGGCGACGCCTTCATCGAGCACCCCGTCCCGAAGGTCATCTCCTTCACCGGCTCCGACAAGGTCGGCCGGCACGTCGCCACCGTCTGCGCCTCGCACTTCAAGAACGCGGTCCTCGAACTCGGCGGCAACAGCGCGCTGGTGGTCCTGGACGACGCCGACATCGACTACGCCGTGGACGCGGCGGTCTTCAGCCGGTACGTCCACCAGGGCCAGGTCTGCATGGCCGCCAACCGCGTACTCGTGGACCGCTCGATCGCGGACGAGTTCACCGAGAAGTTCGTCGCCAAGGTCAGGACGCTGAAGGTGGGCGACCCGAGCGACCCGCGGACGATCATCGGCCCGGTCATCAACTCCTCCCAGGCGGACGCGATCACGGGCGCCGTCGACCAGGCGATCGCCGAGGGCGCCACCGCGCTCGTCCACGGCACCACCACCGACAACCTGGTCGAGCCGACGGTGCTGACGGACCTGCCGTCCGACTCCGCCATCCTCCGGCAGGAGATCTTCGGCCCCGTCGCGCTCCTCGTCCTCTTCGACGGCGAGGAGGAGGCCGTACGCATCGTCAACGACACCCCGTACGGGCTCAGCGGCGCCGTCCACACCGCCGACGTCGAGCGCGGAGTCTCCTTCGCCAAGCAGATCGACACCGGCATGTTCCACGTCAACGACGGCACCGTGCACGACGAGCCACCGGTCGCCTTCGGCGGCGAGAAGCACTCGGGCATCGGCCGCCTCAACGGCGAGGCGACGGTCGAGGCGTTCACTACCCAGAAGTGGATCTCGGTACAGCACGGGCGGAGTCGCTTCCCGTTCTGAGCGGCGCGTCCTCTGCCGCTCGGATCCCGACGCGCCCACCTCGCGCAGCTGGGACATCGGCCGCACGGAGTCCTGAACCGGCGGAGTCCCCTGACGGCGCGAACGCCTTCGGCCCGGTGGCCCGGGAGCAGGTGGCCGGCCGGAGGCCCGTCCGTCGGCGGGCCGACGGCCGGGTCATAACCTTGGCCGCATGTCAGCGATCCGTCTCCTGGTGCTGGGGGCCGTGCGCCAGCACGGGCGGGCCCACGGGTACCAGGTGCGCAACGACCTCGAGTACTGGGGCGCGCACGAGTGGTCCAACGCCAAGCCCGGCTCGATCTACCACGCGCTCAAGCAGATGGCGAAACAGGGACTGCTGCGCGCCCACGAGATCGCGCCGTCCACGGCGGGCGGCCCCCCACGCACCGAGTACGAGATCACGGACACGGGCACCGCGGAGTACCTCACGCTGCTGCGCCGGTCGTTGACCGCGTACGACCAGAAACCCGACATCCTCTCGGCCGCGCTCGGCTTCATGGTCGACCTCGGCCGGGCGGAGGTCCTCGGGCTCCTGCGGGAGCGGGTGCGCGCCATCGAGGAGTGGCGCACGTCCGTCACCGAGTACTACATCCCCGAGGACGGCCCCGGACAGCTCGGCCACATCGGCGAGATCATGAACTTCTGGGTGCACTCCGCCGACTCCGGAGCCGAATGGACCCGGGGGCTCATCGAGCGGATCCAGGGCGGCGCGTACACGTTCGCCGGCGAGGGCCCACCCTTCGTCGGCGTGCTGGGGGAGGGCGAGGAGAACCCGTACGCGACGGGGGCCGCGCACCCCGGCGACCGGACCTAGGGAGCTGGGGCCCCGCCCCAGCTCCCCGCCGAGGGGCTACCGCGCCCTGGACCCCCGCACCGTCCCAAGGGCTCGTCCTCAAACGCCGGACGGGCCGGAGGCGCGGGCCTGCGCCGGGTGGTTCACGTCCGGCCGGAGTCCCCGGGGACAGGAACCGCGCGCGGCTCCGCCGTCAGTGGTGGAAGCCGGTCGCCCGCTGCTTGTCCTTGGTCCACGGATGCGGCTGGCGGCGCAGCTGGGGCACCAGCCGGTCCAGGTCCTCCAGGAAGAGGTCGGCGAGGTCCGCCGAGAAGCCGTTGCGGCACACCACACGCAGCACGGACAGGTCCTCCCGGTTGGCCGGGAAGGTGTACGCGGGCACCAGCCAGCCGTTCTCCCGCATGCGCCGGGACACGTCGAAGACGTCGTACGCGCTCACATGGGGCGCCGTCGTGAAGGCGAAGACGGGCAGCTGGTCGCCCCGGGTGATCAGGCGGAAGTCCTCCAGCGCCTCGATCCGTCCGGCGAGCCCGCGGGCCAGGTCCCGGGTCGTCTGCTGGACGGCCCGGTAGCCCTCCCGGCCCAGCCGCAGGAAGGTGTAGTACTGCGCCGCGACCTGTGCGCCCGGCCGGGAGAAGTTGAGCGCGAAGGTCGGCATGTCCCCGCCCAGGTAGTTGACCCGGAAGACGAGCTCCTCCGGCAGTTCGGCCGCAGACCGCCACAGCGCCCATCCGACGCCCGGGTAGACGAGCCCGTACTTGTGCCCCGAGGTGTTGATCGACGACACCCGCGGCAGCCGGAAGTCCCAGACCAGCTCCGGGTCCAGGAAGGGGGCGATCATGCCGCCGGACGCGCCGTCGACATGGACGGGGATGTCCAGGCCCGTACGCTCCTGGAGCCGGTCGAGGGCCGCGCAGAGGTCCGCGATCGGCTCGTAGGACCCGTCGAAGGTGGAGCCGAGGATCCCGACGACCCCGATGGTGTTCTCGTCGCACAGCTCGGCCGCCGCCTGCGGGTCGAGGTGGAACCGGTCGCCCTCCATGGGGACTTGACGGGCCTCGACCTCCCAGAAGTTGCAGAACTTCTCCCAGCAGACCTGGACGTTCACGCCCATGACCAGGTTGGGGCGCGCGCCCGGGTAGCGGTCCGCGTTCCGCTGTGTCCAGCGCCGCTTCAGCGCCATCCCCGCGAGCATGCAGGCCTCGCTCGAGCCGGTCGTGGAACAGCCCACCACGGCCCCGGGATCGGGCGCGTTCCACAGGTCCGCGAGCATGGCCACGCAGCGTCGCTCCAGCTCGGCGGTGCGCGGGTACTCGTCCTTGTCGATCATGTTCTTGTCGAGGCACTCCGCCATCAGCACCCCGGCCTGCGGCTCCATCCAGGTGGTGACGAAGGTGGCGAGATTGAGCCGGGCGTTGCCGTCCAGCATCAGTTCGTCGTGGACCAGTTGGTACGCGATCGTGGGTGTCAGGGGCCGGTCCGGGAGCCGGTGCTTGGGCGGGGCCTCGGTCATGTCGCCGAGCGGATTCGCGTCGCCGAAGAAGGGGTTGACTGACATCGGTCGCTCGTCGGGCTTCTCGGGGCCTTTGTGGAGCGGCATGAGCTCTCCCATCGCGTCGGAGGGTCGGGGCCGGAGGGGCGGGGGGCCGGGGGGAAGGTGACGGTCTGTGGGCGGGGCCTGTGGGGTCCGAAGGGGTCCCGTGGGGTCCTGTGGGGTCCTATGAGGTCCTGTGGGGTCAACGAACGGCGGTTCCGTCCTGGTGGAGCTGCATCTGCGGTCTGCCGGTCACCAGCAGCCAGGCCGGCAGGGTCGCGATGCACAGCAGGGCGAGGATCGTGGGAGAGGCGACCAGGACGGCCGCCGTGAACAGGCTCAGCCAGCCCTGCCGGGTGATCGCGAGGAGCATGCCCAGCACCCCCGCGGCCACGCCGAGGGCGGCCGGGACCGCCGGGACGAGCGCGTGGGCGAACAGGCCGAAGGAGGAGCCGATGAAGACGGCCGGGAAGATCCGGCCGCCCCGGAACCCGCAGGACGCGGCGACGACCAGGGCGGCGAGCTTCACCACCGTCATCGTGGCGAACTGCCCGGCCGACCAGCCCTCGGGGTTCCCGGCCAGCTCGCCGACCTCGTCCAGCCCCTTGAACAACGTCAGATGCCCGCCCAGGGCGCCCAGCAGGCCGAGGACGAGCCCGCCGAGCGGGAGCGCCAGCATGGGGTGCCCGAGCCGGGAGAAGGCGCCATGGACGTACGGGAAGGCGTAGACCGCCGCCATGCCGAGCAGCGCCGCCGCGGAGGCGATCACGAGCGCGGCCAGGACGTTGCCACCGTCGGGCGGTCCGAGCGGGGGCAGATGGAGGTCGAAGGCCGGATGGGCCACCAGGGCGGTCGTCGTGGCACCCGTGGCGGCGGCGGTCAACGGCGCGAACAGGTTGTCCCACAGCTTGCCCTCCAGCCGCTGTCCGGCGAACGCCTCGGAGATGACCAGTGCCGCCGCCACCGGCGTCCCGAACAGCGCACCGAGCGTCGCCGCCTCGGCCAGCACCGCCCACAGACCGCCGGACAGCCCCGGCGCGAACCTGCGACCCAGCCAGAACGCGAGGGCGATGTTGGTGGCGATGATCGGGTTCTCCGGCCCCAGGCTCGGACCGCCGGCCAGCATCAGCGCGGTCGCCACCAGCAGGCCCGGCAGCACGGCGGGCGCCACCGGGGGCGCCGAGAGCCCGAGGGTCGCGGGGTCGGGGCCCGCGTGACCCGGGACCTTCCACACCACCAGACCGACCAGTACACCCGTCGCGGTGAGGACGACGAGCATCCAGACCACGGAGTACCGGCCGACCCCCAGCGACTCGGGGAGGCCGTTCCACAGCACCCCCTGAAGTTTCTCCGCGAGCGCGCTCACCCCCAGGAACAGAAGGCTGGCCGCGACACCGACGACGAGTGCCGGGACGATCAGCGGCAGCAGCGCCCGCGCGGGGGTCGCCGGGGCGGAGGCATGTGCCTGCCGGGCCGCGTCGTGGGTCACGCGGTCACCCTAAGCGGGCAAACCGGACATCACATCCGGGGCGGCGCCGCACGAATCCGCGCTTGCACCTCACGTGACGTCAGGGGCCAGGCTGAAGGGCCTACGGAGGAAGGAGCGGAATTGAGCTATTCGGTGGGCGAGGTCGCCGGGTTCGCCGGGGTCACGGTGCGCACCCTGCACCACTACGACGAGATCGGCCTGCTCGTGCCGAGCGGGCGCAGCCACGCGGGTCACCGGCGCTACGGCGACACCGACCTCGACCGGCTGCAGCAGATCCTGTTCTACCGGGAGCTCGGCTTTCCCCTCGACGAGGTCGCCGCCCTGCTCGACGACCCGGAGGCGGACCCGCGCGCGCATCTGCGCCGCCAGCACGAGCTGCTGACCGCCCGGATCGAGAAACTGCAGAAGATGGCCGCGGCCGTGGAACACGCCATGGAGGCACGCACGATGGGCATCAACCTCACGCCCGAGGAGAAGTTCGAGGTCTTCGGGGACAAGGATCCCGAAGCACACGCCGAGGAGGCCGAGCAGCGCTGGGGAGGCACCGAGGCGTACGCCGAGTCGCAGCGCCGCGCCGCCCGCTACACCAAGGACGACTGGAAGCGCATGCAGGCCGAGGTGGCTTCCTGGGGCGAGCGCTACGACGCCCTCATGGAGGCCGGTGAGCCCGCGGCGGGCGGGCGCGCCATGGACATGGCCGAGGAGCACCGGCTCCACATCACCCGGTGGTTCTACGCCTGCTCGTACGAGACGCATCGGGGGCTCGGCGAGATGTACGTGGCCGACGAGCGGTTCAAGGAGTTCTACGACTCCATGCGCCCGGGGCTCGCCGAGCACCTGAAGGAGGCGATCGCGGCGAACGCCACCCGGCACGGCGGCTGACGGCGCCTGTCCCGCGGGTCCCCGGCGGCGCCGGTGTTCTCCCGGTCCTCCGGGGCCCGTTGTTCACGGCTTTGTGCCAGGGGGACCACAGTGCATGCTGGGGACATCCGTGGAACCTGGCGTGGACACCATGCGTTGATAGCTTTGGCCCGCCGTACCAGGACGCCGTTTCTTCCTTCACCCCTCAGGAGCCCGGAACCGTGATGCAGCTCGCCCTCGGTCCAAGCTGGATGGATCCGAACACGCTTCTGGACAACTTCGGAATCTGGGGCCTCCTTCTCATCGTCTTCGCCGAGTCCGGCCTGCTCATCGGCTTCTTCCTGCCGGGCGACTCGCTGCTGTTCACCTGCGGTCTGCTGATCACGTCGCACCAGCTGGACTTCCCGTTGTGGGGTGCCGTCGCCCTGATCTGCGTCGCCGCGATCCTCGGCGACCAGGCGGGCTACCTCTTCGGCAAGAAGGTCGGCCCCTCGCTCTTCAGTCGACCGGACTCCCGCCTCTTCAAGCAGGAGAACGTGGTCAAAGCCCACGAGTTCTTCGAGAAGTACGGCCCCAAGTCCCTGGTCCTGGCCCGCTTCGTGCCGATCGTGCGGACGTTCACGCCGATCATCGCGGGCGTCAGCGGCATGCGGTACCGCTCCTTCATCACGTTCAACATCATCGGCGGCGTCCTGTGGGGCGCGGGCGTCACCCTGCTCGGCTCCTGGCTCGGCAACATCGCCCTCGTCAAGAACAACATCGAGGCGATCCTGATCCTGATCGTCCTCGTCTCGGTGGTCCCGATCGCCATCGAGTTCCTGCGGGCGCGCTCCAAGGCCCGGAAGAACCCGCCGCAGCCGCAGGCCCCCCAGGGCCCGGCCGCGTACCAGCAGCAGCCCATGGCCCCCGTCATGGACGACGCCACGCGCCCGCTGCGCATGCAGCAGCCGCCGCAGGGCCAGGGCCCCTACCAGCAGGACCCTTACCAGCAGCAGGACCCCTACCAGCAGCAGGACCCGTACCAGCAGGGCCGCCGCCGGCCGGGCAGCCACCAGCAGGACCAGTACGCCCAGGGCCAGGGGTACCCCCAGCAGCAGGACCCGTACCAGCAGGGCCAGGGATACCCGCGGCAGCAGCCCCAGCAGCCCCAGCAGCCCCAGCAGCCGTACGGCGACCAGGACCAGGGTTACTACCAGGGCCACGACCGGCACGGCGACCAGAGCTACGGCCAGGACCACGGCCACGACCAGAACCACCAGCCCCAGCAGTACCCCCAGGGCTACCCGCAGCAGCCGTACGACGCGCAGCAGAACCCGTACCACCAGGGCTACCCCCAGGGCTGAACACGGCGGGCCGCGCCCTGGGAGGGGCGTGGGGGGCTCAGAAGCCCCTGGTCCGCTTGGCGGCCCGCCGCCCCGCGGCGGAGCCGCCGGGCACCCGCAGGAACAGCCGGGAGATCTCCGACCCCAGGTTCACCCCGATCGCGATGGCCATCGCGAGCGCGGCGGCCTTGGTGAGGGAGACCAGCCCCTTGTCCACGTTGTTCTGGGCGATGGACAGCAGCCCGAAGTAGGTGGCCGAACCCGGCAGCAGGGGCCCGATCGCGGCGGTCGTGTACGGCAGCGCGGAGGCGAAGCGGTAGCGGGACAGAAGCTGCCCGAAGAGACCCACCAGGCCCGCCGCGACGGCCGTCGAGGCGACCGGTGAGATGCCGCCCGGGTAGTGCATCGCCCCGTACACCGACCAGGCCACCCCGCCGTTGAGGGTCACCGCGAGGACGGTGGACCGCTCCTGCTGGAGCAGGACCGCGAAGGTCAGCGACAGCAGCATGGACGCGGCGATCTGCACCAGGGGCCGCTCGGAGATGCTCAGGGCCTGGTCCGGGTTGAGCTGGGCGTCGAACTTCACGCCGAAATACAGCACCAGCAGGACACCGACGACGATGCCCACGAAGAGGTACATGACCTCCAGCAGGCGCGCGGACGCGGTGATGTAGAAGCCTGTCAGCCCGTCCTGCACGCCCGCGACGAGCGCCCGTCCGGGCAGCAGCGCGAAGAGCCCACCGGTGATCACCGCGGACGCCTTCACGTCGACGTGCGCGAGCTGGAGCGCGACCCCGATCGCGGCCGGCGGCATCGCGGCCACCGTGAACTGGTAGAACTCCGGCAGTCCGCGCCCGGCGCACAGCCACGCGAGCCGGTCGCCGAGCATCGCGCCCAGCGCCGCGGCGACGAACACCACGGCGTCACCGCCCACGAGCACCGAGGCCGCGCCCGCGAGCAGCCCGCTGGAGCCGGTCAGCACCCAGCCGGGATACGGGTGCCGGTTGCGCCGCATCTCGGCGAGCCGCCGGTAGGCGTCCTCCAGGGAGATCCCGGTCTCGGTGTCGCTCAGGTCGTCGACGAGCCGGTAGACGGCCGCCAGGCGTGTGTAGTCGGTGCCCCTGCGGCGTACCGTCCGCGAAGCCGTCACGGGATCGTCCACCAGGGACGGCTGGTGCGAGATCGACAGCAGCGTGAAGGTGACGTTCGGCTCGCAGCGGTCCAGGCCGTAGGAGCGGCAGACGGCGAACATGGCCGCCTCCACGTCCTCGGCGCCCTCGCCGCCCGCGAGCAGCAGCTCGCCGATACGCAGCGTCAGGTCGAGCACGCGCGGGACGGCGGGTCCCGCATCGTCCTCCTTGTGCACCGGCTCGGGTGCCGGGCGCTCGGCCACGGGCATGCGCAGCATCGTGCGCATCCGGTCCTGCCAGGGCACGTCCTTGGTCAGACTGACGACCGGGACGCCCGTCGCCGGTGTGAAGGCCGGCGGGGCGTGCCGCGCGCTGTAGGTGCGCGGCGTGCTGAACGCCGACCCCTCGGAATCCGCGGCCGCCGGCTCCGGCGGCGCCATCCCCTTGGGGATCGCGAACTCCGACGTGGTCCCCGACTCGTCCTCGACCGCCTGCGCCACGCCGTCCGGCTGGACGAAGGCACTCCTCGCCTCGTCCGACTGCGGTTTGCGGTCCTCCGCTTCCGTCACCCACTGCTCCCGACTGCTCAGGTCCAGTACGCCCCAGTATGCGCACTGATACACGAACGGGCCGCGCCACCCCGGCAGGGGTGGCGCGGCCCGCGGAACTCAGGAGGGATCAGTGACCGCCCTGCTCCTTGAATCGCTTGTAGGAACGCTCGATCTCGGCCTCGGCCTCCGTGCGGCCCACCCAGTTGGCGCCCTCGACGGACTTGCCGGGCTCCAGGTCCTTGTAGACCTCGAAGAAGTGCTGGATCTCCAGGCGGTCGAACTCCGACACGTGGTGGATGTCGCGCAGGTGCTCCACCCGCGGGTCGTGCGCCGGGACGCACAGCAGCTTGTCGTCGCCGCCGGCCTCGTCCGTCATACGGAACATGCCGATCGTGCGGCACTGGATGAGGCAGCCCGGGAAGGTCGGCTCGTCCAGGATGACCAGCGCGTCCAGCGGGTCGCCGTCCTCGCCGAGGGTGTTCTCGACGAAGCCGTAGTCGGCCGGGTAGCTGGTCGAGGTGAAGAGTCGACGGTCCAGGCGGATCCGACCGGTCTCGTGGTCCACCTCGTACTTGTTCCGCGAACCCTTCGGAATCTCGATCGTGACGTCGAACTCCACCGGTGGCTCCTCCATGATCAACACATAGTTCTGGTGGTTAAGTGTCCCTCACGCAGGTGTGTGATCGCGAAAGGGGCTGGTGGTCGTGCCAGAGCTGAGGGCTTGGCGGGCCGCGAGACCGCATGTGGTGCGGGTCGCGCGGGCCGTTCAGCCTCGCGTGACGCGGGTCGTCCGAGCCGCGCGACCGCGGGTGAGGCGGGCTGCGCAGTCCGTACGGCCGCGGCTGGTGCGGGTCGCTCAAGCCGTGCGGCCGCGCTCCGGGAGGATCACGACCCCGCAGCTCACGGCCGTGGCCGCCACCGCGGGCCTGGCGCTCGCGGTCGGGGCGGTGACCGTGGCCGGTCCCTGGGACTCCACCGGCCAGCGTACGGCGGAGCGCGACTGGGCCGCATCGCGGGACCGGCAGGGTGGCGCAGATCACGGGCGGAACGCCGATACGTCCCCTACGTCGCCGGCGCCCGCGCCCAGTGCCGCGTCCGTGCTCACCGGCCTCGGCAGCGCCACGTCCGCGGCGCCCGCGCCGGACGGGAAGGCCCTCGCGACCGCCCTCGACCGGCTCCTGGGCGTACCCGCGCTCGGTACCCGGCGCACGGCCGTGGTCGTCGACGTGGCGACCGGCGGACGGCTGTACGGCAAGGAGGCCGGCACCGCCCAGACCCCGGCCTCCACGACCAAGATCGCCACCGCGGTCGCCGTGCTCTCCGCCGCGGGCGCCGACCACCGCCTCGTGACCCGCACGGTGCTGGAGCCCGGCACCAAGGAGGTCGTCCTCGTCGGCGGCGGCGACCCGACACTGACCGCCCGCAAGGACGCCGGGGAGTGGGCGAGCCTGCGCACCCTCGCCGACGACACGGCGAAAGCGCTGAAGGCACGTCACCTGGACGAGGTGACGCTCTCGTACGACACCTCGCTCTACTCCGGTCCCGCCGTGCACCCCATCGGCCCCAACCCCAACCTCGCGCCGGTCAGCGCCCTGACGGCCGACGAGGGCCGTACCGACGCCTCCACCAGCGGCCCGGCCGCACGCACCGCGGACCCGGCGGCGGACGCCGCCGGCACGTTCGCGGACCTGCTGCGGGCCAAGGGCATCGACACCACGTCACCCGGCCCGTCGAGAGCCACCAGCGGCTCACAGGCCCTCGCCTCGGTCTCCTCGCCACCCCTGTCCGCCCTCGTGGAGCGGATGCTGACGAACAGCGACAACGACATCGCGGAGGCCATGGCGCGTCAGGTCGCCGTCGTCACGGGACGGAAGCCGAGCTTCGGCGGCGGCGCCGGGGCGATCGACGCGCAGCTGCGGAAGCTCGGACTCCCGCTGGCCGGGGCCCACTTCACGGACGGCAGCGGCCTCAACCGCGACGACCGGCTGACGGCTGACCTGCTCACCGCCCTCCTGGTGCAGGCCGGCGACCCCGCCCGCCCCGAGCTCCGCCCGGTCCTGACCGGCCTCCCGGTAGCGGGCTTCACGGGCACCCTCAGCGACCGCTACACCGACGACTCCTCCGGCCCCGGCGTCGTACGCGCCAAGACCGGCACCCTGACCGGGGTGAACACCCTGGCGGGCACGGTCGTCGACGCGGACGGCCGACTGCTGGCCTTCGCCTTCCTGGCCTCCGGCACCTCCGACCCGATGGCGGCCCAGTCGGCCCTCGACGACACGGCCTCGGCACTGGCGGGCTGCGGCTGCCGTTAGGCCGTGCCCGAGCGTCCCTCCCCGCCCCGCCGGACGCGCCGACGGGTCCCGCGTCCCCGCCGCCACACGAGCCCCGGCAGTCCTGGGCGGGGGACTCATCCGGCGCCGTACCCCTAACCGCAGCCCGATCCCCTCACGTACGGTTGACGCATGACGAGCATCGGTGGTGCTGCATCTACTGGGATGGTCGACTGGAATCTGGCGGTGGCGACCGCGACACGGCTCGTGCGGCCCGGCCCCGACGTGAGCCGCGACGAGGCCCGGGAGGTCGTCGCGGAGCTGCGCCGGCACGCGAAGGCCTCGGAGGCGCACGTCCGGGGCTTCACGCGGATGGGCACGGAGGACACCCACGACACCCCCGTACTCGTGGTCGACCGCCCCGGCTGGGTGCGGGCGAACGTCGCCGGGTTCCGGGAGGTCCTCAAGCCCCTGCTGGACAAGATGCAGGAACGCCGGGGGAGCGGCCCGGGAGGAGCCGTCCTCGGCGCCGTCGGCGGCAAGGTGACCGGCGTGGAGCTGGGCATGCTGCTGTCGTTCCTGTCGTCGCGGGTCCTCGGCCAGTACGAGACCTTCGCCCCCGCGACCCGCGAGCTGCCCGCAGGGGAGAACGGCGGCGGCAGGCTCCTGCTCGTCGCGCCGAACATCGTCCACGTGGAGCGCGAACTCGACGTGGAGCCCCACGACTTCCGCCTCTGGGTGTGTCTGCACGAGGAGACCCACCGCACCCAGTTCTCGGCCGTTCCCTGGCTGCGGGACCACCTTGAGGGCGAAATCCAGTCTTTCTTGGCGGAGACCGAGGTCGACCCCATGACGGTCCTGGAGCGCATCAGGGAGGCGGCGCAGTCGCTCGCGGGTGGGCGGCCCGAGGGCGAGGAGGACGAGGGCCGCTCACTGGTCGAGATCGTGCAGACCCCCGCCCAGCGGGAGATCCTGGCCCGGCTGACGGCCGTGATGTCGCTCCTGGAGGGGCACGCGGACTTCGTCATGGACGGCGTGGGCCCGGACGTGGTCGCCTCCGTCGGGGAGATCCGTGAGAAGTTCCAGCAGCGCCGCGCCAAGGGTGCCTCGCGCCTGGACCTCGCCCTGCGCAAGCTGCTGGGTCTGGACGCCAAACTGAAGCAGTACAGGGACGGCGAACGGTTCGTGCGCGCGGTCGTCGGAGAGGTGGGCATGGACGGGTTCAACCGCGTGTGGACATCCCCGAACACGCTCCCGACGAAGACGGAGATCGCCAAACCGGCGGACTGGGTCGCGCGGGTGCACCGCAAGACGGAGTCGTGAACCCTACGGCAAGGTCGTGAAACGAATCCGGCCGACGGCAGGTGAACGCCCCTCCAATCACCCGTCCGAGGGACCGTGGGCCATGCGTAGGCGTGCAATGCTCGGGGAACGGCCTGTTTCTGTCACCATCGACACACTCTGAGTGACCGAAACTCGGGCTCACCCCCGAAAACTTCATGAAGGGAACCGGACATGGGTCCCCATCCTGCGGTCGCGGCGATACGCCTGGCGGTCCGCCGCGTACTCCACGACATCCTCATCGACCACACCCGCCCCCCGGGCGAGTCCTCCCCGCCCGGCCCCCGCGGCCCCCTCGGCCCTCTCGTCATGGTGGCCTGCTCCGGCGGCGCCGACTCCATGGCGCTCGCCTCCGCCCTCGCCTTCGAAGCCCCCAAACTCGGGGTCCGCGCCGGTGGCATCACCGTGGACCACGGTCTGCAGTCCGGCTCCGATCTGCGCGCCGACGACGTGGTCGGGCGCCTCGTCGAGCTGGGCATGGCGCCCGTGGAGTCCCTCGCCGTGACCGTGGGCCGCGACGGCGGCCCCGAGGCCGCCGCCCGCGACGCCCGGTACGCCGCCCTGGACGCCGCCGCCGAGCGCCACGGCGCCGCCGCGATCCTCCTCGGACACACGCGCGACGACCAGGCCGAGACGGTTCTGCTGGGCCTCGCCCGCGGCTCCGGCATCCGGTCCCTGTCCGGAATGGCCGAGGTCTCGGGGGCCGGCGGCCGTTACCGGCGCCCGTTCCTGCACCTCGACCGGCAGACCGCGCGCAAGGCCTGCATGGTCCAGTCGCTGCCCGTCTGGGACGACCCGCACAACGCCGACCCGGCCTACACCCGTTCGCGACTGCGACACGAGGGACTGCCCGCCCTGGAGAAGGCGCTGGGCAAAGGAGTGGTCGGGGCCCTCGCCCGCACGGCCCAGCTCTCCCGTGACGACGCCGACGCCCTCGACGCCTGGGCCCGGCAGGCCGAGTCCTCGGTGCGGGACACCGCGGGCCTGCTGGAGTGCGCCAAGCTCTACGCCCTGCCGCCCGCCGTGCGCCGCCGCATCCTGCGCAGGGCCGCCATCGAGGCGGGCGCCCCGGCCGGTTCCCTGTTCGCCCGCCACATCGAGGAAGTCGACCGGCTGATCACCGGCTGGCGCGGTCAGGGAGTCATCAATCTCCCGGGCAAAGTCGTCGCGCAGCGGCAGGGTGGCAGACTGGTGATTCGGCAAAGCTGATCCGCGCCCCCCTCCGGGGAGGGCCGGGACAGCCGGTGGGACGACCGAAAGTGATGCGGGTGGACGCGAAAGACATGGGCACCGACCTCAAGTCGGTGCTCATCACCAAAGAAGAGATCGACGCCAAGCTGGCTGAGCTGGCCGCGAAGGTCGACGCGGAGTACGCGGGCAAGGACCTGCTGATCGTGGGGGTGCTCAAGGGCGCCGTCATGGTCATGGCGGACCTCGCGCGTGCGCTGTCCACCCCCGTCACCATGGACTGGATGGCGGTGTCCTCGTACGGCGCGGGCACCCAGTCCTCCGGTGTGGTGCGGATCCTCAAGGACCTGGACACCGACATCAAGGGCAAGCACGTCCTGATCGTCGAGGACATCATCGACTCCGGGCTGACCCTGTCCTGGCTGATCTCCAACCTCGGCTCCCGCGAGCCCGCCTCCCTCAAGGTGTGCACGCTGCTGCGCAAGCCGGACGCGGCCAAGGTCGCGATCGACGTGGAGTGGGTCGGCTTCGACATCCCGAACGAGTTCGTGGTCGGGTACGGCCTGGACTACGCCGAGAAGTACCGGAACCTCCCGTTCGTCGGTACGCTCGCGCCTCACGTCTACGGCGGCTGAACCCCCGAGTCCCGGTCTTCGTAAGACGATCGGGAACCCCAGCGGGTTTCGCGCCGTTGGAGCATGCGTGGGCGGGATTGCCAGTCGTCCCCTGCGGCTTCGGGTGACAATGCTGGGGTACCGTCCGAAGAACAGTCTTTCTAAGTCTTTATCAAACTCACTATGGCAGGAGGGACGGGGCGGCTCCGCTCCGTATGGATGGACGTGAAGCGATACTTCCGTGGGCCGGTCATGTGGATCGTGCTGGCCGTCCTTGCCGTGGTCGTGTTGATGCAGGTCGTCGGCTCGTCCGGCGGCTACAAGACAGTGGACACCGGCCAGGTCGTCCAGGCGATCAATGACAACAAGGTCGAGTCGGCCAAGATCACCACTGGCGACGAGCAGGTCATCAAGGTCTCGCTGAAGGACGGCGAGAAGGTCGATGGCAGCTCGAAGATCCAGTCGAGCTACATCGGCGACCAGGGCGTGGCCCTGGCCAACACCCTGCAGGACAAGTACCAGAACAAGCAGATTCCGGACGGCTACACGGTTTCGCCGTCCAAGCAGAACCCGTTCCTGGGCATCCTGCTGTCGCTGCTTCCCTTCGTTCTCATCGTCGTCGTCTTCCTGTTCCTGATGAACCAGATGCAGGGCGGCGGCTCCCGGGTCATGAACTTCGGGAAGTCCAAGGCGAAGCTCATCACCAAGGACACCCCGAAGACGACGTTCTCGGACGTCGCGGGTTCGGACGAGGCGGTGGAGGAGCTCCAGGAGATCAAGGAGTTCCTGCAGGAGCCGGCGAAGTTCCAGGCCGTCGGGGCGAAGATCCCCAAGGGCGTGCTCCTGTACGGGCCTCCCGGTACCGGCAAGACGCTGCTCGCACGCGCCGTCGCGGGCGAGGCCGGCGTTCCCTTCTACTCGATCTCGGGTTCCGACTTCGTCGAGATGTTCGTCGGTGTCGGCGCCTCCCGGGTCCGTGACCTCTTCGAGCAGGCCAAGGCGAACGCCCCGGCGATCGTCTTCGTCGACGAGATCGACGCGGTCGGCCGCCACCGCGGCGCCGGCCTCGGCGGCGGTCACGACGAGCGCGAGCAGACGCTGAACCAGCTGCTCGTCGAGATGGACGGCTTCGACGTGAAGGGCGGCGTGATCCTCATCGCCGCCACGAACCGGCCCGACATCCTCGACCCGGCCCTCCTGCGCCCCGGCCGCTTCGACCGCCAGATCGCGGTCGACCGCCCGGACATGCAGGGCCGTCTGGAGATCCTCAAGGTTCACCAGAAGGGCAAGCCGGTCGCTCCGGACGTCGACCTGTCCGCCGTCGCCCGCCGCACCCCCGGCTTCACCGGTGCCGATCTCGCCAACGTGCTGAACGAGGCCGCGCTCCTGACGGCCCGCAGCAATCAGAAGCTGGTCGACAACAACATGCTGGACGAGGCGATCGACCGAGTGGTCGCGGGCCCGCAGAAGCGGACCCGGATCATGTCGGACAAGGAGAAGAAGATCACCGCGTACCACGAGGGCGGCCACGCCCTGGTCGCGGCGGCGTCTCCGAACTCCGACCCGGTCCACAAGATCACGATCCTGTCGCGTGGACGGGCCCTCGGTTACACGATGGTCCTGCCCGACGAGGACAAGTACTCCACGACGCGCAACGAGATGCTGGACCAGCTGGCCTACATGCTGGGCGGCCGCGCGGCCGAGGAGCTCGTCTTCCACGACCCGACCACCGGTGCGGCGAACGACATCGAGAAGGCCACCACAACGGCCCGCGCGATGGTCACGCAGTACGGCATGACCGAGCGTCTCGGCGCGATCAAGTTCGGCGGCGACAACACCGAGCCGTTCCTCGGCCGGGAGATGTCGCACCCGCGCGACTACTCGGAAGAGGTCGCCGCGCTCGTCGACGAAGAGGTCAAGAAGCTCATCGAGAACGCGCACAACGAGGCCTGGGAGATCCTGGTCGAGAACCGCGACGTTCTGGACGCGCTGGTGCTCCAGCTGCTGGAGAAGGAGACGCTGAGCAAGGAGCAGATCGCCGAGGTCTTCGCTCCCATCGTGAAGCGCCCGGCCCGCCCCGCGTGGACCGGCTCCTCCCGCCGTACGCCGTCCACCCGCCCGCCGGTGCTCTCCCCCAAGGAGCTGTCACTGACGAACGGGGCGAACGGCGCGACGCCGTCCATCGTCAAGACGGAATCCGTCCCGGCGAAGGAAGCGGCTCCCGAGGACCGCACCGAGAGCTGACCCGCTCAGCTCCCCGGCGGCCTCAGCAGGCCCGGAATGACTGCCGCGCCCCCCAGGTTTTAGCCTGGGGGGCGCGGCATTTGGGTATGCCCGCACGTCGGCGCGTCGAACCGCACGCGCCGAGAGGCACAGGAACGAGGACCACATGACCGACCCCGTGACGCTGGACGGCGAGGGCTCGATCGGCGAGTTCGACGAGAAGCGCGCCGAGAACGCCGTACGAGAGCTCCTCATCGCGGTCGGCGAGGACCCGGAGCGTGAGGGCTTGCGGGAGACGCCGGGGCGCGTGGCCAGGGCGTACAAGGAGCTTTTCGCCGGCCTGAGGCAGGCTCCGGAAGACGTGCTGACGACGACGTTCGATCTCGGGCACGACGAGATGGTGCTGGTGAAGGACATCGAAATCGTATCTTTGTGCGAACACCACCTCCTGCCCTTCCATGGCGTGGCTCACGTCGGGTACATCCCGGCCGACACCGGAAAGATCACTGGCCTGTCGAAGCTGGCGCGCCTCGTCGAGGTGTTCGCCCGGCGGCCGCAGGTGCAGGAGCGGCTCACCACGCAGATCGCCGACTCGCTCATGCGGATCCTTGAGGCGCGTGGCGCGATTGTCGTCATCGAGGCCGAGCACATGTGCATGTCGGTCCGCGGCATTCGCAAGCCAGGTGCCAAGACCACGACGTCCGCGGTGCGCGGCCAGCTTCGTGACGCCACGACCCGGGCTGAGGCAATGAGCCTGATACTCGCACGTTGACCTGATTGTCGGGGGTGCCCGATACGGTCCTCGGCCGGCGGAGTCGATCGCTGGTCAAGGGGGATCGCGGTGGGTCACGGGCTGCCTGGCAAGCGGGCAGCCCGCCTGGACGTTGCCGATCAGATGCCGCGGCAGTCCTGGTGACGCTTACGCGGCCGGGGCCGCGCCGCCGTGTTCGTTGTCGTCGTCCTCGGGGAGCTTGCAGACGCGCTCCAGGAAGAAGGCGGCCGCTATGACGGCGATGCCGGCCAGGACCGAGAAGCCGGCGTAGATGGCCTGGTCACGGCGGGCCGGGACTTCCAGGGACTCGAGCAGGAACGCGCCCGCGCCGCCGTACATGCCCGCGACCAGGGCGGCGACCAGGGCGCTCGCCTGGCCGAAGACGACCGCGCGGGCCGCCATCAGCGGGTCGACGCCCTTGGCGCCGGGTCGGCGCTCGCGCTGGGCCTTGAGACGGGCGCGCAGCGAGAGCGCCGTGGACAGCAGCACGACGGCGATCAGGGCCAGCACGATGGGGGCGGCCAGCGGGACGCGGGGAAGCGTCCCCACCGCGTTCCACAGCCGGGCGCCCGCCCAGGACAGCAGGCCCGCCACGACGAACACGGCGGCCAGCGTCCTGATCCGCAGCTCTTTCACTTTGCCCCTTCGGTCACCCGCCCCGGACGGTCGTCCGGCCTCTGGTCGTCTTGACCTTAACGACTACTCGGGCAGGTGGAGTTCCAGGTCGGCGCGGGGCGTGACATCGTCCTGGCCGACGCCGGCGAGGAGCTGTGCCACCGGGCCGCGGCCGGGCAGTTGGGCCTCGGGCTCCACGTCGTGCCAGGGGGCGAGGACGAAGGCCCGCTCGTGGGCGTGCGGGTGAGGGAGCGTCAGGACCGGATCGTCCGAGACGACATCGGCGTACGCCACGATGTCCACGTCGATCGTGCGTGCGCCCCAGCGTTCGTCGCGTACCCGGTCGAAGGCCTCCTCGACCGCGTGCGCCCGCTCCAGGAGCGAGGACGGGGGGAGGGTGGTCTTGAGGACGACGACCGCGTTGAGGTACGTCGGCTGGCTGCCGGGCTCGACGCCCCACGGCTGCGTCTCGTAGACCGGTGAGACCCCTTTGATGCGGACGCCGGGGGTGTCCTCCAGGGCGTCGACGGCGCCCTGCAGGGTCTCCAGCCGGTTGCCCAGGTTCGAGCCGAGCGAGAGGACCGCCCGCTTCGGGTTCTGCAGTGTCGTGTCGGCGGCGTCGACGCGCTCCACCACGGAGGCTGGCACCGGCTGGACCGTCGGGTCGCTGTGGCCTTCGGTGTAGGACGCAGTCATGCTCGGCTCCGGGTGATGGTGACGGTCACGTCGTCGAAGGGGACGGTGATCGGCGCGTCCGGTTTGTGGACGCAGACTTCGACTTCCCTCACCCCTTCGTGCTTCAGGCAGGCCTGGGCGATGCGCTCGGCGAGCGTCTCGATGAGGTCGACGGGCTCGCCCTCGACGATGGCCACCACCTCCTCCGCCACGATGCCGTAGTGCACGGTCTTCGTCAGGTCGTCGTCGGCCGCGGCCGACCGGGTGTCCAGGCCCAGCGACAGGTCGACGATGAAGGGCTGTCCCTCCTCGCGTTCCTTCTGGAAGACACCGTGGTGTCCGCGAGCCTTGAGGCCGCGCAGCGCGACACGATCCACGCGAATCACTCCTGCAATCGTCGGTAGGGCCCGTCGTGCACCGCGTGCGGTCGGCACACCGGCCTGCGAACGAATCTACCTGCGGGCACTGACAGTGTTCGTCCGCGGGGGCGAGCGCCCACATGATGGTCGCGAGGCTTCATCGGGTGTTTCCCCTGGGGAACGCCGGGCTCATGGGTCGGTAGCCGCCCATACCCGGTGGTTCGTGATTCCAACCACTCCTTGGTTCCGCCGGGCGTGCGGCCCACTCAACCGGGTGTCTCCTCGTCCTCCTCCTCGCCGGATTCGGCGAGGACGGGGGAGGCGTGGTGCGACCAGAGCTTCCAGCCGTCGTCCGTGCGCCGGAACACGTTCGTGGCGACCACCAGCTGGCCGACCAGCGGGCCGAGCTCGTCGCTGTCGTCGGGCGCGGGGCCGCCGCTGAGGATGTTCTCGGTGCAGGTGACCAGCGCGGTGTCGCCGCCGACGGAGACGTGCACGTCCGTGAGGAAGAACTGGATGTACTCGGTGTTGGCCATGATCAGCGCGTACGAGCGCAGAACCTCGCCGCGGCCGTTGAGGACCGGCCAGCCGGGGTGGACGCAGGAGACCTCCGCGCCCTCGCTCCCGGCGTCGTCGTCGACGATGTCCAGAGGGGCCAGCCAGAGGGACGACAACACCTCGAAGTCGCCCCTCTCCAGTGCCTCGTAGAAGGTGGTGTTGGCGAGTTCCACCTGCTCGACGTCGGTGCGCGGTGCGCTCACTGGGCTCCCTCGACGGCCCGGGCGACGCGTACGGCGTCCGCGGTGGCCCGTACCTCGTGGACACGGACCGCCCACGCGCCCTGGTGGGCGGCGAGCGCGGAGACGGCGGCGGTGGCGGCGTCCCGTTCGCGGGCCGGTGGAGGGGCGCCCTCCGGGCCCGCCAGGACGTGGCCGAGGAAGCGTTTGCGTGACGCGGCGACCAGGAGCGGACGGCCGAGCCCGCCCAGCCGGTCGAGGTGGGCGAGGAGTGTCAGGTCGTGTTCGGAGTCCTTGGAGAAGCCGAGGCCCGGGTCGACGACGATCCGGTCGGGGCTGACGCCGCCGGCCAGCACGGCCTCCACGCGTGCGTGCAGCTCGTCGACGACTTCGGAGACGACGTCCGCGTAGGTGCCCCTGACGTTGCCGCCGTCCAGGAAGCCGCGCCAGTGCATGACCACGAAGGGGGCTCCCGCCGCGGCGACGGCGGAGATCATCGCGGGGTCGGCGAGGCCGCCGCTGACGTCGTTGACCAGGGCGGCTCCCGCGGCGAGCGCCTGTTCGGCGACGCTGGCGCGCATGGTGTCCACGGAGACGGTGACGCCTTCGGAGGCCAGGCCCCGGACGACCGGGATCACCCGCTTGAGCTCTTCCGCCTCGTCGACACGGGAGGCACCGGGGCGGGTGGACTCGCCGCCCACGTCCACCAGGTCGGCGCCCTCGGTGACCAGGTGGAGGCCGTGTTTGACGGCGGCCGTCGTGTCGAACCAGCGGCCGCCGTCCGAGAAGGAATCGGGCGTGACGTTGACGACTCCCATGACCGCGCAGCGGTCCCAGGTCGGCAGTCCCGCGACGTGGCCGCGCCGGCGCTCAGTGCTCATACGTCCAGCCTAGGACCTCCGGTGCGGGCCGGATTCCCTCGCGGGTCGTCCCCGCCCGGGGCCTCCGGGCCACCTCGCGGCCGGTTCGGGGCCTTCCGCGGGCGCCCTTCACCAGTGCGGGGCCGCGTGGTCCGGGCGGGGGCCCCAGAGCCGGGACAGGAGCCCTCCCCGCGGGCCGGAACACGCCCTAGGCCGCTCTGACCCCGCGGTCGGCCACCCCGTGCGCGCAGGGGCGCGGGGCCCGGACCCGGCGGCGGAGCAGGCCGGGAAGGGCCAGGGTCACGAAGCCCTCGGCCTGCATGGCGGCGAAGCCGATGCGGGGGAGGTCGCGGGAGGAGCCGTAGACGACGAAGCGGGGCTCCCAGCGCGGGCGGAACTTGGCGTTGAACTTGTACAGGGACTCGATCTGGAACCAGCGGGACAGGAAGACCAGCAGGCCCCGCCAGGCGCGCAGCACAGGTCCCGCGCCGATCTTCTCGCCGCGTGCCAGCGCCGAGCGGAACATCGCGAAGTTGAGCGAGATCCGCTGGATGCCGAGGCGGGGGGACGCCTCCAGGGCGGCCACGATGAGGAGTTCGTTCATGCCGGGGTCGGCGGCGCGGTCGCGCCGCATGAGGTCCAGGGAGACCCCGTCGGTGCCCCACGGGACGAAGTGGAGGACGGCCTTCAGGTCACCGTACGGGCCGGGTGCGTCGTCGGCCTTGTGGGCGGTGGCGATCAGGCAGTCGCTGTCGGACGGGTCGCCTATGCGGCCGAGCGCCATGGAGAAGCCGCGCTCGGTGTCGGTGCCCCGCCACGCCTCCGAGGCGCGACGTATCCGGTCCAGTTCGCCCTCGCTCAGGTCACGGATGCGCCGTACCCGGGTCTCGTAGCCAGCCCGCTCGATGCGTTTCACCATCTGGCGCACGTTGCGCATCGCGCGCCCGGCCAACGAGAAATCCGCGACGTCCACCACCGCCTCGTCGCCCAGTTCGAGGGCGTCGAGGCCGGTCTCCCGGGTCCACACCTCGCCGCCCGTCTCGGAGCAGCCCATCACGGCGGGCGTCCAGGAGTGGGCCTTGGCCTCGTCCATGAAGCGTTCGATGGCGCCGGGCCATGCCTCGACGTCCCCGATGGGGTCGCCGCTGGCCAGCATCACGCCGGAGACGACGCGGTAGGTGACGGCCGCCTTGCCGCTGGGCGAGAACACGACGGCCTTGTCGCGGCGGAGCGCGAAGTGACCGAGCGAGTCGCGGCCGCCGTGTTTGTCGAGGAGGGTCCGCAGCCGGGTCTCGTCGTCCTCGGTGAGGCGGGCGGCGGGGTGTTCGGGGCGGAAGGCCAGATAGATCGTCGTGACGGCGGTCAGCCAGCCGAGCGCGCCGAGCGAGAAGGCGACGGTCCAGGAGGTGGGTCCGGCGTAGTCGACGGGGCCCTCGAAGCCGAACAGGCCGTACAGCACGTGGGCGAGGCGGTCGGCCAGGCTCGGGTCACCGACCATCCGGTCCTCGTGGACGCTGACGATGACCAGTCCGAGGACCAGGGAGCCGGCTCCCATGAGGACGAAGTTCGCGAGGGCCCGCCAGCGGCTGCGCGGATCGGGCAGGGCGGCGAACTCGCCCCGGTGGCGCAGCAGCGGTGCGAGCAGCGCCAGGGAGATGACGACGCCGATGAGCGAGTGGCGGTACGCGAACTGGGCGACGGCGCCGGCCGGCAGCAGCACCACGGCGGCGCGCCACGCCCGGCGCTTGCGGCGGCGCAGTCCATGGGCGAGGAGCAGCAGGAGCACGCCCGCGCTGAGCGACAGCGCCGCGGCGAAGGGGCCGAACGAGCCCGGCAGCACCTCGGCCATGGCGTGCATACGACTGCGCCGGAAGCGCGGGAAGACGCCGGCGGCGATGTCCAGGACCCCTACGAGCGTGCAGGCCCTGGCGACGAGGGCGGGGACGGCCTCAGGGCGGGGACCACGGACTATGCGTCGCGTCCCACCTGTTCGGTCTGGAACCCCACCCGACAATTCCCCATCTATCCTGACAGACATCGCATCCCGTAGTTCTGCGAGAGACCTTGATTCCGGTGCCATTCCGGCATCCGGCGACATTGCGCCCTCTAGGACGGTGTCTTGGGGGGTCAGGTTCACTCCCCATCGGAAAGCCGGTCCAAAAGGCAAGGAAAGTCCGGGGCAAGCTCCTGCGAAGGTGCAGGGCGCGCCCGGGACGGGAAGCGCAGGCGGGAACAGTCCATGGGTCTCACAAGCAACAAGGTGCTGGTGTTGGTGATCTTGTTCGCCGTGCTGCTGTTCGTCGGCACGGTGTGGTGGTGGCCACGGCTTGCGCGGCGCAACTGGCGGGCTGTCGGCGGACGGATCGGCCTGCTCCTGGTCACGCAGGTGGCGGTGTTCGCCTCGATCGGTCTCTTCGCCAACCAGGCGTTCGGGTTCTACGCGAGCTGGGCCGACCTCCTCGGCCGGGAGAGCGGCCAGGGTGTGGTGGTCGACCATTCGGGCCGCGGGACCGGCGGCCCTCTTCAGGTCGTCGACACCCGGCAGGTGAATGTGTCGGGCGGTTCCCGGCCGCAGATCGGCGGTCAGGTCCAGAAGGTCGACATCGTCGGCCGCACGACGCACATCGCCACCCCGGCGTACGTCTATCTGCCCCCCGAGTACTTCCAGTCGCGTTACCGCACCCGCACCTTCCCGGCGACCGCGGTCCTCACCGGATACCCGGGCACCGCGGAGGCGCTCATCAAGGGGCTGCACTATCCGCAGACGGCCCACGAGTTGGCCAAGGACGGCAGGATGCAGCCGATGATCCTGGTGATGATGCGGCCCACCGTCGCGCCGCCGCGGGACACCGAGTGCGTGGACATCCCGGGCGGACCGCAGACCGAGTCCTTCTTCGCCAAGGACCTTCCCGAGGCCGTAGGGGCCCACTACAGGGTGGGCAAGAGGCCCGGGAGCTGGGGCATCGTCGGCGACTCCACGGGCGGGTACTGCGCGCTGAAACTGGCCGTGCACCACCCCGAGACGTACGCCGCCGGGGCGGGCCTGTCGCCCTACTACAAGGCGCCGATCGACCCGACGACGGGTGACCTCTTCCACGGGGACCGGCTGCTGCGCAACTCGGCCGACCTGCGCTGGTACCTGCGGCACAAGCCGGCGCCCCACACGTCGCTGCTGGTCACCAGCAGCAAGGTGGGCGAGCACAACTACCGGGACACGCTGCGGTTCATCGACCAGGTGAAGGCCACCGGGCGCACCGGGATCGCGTCGATCATCCTCGACAGCGGTGGTCACAATTTCAACACGTGGCGAAGGGAGATCCCGGGGACGCTGCAGTGGATCAGCGGGATACTGAGCGACCGCTGACGGCCCCTCCGGGGACCGCCGGCCGCCCCTCCGGGGTGTGCGAACGGCGCGGCGGAGAAGATCCGGAGAATTCCCGCCGACTGTTTCAGCGGTGCCTTCTCCGGTCGTTCCGCCGCCTATTCGGCGAGAAACGCGACCTCAAAGCGCTTTCGGAAAGACGAAGGGTCCGGACGACGGGCCCGGCCGAAGGATCGGGACGAAGAGGCTGATCAACAACGGGCGGCGCTCGCGGGCACGCGGGGCATGCGGTGGCCCTTTAGGGGCAGGTGGTCACCCTGGGGACTGCCGGGGCGCTGCGAAGGTTTCGGGGTGGCTGTGTTTTTACCGGGCGGGGCTCCAAGATTCGCCTACGCGCGGTAAGTTTCTGGCCATGCCACGTGGACGTCACCGCCATTCCCCGCCTCTGCACAGGCTGCTGCCTCCCTCGGCCATCGCGGGCGTCTCGCTCGTCTGCGCCGTGGGTCCCTGGCTGTTCACGGAGCCAGGTGTGCTCCGCATGCTGGCAGCGGGCGCCGCGGTGACCGCTGTCGCCGGCGCCGTCGTCATGCGCAGTTGGGACACGGCCGCGGGCAAGCGGGTCGCGGACCTCACGCGCGCGCGTGCGAGTGACGAGTGGCGCCACGAGGAGCGCGTCGCCGAACTGGAGACGGACCTCGACGAGTCGCGCGAGCTGCGCACCAAGCTCGAACACAACCTGCGGGCCAAGCGCGTGGAGCTGGCGGGCCTGCGCAACGAGCACGCGGCGCTGCTGCGGCGGTACGCCACGGCGGAGACCGAGCGGGCGAGCGCCCTGGAGGGCCGTCGGCTGCTCGAGATAGAGACCACGGCTCCCGCGCGCGAGCTGACCGCCGCGGGGGAGCCGGCACGGTCGGAGGACTCCGCGGAGCCGGAGACCGACGGGGCCGACACGGCGGAGACGCCCGCGGACGGGGCCGACCCGGCGGAGACGCCCGCGGACGTGGCCGGCACGGGCGAGGAGACGCACGCCGACGCGGGCGAGGGCACGGACGCGCAGCCGACGGTGGAGGAGCCGGAGAAGCCGGAGGAGCCGAAGAAGGCCGAGAAGGCGGAGGACGGGGCCGTCGAGAAGGCGGCCGACGAGGAGTCGGCAGCCGGGGCGCCGGACGCGTCCGAGGCTCCGGAGGCCTTCTCTCCGGCCGGGTCGTCGCTCTTCCTGCGGGCCGACGCGGCGCTCAGCCGGATCGCGGGCGGTGCCACGGAGGCCGACGTCGCGGACGACGCGGATGCCGACACCGACACCGGCACCGGCTCGGCCGCGGACACCGCCTCCGACGCCGAGGACGCTGACGCCGCCGACGGCGACGCCCACGGTGACGCGGGCGATGGCACCGGACCGACCGCGGACTCCGATCCCGAGCCGGACCCCGACCCCGAGGCCGAGTCCGTGCCGGAGGACGACGACGCCGAGGCGTCCGCGGGTGCCGAGCCCGGCGACTCACCGGCGGACGGGTCCGCGCACGACGCTTCCGTGACCCCGGCGGCCCCCGCGAGCCCTCTGAGCCTCTTGGACAAGCAGCCCGCGCGAGCCGACGCCGTCGCGTCCGCGAACGGAGCCGGGGAGCGGACGGACGGGACACGGCCGGCGACGACGCCCGAGGCGGCCGACGAGCACGCGCGCACGGACACCGTCCCCGCGCCCCCGCAGACCCCCGTTCCCGCTGCCACCGCCGCTCACGCGAAGGCGTCCGCGGTGGCCGAGGAGGCGCCGCACCCCGCGCAGCCGGTGAAGCCCGCCAAGCCCGTGCGTCCCTCCGGGCACTTCACCGTGCCGACCGCGGTGGCCGTCGTGCCGACCACGCCCGCGCGTCGCCCGTCCGTCGAGGGCGGGTTCGACTTCTTCGGTACGCAGCAGGGGTCGTCGCCCGAGGCGATGGCGTCCGTGCAGAACGAGGACCTCGCCGACGTGGTCGGCCAGGAGGCGCTCGCCCTGCACAAGGCCGAGGCCGAGGCCGGTTTCAAGCCCGTCGACGAGGGGTCCCGCGGGGTCGGCCAGGTCATCGACCTGACGGCGCACGACGAGACCGAGCACATCGACGTGGGCGTGCTGCGGAGCGCGGTTTCCTGACCGTCGCCCCCACCGCCTGAGGCATCGGGGTCGCGCGTGGACGAGGGCAGTGGCACCGAGCCACTGCCCTCCCGCTGTCCGGCCCCCACGACGTCTCCCCGAAAGGCCCCCCGCGCCCTCGCCGCCCAGGCCCCCGCGCCGGGCCGCGCGGGTCATGCCGTCCAGCCCCGCGGGTCATGCCATCCAGCGGTCCGGCCGGGCCTCCCGCCGCCCCGTCCGCGACCGGTCCGCCTGCGCCTGAAGAAGCTCCGCGGCCTCCGGGGCGGGGCGCAGCCGAGCCGTCACCGTCTTGCCGGCCCCGGTGTCCACATGGACGTCGGCGAGGCCGTGGAAGCGCTTCCAGGGCCCCTGCGTCAGCCGGACGCTCTGGACCTTCGCATGGGGTACGAGGGAGAGGCTGCGGCGCAGCAGGCCGTGGCGGGTGGCGAACACGGTGTCGGTGACGGCGATCCCGTACCCCCGCCACCAGAACGGCACGCACCACCCGGCCCGGCGCGGCGGCCGGGACAGGGCGGACGGCACCGTCACTCCCGGCAGTACGCCCGCGACCACCGCCTCGGCGACCTCGCGCGGGGCGACCGGCACGAGGACGGAGTTGGACGACCCCGCCACGTCCAGCTCGACCCGTACCCACCCGCGCCGCCGCCACAGCAGCGGTTCGACGATCCGTACGGTCTGCACGCGCCCCGGCGGCACCGTCTCGTGCGTGCGGTCGAGGAGGCCGTGGTCGATGCGGAGCCCGTCGGGGGAGTCGCCCACCGTCCAGTCGTACTCGCCGACGAACCGGCCCACGCTGCTCGCACCCGCGGCGCCGAGCAGCGGCACCCCGGTCGCGAGGACCGACCACACGCTGTGGGTGGCGAACCAGAGCACGGGCGGTACGACGAGCGCGGCGGCCAGGGAGCCCCAGGTGGCGCCGGTGAGGACCAGGGAGACGGCCAGGACGCCCGCCGGGACGTGCAGCAGCCGCCGTACCGGGGCCTCGCCGACCTCGCGCGCCGTCTCGGGGGCGAAACCGGCCGCGCGGGCGAGGAGTTCGGCGCGCAGGGCGCGGGCGTCGTCCTCGCCGAGGAAGGCGAGTTCGTCCTTCTTGTGCGTCCCCACGACATCGAGTTTGAGTTTGGTGACACCCGCCACGCGGGCCAGCAGCGGCTGGGTGACGTCGACGGCCTGGAGGCGGTCGAGCCGGATGTGCGCGGTACGCCGGAAGAACAGGCCGGTGCGGATGCGCAGTTCCGTCTCGGTCACCGCGAAGTGCGTGAACCACCAGCTGAGGAAGCCGTAGAGGGCGGCCGCCGGGACGATCACGGCGAGTCCGATGAGCAGCGCCGTCGTCGTCAGCCGGGTCAGCTGCTCCTGTGCCTGATCGGGGTCGTGGACGGCCCAGCCGGCTATCACGGCGACGGGCGCCCAGGCCCGCCGGAACGGCGTCACGGGGTGCAGCCGCCGCTCGACCAGCGGCTTCTCCTCCCGCACGGCGTCCTGCGGGCCCGGCGCCGGCGTCGTCACAGCCCCGCCGATCGGGCCTCGCCCAGCTCGGTCAGCCGGTCGCGCAGCCGCTCGGCCTCGGCCGGGTCCAGACCCGGGATGCGGGCGTCCGTCGCCGCGGCCGCCGTGTGCAGCTGCACGCTCGCGAGCCCGAAATGCCGCTCGACGGGTCCGGAGGTCACCTCGACCAGCTGCATCCGGCCGTAGGGCACCACGGTCTCCTCGCGGAACAGCACCCCGCGGCTGATCAGCAGGTCGTCCGCGCGCTCGGCGTACCGCCAGGAGCGCCAGTTGCGCCCCAGCATCCGCCAGCCCCACCCCAGCAGAGCGAGCGGCAGCAGGGCGAAAGCGGCCCAGACCGGCCCCGCGAGCAGTCCCGGCAGGAGGGCCACGGCGATCGTCAGCAGCCCCAGCCACACCACCAGCAGCAGCCGGCGCATCCGCAGCAGACCCGGCGGCAGCCCGGTCCAGACAGGCTCCGAGGCGGTGTCGACCGCGGGTTCCGTGCTCCGCTTTTCCATGCCGCAAGGGTACGTACGCCAGACTGTGTCCATGACTCCCAAGACGGAGACCAC
Organism: Streptomyces sp. NPDC057950; assembly: GCF_042887295.1. Classification (NCBI taxonomy): domain Bacteria; kingdom Bacillati; phylum Actinomycetota; class Actinomycetes; order Kitasatosporales; family Streptomycetaceae; genus Streptomyces; species Streptomyces sp. NPDC057950. The sequence continues at coordinate 118,970 of NZ_JBHVPP010000025.1, forward strand.
GATCGGTATCGGCGGCGCCGCGGAAAGCACCGACATGGTGCTCAACATCGGGCCCCAGCATCCGTCGACGCACGGCGTGCTGCGGCTGCGGCTCGTGCTCGACGGCGAACGGATCCAGCACGCGGAGCCGGTGATCGGCTACATGCATCGCGGTGCGGAGAAACTGTTCGAGGCGCGCGACTACCGCCAGATCGTCATGCTCGCCAACCGCCACGACTGGCTCTCGGCGTTCTCGAACGAGCTGGGTGTGGTGCTCGCCGTGGAGCGGATGCTCGGCATGGAGGTCCCCGAGCGCGCGGTGTGGCTGCGCACGCTGCTCGCGGAGCTCAACCGTGTCCTGAACCACCTGATGTTCCTGGGTTCCTATCCCCTGGAGCTCGGCGGGATCACGCCGATCTTCTACGCGTTCACGGAGCGCGAGGAGCTCCAGCACGTGATGGAGGAGATCTCCGGCGGGCGCATGCACTACATGTTCAACCGGGTCGGGGGCCTCAAGGAGGACCTTCCCGCCGGATGGACCACACGCGCGCGCGGCGCCGTCACCGCGCTGCGCTCGCGGATGGGCGTGTACGACGACCTGGTGCTCGGCAACGAGATCTTCCGGGGGCGCACGCGGGACGTGGGCGTCCTCGCGCCGGCGGCCGTGCACGCGTACGGCGTGAGCGGGCCGATCGCGCGTGCCTCGGGCGTCGACTTCGACCTGCGCCGCGACGAGCCGTACCTGGCGTACGGCGAGCTCCAGGACACCCTGAAGGTCGTCACGCGGCAGGAGGGCGACTGCCTGGCCCGCTTCGAGTGCCTCCTGGAGCAGACGCACAACGCGCTGGACCTCGCCGACGCCTGTCTCGACCGGCTGGCCGAGCTGCCGCCCGGACCGGTCAACCAGCGCCTCCCCAAGGTCCTCAAGGCGCCCGAGGGCCACACGTACGCCTGGACCGAGAACCCCCTCGGCATCAACGGCTACTACCTGGTCAGCAAGGGCGAGAAGACCCCGTACCGGCTGAAGCTGCGCTCGGCCTCGTTCAACAACATCCAGGCGCTGACCGAGCTGCTGCCGGGCACGCTGGTCGCGGACATGGTGGCGATCCTGGGGTCACTGTTCTTCGTGGTCGGCGACATCGACAAGTAGATCGGCGGGCAGGCCCTCGAACAGGGTGCGGCGGCCTGACCGGGGCACTCCCACCGGCTGCAGCAGCCAGCCGAAGTCGCCCAGGCCGCCGGGCGCGATGAGCTCGGCGGCCTCGCCGGCCCCCGCGAGGGCGCGTACGTACGCGGCGGGATCGCTCGAAGCCAGCGCGAGCGCCGGTCGGGAGCCGCTCACGCCCAGCGCGCGCAGCGCGGCCCGCTGGGTCACCACGCGCCCCCCGGGCAGCGCGCACGCGTCGAGGGCGACGTGCGCCGTGATGTCGCACGAGCCGTCGGGCACGGGCCGTGTCTCCCGGCCCCCGCGGAAGCCCGTGAGCGTCCCGAAGGGCGGCCGGGCGGCGGCGAGGTGGGCGTAGTCGGCGGCGACGGCCAGACCCCGGTCGAGGGTGGCCACGGCTCCGGCCCAGGCCGTGTCCCTGGAGAGCCCGATCTCGGCGCGGGCCCCCTCTCCGGACGCCGGCCACCACGCCCGCAGCCACTGCGCCCCGGCCCCGGCGACGGGCTCCCCGAGGCGTTCGGTCCCGTCCTCGGCACGTACGAGCACCAGCCGCCGTACGCCCTCGGAATCCACCTCCGCCACGTCCACCGGCACATTGTCCAGCCACTCGTTGGCGAACAGCAGTCCGGTGGTCCCGCGCGGGGGCTCGGGGAGCCACTGGATCCGGGGGTCGAGTCCGGCGGGGCGGCCGGCGCGTTCGACGGCGTACCCGCGCGCCCGGGAGGCCACGTCGGCGGGGAGCGCGGCGAGGACACCCGTCACCAGTTCGCCGTGACCGGCCGCCATGTCGACGAAGTCGAGCTCGGCGGGACGGCCGAGGGCCGCGTCGACCCGGCACAGCAGCCGGGCCACGGCGGCCGCGAAGAGCGGGGAGGCGTGCACGGACGTACGGAAGTGGGCCCCGGGTCCCTCGGGCCCGCGGTAGAAGCCCGCGGGGCCGTACAGCGCCTCCTGTGCCGCCTCGCGCCAACCCCGCCACACGCCCGCCGTCTCATGCCTCACCGGGTCAGGCTAGGCGTCCGGAACGGGGAGAGCCTCCACCTTGGGGAGTACGAGCACCGCTCGCGGATCGGTCCTCCGGTTGACCCCTGCACACTGCACGCTTCCCTACTCTGGGTTACGTGCAGCGCCTTTATGACTTTCTCCGCAGACATCCGACGTGGGTCGACGGCTTCTGGGCCGTCGTCCTGCTCGGGATCTCCGCCGTGAGCCTCACCAAGGTCAACGGCGCTGCGAACCACCACGGGTCGCTCGTGACGGCCCTCCCGATCGCTCTGGTCCTGAGCCTGGTCGTGGCGCTGCGCCGCCGTATGCCCGAGAAGATGCTGGTCCTGGCGGCCGCGATGGGCCTCGCGCAGCTGGTCCTGGACGTCGAGGTGGTGCCCGCCGACTTCGCGATGCTGGTGATCATCTACACCGTCGCGGCGGACGGCGCCCGCTGGGCCTCCCGCTTCGCGCTGATCGGCGGCCTGTGCGCGGCGACCCTCTCGCAGATCCGCTGGCCCCAGCTGGACTCCGGCTCGCTGGGCAACATCCTGATAGCGGCCTTCCAGACGGTGCCGTTCGCGCTGGCCTGGGTGCTCGGGGACTCCGTCCGCACCCGCCGCGCCTATCTCGCCCAGTTGGAGGAGCGGGCCGCCCGGCTGGAGAAGGAGCGTGAGGCGCAGGCCAAGGTCGCCGTCGCCGCCGAGCGCGCCCGGATCGCCCGGGAGCTGCACGACGTGGTCGCGCACAACGTCTCGGTGATGGTGGTCCAGGCCGATGGCGCCGCCTACGTCATGGACACCGCCCCCGAGCAGGCGAGGAAGGCCCTGGAGACCATCTCCGGGACCGGCCGCCAGGCGCTCGCCGAGATGCGCCGCCTGCTCGGCGTCCTGCGCACCGGCGAACACCAGGAGGTCGGCGAGTACGTGCCGCAGCCCGACGTGGAGCAGCTCGACGACCTCATCGAGCAGTGCCGCACCTCGGGGCTGCCCGTCGACTTCAAGGTCGAGGGGACGCCGCGCCCCCTGCCCAGCGGCGTGGAGCTCACGGCGTACCGCATCGTGCAGGAGGCGCTCACCAACACGCGCAAGCACGGGGGCCCGAACACCGGCGCGAGTGTGCGCCTGGTCTACTTCGACGACGGCCTCGGCCTGCTCGTCGAGGACGACGGCAAGGGCGCGCCCCACGAGCTGTACGAGGAGGGGGGCGCCGACGGGCAGGGGCACGGTCTGATCGGGATGCGCGAGCGTGTCGGCATGGTCGGCGGCACCCTGGACGCGGGACCGCGGCCCGGTGGAGGCTTCCGCATCAGTGCCCTGCTGCCGCTCAAGCCCGCGCACTGACACCTGTACACGTGCGATCCGTAAGCACGTGTGATCCGTAAGCAAGTGATGTGAAGGGACCCCGATGGCGATCCGCGTGATGCTCGTCGACGACCAGGTGCTGCTGCGCACCGGTTTCCGGATGGTGCTCGACGCCCAGCCGGACATGGAGGTCGTGGCCGAGGCGGGCGACGGTGTCGAGGCCCTCCAGGTGCTGCGGGCGTCGGCCGTCGACGTGGTGCTGATGGACGTCCGGATGCCGAAGCTGGACGGGGTGGAGACCACGCGCCGCATCTGCTCGGACCCGAACCCCCCGAAGGTGCTGATCCTCACCACCTTCGACCTCGACGAGTACGCCTTCTCCGGGCTGAAGGCGGGTGCCTCCGGCTTCATGCTCAAGGACGTGCCGCCCGGCGAACTGCTCACCGCCATCCGCTCCGTGCACAGCGGCGACGCGGTGGTCGCGCCGTCCACCACCCGGCGCCTGCTCGACCGCTTCGCGCCGATGCTGCCCAACGCCGGCAAGGATCCCCAGCACAAGGGACTGGAGCGGCTCACCGACCGCGAGCGCGAGGTGATGATCCTCGTCGCGCAGGGCCTGTCGAACGGAGAGATCGCGGCCCGCCTCGTGCTCTCCGAGGCGACCGTGAAGACCCACGTGGGGCGCATTCTGACGAAGCTGGGGCTGCGGGACCGGGTGCAGGTGGTGGTCCTCGCCTACGAGACGGGGCTCGTACGGGCGGGCGGGCACCGCTGATCCGTCGGCGGGCCGGGCGCGTGATCCGCCGACGGGCCGGGCGTGCCCGGCCTCCCGCGGCCCCACCGGGGCAGTGGGCCGCGGCTCAGCGCAGGATGCCCTCAAGGAAGTCGCTGCCGAGCCGGGCCACGACCGCCACGTCCAGCTGGTGCAGCACGTACCGGCCACGGCGCCGCGTGGTGATCAGGCCCGCCTTCTTGAGCACGCCCAGGTGCCGGGATATCTCGGGGGCCGTCATCCCGTTCACCTGGGCCAGCTCGCCCGTGGTGAACACGCTGCGGGCCAGACTCCGGCAGATCCGCATCCGGACCGGATGCGACAGGGCGGTCATCCGCAGCGTCAGCTGCTCCAGGGAGGACGGGGTGGTCAGTTCGGGGGAGCCGACCGGGTAGTGCAGCACCGGCTGCCAGCCGTACCGGTGCAGCACCATCAGGTGCGGCCAGCCGAGACTCGTCGGCACCAGGAGGAGGCCGCCGTCCCCGGTGGACGTCCGGCCCTGGCCCAGCTTGTCGACCGTGATCGTGCGGGTGCTCTCGTCGAGCGCCATCGCGGGGGAGACCGAGGCCACGGCCTCCGCGAGGCCCCTGCGCCGCAGCAGATCCGTCTTGTGCCGGGCGTCCGCCGCGAGCTGGTGGCGCAGCCGGGACCAGGTCTCCGCGAAGAACGCCTCGTCGCAGTCCTCCAGGAACTGCCGCAGCCACGCCCGGATCTGCGGAGGATCGTCCAGCAGCCGTCGGCTGAACCGCACCTGTTGCGGTCCGCGCGCGGCGGCCAGCTCCAGCGCGCGGTGCTGCAGCGCCGGGTCGGAGAGCGTGTCGGGGCCCGGCCCCTCGTACGGGAGCGCGCAGGTGAACTCCAGCGCCGCGTCGACGAACTGCTCGTCCGTCAGCTTGTCCAGCTGGTCCAGTTCCTCGGCGAGCGTGGCGCCCGGGAGCGTGCTCCGGCCGGGGATGCCCGCGTAGGGCAGGAACAGGTCGGAGAAGGTCGTCCGCCACAGGAAGTCGGCCTCGCACATCCGGTCGGCGAGGTGCGGGTCGAGGCGGGGGGTCACGCCGGTCGCCCAGCCCTGGAGCCCGGGGTGGTGCCCCGGCTCGGACAGCGCGTGCAGCGCCATCCCGAGCTCGGCCAGCGGCGAGGGCACGACGGCGATCCGCTCCGGCCGGAGCCCGGTGACATCGATACGCACGCTCATGACCTCATGGTGCACCCCACCACCGACAACGTCGCCGCCGATTGACGGCCGCCGTCAATCGGCGGCGGCGTACGCCGAGCGCGGGCGCCCCGGGAGGGCCGGGATCTCAGCCGGGCAGCCGCGCCACGAAGTCCGCGACGGCCGCCTTCACGTCCCCGGCCGTCCACTCGAGACCCGGGGCCGCCACCGTGACCTCGGTGAGCGCGAGCCCCGGGCCGCCACGGCTCCAGCGCCCGAAGAGACCGGTTTTCGTCTCCTCGGTGTGCAGCATCGCCGCGTCCGTGAGCACCTCGGCGTCGTAGGGCAGCCAGACCTGGAACTGGTGGGTGTGCGGCTCCTCGGGATGGACGCGCGCCCAGGGCACCCCGGCCTCGGTGAACCCCTCGCGCAGGGCGGCGGCGACCACGCGCGCGTGGGCCACGTACGCGGGCAGCCGCGGCAGCTCCCGGTCCAGCCCGATCAGTGCCGCCAGCACGGTCGGGAACTGCTGGAAGACCATGCCGCCGTACCGGTGCCGCCATGCCTTCGCCTCGTCGATCAGCGTCCTGGGGCCCGCGACCGCCGCCCCGCCGAGGCCCTCCAGCGACTTGTAGAACGACACGTAGACGCTGTCCGCGAGGCCCGCGATCTCGTCCAGGGGACGGCCGAGATGCGGGGTGCACTCCCACAGCCGGGCACCGTCGAAGTGCACGACGGCATCCCGCTCGCGCGCCGCCTCCGTGACCGCCACGAGTTCCTCCCAGGACGGCAGTACGAAACCGGCGTCCCGCAGGGGCAGTTCGAGCAGCAGTGACCCGAAAGGCTCCTCGAAGTCCCGGACCTCCTCGGCGGTCGGCAGCCGTGGTTCGTCCGTCACCCTGACCGGGCGCAGGCCGCTGAGGCTGCTGAACGCATGCCGCTCGTGCGTCTCCGGGTGGCTGAGCGCGTGCATCGCGACGGTCGCGTCGCCGGTACGGCCCGCCCAGCAGCGCAGGGCGACCTGCTGCGCCATGGTCCCGGTGGGGAAGAAGACGGCCGCTTCCTTGCCGAGCAGTCCGGCGACCCGCTCCTCCAGGGTCTCCACGAGCCGGTCGCCGTACATGTCCACCGGCCGGTCGAGGTCGTACACGCCCTCGGCGCCGTCGGTCAGCCAGGCCAGCCGTGAACGGACCGTCTGCTGATGGCTGGACCGCCACAGCACCCGTTCGGCCCCCTGCCACGCGGCATTCCGCCGCTCCCGCTTCCGCTCCGCCGTCTCTTCCCGGCCCTGCCCGCCCGTCTCTTCCGTGTCCTGCTCCGTGTCCCGCTCCGCGGCCGGTTCCCGGCCACGCTCCGCCGAATCGCTCATCCCCGGATGATGCCGTGCGCCGTCCCGTCCCGGCACCTCCATTTGCGCACCCGCCGCGACCTGCGGAAACCCACAGCCTGTGGACAACCGAAACAGCCCCCGAACCAATCGCGTTAACATGACGAGAAATCGTCCGGTACCCCGAGCGGACTGGAACGGAAGGCCGCCGTCGAGTGAGTACATCCCCCCAGCCAGAACCCAAGGACCGACCCGCACGCCTCGGCGTCGGCGTCGTCGGCGCGGGCCGCGTCGGCCCCGCCCTCGCGGCGGCCCTCCAGCTCGCCGGACACCGCCCGGTGGCCGTGTCCGGGGTCTCCGACGCCTCCAGGCGCCGTGCCGCGCTCCTGCTGCCCGACGTGCCGCTGATGTCCCCGGCACAGGTCCTCCAGCGCGCCGACCTGGTCCTGCTGACCGTCCCGGACGACACCCTGCCCGGCCTCGTCGAAGGACTCGCCGAGACCGGGGCCGTCCGGCCCGGCCAACTGCTCGTGCACACCTCCGGGCGGTACGGCGCGCGGGTGCTCGACCCTGCGCTGAGGGCCGGCGCCCTGCCGCTCGCGCTGCACCCCGCCATGACCTTCACCGGCACCCCCGTGGACGTGCAGCGGCTGGCCGGATGCTCCTTCGGCGTCACCGCGCCCGAGGAGCTGCGCCTCGCCGCCGAGGCCCTCGTGATCGAGATGGGCGGCGAGCCCGAGTGGATCTCCGAGGAGTCCCGGCCGCTCTACCACGCGGCCCTCGCGCTCGGCGCCAACCACCTGGTGACCCTGGTCGCCGAGTCCATGGAGCTGCTGCGCGCCGCCGGCGTCGAGGCCCCCGACCGGATGCTCGGCCCGCTGCTCGGCGCCGCCCTCGACAACGCCCTCAGATCCGGCGACGCCGCCCTCACCGGGCCCGTCGCGCGCGGGGACGCGGGCACGGTCGCGGCCCACGTCGCCGAGCTGCGCAAACACGCCCCGCAGACCGTCGCCGGCTACCTCGCGATGGCCCGCGCGACCGCCGACCGCGCCCTCGCCCACGGACTGCTGAAGCCGGAACTCGCCGAGGACCTCCTCGGGGTACTCGCCGACGACGCGACCCTGCCCGACGACGGGAGCGACCGATGACCGTCCTGCTGCGTACCTCCGACGACCTGCACGCGCGCGGACGGGGCGAGCGCCGGGTCGTGGTGATGACCATGGGCGCCCTGCACGAGGGCCACGCCACGCTGATCCGCGCGGCCCGCGAGCTCGCCGGCCCGCGCGGCGACGTCGTCGTCACCGTCTTCGTGAACCCCCTCCAGTTCGGCGTGGGCGAGGACCTCGACCGCTACCCCCGCACCCTCGACTCCGACGTCAAGACCGCCGAGCAGGCGGGCGCGGACGCCGTGTTCGCCCCCTCCGTGGACGAGGTCTACCCGGGCGGCGAACCCCAGGTCCGGCTCTCCGCCGGCCCCATGGGCGAGCGGCTGGAGGGCGCCACGCGCCCCGGCCACTTCGACGGCATGCTCACCGTCGTCGCCAAGCTCCTGCACCTGACCCGGCCGGACACGGCCCTGTTCGGGCAGAAGGACGCCCAGCAGCTCGCCCTGATCCGCCGCATGGTCCGCGACCTGAACTTCGGCGTGGAGATCGTCGGCGTACCCACCGTGCGCGAGGACGACGGACTCGCCCTCTCCAGCCGCAACCGCTTCCTGTCGACCGAGGAGCGGCGCACCGCCCTCGCCCTCTCCCAGGCGCTGTTCGCCGGCCGCGACCGGCACGCCGCCCAGGAGGCCCTGCGCGCGCGGGCCCGCGAAGTGCCCGCCACGCGCGCGCGTGCCGAGGCGCTCAGCGCGATCGGAGAGTCCCGCGCCGCCGCCGACGCGCACGCCGTGGCCAAGGCCGCCCCCAGCGGCCCCTCCGGTGTCCGCGCGGCCGCCCGCCTGATCCTGGACGAGGCGGTCCGTCTGCGGCCGCCGCTGGCCCTGGACTACCTGGCACTGGTCGATCCGTCCGACTTCACCGAGATCCAGGACGACTTCACCGGCGACGCGGTCCTCGCCGTCGCCGCCCGGGTCGGCACGACCCGCCTGATCGACAACATCCCCCTCACCTTCGGAGCCGCCTCGTGACCGGCAAAGGCACAGGTACCGGTAAAGGCACAGGTACCGGCATACGACTGCACGCGCCCGCCCCCGGCTGGGCCCTGACCGCCGACGTGGTGGTCGTCGGCTCCGGCGTCGCCGGCCTCACCGCCGCCCTGCGCTGCGAGGCCGCGGGCCTGACGACCGTCGTCGTCACCAAGGCCCGCCTGGACGACGGCTCCACCCGCTGGGCCCAGGGCGGCATCGCCGCGGCCCTCGGCGAGGGCGACACCCCCGAACAGCACCTCGACGACACCCTGGTCGCGGGCGTCGGACTGTGCGACGAGGACGCGGTACGCATCCTCGTCACCGAGGGCCCCGACGCCGTACGCCGCCTCATCGCGACCGGAGCGCATTTCGACGAGTCCTCCGAGGGCGACCTGGAACTCACCCGTGAGGGCGGCCACCACCGCCGCCGCATCGCGCACGCGGGCGGCGACGCGACCGGCGCCGAGATCTCCCGGGCGCTCGTCGAGGCGGTACGCGCGCGTGGCCTGCGCACGGTGGAGAACGCGCTCGTCCTGGACCTCCTGACGGACGCCGACGGCCGCACCGCGGGTGTGACCCTGCACGTCATGGGAGAGGGCCAGCACGACGGCGTGGGAGCCGTGCACGCCCCCACCGTGGTCCTCGCCACCGGCGGCATGGGACAGGTCTTCTCCGCGACCACCAATCCCTCGGTCTCCACGGGCGACGGCGTGGCCCTCGCGCTGCGCGCGGGCGCCGAGGTCTCCGACCTCGAATTCGTCCAGTTCCACCCGACCGTGCTGTTCCTCGGCCCGGACGCGGAGGGCCAGCAGCCACTGGTGTCGGAGGCGGTCCGCGGCGAGGGCGCCCACCTGGTCGACGCGGACGGAGTGCGCTTCATGCTCGGCCGGCACGAACTGGCCGAGCTGGCACCCCGGGACATCGTCGCCAAGGGCATCATGCGCCGCATGCAGGAGCAGGGCGCCGAGCACATGTACCTCGACGCCCGGCACTTCGGCGCCGACATGTGGGAGCACCGCTTCCCGACCATCCTCGCCGCCTGCCGCGCCCACGGCATCGACCCGGTGACCGAGCCCGTCCCGGTCGCCCCGGCCGCCCACTACGCCTCCGGCGGCGTCCGCACGGACGCCCGGGGCCGCACCACGGTGCCCGGTCTGTACGCCTGCGGCGAGGTCGCCTGCACCGGAGTGCACGGCGCCAACCGGCTCGCCTCCAACTCCCTCCTGGAAGGCCTGGTCTACGCCGAGCGCATCGCGGCCGACATCGCGTACAGCCGTGCGAAGGACGGCCTCCACGCGCGCGTGCCCGAGCCGGTCCCGCACCCCGACAAGCCCGCGCACCCGCTGCTCGCGCCCGAGGCCCGGTTCGCCATCCAGCGGATCATGACGGAGGGCGCGGGCGTCCTGCGCTCGGCCGAGTCCCTGGCCCACGCGGCCGACCGTCTCCAGCGGCTGCACTCGGACGCCCGCGACGCCCTCGACGAGAACGGCAAGACCTCCGAGCCCGGCGTCGACACCTGGGAGGCCACCAACCTCCTGTGCGTGGCGCGGGTCCTGGTCGCGGCCGCCCTCCTGCGCGAGGAGACCCGCGGCTGCCACTGGCGCGAGGACCACGCGGACCGCGACGACTCGAACTGGCGCCGGCACATCGTCGTGCGGCTGAATCCCGACCGCACGCTCGCCGTGCACACCACCGACACAGCAGACTTCCCCCCGACCCTCCCCCAAGCCGACGGCCCCGCCCGGGCAGGGGAGTCCCCCACGCCCCGGCAGACGCCCCGCAACCAGGAGCAGTGACCGAAGTGAGCACCCCCGACCTTCCCCTCGTCCAGAGCGGCGGCTGCGGCGACGGCTGCGGCTGTGGCGGCGCCGACAACGACGGCGACGAGACGTACATGGAGTGCGGCCTCGACCCCGCGCTCGCCCAGCTCCTCGCCGACGCCGGACTCGACCCGCTCGAGGTCGAGGACATCGCGAACGTCGCCATCCAGGAGGACCTCGACAACGGCGTGGACGTGACGACCGTCGCGACCATTCCCGAGGACGCCGTCTCCACCGCCGACTTCACCGCCCGTGACGCGGGCGTCGTCGCGGGCCTGCGCGTCGCCGAGGCCGTCGTCTCCGTGGTCTGCACCGACGAGTTCGAGGTGGAGCGGCACGTCGAGGACGGCGACCGGGTCGAGGCGGGACAGAAGCTCCTCAGCGTCACCACCCGCACCCGCGACCTCCTCACGGCCGAGCGCAGCGCGCTGAACCTGCTGTGCCGTCTGTCCGGCATCGCGACCGCCACGCGCGCGTGGGCCGACGCCCTGGAGGGCACCGGCACCCGCGTGCGCGACACCCGCAAGACGACCCCCGGCCTGCGCTCCCTGGAGAAGTTCGCGGTGCGCTGCGGCGGCGGCGTCAACCACCGCATGTCGCTCTCGGACGCCGCACTGGTCAAGGACAACCACGTGGTCGCGGCGGGAGGCGTGGAGCAGGCATTCACGGCCGTCCGTGAGGCGTTCCCGGAAGTCGCGATCGAGGTCGAGGTCGACACGCTGCACCAGCTGCGCCAGGTCCTGGACGCGGGCGCCGACCTGATCCTCCTCGACAACTTCACGCCCGCCGAGTGCGAGGAGGCGGTGGCCCTGGTCGCCGGCCGCGCGCTCCTGGAGGCCTCGGGCCGGCTCACCCTCGGCAACGCCGAGGAGTACGCCAGGACGGGCGTCGACTTCCTCGCGGTGGGCGCCCTGACCCACTCCTCGCCGATCCTGGACATCGGCCTGGACCTGCGCGACGCGTCGGCGGACGAGACCTCCACGGACGAGGCGGAGTAGGACCCATGCTCCTGACCATCGACGTCGGCAACACCCACACGGTCCTCGGCCTCTTCGACGGCGAGGAGATCGTCGAGCACTGGCGCATCTCCACGGACGCCCGCCGCACCGCCGACGAGCTCGCCGTGCTCCTCCAGGGCCTGATGGGGATGCACCCGCTGCTCGGCGAGGAACTCGGCGACGGCATCGACGGCATCGCGATCTGCGCCACCGTCCCGTCCGTGCTGCACGAGCTGCGTGAGGTGACCCGCCGCTACTACGGCGACGTCCCGGCCGTCCTGGTCGAGCCCGGCGTCAAGACGGGCGTGCCGATCCTCACGGACAACCCGAAGGAGGTCGGCGCGGACCGCATCATCAACGCGGTCGCGGCCGTCGAGCTCTACGGGGGACCGGCGATCGTCGTCGACTTCGGCACCGCGACCACGTTCGACGCGGTCAGCGCGCGGGGCGAGTACGTGGGCGGTGTCATCGCGCCCGGGATCGAGATCTCCGTCGACGCGCTCGGGGTCAAGGGGGCCCAGCTGCGAAAGATCGAGGTGGCCCGGCCGCGGGCCGTCATCGGCAAGAACACCGTCGAGGCGATGCAGTCCGGGATCATCTACGGGTTCGCGGGGCAGGTGGACGGGGTCGTCAACCGGATGGTGCGGGAGCTCGCGGAGGATCCGGACGATGTCACCGTCATCGCGACCGGGGGGCTGGCGCCGATGGTTCTGGGGGAGGCCTCGGTCATCGACGAGCACGAGCCGTGGCTCACGCTGATCGGGCTCCGCCTGGTGTACGAGCGAAACGTGTCCCGTACCTGAGGGGGGCGCCCCCGCCGCCCCCACCCGTCCCGTTCCTGGGGGGCGCCGCCCCCAGACCCCCCTCCGGTCTGAACGGCCTCGTCCTCAAGCGCCGGACGGGCTGGAAACGGGGGCCGGCGCCGGATCGTTCCGGTTCGGTCGTCGGCTTCACGGTCCGGCCGTGGGGCGCGGGCCCGCGCCATCAGCCCGTCCGGCGTTTGAGGACGAGCCCTTCGGGCGGTGCGGGGGTCCAGAAGGCGGCGACCCCTTGGCAGGGAGGCCCGGGAGGCGGAGTCACCAGGAGATGGGGCGGGGCCCAGGACACGCGTAGGGGGATATGGCGGATTTTGTCTGATTAGCGCGTATCGTCGCGGCATGCCCACGCCCTACGGATCCCGCGGCGGCATGGCGTTCGGTGCGCAGGAGCTGCGTGTGCTCCGTCGTGCTCTCGCCCTCGCCCTCCATCCCGCCCCCGCCTCGGCCGAAGACGTCCAGGACTGCCTACGGCTCGCCGAATCCGTCGACGAGGCCGCCCGCGAGGGGGCCAGGCTCCGGGCCTTCCTGCTGGCCGACCTCTCCCGCTACCGGGCCGCGCTGCCCGGTACGGCCGCCGGCTACCTGGTACTCCTGGAAGAGACCCTGGCCACCGGCTACCGGCCGAATCCGGACGATCTCGCCGCCCTGCGCGCCCTGCGCGGGAACCCCGCCGCGGCCGCCCTCCTGGAACGCTGCTGCGACCTCGCCGAACGGGACGTCCGCGCCCGCCTGGCGGGCCGCACGGCCACTCCCACGGTCCCGGCGTCCCGTACCCGTCTGACGGCCCTCCCCGGAGGTCTGGCACGGGCCGCGGGTCCCGACGAGCCCGTCCGGAAACCGGCGGACCGGCCCGCCGCCGATCCGAAGCCGAACCCGCCCGGCAGGAGTCCGCGCCCGGACCGCCCGATTCCCACCCCGGGCGAGGTCTTCCCGCCCAGGCGCAAACCCGCGCCGCCACCGGTGAACCCCCCTCAACAGCTCGCGGCTGGCTAGCTACTCTGGAGGCATGGAATATGTCTCCGCGCTCGTGCCCCCCGTAGTGATGGCCGTGTTCTTCATCGGGTTGATCGTGACGATCGTCAAGACCCAGGGTGGTGCCAACAAGTCCAAGGAGGACGCGGTCGTCGACGCCGCCCTCGCGCGCGCGGACGGCGCCCGCCAGGTCTCCCGGGACTCCGAGGCCTGAGCGCCCGACCCCTTCGGGGCGCTCATCGGCGTACGACTCATACGTTTTTCGAGTCGTACGCCCTTTTTGTTGCTGATCTCCCACTATTGTTCTGAGCTGTGCCTCGCCCATTGGGAGAACTCGAAGACTCGGTCATGACGCGGGTGTGGAAGTGGAACCGCCCGGTGACCGTTCGGGAAGTCCTGGAAGACCTTCAGCAGGAACGGTCCATCGCCTACACCACGGTGATGACCGTTTTGGACAATCTCCATCAGAAGGGCTGGGTGCGTCGCGAGGCGGAAGGCCGGGCCTATCGATATGAGGCGGTCTCCACGCGTGCCGCCTACTCCGCGGCCCTCATGAACGACGCATGGTCCCAGAGTGACAACCCCGCCGCCGCTCTCGTCGCCTTCTTCGGCATGATGAGCGAGGAACAGCGCCATGCGCTGCGTGACGCCATGCGTATCGTGCAAGGTCCCGAAGAAGGCCCGGTCGTTGCCGAAACGCGGGCGGCTCCGGAAGCTTCCGGCGAGAAGCGCGACGAGAAGCGCGAGGAGAAGTCGGGCGAGAACCCGGCCGGGAACGCGGGTGAGAAGCCGGGCGGCGAGAACCCCGCCTCGGACCGTGACGGCACCGGGCGATAGCGTCCGCTCATGCCAGCAGAGCATCCGGCGCGGCGGCCCGCACCGCATCCCGCAGACCCCGCGAAAGCCATCACCGTCCGGCGGGCCAGGACCGGCGATGTCCCGGCCGTGCGCCACCTCCTCGACGCGAACGTCCGGCGCCGCATCCTGCTCGACAAAGCCACGGTGACGCTTTACGAGGACATCCAGGAGTTCTGGGTCGCCGAACGCGACACCGGCTCGAGTGCCGAGGTCGTCGGCTGCGGTGCGCTGCACGTGATGTGGGAAGACCTCGCGGAAGTCCGCACTCTCGCGGTGAACCCGGCGGTCAAGGGCGCCGGTGTCGGTCATCAGTTGCTGGAGAAGTTGCTGGACACCGCCCGCTGGCTCGGCGTTCGCCGCGTTTTCTGTCTCACCTTCGAAGTGGACTTCTTCGCGAAGCACGGCTTCGTGGAGATCGGTGAGACGCCGGTCGACACCGATGTGTACGCCGAGCTGCTCCGTTCCTATGATGAGGGCGTCGCGGAGTTCCTCGGTCTCGAACGAGTGAAACCGAACACCTTGGGCAACAGCCGGATGCTTCTGCATCTGTGATCGCCGGCCACTATTCCACCGGGCCGGCTTGCCCGCGTTCCCTATGTCCGAAACGCGCACGTTTCCGGTCTTCCAGCGGCCCCCGAGTCTCCTCCAGGGGTTTGTGTTTTTCCAGCAAAAGCGGTTTGCTTTCCGACGTACTGCAGTACTGCATATAACAGGGGACGCGAAACGGCGGCCACGCCGCAGACCCTCGGCCCTCACGTTATCGATGAAAGGAAATCCGGTGGCACAGAAGGTTCAGGTCCTTCTTGTCGACGACCTCGACGGTGGCGAGGCGGACGAGACGGTGACGTTCGCGTTGGACGGCAAGACCTACGAGATCGATCTCACGACCGCCAATGCGGACAAGCTGCGTGGTCTTCTCGACGCCTACGTGAAGGGTGGGCGCCGTACCGGTGGCCGCGCTTCGGGGGCACGCGGAAAGGCCCGCGTCGCTTCCGGTGGCAGCCAGGACACCGCGCAGATCCGCGCGTGGGCGAAGGAGAACGGTTACGAGGTCAACGACCGTGGCCGCGTTCCCGCGTCCATTCGCGAGGCCTACGAGAAGGCCAACGGCTGAGCGCACGCGCGCCGCAACCGGATGCGATGGCACTGGGTCGCCATCGTCTCCACGAGTCGTACGAGATCGGGGGCGCCCCCACCGCCCCCCATGGCCGACAGGGTCGGCAGCGAGGGTTCCACCTCGCACCCCGGCTCAGGGGGCCGCAGCCAGACGGCGGCCCCCTGCGGACCGTACCCGCCGGCGGAGATCGGCCCTTCGGGCACCCCCGGCGGCAGCGGAGCCCCGATGCTCCCGCCCGCCCCGACCGCCGTGAGATCCAGCGCGAGGGTGCCCCACTCCAGCCAGTCGAGCAGCCCCGGCAGCTCCTCCGCGCTCCCCGCCGCCACCAGCAGCCGCATCCGCGCCCCGCGCCGGACCGGCCGGCCGCCGCACCGGGACGATGCGTCCCCCGGGCGGACCGCGGAACCCCCGTGCGGTGCCGGAAGGGCCGTAAGAGCGGACTCACGCGCTCCGGAATCCCCGGAATCCCCGGGATCACCGAAATCAGCGCAGTCACCGGATTCGCCATGCCGTTCCGGCAGGTTTCTGCGCAGTGCCACCGGAGACGTCGCACCGAGGTGCCGAAGGGCCGCGAAACCCGCCTCCGCGGGGACTTCCAGCACGTCGAAGCGCGTGCCGGTGGCCAGTCGCACCGGTGAGCCGGGCAAGGTCGTCCAGCCCAGTTCGTTCTCGTACCACTGCCGCGTCCGGTCGCTCGGGTCGAGCGGGCGGCGAGGAAGGGGGACAGTGGGAACCATGACAGGAGCAACCGACGGAAGGGCTCCAGGGTTACGCTGGGTGTTTCGTGATGAGCGCAGAGTGTCGAACAGGGGGGCGCGCGGGGACGAACGACGGCGCAACGATGTTCGCCCGTAGCGGAGGGAACCTGTGCGCGCTGCATGGAGTGTCAGTGCGTACGGGTAAGACATCCCTAGTGGGAGGGGCGACACGCAGAGCCTGGGCACCTCACGTTCGCCATCGGCGTACAGCTCATGAGGGTATCTGCCTGGCCTGCGGGAACATCGTCTCGCACCATCAGGTTGGAGCAGATGTCGGCGTTCGGGGTCAGGAGGCCAAGGACGGTGTCGGCAGTTGGAATGAGCGGTCCCCGCTTGCGGGACTAAGCTGCGGAAGGACAGGGAGGGGAGCGTCCCCTTACTGCCTGACCGCTCTGAGGAGCGATTAACGATGTTCGAGAGGTTCACCGACCGCGCGCGGCGGGTTGTCGTCCTGGCTCAGGAAGAAGCCCGGATGCTCAACCACAACTACATCGGCACCGAGCACATCCTCCTGGGCCTGATCCACGAGGGTGAGGGTGTCGCCGCTAAGGCCCTGGAGAGCCTCGGGATTTCGCTCGAGGCGGTCCGCCAGCAGGTGGAGGAGATCATCGGGCAGGGGCAGCAGGCCCCGTCCGGGCACATCCCCTTCACCCCCCGTGCCAAGAAGGTCCTGGAGCTCTCGCTCCGCGAGGCCCTTCAGCTGGGCCACAACTACATCGGCACGGAGCACATCCTGCTCGGCCTGATCCGAGAGGGCGAGGGCGTCGCCGCCCAGGTCCTGGTCAAGCTGGGCGCCGATCTCAACCGGGTGCGGCAGCAGGTCATCCAGCTGCTCTCCGGTTACCAGGGCAAGGAGACCGCCACCGCCGGCGGTCCTGCCGAGGGCACCCCCTCCACGTCCCTGGTCCTCGACCAGTTCGGCCGGAACCTCACCCAGGCCGCTCGTGAGTCCAAGCTCGACCCGGTCATCGGGCGCGAGAAGGAGATCGAGCGGGTCATGCAGGTGCTCTCCCGCAGGACCAAGAACAACCCGGTCCTGATCGGTGAGCCCGGTGTCGGCAAGACCGCTGTCGTCGAGGGCCTGGCGCAGGCCATCGTCAAGGGCGAGGTGCCCGAGACCCTCAAGGACAAGCACCTCTACACCCTGGACCTCGGCGCGCTGGTCGCCGGCTCCCGCTACCGCGGTGACTTCGAGGAGCGCCTGAAGAAGGTGCTCAAGGAGATCCGCACCCGCGGCGACATCATCCTGTTCATCGACGAGCTCCACACGCTGGTCGGTGCGGGTGCCGCCGAGGGCGCCATCGACGCGGCCTCGATCCTGAAGCCGATGCTGGCCCGCGGTGAGCTGCAGACCATCGGTGCGACGACTCTGGACGAGTACCGCAAGCACCTCGAGAAGGACGCGGCCCTCGAGCGCCGCTTCCAGCCGATCCAGGTGGCGGAGCCTTCCCTCCCGCACACGATCGAGATCCTCAAGGGCCTGCGCGACCGCTACGAGGCACACCACCGCGTCTCCATCACCGACGAGGCACTGGTCCAGGCCGCCACCCTGGCCGACCGGTACATCTCGGACCGCTTCCTGCCGGACAAGGCGATCGACCTGATCGACGAGGCGGGCTCCCGGATGCGCATCCGCCGGATGACCGCGCCGCCGGACCTCCGCGAGTTCGACGAGAAGATCGCGGGCGTCCGCCGCGACAAGGAGTCGGCCATCGACTCCCAGGACTTCGAGAAGGCGGCCTCTCTCCGCGACAAGGAGAAGCAGCTGCTGGCGGCGAAGACCAAGCGGGAGAAGGAGTGGAAGGCCGGCGACATGGACGTCGTGGCCGAGGTCGACGGCGAGCTGATCGCCGAGGTCCTCGCGACCGCGACCGGCATCCCGGTCTTCAAGCTGACCGAGGAGGAGTCGAGCCGCCTGCTGCGCATGGAGGACGAGCTCCACAAGCGGGTCATCGGCCAGAAGGACGCCGTCAAGGCGCTCTCGAAGGCGATCCGTCGTACCCGGGCCGGTCTGAAGGACCCGAAGCGTCCGGGTGGTTCGTTCATCTTCGCGGGCCCGTCCGGTGTCGGTAAGACCGAGCTGTCCAAGGCCCTCGCCGAGTTCCTCTTCGGCGACGAGGACGCGCTGATCTCCCTCGACATGTCGGAGTTCAGCGAGAAGCACACGGTGTCGCGTCTTTTCGGTTCGCCCCCCGGTTACGTGGGCTACGAGGAGGGCGGCCAGCTGACGGAGAAGGTGCGCCGCAAGCCGTTCTCGGTCGTCCTCTTCGACGAGGTCGAGAAGGCCCACCCGGACATCTTCAACTCGCTGCTGCAGATCCTGGAGGACGGGCGCCTGACCGACTCCCAGGGCCGGGTCGTGGACTTCAAGAACACGGTCATCATCATGACGACCAACCTCGGCACGCGGGACATCTCGAAGGGCTTCAACCTGGGCTTCGCGGCCACGGGTGACACGAAGTCCAACTACGAGCGCATGAAGAACAAGGTGTCGGACGAGCTCAAGCAGCACTTCCGTCCCGAGTTCCTCAACCGCGTCGACGACGTGGTCGTCTTCCCGCAGCTGACGCAGGAGGACATCCTCAAGATCGTCGACCTGATGGTCGGCAAGGTGGACGAGCGCCTCAAGGACCGGGACATGGGCATCGAGCTCTCCCAGTCCGCCAAGGAGCTGCTGTCCAAGAAGGGTTACGACCCCGTTCTGGGCGCGCGGCCGCTGCGTCGCACGATCCAGCGCGAGATCGAGGACACGCTCTCGGAGAAGATCCTCTTCGGTGAGCTGCGCCCCGGTCACATCGTGGTCGTCGACACGGAGGGCGAGGGCGACACCGCGACCTTCACCTTCCGGGGCGAGGAGAAGTCGGCGCTGCCCGACGTCCCGCCGATCGAGCAGGCCGCGGGTGGGGCCGGTCCCAACCTGAGCAAGGAGGCGTAGCCCTCCGGGTTCGCCTCAGCAGGAGAAGAGGGGCTGCCCCGGGACTTCGGTCCCGGGGCAGCCCCTCTTCTCGTTGTCCACGGCGGTGCGCGCACGCGTACGACGGCGGGCCCGGACCGCTGTGAGGCGTCGGAGCGCGCGTCGGCCGACGGCCCCGGCGGACGTGCACACGGCCTCCGTACGCAGGCGCGCACGCGCACAGGGTCCGTTCGCCGCCGGCCGGCTTCCGTACTCGGGCGGGCTCGTGTCCGGGCGGGCTCGTGTCCGGGCGGCCCGTGTCCGGGCCGCCGGGGTGCTGGCCCGTGTCCATGCCCGTGTCCGTGCCCGTGTGCAGACATCAACGGAAGGGCCCGGATCGTCTCGCGACGGGGGTCGCCGGAGAGGTCGGACGGGGCTCCGCGGACGCCTGCGCGGTGACATGACGCACAGGCGATTTTCCCCGTACTAGGGCTGTTAGTAGAAAGCAGCAAGGGGGCAAAACGGACTTTTCGAGCTGGGCTCACATGGCGGTCCGGGGGTCCGTCGCCGGGGTGTGGCGGGAGCTCGTTCCCGCCGTGTCGTGCGGGGCGGGAAGTGGGGTTAAACCCAACTTCTTCCAGAAAAAACGGACGAATCCACGCACGTCATGACTTCTGTCAAGGAGTCGGTCGTTTCGGGGTCAAGTACGACCTAGCGTCGTAGAAGGGGGCTTTGGGGATTCGCCGGGGTCCGGGTTACCAAGGGATGGCCCCCTCCGGCAGCGACCGAGCTCCGGATGGGTTCAAGCCCCCCGTCCCCGTCTCCATGAGGTTCAGATGTCGAAGCGTGTCACGTCCCGTAACTCCCGCACGTCCCTGCTCCGTAGCCGGACGGCCGTCCTCGCCGCCTCGGTGGGCGCCACGGTCGTACTGGGCGCCGGGATCGCGTCCGCCAGCACCCTGGACAACGCCGCGACCAGCACGACGGCCGGTGTCCTGCAGACCCAGGCCGCCGCCCAGGCCAAGGCCGCCTCGAAGGCTCAGCACGACACGGCCAAGAAGGCCGCCTCGTGGATCGACCCGGTGAAGAAGTACACCCTGTCCGCCACCTTCAACCAGGCCGGCGGCATGTGGGCCCACAAGCACTCCGGCCAGGACTTCGCGGTTCCGCTCGGCACGGACGTGTCCGCCGCCCACGGCGGCACCGTCGTCAAGGCCGGCGGCAACGGCGCCGGCGACGGTCCCGCGTACGGCAACGCCATCGTCATCAAGCACGGCAACGGGACGTACTCCCAGTACGCGCACCTGTCGCGGATCGACGTGCGCATAGGCCAGGTCGTCACCACCGGCCAGCACATAGCGCTGTCGGGCAACACCGGGAACTCCAGCGGGCCGCACCTGCACTTCGAGATCCGTACGACCCCGAACTACGGCTCGGCCATCGACCCGGTCGCCTTCCTGCACTCCAAGGGTGTGACGGTCTAAGCGCCCGTGGGCATGACCGCGAAGGCGTGACGGTTCACGGGGCGGCGGGACCGCTGTGCGCCTGCGTCACCAGATCGACGGCGACCTCCAGGATGGCCTTGCGCTTGTCCTCGGGGTCGCCTTCGACGTCCTTCAGCATGAACATCCCGGCATGCATCGAGAACAGCGCGCTGATGCAGCGGACCTGGTCCGTCAGGTCCGCTTCCGGCTCCTTGAGCAGGTCGATCATGCGGATCATGCGGTCCTTGAAGTCCTCGCCGGTGCGCAGCTCACGGACGGCGGCCTGGTTCTCCTGCATGAAGCGGAAGAGCGGCGCCGCGTCCGCGAGGGCGTTGCTGTAGCGGTGCAGGATCTCCTGCTTAGTCGCCAGCGTGCGCGGCTGCTGCCGTCCCCACTCGATCAGTTCGTCCATGGGCCGGGACAGGTCCTGGAAGAGGCTCTTGAGGATGTCTTCCTTGGTCTTGAAGTGGTAGTACAGCGCCGCTTTGGTGACGTCCAGGTGCTCTGCGATCTCGCGGAGCGAGGTCTTCTCGTAGCCGTGCTCGGAGAAGAGTTCGAGGGCCACGTCCTGGATGCGCTGGCGGGTGTCCCCGCGACGCTGCCGCTTGGTGCCGTCCATGGTGTCGCCGCCCATCGTCGTACTCCTCGCACTCCTTGATACGCACGTGCCGCCCCGCGGGCAAATCCAGGAAAACTTACTTGACGCCCGGCTAGTTACGGGACTACTTTTCCTCAGTGTAGTCAACTTGCCGGTCGGCAAGTAAGTAGCGGAGCAGGGGCACTCGCCCCGACACCAGTGGGCATCCAGCGGGACCCAGGGGAGTGGGAAAGATGGCGGACAACACGGAAGCGGTCACGCAGACCGAGAAACAACCACGCAGTGTACGGGTCGTGCTGCTCGCGCTCATGATCGCGATGCTCCTGGCGATGCTCGACAACATGATCGTGGGCACGGCGATGCCGACGATCGTGGGCGAACTGGGCGGCTTGGAGCACCTGTCATGGGTCGTCACCGCGTACACGCTCGCCACCGCGGCCTCGACCCCGATCTGGGGCAAGCTCGGCGACATGTACGGGCGCAAGGGCGCCTTCATGACCTCGATCGTGATCTTCCTCGTCGGGTCCGCGCTCAGCGGGATGGCGCAGGACATGGGACAGCTGATCGGCTTCCGCGCCATCCAGGGCCTGGGCGCCGGCGGTCTGATGGTCGGCGTCATGGCGATCATCGGGGACCTCATTCCGCCGCGTGAGCGGGGCAAGTACCAGGGCATGATGGCCGGCATCATGGCGCTCGCCATGATCGCCGGACCGTTGGTCGGCGGGTCCATCACGGACCACTGGGGCTGGCGCTGGTCCTTCTACATCAACCTGCCGCTCGGCATCGTCGCGCTGCTGGCCGTCAGCGCCGTGCTGCACCTGCCGAAGAAGCGGGTCGACGCGAAGATCGACTATCTCGGTGCCGGTCTGCTGACCGTCGGCATCTCGTCCATCGTGCTCGTCACCACCTGGGGCGGCAGCGAGTACGCCTGGGGCTCCGCCCGGATCATGGAGCTCATCGGCATCGGTGTCGCCGCACTCGTCGGCTTCGTCTTCGTACAGACCAAGGCCGCCTCGCCGATCCTGCCGCTGCACATCTTCCGCAACCGCAACTTCACGCTGATGTCCCTCATCGGCTTCATCACCGGCTTCGTGATGTTCGGCGCCGTACTCTTCCTGCCGCTGTACCAGCAGTCCGTGCAGGGCGCCTCCGCGACCAACTCCGGCCTGCTGCTCCTGCCGATGCTCGGCGCGATGCTGGTCACCTCGATGGTCGCCGGGCGGGTCACCACCAGCAGCGGCCGCTACAAGGCGTTCCCGGTCGTCGGCAGTGTGCTGATGTCCGTGGGCCTGTTCCTGCTCTCGCAGATGGACACCGCGACCAGCCGGCTGACCTCGGGCCTGTACATGGCCGTGCTCGGCCTGGGCATGGGCTGCCTGATGCAGATCACGATGCTGGTGGCGCAGAACAGCGTCGAGATGAAGGACATGGGCGTCGCGTCCTCGTCCACCACCCTCTTCCGTACGCTGGGCTCGTCCTTCGGCGTCGCGATCATGGGCGCGCTGTTCAACCACCGCGTCCAGGACGTGATGGCCGAGCGGGCCGGGGCGCTGGGCTCCAAGATGACCGAGCAGTCCGCGCAGCTCGACGCGGCCAGCCTCGCCAAGCTGCCGGCCGCGGCGCGCGAGGCCTATCAGTTCGCGGTGTCCTCCGGCACGCACTCCGCGTTCCTGCTGGGATCCGTGGTGGCCCTGGGCGCACTGGTGGCGGCGGTGTTCGTGAAGGAGGTCCCGCTGCGGGGCGCGGGAGCGCCCGCGAAGTCCGCCGAGGCCGACGGCACGGCGAACGACGCGCCGCCGAAGGAGACCCTGGCGGAAACCGTCTGACCCTCCCGCTCGACCCGAAGGCCCCCGGCGTGTCCGCCCCGGGGGCCTTTTCCTTCTCCTGTTCCTGGGCGTTCACAGGCGTTCACAGGCGTTCATGGGCCTGGCCCGGCGGCGGCACACCGGTACCGCGACAGGCTGCCGCTCCCTCACGCCGGCAGCAGGGGGAAGCTGCCCGTGTTCGTGGGCGCGTGCTCCGGCAGCCACAGCACCGCGACGGCGCCTTCCGCGGGCATGTTCTCCGGGGCGCCCGCGGGCCGGATGTTGCGGAAGGTCAGCCGGGCGCCGAGCACCCGGGCCTGGCCCGCCGCGATGGTGAGCCCGAGTCCGTGGCCGTGGCCCGAGCGGTCGCTGCTGCCGGTACGGAAACGGCTGGGGCCGTCGGCCAGGAGTTCCTCGGGGAAACCGGGACCGTGGTCACGCACGCGGATGACGCGGCCCTCGACGGAGACCTCGATCGGCGGTTTGCCGTGCCGTGCCGCGTTGGCCAGCAGGTTGAACAGGACTCGCTCCAGGCGGCGCGGATCCGTGGTGACCTCCGACTCGTGGATCACGCGTACGACGACGTCGGCGTCCTTGGTGGCCACCCGGCGGGCCACGAACTCGCCGAGCAGGATGTCCTGCAGCTCGGCCCGCTCGGAGGCACCGTCCAGCCGGGCCACCTCCAGGACGTCCTCGACGAGCGTGCGCATGGCCTGTGCCCGGTCACGGACGAGTTCGGTGGGGCGGCCGGGGGGCAGCAGTTCGGCCGCGGTGAGCAGTCCCGTGACCGGGGTGCGCAGTTCGTGCGCGATGTCGGCGGTCACCCGGCGCTCGGCCTCGATGCGCTGCTGGAGCGCGTCCGCCATGGCGTCCACGGCCCGCGCCAGGTCGTCGGTCTCGTCGCGCACGACGCCGCCGATCGCCTCCCGTACGCGGACGTCGGTCTCGCCCTTGGCGACCTGGTTCGCGGCGGCCGCGGCCTTGCGCAGCCGCCGCGACAGCTGACCGCCGATCAGTACGCCGAGGGCGCTGCCGCCGAAGACGACCGCGATCGAGCCGATGATCAGCGCCTGGTCGAGGTCCTTCATGACGTCGGTGTTGCGGTCCGTGAACCCGGTGTGGAGCGAGAGGACACGGCCGTCCTTGAGGGGCACGGCCGCCCAGATGTCCGGCACGCCGTTGGGGCGGTCGGCCACGTAGGTGGCTCGCCGTCCCTCCTTGACCTTCGCCAGCAGGTCGCCCGGGATCGTCGGGTCGTCGACCTTGACCCCGAAGGACTGCGTGCGGCCGGACTCGTACATGCGCTGGGCGACCTGGATCCGTTCGTCCGCCAGATCACGCGAGTTGTCGAGCATCGAGACGCGGGCCGCGTTGTGCACGACGAGGCTCAGCGCGACCGCGACGAGGGCGCCGACCATGGCGATGGCCGCGCTCAGCTTCCACCGGATGCCGGTGCGCATGCCGGTGAGCCCGGCCTCGGCGGCCCGCCCACCGCGCTGGGGCCTGCCGCCGCCCGTGCCCGTGCGGGCGGCGAAGCCGACCGACCCGCTGCCCACGCCCGCCCTACCGCCGGGCCCACCCGTCCCGCCGATGCCGCCGTGGACGGCGACGCCGATCGGTCCGCCGTGGCCGGTGCCGGATCCGGTGCCGGATCCGCTGATGCCGATGCCGATGCCCGGTCTGTCGTCGTCCGCCGGGTTCCGGCGCTGGAACATCCCCCGCATACCCTGCTCAGGCCTTCAACTTGTAGCCGAAACCGCGGACCGTCTCGATCCGGTCCTGGCCGATCTTCGTCCGCAGTCGCTGGACATGGACATCGACGACGCGGGTGTCACCGCCCCAGCCGTAGTCCCACACGCGTTCGAGCAGCTTGTCGCGGCTCAGCACCGTGCCCGGTGCGGACGAGAACTCCAGCAGCAGCCGCATCTCGGTGGGCGTCAGCGCGACCGGCACCCCGCCCTTGAGCACCTCCATGCCCTCGGTGTCGATCTCCAGGTCCCCGTCCCCGAAGGAGAGCAGGCCGCCGTCGACCGGCGAGGGTGTGTCCGTACCCGCGTTCGGGCCGCTCGCGTGCCCGAAGCGCCGCAGCACCGCGCGGATGCGGGCGACCAGCACGGCACCGTCGAAGGGCTTCGTCACGTAGTCGTCGGCGCCCGCCTCCAGACCCAGGACGACATCGATCGAGTCGGCCCGCGCCGACAGCATGATCACGGGGACGGTGGACTCGTCACGGATACGGCGGCACAGGCTGACGCCGTCGAGGCCGGGGACCATGACGTCCAGGAGGGCGATGTCGGGGCGGTTCGCGCGGAACGCCGCCAGGCCCGCCAGGCCGTCGGGCACGGCGGTGACCGCGAAGCCGTCCCGCTCCAGCGCGAGTTGTGTGGCCTCGCGGATGACATCGTCGTCCTCGACGAACAGGACGTGGGTCTGCTCTGCCATCCGGCTGCTCCGTTTGTTCCGTCTGCTCTTCAGTTCGCGGCGGGGGAGGGGGCGTCGGTGGCGCCCACGGCATTGCTGTAGTCGTTGTGCGTCCGGGACTCCTCGGTGAAGTGGGCCGCGGACCAGCCGTAGGTGATCACTTCCTCGCTGGAGGGGTACGACACCGGGTCGCCCCTCTTGTACAGCTGCTGGGTGACCACCAGATCGCCCCGGTCGATCTCCGCGTAGACCGGCGGTTCCTCGGTCTTGAACACGTTCTCGTACCGGCCCTTATCCTCGCGGTACACGTAGGAGCCGATGCCGACGGCGTCTCCGCAGGTCATCACATTGACCACGACGTCGTCCGAGGGTCCCCCGGTCAGTTCCCCGTACGACACGTCCACCGGGTACTCGTCGGCCACGCACGGCTTGAGGGCGCTCTTGACCGACGGACTGACCTTGGGATCGTCCTTGACGAGCTTGACCACGTCCACCCGCTTGGGGGCCTTCGTGGCCGAGGGGGAGGTGGTGGGCGTCGTAGGCCCCTTGGCCACCGCCTCACTGCCTGCCGGGCCTTCGTCACGGGCTCCCGTACCACCCGTGGCACAAGCGGTCAGGAAAAGGCCGAGGGCGGCGAGCACGGCCGTCGCCGCACCCCCCGCCTTCAGTACCCGGCCGGTACTCCTGGCCCGAATTCCTAGGCCGCGCAACGCTCCCGCTCCTTACCCGGTTCGAGCGCGCGGGCGCCGCGCTCCTCCTGGTCCCGGCTCTCCAGCTCCTCGCGGAGCCGGGCCAGCGCCCGGTGCAGTGTGCTCTTGACCGTTCCGGCCGACATGCCGAGCGCGGCGGCCGTCTCCTCCGTGGACATCTGCTCCCAGTGTCGCAGCACCACGACACTGCGCTGCTTCGGAGCCAGCACCTTCATGATGTCCATGAGGAGCGCGCGGTCCGCGTGCTGCTCGGTGGAGTCCTCGACGCGGGCGTCCGGGAGCTGCTCGGTGGGGACTTCCTCGAGCTTCCGCGCCCGCCACCACTCGGTCCGCGTATTGATCATCACGCGGCGCAGGTAGGCGTCGGCCAGCCGCTTGTCCGCGATGCCGTCCCAGCGGCCGTACGTGCGGACGAGCGCGGTCTGCAGCAGGTCCTGGGCGTCCACGGGGTCGGGGACCAGGCGACGGGCACTGCGCAGCAGCGCGTCCTGCCGAGTGCGGACGTACTCCTCGAATTCGAGCACCTCGCCGTGCGCCATGATCAACCGCCTCCATCCCCGTTTCCGACCCGCCTGCTGCCGGTTGTCCATCGCCTGTGCACCGCTGTCGTTCCGCTGTGTGTGCGGTACGGGAATGAAGCTACGGAGGCGTTGTCACGGGGTTGTCCGAGACAGCCTGCGACGAGCACTCGGCTGTACGTCGGTTGTGTAACGGAGGGAGGAGGCGGGTAAGGCGAGGTGACTACATGCCCTGGTTCGGGATGATTTGGCGGTCCGTGGAGTGCGTGACGGTCGTGACTAGGTCAGGGGCAGCCGATACAAACCACCCGTGAGGGGTTCGACGAGTCCGTCGGCGACGAGCCCGTCCAGAGCCCGCGCCCGCTGCACCGGCTCCTCCCACACGCGGTCCAGGGCGGACTGCGGGACGGGCGTGACGGCCTCCCTGAGTACGGCGAGCAGCTTGCCGCGTACCTGACGGTCGGTCCCGGCGTACGTCTGGCCGCGGCGCGGCGGGCCGTCGTGCGCCGGCTTGCCCGCCAGCCGCCACGCGCACTGGGCGGCGATCGGGCAGCGGTGGCAGCTCTCGTTCTTCGCCGTGCAGATCAGCGCGCCGAGTTCCATGGAGGCGGCGGCCCAGCGGGAGGCGGTGCTCTCGCTCTCGGGGAGCAGGGCGCGGGCGAGCTTGCGCTCGGCGGCCGTGGTGGCGTTGGGCGGGTACTGCACGCCGGCCACGGCTCGGGCGAACACCCTGCGGACGTTCGTGTCCAGCACGGCGTGCCGCTGGCCGTACGCGAAGGACGCCACCGCCGCGGCGGTGTACTCGCCGATGCCGGGCAGCGCGAGCAGCTGTGCGTGCTCCGTGGGTACGTCGCCGCCGTGGCGTTCCGTTATGGCGACCGCGGCGCCGTGCAGCCGGAGGGCGCGGCGGGGGTAGCCGAGCCGGCCCCAGGCACGGACGGCTTCGCCGGGCGCCTCCTTGGCGAGGTCGGCGGGGCGGGGCCAGCGGGCCACCCACTGTTCGTACACGGGCAGGACGCGGCTCACCGGGGTCTGCTGCAACATGAACTCACTGACCATCACGCCCCAGGGGCCGGCGTCGGGGCGGCGCCAGGGGAGGTCGCGGGCGTGCTCGTCGAACCAGGTGATCACCGGCTCGTGCAGGGTCTCGCCGGAGGTGGTGGGCTGGGGGCTGGGTGTGGGCAAGGTGGGTGCAGTCATGACGTTTCCGATCCTGCCATGGGTCGGTGCCGGGGCGTGCTTCTCGCGTACATGGGCGGGTTGCGCGCCCGCCCCCGGCGCGCGCCCGGGTTCCTCGCCCCCGCCGCCCCTGCCCGTCCCATCCCTGGGGGCTCCGCCCCCAGACCCCCCGCCAGGGGCGCTGCCCCCCTGGACCCCCGCTTCGCCCGAAGGGCTCGTCCTCGATCGCCGGACGGGCTGACATGGCCGGCTCGTCCGGCGATCGAGGACGAGGCCGTTCAGGCCGACCGGGGGCCTGGGGGCGGAGCCCCCAGGAACGGACGGGTCGGGTAGGGGCGACGGGGGCGAAATCCGGGCGGGGGCGACAACTGGACCGGGCTGCCGAGATGATGATCCGGAAAAGTTGACGCCCAGGGCGGCGGGTGGGGCAAGCCCCGGCCCCGATCTCTCGTACAGTTTGCGCCGTGGGATCTCTGCGCAATCCGGTCGGGCCGCTACCCTCCACCATCTACTGGCGTCGGAGGGCCGTTCTGCTGTCTCTGGTCGCTCTGTTGGCGCTGCTGACGGTCTGGATCGTCAGCACCGGGGGCGGCGGCGGCAAGAAGGGCGCGGACGGTTCCAACGGCAAGGGCCCCGTGGAGACGATCACCCCGGGACCCTCGGGATCCGGCCCGGCCATAAGCCAACACCCGGGCGGACGCGACGAGTCGAGCGGCAGCGCGAACACCGGCGGCGGCAGTGGCGACGGCGACGGTTCCGGCAGCGGGGACGGTTCCGGCGGCGGATCGGCCGGAGGCACCGGCGGCTCCAACGGCGGCGGCTCCAACGGCGGCGGCTCCAACGGCGGAGGCACCGGCTCCGCCGGATCCGCCGATCAGGTCCCGGCCGGTTCCACTCTCCCCAACTGCGCGGCGGGCGCGGTCAAGCTGACCCTGCGCAGCGTCCACAACTCGTACGGCCCCGGCGCCAAGCCCTCGGTCCAGCTGATCGCGAAGAACTCCTCCGGCAGCGACTGCAAGGTCGACCTCGGCCCGAAGAAAGCCGTCCTGACGATCACTCAGGCCGGGGAGGACAAGAGTTTCTGGTCCTCCGCCGACTGTCCCAAGGACGTCTCGAGTCTCTTCTTCCGTGTTCCGGCGGGCGGTCAGGTGACCTACACGGTGGACTGGGACCGCACGGCCAGCGCCCCCGAGTGCGCAACGCCCCCCGCGGGCTCGGCGTCGGCGGGCACCTACCTGGTGGAGGCGAAGGCGCCGGGTCTGGCGAAGGCACAGACCTCGTTCGTGCTGTCGCAGGACTGAGGCGCCGGACGGTCCGGATGCCCGGATGGTTTCCATCCCCGGGCCATCCGGATCCCCGGGCGGTCCGCATCCGCGGGTGATCCGGATCCCCGGGTCACCCGCGGATCGTCAGACGTACCGTTCCAGGATCGACGACTCCGCCAGCCGCGAAAGCCCCTCGCGTACGCTGCGCGCCCGCGCCTCGCCGACCCCGTCGACCGCCTGGAGATCGTCGACGCTGGCCGCGAGAAGCTTCTGGAGGCCACCGAAGTGCTCGACGAGACGGTCGATGATCGCGCCTGGCAGACGCGGGACCTTGGCGAGGAGCCGGAAGCCGCGCGGCGAGACCGCGGAGTCGAGCGCCTCGGGGGAGCCGGTGTAACCCAACGCCCTTGCCACCGTGGGCAGTTCGAGCAGCTCGGCATGGGCGAGGGCGTTCAGCTCGAAGAGGGCCTCGTCGACCGTGCGGGAGCGCTTCGCGGTGGGCTCGGGCACGTAGTCGCGGACCACCAGCTCACGCTCGGGCTCCACGCCCGCGATCAACTCGTCGAGCTGGAGGGCGAGCAGACGTCCGTCGGTGCCCAACTCCACCACGTACTCGGCGATCTCGGTCGCGATGCGGCGCACCATCTCCAGACGCTGGGCCACCGCCGACACGTCCCGGACGGTGACGAGGTCCTCGATCTCCAGCGCGGAGAGCGTGCCCGCGACCTCGTCCAGGCGGAGCTTGTAGCGTTCCAGGGTCGCGAGAGCCTGGTTGGCACGCGAGAGGATCGCGGCGGAGTCCTCCAGGACGCGGCGCTGACCGTCGACGTAGAGGGCGATGAGCCGCATCGACTGGGAGACCGAGACGACGGGGAAGCCGACCTGCTTGCTCACCCGGTCCGCGGTGCGGTGCCGCGTACCCGTCTCCTCGGTGGGGATCGTCGGGTCGGGCACCAGTTGCACGCCCGCCCGGAGGATCTTGGTGAGGTCCTTGTCGATCACGATGCCGCCGTCGAGCTTGCACAACTCGCGCAGGCGGGTCGCGGTGAACTCCACGTCCAGTACGAAGCCGCCGGTGCACATCGACTCGACGGTCTTGTCCCAGCCGAGCACGATGAGTCCGCCGGTGTTGCCGCGGAGAATTCGTTCGAGCCCGTCGCGCAGGGCCGTGCCGGGTGCCACGGCGCTCAATGAGGCGCGCATCAGGCCATCGGCACCGGAGCTCCCACCGGACTTTCCGGGAGCTGCTGCCCGGTCGTTGGCTGCCACTGCACTCCTCCGGTCGCGGGTTTCCGGTCGCCCTGGGTTCGTACGGACGGGCGAGACCAGGGCAAAGTCTACCGGCGCTCTTCGTCCTCCCGTGGGGCCTCTCGACGACGGGAGCGCGGAAGGACCCGCAGCGCCTCGCCCATGTCGGCGACTTCCAGGACCTTCATACCGGGTGGCGTCCTGCCCGGATCGCCCGGAACGAGGGCGTGGGTGAAGCCCAGTCGGTGTGCTTCGGCCAGTCGCCGCTGCACCCCTGTGACCCGTCTGACCTCCCCGGCGAGGCCCACTTCGCCGATCGCGACGAGGTTCTTGGGGAGAGGAGTGTCACTCGCCGCGGACGCGAGCGCGAGGGCGATCGCGAGGTCGGCGGCCGGCTCGGAGAGCTTCACACCGCCGACCGTCGCCGAGTAGATGTCACGTTTTCCGAGGGCGCTGATCCGGCCCCGCTGCTCCAGGACGGCCAGCATCATGGAGACGCGCGACGTCTCCAGACCGGAGGTCGTCCGGCGGGGGGACGGGATCTGCGAGTCCACCGTGAGGGCCTGCACCTCCGCCACCAGGGGCCGGCGGCCTTCCAGGGTCACGGTCAGACAGGTGCCCGGGACCGGCTCGGCGCGCCGGGTGAGGAAGAGACCGGAGGGGTCGGTCAGGCCCGTGATGCCCTCGTCGTGCAGCTCGAAGCAGCCGACCTCGTCCGTCGTCCCGTAACGGTTCTTGACGCCTCGGACCAGCCTGAGGCGGGCGTGGCGGTCGCCCTCGAAGCTCAGGACGACGTCCACGAGGTGTTCGAGCAGGCGGGGGCCGGCGATCGCGCCGTCCTTGGTGACATGGCCCACGAGGAGGGTCGACATGCCGCGCTCCTTGGAGGCGCGGATGAGTGCCCCGGCGACCTCACGGACCTGGGCCATGCCGCCCGGGGCGCCGTCGATCTCCGGGGAGGCGACGGTCTGGACCGAGTCGAGGATGAGGAGTGACGGCTTCACGGCGTCCAGGTGGCCGAGGACGGCGGCCAGGTCGGTCTCCGCGGCCAGATAGAGGTGGTCGTCGATGGCCTTGATGCGGTCGGCCCGCAGCCGGACCTGGCTCGCCGACTCCTCACCCGTCACGTACAGCGTGCGGTGCTCGTCGCTCGCCGCCTTCGCCGCCACGTCCAGGAGAAGGGTGGACTTCCCGACGCCGGGCTCGCCCGCGAGCAGGACGACCGCGCCGGGCACCAGGCCGCCGCCCAGGACACGGTCCAGCTCGGGTACGCCGGTGCTGCGCGCGGTGGCCTGGCGGCCGTCCACCTGGCCGATGGGCACCGCGGAGGTGGTGACACGGCCGGGCGTCGTGGTCCGGACCGCGGGTGCGCCGTACTCCTCGACCGTCCCCCACGCCTGGCACTCGGGGCAGCGGCCGAGCCACTTGGCCGTCTGCCATCCGCACTCGGTGCAGCGGTAGGACGGACGGTCCTTCGCGGTTTTCGTACGGGCAGCCATGACCGAACCGTAGCCGAGGCCACCGACAGCGCGGTCGGCCGTCATGCCCGCCGCGAACTTGTCACCGGCCCGCTCCTTCGGTTCTCCCCTGTCGCGCCGGGGGCTCCCGCCGACGGGGACGGGCCGCGCGCCCCCCGTCCGTCGCCGCCCGTGGAGGCCCAGGCCACGGAATCGGAGGTTCGTGTCCCCTTATGAGGGATCGTTTCACCCGTACGGATTAAATATGCTCAAGGGGGAAGAAGGGGTCGCGGTCGGGCACCTACGGTCGCACGGGTGATGAGCAGCAGTCCGGAGACCTCGACACACACCACGCACACCACCGGCGCACACCGGGCGCGCGGTGCAGCGCGCAAGCGGGTGACCCTGCCCCGTGGCGCATCGGCCCGCACGATGGCCCAGCGCCCTCCCGCGCGCTACGAGCCCTATCTGGACGGCCTGTTCACCTACTGCCTGTCCGTGCTGTGCGACCACGACGCGGCCACCGCCGCGCTCGGCGACGTCCTCGCGCTCGCCGACCGCCGGGGCCAGCGCTCCCCGGAGTCCCAGGACGACCGCCGGGCCTGGCTGTACGCGCTCGCCCGCTGGTCCTGCCTGCGCAAGCTCACCGAGGCCCGGCGCAGACACCAGGCGACGCACGCCTCCGGCCGCCGTACGACCCCCAAGGGCGACAAGGGTGACAACGGTGACAAGGAAGCCGCCGACCGGCGCGCGGCCGAGGCGCTCGCCGCCCCCGTCTCCGAAGAGGCCCGGGTCCAGCGGCAGCGCGAACTCGCCCTGCTGGCCTGGCCGGAGGCCGCCGGCACCACCCCCGAGCAGCGGGAGGCGCTGGAACTCGCCGTCCGCCACCAGCTCGCCGCCCACGAGGTCGCCGCCGTCCTCGGCATGGACGCCACCAAGGCGCGCGAGCTGCTCGCCTCCGCCGCCTGCGAGGTCGAACGCACCCGGGCCGCCCTCGCCGTCGTCGAGACCGGCACCTGCCCGAGCGTCGCCCGCCTCACCGGCGACAGCCAGCTGGTCCTGAGCGCCGGCCTGCGGCGCGAACTCGTCCGGCACGTCGACGACTGCCCGCGCTGCCGCCGCACCGCCGAACGCGCCGCGCCCGGCACCTGGCCCGGCACGGTCACGCCCGCCGCGCTCCCCGTCCTGCGGGCTCCGCGCGCCGCCCTGCACATCGCGCTCGAGCACGTCCCGCGGACCCGGGGCGGCGCGCCGCGCTTCGACCGGCGCGGCTTCCCGATGGACCCCAAGGACCGGGCCGCCCGCCGGGACCGGCTGCGGGCGCGCGCCGTCACCACGACCGTCGTCGCCACGGTCGTCGCCGCGCCCGTGTTCGCCCTCTGGGCGGCCTACCGCGGCGCGCCCCTCACCGGAGAGGGGGCCGACGGCCGCCAGGCCTCCGCGAGCGAGGCGCACGGCCACGACGGCATCGGCGGCGAGAACGGGGGCGGCTACGAGAACGCGGGCAACGCCAGCATCAGACCCGGCGGCCGCTTCGCCAAGGGCGACGGCACGCCCGACGTGTCCGTGGAGGTCACCAGTGCCGTGGGCGCGGGCAGTGCCGCGGGAGACCTCTCCGTACAGGCCACGGGGAGCGGCGACACGACCTTCATCAGGTTGACCGCGGCCGGGAGTTCGACGGTCCACTGGTCCGCGCGTTCCGGAGCGCCCTGGCTCTACCTCAGCCGGTCCTCGGGCGCGCTCGCCCCCGGGGAGTCGGTGACGATCAAGGTGTACGTGGACCAGCTCCGCCAGCCGGCGGGCCACTGGAGCGCGCGCGTGGCGATCGCGCCCGCGGGCGCCGTGGTCACGATCGGCGGGTACGGGAGCGCGGGCCCGTCCGCCCCCGGCGGATCCGGCCCCGGTCCGGCGTCCGGCAGCCCCACGCCGTCCGGCCCCGGTTCGACGACGCCCTCGTCCGATCCCGACCCGGGGCCGACCCCTTCCGGCCCGTCGCCGACCCCCACGCCCACGGACCCGACCCCGTCCCACCCGGACGGCTCGACCGCGCCGCCCACGGACACCGGCGACCCGGTCCCGTCCTGACGGTCAGGCGACCGGGTCCGCGGGATGCGGTGCGAGCAGCGGCAGCTGCGAGGCCAGCCGCTGCTCACAGAGTTCGACCAGCCGGTCGTACCCGGCCTTGCCCATCAGCTCCACGAGCTCCGGGCGGTACGAGACGTACACGGGGTCGCCCGCTCCGTGCGCCGAGGTCGCCGACGTGCACCACCAGTGCAGGTCGTGGCCGCCCGGACCCCAGCCCCGGCGGTCGTACTCGCCGATCGAGACCTGGAGCACCCGGGAGTCGTCGGGCCGGTCGATCCACTCGTACGTCCGGCGCACCGGCAACTGCCAGCACACGTCCGGCTTGGTCTCCAGCGGCTCGCGGCCCTCCTTGACCGCCAGGATGTGCAGCGAGCAGCCCGCGCCACCGGCGAAACCGGGCCGGTTCTGGAAGATGCACGAGCCCTCGTACGGGCGCGTCTGGCGCTCGCCGTCCTCGTCCTGCGACACCCAGCCCGTCTCCAGGCCGATGTCATGGTGCTGCCAGAGGTCCGGCGTGAGCCGCGCCACGTGCCCGGCCACCCGCTTCTCGTCGTCCTCGTCCGAGAAGTGGGCCCCCAGCGTGCAGCAG
Organism: Streptomyces sp. NPDC057950; assembly: GCF_042887295.1. Classification (NCBI taxonomy): domain Bacteria; kingdom Bacillati; phylum Actinomycetota; class Actinomycetes; order Kitasatosporales; family Streptomycetaceae; genus Streptomyces; species Streptomyces sp. NPDC057950. The sequence continues at coordinate 153,381 of NZ_JBHVPP010000025.1, forward strand.
CCGTCGTCGGCGCGACCGGCCTGGATGCCCTGGCAGCCGCTGCCGAAGATGCAGTTCCAGCGAGAGGTCAGCCATGTCAGATCGCACCGGAAGACCTGCTCGTCGTCGGCGGGATCCGGAAACTCCACCCATGCCCGCGCGAAGTCGAGTCCCTTCTCGTCGGACGCCGAGGCCTTCACCTGCGCCGCCTTCGGGGACTTCTTGGACTTGGTGGCCTTCGCCTGCGAAGAACCCTTGGCCGAATTGTCAGGCTTCGCCTTTTTCGTCTTTGGCACGCGTCCAGGGTAAGTCGCCGGAGGCCGCTCCGGGGACGGCGGGCGGGCCCGGCCGCAGTAGCGTTCCGTACATGAGACTCGGTGTCCTCGACGTGGGTTCGAACACGGTGCATCTGCTGGTGGTGGATGCACACCCCGGCGCGCGCCCGCTGCCCGCGCACTCGCACAAGGCCGAATTGCGGCTCGCCCAACTGCTCGACGAGAGCGGGGCGATCGGCTCCGACGGTGTCGACAAACTCATCGAGACGGTCCAGGACGCGCTGGAGGCCGCCGAGGACAAGGGCGTCGAGGCGATGCTGCCGTTCGCCACCTCCGCCGTGCGTGAGGCCAGCAACGCGGACGACGTACTGGCCCGGGTGCAGGCCGAGACCGGTGTCGAGCTCCAGGTGCTGACGGGCGCGGAGGAGGCCAGGCTGACGTTCCTGGCCGCCCGTCGATGGTTCGGCTGGTCGGCGGGCAAGCTGCTGGTCCTCGACATCGGCGGGGGATCGCTGGAGATCGCGTACGGCCTGGACGAGGAGCCGGACGCGGCGGTGTCGTTGCCGCTGGGCGCGGGGCGGCTGACCGCGGGCTGGCTGCCGGCCGATCCCGCGGATCCGGCCGACGTCAAGGCGCTGCGGCGTCATGTCCGGGCGCAGATCGCCCGTACGGTCGGGGAGTTCAGCCGCTTCGGCGCCCCCGACCATGTCGTCGCCACCTCCAAGACCTTCAAGCAGCTCGCCCGGCTGGCCGGGGCGGCGCGCTCCACGGACGGGCTGTACGTGCAGCGCGAGCTGAAGCGGCGTTCTCTGCAGGACTGGGTGCCGAGGCTCGCCTCGATGACGGTCGGCGAGCGGGCGGAGCTCCCCGGGGTCTCCCCGGGGCGGGCGGGGCAGCTGCTCGCGGGCGCGCTGGTCGCCGAGGGGGCGATGGATCTCTTCGGGGTGGAGACCCTGGAGATCTGTCCCTGGGCCCTTCGGGAGGGTGTCATCCTGCGGCGTCTGGACCAGATGGAATCCGTGTAGTCCCTTTCCGACGGGCCTCCGGGGTCATGTCCGCAGCCCGTCAGGCGTGTGCAGCCCGTCAGGCGGGTGAGGACGAGCCCTTCGGGGCGATCGGGGGTCCAGGGGGCGGGGGCCCGTTCGCGGGGCCCCTGAGGGCGGGACGGCCGGTTCCGGGGGGTCCGCGGGTCACCGCCTCCCCGTGCTCAGGCCACTCCCCGTACTCTGTCCCTCGTGGCAGAACCAGTGGTGCGCATCCCGGATGCGAAGGTCGCGCTGTCCACGGCGTCCGTGTATCCGGAGTCGACGGCGACGGCCTTCGAGATCGCGGCGCGCCTCGGCTACGACGGTGTCGAGGTCATGGTGTGGACCGACCCCGTCAGCCAGGACATCGACGCTCTGCGCCGGCTCTCCGACCACCACCGGATCCCGATCCTCGCCGTCCACGCCCCCTGCCTGCTCATCACCCAGCGCGTCTGGTCCACCGACCCCTGGACCAAACTCCAGCGCGCCCGGTCGGCAGCCGAGAAGCTCGGCGCCGGCACCGTCGTCGTCCACCCGCCCTTCCGCTGGCAGCGCCAGTACGTGCGCGACTTCGTCTCCGGTGTCTGGCAGATGGCGAACGAGACGGACGTCCGCTTCGCCGTCGAAAACATGTATCCCTGGCGTTATCGCGACCGCGAGATGCTCGCGTACGCCCCCGACTGGGACGTCACGAAGGACGACTACCGCCACTACACGATCGATCTCAGCCACACCGCGACCGCCCGCACGGACGCCCTCCAGATGATCGACCGCATGGGCGACCGCCTCGGCCACGTCCATCTCGCCGACGGCAACGGTTCCAACAAGGACGAGCACCTGGTCCCGGGCCGCGGCACCCAGCCCTGCGCGGAGCTGCTGGAGCGCCTCGCGCTCGGCGGCTTCGACGGCCACGTCGTCATCGAGGTCAACACCCGCCGCGCGATGTCCAGCGCCGAACGCGAGGCGGACCTCGCCGAGGCCCTCGCCTTCACCCGACTGCACCTCGCCTCCGCCGTCAAGGTGCCCCGCCGGTGACGGACGCAGCCCCGCGCCGCCGGGGGCGCCCCTCCCGTACGCAGACGGAGGCGGCCCCCGCCACCCGCGACCGCATCCTGGACGCGGCCCGCGCGGAGTTCTCGGAGCGGGGCTACGAGAAGACGTCGGTCCGTGGCATCGCGAAGGCCGCCGGGGTCGACTCCGCCCTGGTGCACCACTACTTCGGCACCAAGGAGCAGGTCTTCGAGGCGGCCATCGAGGTCGCTTTCGCCCCCGCCCTGGCGGCCCCCGTGGCGGTCGAGGACGGCCCGCTCGACGGCGTGGGGGACCGCCTGACCCGCTTCATCTTCGGCATCTGGGAGAACCCGGCCACCCGCGCGCCGCTCCTGGCGATCGTCCGTTCCGCCGTGAACAACGAGACCGCCGCGGCCGTCTTCCGCCGGCTCATCGCCGCCCAGCTGCTGCGCCGCATCGCCCAGCAGGTCGACCTCCCCGACGCCGAACTCCGCGCCGAGCTGGCCGCCGCCCAGCTGGTGGGGGTGGCGATGCTCCGCTACGTGATCAAGGTCGAGCCGCTGGCCTCGGCGGACCTGGAGGCGATCGTCGCGCGCGTGGCCCCGGTGGTACAGGGCCACCTCACCCTTCCCTGAGCGGGCGGGCGCAGCCCCTCGGGCAGCGCGTCCCGTACGTCCTGCCCGGCCACCGACTCCACGCCGCTCCCTCCCGACCCACCCCGAGGCGCCCCACGGGATCGGGCGACCGGGCGGCCTCCCACGGGCATCCGGTGCGCTGACGCCCACGGCATCCGGTGCGCCTCGCCGGCACGGGCATCGGGTGCCCCGGCCCGGCCCGCAGGGGCGTCCTCCGCTCCGGTGTGGCGCGGCGCGCGCCCCGTACCCGGGCGTCGAGCCGGGCCCCCGGCCTACGCGGGCCCGCTCCCCACCCCACCCCATGCCACGTGCCCCGGCCCGGCCCGCAGGGGCGTCCTCCGCTCCGGTGTGGCGCGGCGCGCGCCCCGTACCCGGGCGTCGAGCCGGGCCCCCGGCCTACGCG